>NZ_CP172838.1:681549-1363098 GCF_051200895.1 Candidatus Pelagibacter bacterium nBUS_44
ATATAAAGATCATTTATTGATGCTGCTACTCTACTCAATCCTTGGTATCTTCTTTTTAATCTTTGAACTTTACTATCGTAATCTAAATCTACTGGTGCGTTACTCATTTTTTCTCCACTTGGTATTATTAATTTTTACTTCCATATCTTTGACCTCCTGGGAGAGAGGCTCTGTTCCTTCAGTAGCTTTATCTTCACTATCAAAAGTTTCTTCCAAAACAAAAGCCGCTTCTCCAGTTATAGTTTTAATTATTTTTGACATTTGGCATTTCTAAATTGTGTGGTTTGGTTACACTTTCAACAACATTGCCTTTGTTCCTGGTGCTCTGAACTTTAGGCATGTTATCTGATAAGCCTATTGCAATAAGCTCTCTGCTCTCAAGATCTTTTGGAGTATGCCATAAACTAATCATAAATTTACAATCAGCATCTGGATAATCTTGCTCTTCAATATCAATATGGAACTGGTCTGATTTATAAATTGACATTATTCATCCTCCAATATTGCATCGTAAGTAGCTCTCATTTTAGGATCATGTTCTAATTGACTTAATGGAGCTGGATATTCATCCTCAAAATCTTCATACTTACTTGCATCAAATCCTGGTGCAGCATCTAAAACTTCATTCGATTTTGTAGATCTATGAATAAAAGTTGGATCTACTAGATCATCTGTTTTAACTTTATAGAAATCTGCAATATGTTTTAATCTATATGCAGATGGAATGATGTCTCCAGCTTCATACTTTTGAACATTTTGATGACTTACTCCTAAATAATATGCCAATGATTTTTGCGGCATTCCTAATTGAAGTCTGCAAAATCTCATATTAGATCCAAGCATTTCACAAAAAGTTATAAATTTCTGGTCTCTAATTACTTTCACTATGGACCTCCATAAATTGTTTTATTTGCGTTTTAATTGCTGGAACATTTAGCTCTGGTGTTCTTTCAGCTGTTGCTGCAAAACATGCGTTAGGCATCTGTTGGAACTTTGTATGAAGATTTAGGAAATAACCTACTTCTCCATCATTAGTATTTTTCTTTTTTAAATACCAAGCGGTATTATCTAGTCTCTGATATGGACCAGTCTTTGTATTAAGAAATGTCTCTTGATCGTAAGAGATATAACTTTCTCTTTTTTTTCTACTCATATTAAATCCTCCATAGAGTTTCTGATTAATGATGTTGCAAGAACAGAAATAAGTCTGCTTGCTACGATTGGGGGATGCTCTATTGCTTCGCCATAATTTGATAATGCTGATAATTCTTTGTGTGTGATTGGATGCTTATCCCAGTCATTTAAGCTCATTTTATAAGCTGCACTATGTAATAGTCTTGCAACTTCTTTTTCTCTTTCATCCAATTTAGGATTATTAGTTCCTGGAAACTGGATTACATTATTGAGGATCTTTTTTTCGTAATTCATTTTTTAAATATTCCTTGTATTCAATCTGAAATTTGTCATCTTTTTCAAAAGTCGATCTACCATTTAGTTCTTGGTTTAGCTTCCATACCAAGTAATTCATCGGTATCGATCTCTTCTGATTTTTCTTTGTGCATGTCATGTGCTTGAACGATGTATGCCAAAGCATCATCGTAACTATCTTCTTTGAATTTATGTGTGGCTCTGATTAATTTTGCTTGTGCATAAAGTAATGGAACTTGCCATCCTTCGATTGGTGCGATTAAATGTTTGTCAAGCAATAAGCTCCAAGAGGATGCGATCTTCTGCATATTTTCCTCAAAGGAGCCATATTGATCTTGTCTGGAACTTTCCAGTTCCTCCAGGCGGTTATGAAGTTTTTTTCTTGGCATCCTTACCTTTAAAATCCTCATGACCTCTTTGAACATAAAACTCAACAGTCTTTGACATACTTATCGGTAGCTCAAATCTTTTTTGAGAAAGCTCTTCAAGTAACTGATAAGTTTTTATATTGATGGCAACACTCTTAAATTTATCTGGGTCCATCTTTAAGCCTCCAACTCACTTGGGTTGAAGCTTGTATCAGCAGCTCCACCACCATTAGCTTCATCGGCAAGTTCAACTCTATAAAAGGTATAAAATTCTGTACCTTCAGCCATCTTGCCTTTGCCGCTAGCTTTTTGTTTGTAAGCTCCGAAACGATGCTTAACTCCATCAACAACGATTGTTCCTGACATATCGTATGACTGTGGAGATTTTTTATTTGTTGCTAAAAAGGCAGCTCCAAGATCTGGTCTGTCTTTTTTAGCTTCTGTATTAAAATCATCTGACATTAAATAACTCCTTTGGTTTGCAGATTGGTTTTGTGTACTTGGAAATCTTCCATAAAGGTGGTGTAGGCAATCGGATTTTTAATCTTCAGATCTCCTAACATTGCTTTATTTTTAGACAACCATTCTTGATAAGATCCTTTGTGAGACACAGCTTCTAATTCTTTTAAAGCTGTTTGGATCTTTTTGTCTTGCTGCACTATTGCAGCGGAAACTTCTTCGGCACTAGCTATACCATCGCTAATAAAACCTAGGAATGCAAGAGCTCTACCAGTAGCAGAGGTTTCGCAATTCTCTAAAGCGGAAGTTTGATTTATTTTTGATGCTGCTCTTTTTTCTTCAGCATGACCAGTAGAAACATGAACACCATCAATATAAATATCCGATGACATCACTACTGTATTCACATCGATACTTACTATCTTTGTTACAATATCTAATGCAGTTCCTAGAACTCTTCTTGCAACAGCTACTCTTAAAGAAACAGTCGCATAGGACTTGCCATGTATTGGGATTGTTTGTCCATCTAATGATTTTTTAAATTCATTAACAGCCTGGACTAGCTTATCTTTTATATCAGCCATATAGTTATTCCTCCTACGATTAAAATAAAGAGAGCCGATAAAATTCTTCTCTTTATTTGTTGCTTGTGTTGATCCAATTTTTTTTGGATATAAAAATCGTTTAGCTTCATGATAACTTCCATAAAGATTTAGCTTCTTTTAATAATTCTGAAGGCATGCCATTCCAGGCAAAAGGATGATCTAAATTCATATCCATCAAAGATGCTGCACCTTCAATAATTTCTTCTCTAGTGAAATCTTGATACAAAGTTAAGATCTGTTCTCTTCTTCTAAAAGTATTGAACATTATTTGTAAATTCTTTTTCATTCCATCAACTGTTAAATGATGACAGTTGGTGCTATCAAAAATAGTGTAACCAGATTTAGTTGCATAAAGTAAATATGCTGGAACTTTAAAATTAAAATTTGCTGCATAAGTTGCGACTTGGCAACAATGATTGAAACTAGCGGTAGCTGGTACGGAGGAAACAAGAAAACTACGTGATCCATCCTTTTTAACTTTACCTAATCGGCTCCACTTGGTTTTTAGCTCAATAATCTTATGAGGAAAGGCATCCGCTTGGGATGTCGGATTAGGCTCTGTGAGAGATGTACCGAACTCATGACTATTGATACCAAAATCAAAATCAATTCTACCAACTGTTGGTAACAACGGAGAAGAAAAACCTTCCAGTTGATCGATTGATATTTGTCTTTCGCAAGTTACAGGACTTGCTACCGCTAGTTCTTTTAATCCAGATAAAGCATTATTAATTACTTCTGGAATTTCTTCTAAATATTTTTGCTTCTTGTCGCTATCCTTCTCATCATTAGGAATATATTCTTTTAATTTTTCTATCTCTTCCTGGAGAGCTGCATCTTTAGTAATTTTTTCATTTGTAAATGGTTGAACTTTTTTTAATGTTGGATGTAATTTATAAATTGTATCTGCGTAAATTCTTTGAAGAACTTCTCCAACAATTTTACCAGCTTCCATAGCTGCGTTAGATGGAAGTAATTCTCTTCTCATCTTCTGGTCCATAAATACATACTTGAATAACCAAGCTGCATCTGGAATAGCAAATTGTGTTGGGGAGTAATGATTGATTTTTAATTTCTGTGCAAAGAGAGGAAGTGTTTTTTGTAATGCGTCTTGTAAAGGATCAGAAACTGGTAAGTCTTTTGTTGGATTTGATTTTATTATCATAGAAACTGATATAGTCTCTAAACATAATACTACAAGTCAATCTTATGACTTTTGTCCAATTTTGTCGGAAGTGTTCTTTTTGTTGTGAGTGTTGGTAGTGTTGGGAGTTTTGTTCTCAAATTCAATTATATTATCTGCACCAAATACTGATTTAACAAATTTATCAGTAGTATCGTTTCTATATAAACAACCACAAAGACCAGTTCTTTTAACTTTTAAAATATCATCTTCGGTAATTGTTTTTCTATTTCTGAATTGATTAGATCTATTATAAGCAAGAAATTCTTTAGTCATTCCATCATTTTTATATTTTATATAAACGTCATGTTGGTTCATCCATTTTATTGGTCCATAACTTGTGTCGTATTTTGGAAATTTATCTGATTTTACTTTTCTTTTCTTCATGCTCTTTTTGGTGCGTAAAAATCGTCTTTTATATAATCAAACATTTTTTTCATTTTTTTATCTGTATCTTTATCGTTACTTTCAAAAGATTTTTCAGTAATTTTTCTTCTATATTGGTCAACTTTTAATCTTAATTCTCTTAAATCTTTATACATTTTTTCTAAAGATTTGCTTTTACCTCTTGTTGTAATATTTTTTCCAGAAAGTTTTTGATTTTCAATCCACCAATGCTGTTCAGCAATTTCTAATTTTTTTTCTAATTTTTGTAGCTCTTCGTTTTCGTTAATCTCTTTAAATTTAACATCAACTATTGGAGCAAACTTAACTTTATCAACAGCAACAAAAGCAATAATTGGTGTAATAAATTCTATTTCTGGATTATCTAAAATAGTTTCTTTATTTCTATAAGGATCAGCATTTAAAATTTTTGTTTGACCTCTAAAATTTTCATATATGCCAATGTAATAATTTGTATAAGGCTCATCCATAAAACCTTTTTCTTTAACACCAATAAAACAAACTTTGTTTTCACAATCAGTTTCTTTTTTATTTGAGTAATAATAGTATGCTATATGATCGTTATAAACTGAACTTGGCGATGTAATTTTAATAGCTTTTATTTCTCTAGCTTTAGAATAAAAATCTCTTGGACATAAAACATTTTCTGATTTTGTATAATCAATATCTACTTGACCATCTTTTTTAATTAAATCAGATCTTCCAGTTAAAGAAATTTTAATCGGTGGAAATAAAATATCTGCTGGATCACAATTAAAATAATGTGCATATCTTAATGCAGCTTTTCTATCAACATCTCTAGTACCTCTTACATGATGATAAACTGTTGAAATATCAAATCCTAAAGCTTTGCTTAATTGTGGAATTGATGTGTTTGTTTGAGCAATTCTTTGAGTAAGTATTTCTGCTGGAGTTAAATATTTATAAACTCCTTCATCAATTACATCTTTTGTTGCTGCTGATTTAAAAGCAAATGGATTTTGTTTTATTTCATCTTGTAAAAATTTTGGAATTTCAGCTTGTGTATCTTCTACTTCTTTTATTTTTTTTTGTAACTCTTCTTCTAAATCTTTTTGAATTTTATCAATTTTCTTTTTTAGCATTTCTTCTTTAGATATTAATTTACTCATCACTTCAGTTTCTTGATTTTCAATAAATTTTAATTTTGACATTGAATGCCAGTCAATAATATCTTGATGATAATTATCATCTGTATTTGCTAAAATTGCATCTAAAACTCTAGCTGGTGGACCATAAGCAATAAGTGTTATTGGCTCTTTATCTTTTCCATATTTATATGATGCTGATCCTATACATAAGTTGGCAATATTTTCACTTTGTGAAAGTAGTGATTTTTTTGGATCTGTAACTGATCTAAATGAAAAATCTATTTGACCAGTAAATTTTTTAATGCCTCTTCCAATTTCAAACTCTTCAATTCCAGTAGATTTGTATTCAAACCATTTTATGACAAAATTATTTGGATCTATATTTTTAGCTTTATCGCTTACAACCATGCCTAGTTATATAATCTTTGATTATAAGATTGCAAGTAATAATATAGGTAATTGTCCATAATTTGCATTTTAGTGTTGACTATCTATCTGGACAAATTAATGAGGTTTTATGGCTAGAAATGAGCAATATCCAGGAGTTTTAAAGACACCATACTCAATATGGCATAGAAACCAACATGACGGCATTGCATATAGTGATATTGATAAGATTTCACAATGTCCAGCATGTGGAAAAGCCTTATTTTTAGCGGATTTAATCTTTAATGCCAATAATCAGTATAAAACAAAGCCTTTTTATACAAAGCGGATCTATTTAGAAATTTCAACAGCTCTACAAATACCTTTTTTTGAGCTCTATTACACAACTGAAGGCAGAGCAGATAATGGTCCTTTAGAGAGCCTCTCTGTTCGAAGGATTGCTCCAACTAAAGGAGATCTACAACATATCAATTTAGATAAGTGGTTACAGTATTTGGAATTTAAGGTCCAGGAACACATCAAGGTTTGCCAATCAAAAGACTACCTACTCAAAAGAGTTACTGCAAATAACGAACACAACAAAAACTTCACCAGGAGGAATAACTATGTCAAACTTTTATCTATCAGATCCTAATATTCTAACAGCACCATTAACTGTCCAGGAATTTAAAATTTATAATTATCTTTGTAAAAATTATAATGTTCAAAAGCATACAGCTTATGTTCGACTTGTAGATATTGCTGGATTATTTCAATTACAAACAAAAGAAGTTGAAGAAATATTAATTAAGTTTTGCCAAATTAAAGTCAACGATTTGCCATTAATAAATATCACAAAAGAAAAATATACCACCTACTCTATGCCAAGCCATAAGAAATTTTTAGAACAAATAGGTTTCAAACAGAATAATCCTTACAAAGGTTTTAAAGCAATAAATGGTTATTTAAAACAGAAAGACAAACAAGAACAAGAAATAAAAATAAATCTTATTTATCCAAAATTGGACCGATACGAACTTCAAGATAAATTAAAAAGTTTGCCAATAGAAGAACTTAAAAAAATTAATCCTAAACAATTAAAATATGGTTGGATATTAAAAGATGTCATCAAAAATAGACCATGAGATAAATCAATATCTTTTTGTAAGAACTAATATAATTAATATTCTTGCAGATGCTGCTATCGCAGAAAGATTTATAAGAGCACCAAATAATAAAAGATGTCCTAGTATGTATCAAATGCTTGAGACTTATTATGATAAAAAAGACTGGGGTTATCATGCAGAGCCTAAATTAAAATTAAGAGGTACTCCAAAACAAATGCAAAATTATGATACAGCAATAGATTTACTTTTAATGATTGATACAGATATAGATAAGGATCCAGTATTGATGAGAAAGATTTCTTGGATGAGAGCTAACAGAAATAAATGGACTGTGATTGGAAAGTATTTTGGTATCAACAGAACAAGTGTAAAGAGAATGTATGATAGAGTATTGGATAAGCTATCAAATAAAATTATTACTCAAAGTGTTGACATACTAATCAAAAAGTTTAGTTAATTAACTTATCCTCAAACATTTTTTATAAAATAAATCACATAGGATAATAAATCATAAAATAATAATTGAATAGTTATCCTGGAGCTGTAAAATAATAGTAACTGCTTTCAAACAGAATAATAGAAGCTGTTGGAACTATTTTTTTTTCTCTTTTTTTTTCAATCAATAATTAGTAACAATGAAATTCAAACTGCCTTGTGAAACATTGACGAAACAAGGAAAGAGACCTTGTAGAGCTCCTGGAATAGTAATGAAGAATGGTAGAATACGATGCAAAGTGCATGGTGGTTATTCTACTGGACCAAAGACTAAAGAAGGCAAAGCAAGATCTGCCAATAATATTATTAAATATAATGACCAAAGAGCTAGTAATAAACGACAAATTAACGAATAAGATTTGTACAGAATTAATGAATGGCATTCCTCTTGCTAGACTTGCAAGACAAAAGGATATGCCAAGCTTAACCAGAATTTATAAAGAGATTACAAACAACAAATCCTTTCTTGAAAGAATAAACGAAGCTCGTCGTATTGGAGCACAAACTTATATAGAAAATGCAATGGATGAGTTGGAACATGCTGACAATCGAAACATAATGATTGTTAGAGAGAAGGTAGGATTAGCCAAGTGGTTAGCTTCTAAACTAATTCCAGTCTATGGAGACAGACAAGAAGTTAAGACTGATACAACGATTGAGATCAAGTGGAATACTAATGATAAGGATGTTGTTGATGTAACTCCGAATGATGTAGAGGTCGGTATTATAAAGGACAAACAAAGTTAGCTCTTGCGTCATGAGGTTTGGATATTAATAGTATCTTGCACCAATACTGCACCGCTGCTTAAATTTATTTAGTGATTACTTGCTAGAGTAATTGATTGTCCATCAATTATTAATGATTTCTCCAGGAAAAGCTTTTTAGTTTCCGCAGAAATAGACCACACCACAAAAATGGTACTGCGTATTTAATACATATAATCATCGGTAGAACAAACGCACACAAACACATGACCAAAAAGATTAAAGATAAATATAAAAACATATCTGCTTACAGCTTCACTACTTACAATAATGAATTAGTAGTTAGCTTTGATGGCTTTGAAGATCAAAAAGATATTATAGAATTTGCTGACTTTGTATTTGCAAGAATAAAGATGAGGTATTGGCATTCAGAGAGTGTTCCGACTTTTCACTAATGCAAGTTACAATTCCTTATACTCCAAGAAAGGCTCAAGCTTATATTCATGAGCAATTAGATAAGTTTCGTTATAGCTTGCTCTGTTGCCACAGGAGGTTTGGCAAAACTGTTTTGTGTATTAATCATTTAATCAAAGCAGCGATGACAAGTAAAAATCATCAACCAAGATATGCCTATATAGCTCCGACTTATAGCCAGGCAAAAAAGATAGCTTACGACTACCTAGTACATTTTACAAAAAATATACCTGGTATGAAATATAACCAAACAGAGTTAAGAGCTGATTTTATAAATGGTGCTAGGATTACTCTGTTGTCATCTGAAAATCCAGATAGCTTGAGAGGAATATATTTAGATGGATGTATTATTGATGAGACTGCACAAATTAATTCAGAGCTTATTAACGAAGTTATAACTCCAGCTCTTTCTGATAGGAAAGGTTTTATGTGTCTAGTAGGAACTCCTAAAGGTATGGCAAATCTGTTTTATGATTATTACCAAAAGGCTCAAGGAGATCCGAATTGGTTTCTGCATATAGCAAAAGCATCTGATACAAAGATTGTTGACCAGGATGAATTAGCAGCAGCTTTAGCTGTTATGGGTCCACAGAAATACGAACAAGAATTTGAATGTTCTTTTATCGGCAATATTCAAGGCTCTATTTATGGCGAAGCTATTGCCTCTTTGGAGGACAAAAAGCAGATAACTAGAGTGCCAGTAGATCCAAGCTATCCAGTTAATGTAGCCTGGGATCTTGGTTATAATGATGCAACAAGCTTAATATTTTTTCAGCAAATTGGACACATGATCCATATTGTTGATTGCTATGAAAATAACAATGAGGCTCTGCCTCACTATGCAACAGTTATAAAAGAAAAAGATTATGTAATCGGTCAAAACTATGGACCTCATGATTTAGAGCAACATGATTTTACAACTGGTAAAACCAGAAGAGAAGTTGCTTATCAAATGGGATTGCGTTTTAAAATTGCTGCAAGAATGCCTATTGAAGATGGGATCCATGCAGTAAAGATGTTGTTACCAAGATGTCTAATCGATGTCGATAACTGCTCAAAATTAATAAATGCTTTAAGGCATTATCATCGTAAGTTTTCTGACAAAGAAAGAACTTACAAAATAAAACCAGTCCATGATTGGAGCTCACATTTTTGTGATAGCTTACGAACTCTTGCGACTGGAATACAAGAAAATAAATTTAACCAAAACAAACGACAGCAAACTGCTGAAACTAATTACAAGGTACTTTAATATGGGATCAATATTTAAACCAAAAATTCCAGCTCCTCCTCCAATCGTTATGCCAGAGCCAGAAGAAGCTCCTAATTACGAAGATGAGGAAAGAGATGCTGCTGCAAAACAAGAGATGTTAGATGCTGAAAAAAGAAGAAAAGGCAGAAGATCTACTATCCTTACTGGAACTGGATTGAATGAAATTGAAGATGATAACATCGATAAGAAAACTTTATTAGGTGGATAGATGTTTGCAACAATAACTAAATTTTTTCAGAAGAATAAAAAAAAAGCAGAAGAAGCTTTAGACATTCCAGAGATTTTAATTTTAGAAGATATAAATCCAGAAAAAGAAGTTAAAGAAATTAATAAACAAAAAGAAACTAAAGATACAAAATCAACATTAACATTCGGTAAATAAATATGGGTGGACCTTCAAGTAATAGATCAGATGATAGCGGAGGCGGTGGAACTTATGCAGATCAATTAAAAGCTTCACAGAGAAAAAAAAAGATTGTTGATGTATTAACACCAGCACCAATTAAAATACTTAAAGCTATTACTAAAAGTTTTGATCCAAAAAGAAATAGAAAAAGTAAATCTGGGGATGTTTATGGTGCAGATGAGGCTAAAGAAAAAATTGATTACAAAGCTCCAAAAGATTTAAGAACTGGTAGAGATAATGATAACAATAATCAACCAAATCAAAAATCTATTGAACAACCAAAAGTAGCTTCACAAATGGATAACTCTGAAGTGAAGTCTGATTTAATTACAGCTGACAAGACAGCACCAACAGATATTGAGATGACTGATGATGAATTACTCTTAAAAAGAAAAAGAGGAAGAAAAACTAAAACAGTTTTAACTTCAGTTACTGGCGACACATCTAAAGCAACATTAAGTAAAAAGACTTTATTAGGAGGTTAATTATGAGCTTATACAGAAATATAAATAAAAGAAAAAAGGCTGGTACTTCAAGATCTAAAAAGAAATCAACTATATCAGCTAAAGCTTACAAAAATATGAAAGCTGGTTTTCCAAATAGCAAAAAGAATAAAGCTAAAAGAAAAAAGAAAAGATAATGCAATCACAAGAATTTAAAACTTTGGCTAAACAGCTCAAAGACAACCTATCTAGGTTAATGGAAAAAAGATCTAACTTTGAAAGCCATTGGCAAGAAGTAGCAGATCTTATGTTACCTAGAAAAGCAGAGATCACAAAAGAACGAGCAAGAGGCGATAAACGACATACACAAATATTTGATGCAACGGCTATACATGCTCTTGAACTTTTGGCTGCATCTCTGCATGGGATGTTAACTTCATCTGCGAATAGATGGTTTTCATTAAGATTTAAAGAAACTCAATTAAACGAAAGTGATGAAGCGAAAGAGTGGTTAGAAGATAGTACACAAAGAATGTACGATGTAATTTCTAAATCAAACTTTCAACAAGAAATATTTGAATGTTATCATGATCTGATTGCCTTTGGCACATCATGTTTAATGATTGAAGAAGATCAAGAAGATGTATTGAATTTTTCTGCAAGACACATTAAAGAAGTTTATATCCAGGAAAACAAAAAAGGTTTTGTCGATACACTATACAGAAGATTTAAGATGCCAGCTCAAGCTGTTATATCTAAATTTGGATTTGAAAATGTATCAAGAGAAGTTCAAAACACAGCAAACAAAAATCCATTTGATGATATAGATTTAGTTCATGTTGTTAGACCAAGATTAGATTTTGATCCTAATAAAAAAGATAAAAAGAATATGCCATTTCAAAGTATTTATTTTGAATATGGTAGTGGTCATATAATTTCATTAGGTGGTTTTTTAGAAAATCCTTATGTCATTCCAAGATACTTAAAAGCTTCTACTGAACAGTATGGAAGAAGTCCTGGAATGAATGCTTTGGCAGATGTAAAAGTTTTAAATAAGATGGTAGAAAATAGTTTAAAGGCTGCCGCAAAACAAATCGATCCTCCTCTACTCATTCCAGATGATGGTATGTTAGCTCCTATTAGAATGTCTCCAGGCTCTATTAATTATTATAGAAGTGGATCAAGAGATCGAATTGAGCCATTAAATATTAATGCTAATAATACAATTACTATTAATAACGAAAATCAAAGAAGAGATGCTATCAATAAGATGTTTCATATCGATCAGTTAGTTGTAACTGAAAATAGAAACATGACAGCGACTGAAGTAATTCAAAGACAAGAAGAGAAGATGAGAATACTTGGTCCAGTATTAGGTAGATTACAATCTGAATTACTATCTCCATTAATAACTAGAGTATTTAATATTCTTTTAAGAAATGGATTGTTTATGCAGTCTCCAGATATTCTTATGCAACAAGAATTAAAAATAGAATTTGTATCTCCAATGGCATTAGCTCAAAGAGGACAAGAACTACAATCTTTAATGAGAGGATTAGAAATCTTTGGATCACTTGCTCAAACAATGCCAGTTATGGATTACATAGATGAGAATGGATTGGTTAAGAACATAATTGATATTTTAGGATTACCAGCAAAAGTTATTAAATCAGATGCTGAAGTAGAAGAAATTAGAACTGAAAGAGCCGAACAACAAGCTCAACAAATGGAAATGCAACAACAAATGGCTGAAACTGAAATGGCTAAAAATGCAGCACCATTAGCAAAAGTAGTTCAAGATGGATCACAATAAAGAATTAGAAAAAAAAATTAAACAGCTCCGAGAAGATTACAAAACAGTTTTTGGATCAGATCAAGGCAAAAGAGTTTTAGAGGACATCTCAATAAGATGTCATGAGAGTACGACTACTTTCTCAAAAGATAACAGTCATGAGACCGCTTTTTTAGAAGGACAAAGATCAATGCTCCTTTTTATCAAAGCAATTCTAAAATCAAAATAACCAATAGGTATATATGGAAAATCAGACAACTGCTCCTTTAGAGCAATCTGAACAATCGACAGAAGTTGTTCAGAATGAAACTGTAACAACTGAAGTTGCAGAAAACCAGGAAACAAATTTTAAAGATTTAATTCCTGAAGGTTTCAAAGAAGAAAAATCTTTGGACAATTTTAATAACATGGAAGATTTTGTAAAAAGTTATCTCCATGCACAAAAGTTAGTTGGAGCTGACAAAATTCCAGTTCCAAATAAACATTCAACCGATGAGGATTGGCATGAAGTATTTAAAAGACTGGGTGCTCCAGAAACTCCAGAAGATTACAAATATAATCTCAAGGATGTGGAATTGGATCAAAACCAAGTTCAAGAATTTAATAAAGAAGCTCACAAGTTAGGATTACTTCCTAGACAAGCTGAAAGCTTAATTAAATTTTATAATGAGATGAATAGCAATAATGCTGCATCTCAAGAAGAAGCTGCTGCTCAAGCTCAACTTGTTACAGAGACTGAACTTAAAAAAGAGTTTGGACCTCAATTTAATAAGAGACTTGACCAGGCTAAAAAGCTTGCAGTTAATTCTTTAGGATCAGAGTTTTTAGAAAATACTTATCTTAAAGATGGATCAAGACTTGGAGACAATATTAAAGTCATTAAAGCTTTTTCTGAACTAGCTGACAAATTATCTGAAGATGAAATCATCAAAGGCGATGGATCTGAATATATGACAGCTAAAGACATCGAAAAAGAAATTAACGAACTAACTCAAGAAGGATCTGCTTATTGGAGCAAAACGCATCCAAATCATCAAAAGGCAGTTCAAGAAGTATTGAAATTGAGAGAGATGTTAAATGGCTAATGAAAAATTTGAGCCAGGCGAAATAATAACAGACACAGAAGTTAGACTTGAATGTTTAAGACTAGCAACTGAATTTGGTCCAGAGAATGATCGAAGAGATCCTCTGCCAATAGCTGAAAATTATTTTGACTGGGTTAAGCAAACTTCAAAGCGACAATCTGAAAAGACCGCCAAGAAAAAAGACAAAGTGAAGTCTTAAAATTTACAGATACGACCTCCTATCGGAGACAATCAAGTCGATAAAATCAACCACAACATAAGGAGGTTTGACAATGTCAAATCAAATTACTACAGCTTTTGTACAGCAGTATTCAAACAATGTACAAATGCTATCACAACAAAAAGGCTCACTTTTGAGATCTGCTGTTGATGTTGAAACTGTTGTTGGCAAAAACGCATTTTTCGACCAAGTCGGAAGTGCTCTTGCAGTTAAAAGAACTACAAGACATGCTGACACTCCACAGATGGATAAAATAATTGTTCATTAAAAATTCGGTGAATTGCTGGGAACTCCTATTAGGACAATCAGCAGCCTAGCTAAATAATTTAAAAGGTATTTAGAAGGTTCAGAGACTAGAAGTTGACGAAAGAATAATACTTCCAAGAGTGCCGAACACTATTTAATAGTGAAGATATAGTCCGAGCTGCATAGTAATATGTAGAAGTAAAATAATTAAAAAATTTACAAAGAACAAAACTGACACCACATGCAAGACGAAGAGTTAGTCTTGTGGATTATGAATATGCCGATCTTATCGATAACCAAGATAAGCTGAGAACATTGATTGATCCCACATCGGCTTATGCCTCTGCCGCAGCATACGCATTAGGTAGAGCTCAAGACGATGAAATCATCGCTGCGTTATCTGGAACAGCTTATACTGGAGAGACTGGCTCAACAGCTACTGCTCTTCCATCAAGCCAAAAGATAACTGAAAGTGGTACTGCTGGTTTAACTATTGCAAAATTAAGAAGTGCAAAAGAACTTCTTGATGCTGCATCTGTTGATCCATCAATTACTAGATACATTGCAGTTGGTCCAAGACAAATTACTGATTTGTTAGGAACTACTGAAGTTACATCTAGTGATTTCAACTCTGTAAAAGCTTTAGCGAATGGAGAAGTTAATTCATTCCTTGGCTTCAATTTTATCGTGTCTAACAGACTTGACATCGCATCATCTAAAAGACTTTGCCTAGTTTGGGCTCAAGATGGATGTAAGATGGCTATTGGTCAAGATTTGATGACTAGAATTGATGAGAGATCTGACAAAGGTTATGCTCATCAAGTTTATGTGTGTCAGAGTATCGGATCAACAAGAATGGAAGAAGATAAAGTTGTAACAATCCAAGCTCATGAAGCTTAATCAATAGGAGATATATATTATGTCAAGCGTTAAAGGTGTAAATTACACAAACATAACTGCTGATCCTATTGTAAAAGTGGACAGCGAAGTTCTTGGTGGAAAGATGAGAGTTTCATACGATAGTTATGAAGCTTCAAGTCTTGCATCTGGATCAGATATAACGATTGGTAGAATACCAACTAACGCAACTATAATGGATGTTGTTCTAAAGTGTGATGCTTTAGGCGGATCTTCAACTTTAACAGTTGGAGACAGCGGAGACGCTGACAGATATTTAGCTGCGGTAGGTACATGGAATGCTGCTGGTCAAACACAATCAATGTTAGGTGGCTCTACTGCTGCTAATACTGCGATGACTGGTCTAGGTTACAGAACAACTGCGGAAACTGATATTGTAATTACAACTGGTGGAGCAACTATAAGTGGCTCTATTCATTGTTGGGTTATGTACACAGTTGAGTAGTCAATAATCATTTTGCTTGGCGGAGAAATCCGCCAGGCATTAGTCAAATGGCAAGAGCAATTTCAAAAAATAAAAAAAATTACAGACCTACTAAAAAAGGTGCTGGAATGACAAAGGCTGGAGTGAAAGCTTATCGAAGAGCTAATCCAGGATCAAAATTAAAAACCGCAGTTACTGGTAAAGTTAAAAAAGGATCAAAGGCTGCGAAAAGAAGAAAATCATATTGTGCAAGATCTTTAGGACAACTGAAGAGATCTTCTGCAAAAACTAAAAATAATCCAAACTCAAGGATCAGACAAGCAAGACGAAGATGGAAATGTTAAATGAAATACCTTTTGATTTTATATGTGTGTAGTTACGCAACAGAAGCTCCAAAATGTAATAATCAAAGTATTACTGGATCTTTTGATAATTGGTCCACATGTATAAACCAAGGTTACAAGCAATCACATTTTTTATTAAACGAACTTTACAAAGAAGATTTCGAAGATGAGAAGCTAGCAATTAGATTTTCATGTGAGGAACAAGGAGAAAAAACATAATGGCAAGTGCAGTAGATATAGCAAATTCAGCTCTTAACTTATTAGGTGCATCAACAATTTCAGCATTCACAGATGATAGTAAGAATGCAAGATTAATTAATCAAAGATATGAGCCAGTAAGAAATAGAGTATTTAGATCTCATGCCTGGAATTGCTTACACAAAAGAGTTCAATTAGCTCAAAACAGTACAGCTCCAGTTATAGAATATACTTATGCTTATGCTCTTCCTTCAGATTGTTTAAGAGTTTTAAAAGTACACAATGGAACAACAGACAGTATTGCTTCTGCTATTGATTATAAATTAGAAGGTAGAAATATTGTTACCGATGAAGGAACAATTTATTTAATTTATATAGCATTAGATACTGATCCAAATAATTACGATACTTATTTACAAGAAAGTATCTCTCATCAACTTGCTGCTGATTTAGCTTATGCTGTAACAAACAATGCAACTCTAGCAGAAAAATATATGACTAGAGCAGATGAAAGATTAAGAGAAGCAAGATTTATAGACGCAACTGAAAACTCATTAGGAACTATTGAAAGCTCTGAATTTACAGATGCTAGATTATAATGTCCAAATCATCATTTGATCCAAGACTATTAGAAAAATATTCTGAACCTAAATCACTTCTTCATTTTCAATGGGGAGATGATGAGAAAGTTTATCGATACGCATTAGTAGAAATTATTAATGAGGATGAAATAGATCCAACGACTAAATGTAAAAGAGAAGAACAAGGTTTAACTCAACAAGAAATTTTTAGAAAAATATGCCAAGAACAACATTAGCTTTAACATCTTTTGTATCTGGAGAGTTTTCTCCTAAAATGGATGGAAGAACAGATTTTGAAAAGTATAGCTCTGGTGCAAAAACTTTAGAAAATTTTTTAGTACATCCTCAAGGTGCTGCTACAAGAAGAGTTGGAACTCAATATATTGCAGAAGTAAAATCAAGTGCTGCTAAAACTAGATTAATACCTTTTGAATTTTCAACTACTCAAACTTATATTTTAGAATTTGGAAATACTTATATTAGATTTTACAAAGACAAAGGACAGATATTATCTAGTGGATCTGCTTATGAAATATCTTCTCCTTATTTAACAGCAGAATTGTTTGACATAAAATTTGCTCAATCAGCAGATGTTATGTACATCACACATCCAAATCATGAAGTGATGAAGTTATCAAGAACTGGTCATACATCTTGGACATTAGCAGAAGTAGAATTTACTGATGGACCTTATCTTGCAAACAATTCTACAGCGACTACTTTAACACCAGCCTCTGCTGGAGTTGCATCTGGAGTTAATATTACTGCTTCTGCGGTTACTGGAATAAATGGTGGAGCTGGATTTCAAACAACTGATGTTGGAAGAATAATATCTTTCAATTCTGGTAAAGCTAAAATTACATCAAGATCCAGTACGACAGTTGTTGTTTGTACAATTACAACTGCTTTTGCTAGCACAGCTGCTACCGCTGCATTTAACCTGGGAGCGTTTTCAGATACGACTGGACATCCTTCTTGTGTATCATTCTTTGAACAAAGATTAGTATTTGCTGGAACGACAGATGAGCCACAAACTTTATTTTTCTCTAAAGCTGGAGATTACGAAAACATGACTACTGGCACAAATGCCGATGATGCTATGGTTTATACTATTGCATCTAATCAAGTTAATGCGATTAGATATATGAAAGCTGTAAGAACTTTAGTGGTTGGTACTACTGGAGGAGAATTTACAGTATCAGCAGATGGAACAGATGCAAGTATAACTCCAGTTAATATTACCATTAAAAGACAAAGCTCTTTTGGATCAGCTAATGTTGATGCTATTCCAGCTGGTAACGCAATCTTGTTTTTACAAAAAGCAAAAAGAAAAATTAGAGAATTACAATACAACTTTGATAGTGATGGTTATCAAGCTCCAGACTTAACTATTCTAAATGAAACAGTTACAGATACTGGAATTAATGAAATGTCATATCAACAAGAGCCAGGTAGTAATATTTGGTGTGTTAGAGACGATGGAGTTCTAGCTTGCTTAACTTATCAAAGATCAGAGAATGTAATTGCCTGGTCAAGACATATATTCGGTGGAGTATTTGGAAGTGGCAATGCGGTATGTGAAAGTGTTGCAAGTATTTCTGGAACACTTACAGAAGATGAAGTTTGGGTTATTGTTAAAAGAACAATTAATGGTGCAACTAAAAGATTTGTAGAATGTTTTTCTGATTTTGATTTTGATGAAACATCTGCAACAAGTTTTAAATTTTTAGATAGCCACCTCTCCTACTCTGGATCAGCTACAACAACATTAAGTGGTTTATCACATTTAGAAGGTCAAACAGTTTCAATATTGGCTGATGGTGCTACTCATGCAAATAAAACTGTAAGCTCTGGTGCAATAACTTTAGATCGATCAGTTACTTCAGCATGTGTTGGATTAGCTTATGATAGTATTTTACAAACAATGAGAATTGAAGGTGGAGCTGCTGAAGGTACATCTCAAGGTAAAACAAAAAGAATTTCAAAAGTTATTTTAAGATTATTTGAAACAGTTGGTGTAAAAGTTGGACCATCTTTATCAAATCTAGAATTAATTCCTTTTAGAACAACCTCATCTTTATTAAGTAATCCAGTTGATACATTACTTTCTGGAGACAAAGAAATTGAATTTAACGATGACTACAATTCGGATGGCTTTATATTTATTAAACAAGATCAGCCTCTTCCTTGTTCAATATTAGCAATCTATCCAACTCTAGTTACATCGGATGGCTAATTTTAAAATAGTTCCTTACGAAAGACATCATGGCGATGAGATGGTTGAGTTTGGATTAAACCATAAATTAATGGATATTGATGCGAGTTACACAGAGACTAGAATTGATACTAAAGTGTTTGGTCTTTCATTCACTTTATTGGCTGACAATAATCCTATCCTGGCTGGTGGCATTATTCCTTTGTGGGATGGAGTTGCTGAAGGTTGGGTTATGGCAAGTAAAGGAGTTCATAATTACAAAATTAAAGCAGCTTCTGCGGTCAAGAGAAGATTAGATTATCTCTGTAAGAACAACGAAGTTTGGAGATTGCAAACAGCAGTCAAAGAAGAATTTATAACTGGTGTTCGGTTTGCCGAATGGCTTGGTTTAAAAAATGAAGGTTTGATGACCAGGTATGGTCCAGACCAAACTAACTATTATAGGATGGCAAAGATATATGAGTTTCATAGGTAATTTAGCTGCTGCAAGTGGTGCAAAAGCAATCGGTAAATACAATGCAAGTGTTGCTTACGAAGAAGCATTATACGAAAGAAAAAAAGCAGCTGTAAAACAAAAAGTATATGAAACAGTTGAGAAGCCAAGATTACTAGATCAACAAGATCAACAGTTTTCAAATTTCTTTGTTCAGTCTTTAAGATCTGGTGCAGAGATGAGAGAAGGAACAACTCCAATGTTTGTTGCTATTAAAAATAAACAGTTACAATCTTTTGATGTAGCGATAGCAGATTATAATTCTAAAGTTGCTGTAACCGATATGATTAATCAATCTCTATTAATTCAAGCTAGAGGTAGAGGCGAAGAGTTTAAAGGTAAGATGACAGCTAACACAGAATACATGAAAGCTGCTGGAAGCTTACTTACTATGGGATCTAAATCTCAACAAGCTGGAAGATTGGTTATCATATAATGGCAAAGTTAGAAATATTTAATAGTAAAGCAAATATAAAAGATAGTAATACTCCAAGAACTTCTGCTCTTGCATTACCATTTTCTTTAGCAACTCAAAGAGGTGCTGCTATAACAGATGTTGCAAAGTCAATCGCATCTATTCAAAAAGATATGTATGCTATTGAAGATACCAATAATTATAATAAAGCATTACCAGCTTTATCTTTAGAAATAGATAAAAAATATTCTAAATATAAAGAAAGCAGAGATACAAATGCTCCTAATAAATTAATTAAAGATTTAGAGCCAAGTAATTTTAAAAGTTTTTTAAATGGTCAAAGTGTTCCAGTACAAAGATTATTAAAAAGCAAGCTTGCAGAAAAAGCTTCTTTATTAGTTCCAAAATTAAATAGTCAAATTGTTGAAAATAATATTGAGGATTTTACATTATCATTAGGAACTGCTTTTGATACAGCAATTAGTCAAATGATTAGTAAGGACCAAGGAGAGATGGCTATTGGTACTATTGCTTTTGGAAAATTAATAAATAATAAAGCTGCTGCTGGTTATATTGGTCAAAAAGAATTTGAAACATTAGTTGAAGCTAAAACTAAAATTAAAAACAATTTATTATTAAATGTTAATCTTCAGATTAATCCAAAAGAAATTATAGAAAACCAGGAAGCTTTAATTGAAGCTGTTGGACCAGATGCTGCTAAAGAATATTTATTTAAAGCAAAGACAGCTCTTGTTTCTAAAAGAGTTGATAAAGAGAATAAAGAAAGATTACAAGATCTCCAAGATCAAGAAACTCAAATTGGTGCATTTACAGAAGTTTTATTAAGAATTGATAATTTTCAAAAAAATAAAACAGATACTAATTCTAAAAATGAAATGCCTACTATTAATGAAGTTTATCAAATGTATGAAAATGGCATTATTAATGAAGCTATGTTTGTTAAGATTTCAGATTTCATAACTGAAGATGCTCAAGATGGAATGACTGATAATGAATTGTTTATGGCAATTACTACTCAAATTCATTCAGCAACAACAATTCAGCAATTAGACGATATTAAGAAGTCATACATAACAGATAATAATTTTCTTAAAAATATGGCTATGACTGATATTAATCAATTTAATGCTTTGATTGATAAATCTAAATCAGATTTTGAAAGTCATAGAGATTACAAGTTTTATTCAAAATTAATTAATGCAAATATAAGAAACATCTCAACTGTCAAAGGTGCTAAAGGTCAAGCTCTTTCAGCAGCGATTGCTAATAAAGAACAATTTATTTTACAAAGTTATAATGCAAAAGTTTTAGATGGTATGTCTCCAGAGAATGCTTACTTATCAGTTCTTGAAGAAGATTTTAACGAGGATCATATTCCAACTTTAAATACATTACCTTTTCCAGTTAAAGGTGTTAAATGGGATACTGCATTAGCAGACACTTCTTATTTTGATAATGTTGCAAAACAAGTTTTAGAAAGATTTGAAAATTCAAACAAATCATCTTTCGATGCTAAAAAATTAATTGACGATTTAGATCAAATAAATTTTGTAAGAGATGTTCTTACAATCAGAATGAGTGTTGCTCCAGGTGCAGACAATACAGAAAAATTTACCTGGGCTACAAAAGATGGAGCTCATACAAGTAAATTTAAAATAAAGGATGTTGATTAGTATGAATGATTTAATTGATAATGTTTATTTGCCTGACTTTGATAAAAGAAAAATCAGAGATAGTGATGCTTACAAATTATTAAAAGATAATAATAAAGATACATCTATTCTTGAAGGATATGAGAATACAGAAAATATTGAGCCAATAGACTTTCCAGTTTTTAATACTGAAAGTGATAAAGTAAAATTTGTAGAAGAGAATGCTACCTCAACAGCATCTACTGCTAAAGATTATCTTGAGACTTTTGGAAATTTTTTAACAGATGAGACTGAAGATTTAGTTACTAGCTTGCAGCTTGCAGCTGTGAATGGTGCAGATGTTGCTGTTAATCTAATGCCTCTTGCTTACAAGATGTTTGAGAGTGCTCCTATCGCAACTGCATTACCTAAAGAATTTTTTAACCAAGAAACTGAAGGAGATGTTATGCGTATTGCTCAACATTTTTCAGAAAATATTGGAGAGTACAGAAAACATTTATTTGAAAAACAAAAAGATAATGGATGGGTAAAAGATATATTAAGTCTTGTTGTTCAAGATAGTGCCTACTCTATTCCAGCATTTAATATGATGAGAAAAGCTGGTGTTCCTAAATATCCAGCATTCTTTCTTTCAGCTGCCTTTGGTGCAGTTGGTGTAGAAAATGTAGATAGAGATGGAGACAAAACTTACTTTGCTCCTTTTCAAAAAGATGTTCAAGAACTTAAAAGATTAATTGGAATACTACCAGATACTCCAGCTGATAAGATAGCAGATGAAGTGCACCAGGCATTAGAGTATGGAACTTTTGGAGTTGCTATTCCTGGCATTATAGATGCGTTTAAATTTATGAAGCAATATCTTCCTAAATTCTCAACAGTAACTGGATCAACTGCTGCTGTTGTTGGTATGACTGCTGACAATGAAGCTGAAGGATCTCCAATTAAAAGTATTTTAAAAGCTGTTGATAATGCTCCAATATTTAAATCAGCTGTTGTAGATGCAGCAGATAAAATTCCAACAGTTGGTAGTGGAGAACAAATATTTAATACAATTAAAAATACATCTGGTGTTAAAGAAAGTGAATTGAAATGGATGGACCTTGAAGGATTTTTAAAAGGTAAAAACAAAGTAAGTAAAGATGAAGTTTTAGAATATATCAATGCAAACAAAATAGATGTTGCTGAAGTTACAATGTCATCTAGTTCAAAAAAAGGTTTGCCAGATGATTTTAGACAAACAATAGATGAATACGAAACTAGATGGAGAGATAGTGATTTAGCAGATGGTGTAACTCCTAACTATGATGTTTATAAATTTAAAACTACAACTTATAAAGATGCTGATTTAGTAAATGGTTTAGGAGAGCCAACTCAAGCAAGTGCGAGAGCAAATGCTTCTAAAGATGGTTTAGATGTTCAAGATTTAAAAGGAGACTTTCAATCAATGAATAGAAATCCTTTATTACAAGCAATGGATGCAGATGCAGAAATATTTGGAACTGGTACTCCATTTAAAATGATTAAATCTATGCTTACTCCTTGGATGGATGATACAACTGGAAAATATACTGGTTATGTTGTTGATCTAAAATTTCCTATAAGAAAAGGTAGTCTTAATAAAAAAGATCCAGACTATGATTATTTTTTAATAAGTGGAACTAAAAATAGAGTTCTTGTTCCAGAAGTTAGTTTAGACAGTATAGGAGAAAAGAACTTTACAAGAATTTCTAAATACGAAATAGATGAGCTTGAATTAGAAAGATTTAATATAGAAGATGACATTAGACAATTTAGATTAAGTAATACAGATGGAAGTCCAAAATATGAAAAATATACTTCTGCTGGTGGAACTGATTATACTGAACTTGCTTTTAAAATAAAAAATAAAGAAGGAACTACTCCAGCAATTCTTGAAGGAGAATTTGGAACACTTGGAAATAATAAAGTTAAATCAGCTCAAAAAACATCTGTTAATTTTACATCTCCTCATTTTAACAAAATGAATGAGTTTGCTCATGTAAGGTTTAAAACAAGAACTTTAGATAATGGTAAGAAGGTTTTAGCTGTTGAAGAGATGCAATCAGATCTATTACAAGCATCCAAAACAGAGTTATTTTCTAGTGCTAACAGAGCTACAATGAATGCTCCAGGTGGAGATAAAGTATTAAAAGACTTTCCATTTAAAAACAGTTGGTATGAGTTCACTATTAAAAGATTAACTAGATATGCTGCTGATAATGGCTTTGATGCTGTTGCAATTCCTAAAGGTTCTTTAGCCGCTAATAGATATGGTCAATCAATAGAAAAATTAAAGAGAATTGAAGTAGAGCCATTTGATACTAATGCAGAAATCTTAAAAGATATTGAGGAAGGTGGAGAATTTGTAAATAGATCAGTAGAACCTGGTTTTGTTGTTAAATTTCAAGATGAAAAAGGCGAAATATTTAAAAGAATAAATGTTTTAGACTTGCCTGGAGATACTGGTTTCTTTGAGAATATGAAATTAGTTTTAGAACCAGGAAAAGAAGTAAGCTCTAAAAATTATGCAGAAATACAACAAATGATAATAGATGCTACTGATACACAACAGTTTCAGTTTAGAGAATTAGATAAAGTTGAAATTGCTGGAAGTGGTAAAGGTAAGTTTGAATTGTATGACAAAACTATTCCAAGCTACATGAAAAAGTATGCGAAGAAATGGAATGCTAAAGTTTATGATTACAGATTAAGTAATCCAGAAAATCCAAGCATACCAGTTACAGTTTTAGAATTATCAGATGAGATGAAAGTTGGAGTACAAAGTTCTAGTCAACCTCTGTTTGAATTACTTGGTGGAGTGAGTTTATCATACTGGGGAGCTCAAGCAGTATCGGATAGTATGGAAAACAATATTATTTCACAAAAGACAAATTAATAGTAATAAATAAATAGCTTCAAATATTTATTTTCAAAAATCACAGGAATAAAAAAACATGGTAGTTAAAGCTATAATTAATGCCATTGGTAAAACTAATAAACCAAAAAAGTTTCCAATAGGTACAGAAAAATTTACAAAACAAGAAAGCAAAACTTTATTAGAAGAAGCTCAAGGTAAAATTGAAAAGATACAATCTGGAGAAGCAAAGGCAATAGAAACTATAAGTAGAGGAGATGATTATTTAAGTGTTAAAACTTCAACTATTGCTCCTAACTTACAGCCAAAAAAAGTTAATTATAAAGTATCAGCTCCAAAGTCATCTTCTAAAAAAGCAGTTGATGAATTTTTAACTGAAGAAGAAAAAGTTTTAAAGAGTGCAGACTTTGATGGTAACGAAAGCGATATTTTAAATTTTAATAAAATACAATCTAGTGATGATGTATTAGCTGGTATTAGAGTTCTTGGTAATCAATATTCTAAAAGTATTAAGAAACAAACTAGAGGTGTTGTATCTTGGAAGGAAACAAACGAACTAGCAACTTTATTAGGTAATGATCCAGATACTTTAGTTGCTAATTTTTTAAAATTAAATCCAGGAAGTGCTTTAAATGCACATGAAATTAAAGCTGCAAAAAACTTATTAATTACACAACATCAGAAATTACAATCATTAAGAACAAAATTATTATCTGAAGGTGGAGACAATACTTTAAATGCTTTAGAATTTGCTAGACAACATGCTTTAACTGCTGAATTAACTAAAATTTATAAAGGTGTTCAAACAGAAACAGCTAGAGCTCTTAACATTATGAAAGAGCCTAATAACACCAGTATTATTAAGAACATTAATTTAGATCAGTTAAATAGAAAAAACATCCTAATGAATTTAGGAGGTAAAGAACAAATCATAAAGATTGCTGAACTTTATGGAGAAACTCCTGGTCTAGTAAATAAGATTAAATTTGCAGAAAAAAGTTTTGGCTCAAAAACTTCAGATGCTTTAGTTGAAATATTCTTAAACAATATTTTGATTGGTCCAATGACACATGTAAAAAACATTGGTGGTAACTGGATTTATAAAGCAATGGAACGAACTGAACGAAAAATTGCTGCTAGAATGTATGGTGGTTCGACTATTGATAGTGTTGCTGAATACGAGGATGTGGCTGCTGCTTTTGGAGAACACCTTGCAGCAACTAATATGTTCAGAGCATTTAGTCAAAAATGGAAATCAGTAAAACCTTTAGCTTCTAATCCATTAAAAACTTATAAGAATGCTCCAGGTGTAGAAAGTCAAATTGCTGGAACTAAATTTGAAAGTCCAGTTAATGCTTTTTCTTCAGATGCTTTTGGAGTTGATAATAAAAGTGTACTAGGAAAGTTTATAGATGTTAGCGGAAGAATATTAACTGTTGATAGACTACCTTATAAATTTTTACAAAATGCAGATAACTATTTTAAAAACTCTGCATATCAAAGTGAACTTTATGCTTTAGCTTTTAGAGATACTCTTAAACAAATTAAGATGGGTAATCTAAATAGAAGTAAAGGAGCAGATTATTTAGCAGCTTTAGTTACTAATCCAGATGAGACTATGACAAAGCTTGCTTTTGAAGCGGCACAAAGAAGAACTTTTCAAACACCATTGAGTAAAAGAAATGATGTTGTTGGAGACTTAACTGGTGCTGTACAAAATTTAAAAAATGTTAAAGCTTTAAATCCAATAACAATTATATCATCTCAATATTTTACTTTCTTGAGAACTCCAGGAAACATTGCTGGTGGAGTTTTGGAAAGATCTCCTGGTGCTAATAGAATTTTAAGAAGCCATAGAGAAGCTTTAAAAAAAGGTGGAGCAGATGCTGAAATAGCAAAAGCTAAATCTGTTATGGGATGGGCTTTCATGGCAACCTTTATACCATTAGGTTATTTTGGAACTTTTCATGGATCAGATCCAGATGTAAGAGGAAGAAAAAAATACGAATTAAAAAAGGCTGCAAACAAACAACCAAAATCTTTTAGATTTCATAATTTTTTAACAGATGAAATACAAGAATTAACTGGTCTTACTGGATCTAAACTTCAAGTAAGTTTAAATGGTTTTGAGCCAGCTATTATGTTAGCTGCAATGGCAGCTGATATAGGAGCTATCATTAATAATATGCAAGAAGATTTTTCTGGATGGGAAAATATTCATAAAGAATTTTACGATTTTCTAACTGCTTATGCTGTGTCTTTTGGAGACAATCTTTTAAATACAACAGTTCTTAATGGTGCTGGAAGATTATCAGATCTTGTTTCAAATATGAAGATGAGCAATACCAAAAGTGAAGTTATAGCGAAAGAAGGTAAAAAGATTATTAGTGGAATGGTTCCATTTACAATGTTGCTTTCATACTTTGATGATCTTGGATCAGAAAAAATTGAAACAGAAAATTATGGTTTAGTTAATAAGGATGATTTTAGAAAACTAAATATAGAGTTTTTATCAATGATCCGAAAAAATATACCTGGTTTGGAAAACGATCTATTTATAGATAGAGATTGGTTAGGATTACCAGTTCCAAAATTTGGTTTTGTATCTTCTATGGAAGAGCATCCAGTAAATGTTGAAGCTGCAAAGGTTGGTTACAGTCCAATTAAACCAAGAAAAAAAATGATGGTTACAGCCTACTCTATTGAAAATGAACAGTTAGCAGCTAAACTAGATTATGGCATTCAAGTTAATGTTCCATTGAAAGAAAATGAATATGCAATTTATGCTTATCTAGTTGGAAATCACATTAGAGCAGATCTTACAGTTTTAATTAATTCAGCTGATTACATAAATGAAGTAGATAAAACAGCAAAATTAGAAAGCTTTAAAGATGCAGTTGAGATGGCAAAAATAAACGCAAAAGAAGATTTTAAAAATACTGATCTTTATGCAGCGATTGAAGCAAGAGCAGAAATACAAGCAACCGAAAAATGGATGAAAAAACAAGGAGACCTAAAAGGTTTAAATTAATATGACAATATCGACTACAATTATTAAAAGCAGTTATTCTGGAAATGGCTCTACAACAGCCTTTACTTATAGCTTTAAAATTACTGACCAGGATGACATTCAAGTAATTATTAGGTCTGCAAATGGTACTGAAACTGTAAAAACTTTAACAACACATTATACAGTTAGTGGAGTTGGTGGAAATTCTGGAACTGTAACTTTTACATCTGGCAACATACCAGTTTCTGGAGAGACTGTTGTTTTAAGAAGATCAACACCTAAAACTCAAGCTATGGATCTTATAGATAATGATCCTATGAGTGCTGACACTATTGAAACTGCACATGATAAGGTTGTTGCAATTACTCAAGAGTTACAAGAACAGATTGACAGATCTTTAAAATTATCAAGAACAAATACAATGACCAGTACAGAGTTCACTAACTCTGCTACAGATCGTGCTTCAAAAATTTTAGCCTTTGATAGTGCTGGAGAAATTAGTGTTACGCAAGAGCTGGGGACATTTGTTGGAAATTGGTCTGCTTCTACAAGTTACAATGCTAGAGATATAGTTAAAGATACCTCAACAAATAATATTTTTATCTGTACAACATCTCACACATCAAGTGGATCTCAACCATTAACTACCAACACCGATAGTGCCAAGTGGTCCTTATTGGTTGATGCTGCTTCTGCATCGACTTCAGCTACTGCTGCGGCTGCTAGTGCTACCGCTGCTGCCAGCTCTGCGACTGCTGCTGCTTCGTCTGCATCAACTGCTTCTACTCAAGCATCTAACGCATCGACTTCAGCTTCAACAGCTTCGACACAAGCCAGTAATGCTTCAACGTCTGCAACCAATGCCGCCTCTTCGGCTACGTCTGCTGCATCATCGGCTACATCGGCAACCAGTTCAGCATCGACTGCTACCACTAAAGCTTCAGAGGCTAGTACCTCTGCGACTAATGCTGCTTCATCGGCTACATCCGCTTCAAGCTCTGCTTCGACTGCTACGACTAAAGCATCGGAGGCAAGCACATCGGCTACCAATGCTGCAAGCTCTGCATCAACCGCTTCTACGCAAGCTACCAATGCCGCTTCTTCAGCAACGACTGCTTCTACTCAAGCTACCAATGCTGCTTCATCTGCGACCGCTGCTGCAAGTTCTGCAACCGCTGCCGCTAACTCTGCTGATGCTTTTGACGATGTTTATTTAGGAACTAAATCATCTGATCCAACTCAAGATAATGATGGAGATGCTTTAGCTGAAGGTATGCTTTATTTTAATTCATCAACTAACAGACTTAAATTTTATGATGGATCTGCTTGGAACAATGTTGAAGCAACAGATACATCAAGCTTTGCAACAAATGGATTTGCTATTGCAATGTCAATAGCTCTTTAACAATAACAACAATAGGTAATAAATAATATGGCTCAAAACTTTAGACGATATACTAGTAATGATGTTGGAACATCGGCTGCAACATTATTTACTGCAAACAGTTATGATACTGTTGTCGGTATTTCAGTTGCCAATATAACTACATCAGCAGTTACTGCATCAGTTTATATAAACGATGGTTCAAACGATATTTACTTAATTAAAGATGCACCAATACCAAGTGGTTCATCATTACAAGTATTAGATGGTGGAGCTAAATTTGTAGTTCAATCTGGCGATGCTTTAAAAGTTATATCAGACACCGCATCATCTTTAGATGTGTGGGTATCAGCAGTAGATGCAATTAGTACATAAGGAGAATAATCAATGCCTTTTATAGGAAATCAACCAGCGGAAAGTTACGCAAGTTTTGAGAAACAAGTTTTTACTATTGTAAATTCTCAAACTGCATACACTTTAAGTCATAGTGTCGTAAATGAAAACGATATTAGACTTGTAGTAAATAATGTAGTTCAAGAGCCTGGAAGTGGCAAAGCTTATACTGCATCTTCAACTACTCTTACATTATCGGCTGCGTTAGTTAATGGCACAGATGAAATGTACTGTGTGTTTTTAGGCAGAGCTTTACAAACTGTTAATCCTCCAGCAGCTAGTGTTGGAAACTCACAAACTGCACCTACAATAATTACTGGTCAAACTGCTGAAACTTCTATCGCAACAGATGACACAATATTAATCCATGACACATCAGCTAGTGCATTAAGAAAAATGACTAGAGCAAACTTTGTATCTGGTATTGGTGGTGCTAATACTCCTAATTTTCATGTAACTAGAAGTGGAAATCAATCTATTTCAAACAACACTGCTACAAAAATTCAATTCAACGCAGAAACTTACGATACTGGTAATGCTTTTGATAGTTCAACAAATTATAGGTACACTCCTCAAACAAGTGGCAAATATTATTTATATGCACACATTTATATAGCAAATGGTTCTTCAGCAACCATGTCAGAGTATGCAATAAGGATTTATAAAAATGGATCATCAATAGCTGGAAATTCTTTAGACCATAGAACAGGTACACTTGGTTATAATTTTGCTGTGCCTTTGGTAACTGTTGTTGAATCAAATGGTTCATCAGATTATTTTGAGGTTTTTGCAAATGTAAATTGGGGTGGAGGTTCTCAAAATATTATGGGATCTGCTTCACAAACTTTTTTTGGTGGATACAAAATTATAGAATAAGGAGAAATAAATTATGGCAATAGATAAAATACAATCAGAATCAATTAACCTTGCAGATACCTTTGCATTTACAGGAACTGTAAGTGGTGCTGGTGGAGATATGAAACCAAATTTTCATATAGGTCAATCAGGTGGACAAACTATTTCTAATAACACAGTAACTAAAATGACTTTTGACACAGAAATTTTTGACGCTGATAATGTATGGGATACAAGCACAAACAAATTAACTTTACCAAGTGGTAAATTTTTAATTAACTTTTTTTGTACTCATTATGGTTCATGGTATTCTGAAGGTGGAAACATTTATATTTATAAAAATGGTTCACAAGAAATGATGCCTTTTTCAGATAGACATAAAAATGCAGAATTACCAAATTCACATCATGCTTCTTTATGGGGAAGTGCAATAGTTCAAAGTGATGGAGATGATTATTTTGAATTTTATTTTTGGGGTTTAACTGACACAGGTAGCAATACTGTTACTTATAAAAAAATACAAGGTTTTAAAATAATAGATTAAGGAGGACAAACTATGGCAAATCTATCAACTAAAATTAAAATGTACTGTGATGCAAATGGTGTATCAGAAGTAGATTTTTTAAAAGATGTTATGTTGCAAGACGATAGCGATGGTAATGGTGCTTACATTAAGGAGTGGAATTTAGATATTGCACAACCTAATGATGCACAATTATCAGAACAAGAAACAGCAGCTAACACAGAAGAAGCCAATAATGTTGTAAGAAGTACAAGACGTACAGCTTATGGCAATATTGGAGAACAGCTAGACGAAATCTATAAAGATATAGATGCTTGGAAAGCTAGAATTAAATCAATTAAAGACGCAAATCCAAAAGGTTAATTAATGGCATATATCGGTAGAGATACAGACAAGATAAGCAATGTAGAGGTACTAGATAACATCACATTTGATGGCAGTTCTAGCTACACATTACAAAAGAGTAGTGTAAATTTTACTCCATCTAGTGCGAATACATTATTAGTTAGTATTGATGGTGTAGTTCAAGCTGGGAACTTTACTGTTTCTGGTTCAACAATAGATTTTGGAACAGCAGTTGCTGGAACTTCTACTTGCAATTTTGTATTACATTATGGAGTTGGATTAATTACAGCACCTAGTGATGGCACAGTTACTGCTCCAAAACTTGGAGCTAACTCTGTTACAGCAGCTAAATTAAATAACGATATTATTTCTGGTTCTACTGAACTTGCTTCTGAACCAGCAGATACAGATGAGTTCTTGGTTTCAGATGCTGGAACATTAAAAAGAATTGATTACTCATTGATTAAAGGTGGTGGAAAAGTTTTACAAGTTGTTCAAGCAACATCAACTGGTGGCTCTGATACTACATCAACATCTTATGTTGCAACAGCATTAACTGCTGCAATTACTCCATCAAGTACATCTAATAAAGTTTTAGTTTTAGCTTGTGGTAATGCAGCATCTTCTTCTACTGCTGGAAAAGGAATATATTCAATTTTAAGAGATACAACAGAAGTAACATCTGGTTCATTTTTAGCAATTTTAGACCTTGAAAACAACGAAAATACTATAGCCATAAATTATTTAGATAGTCCAAGCTCAACATCAGAAATAACTTATAAAGTAGCTCACAAAAGCAATAATTCTAGTCGTACCTCAAGATGGAATAAATCAAATGGAACAACTGTTATGGTTTTAATGGAGGTAGCAGAATAATATGACAGATATAATTAAAGCAATACAAAAAATAAATCCTAATGCAGAAGCAACTGTAACAGATAATGATATTAATAAAATTACTTGGCACAATGGAACAACACCTATTCCTAAAGCAGATATTGAAGCTATGATACCAACAGTAGAGCAAGAATTAAAAGATGCTGAAACAAATGCAGAAACTAAAAAAGCATCTGGCAAACAAAAATTAAAAGACTTGGGATTAGATGATGACGAAATCCAAGCATTGATAGGAGTATAAATGGCAATAATTAAACCAAACAATAATACAATATCAGCTATAACTGCTTTACCAGCAGCTATTTCTACTGGTAAGGTTTTGCAAGTTTTACAAGATACTACTTCAACACAAGTAGATACTACGTCTACAAGTTTTGTTGCTGGTGGGTTAAGTCAAGCCATAACACCATCATCAAGTTCTAATAAAATTTTAATTATTTGTTCATATACTATGAGCCAAATTAATAGTGGAAAAAACTCTATATGTTCTATTTTTAGAGATAGCACAAATTTAGATGGTGGAGATTTAGGTTTAGGTAGATTAAGAGCTGATACTGCAAATTTATATTCAAGACAAACAATATCACTTTTAAATTCGCCATCAAGCACTTCAGCAATTACATATTCGTTAAAACTAAAATGTTATAGTTCTAGTTCTGATGCAAGACTTCATCAAAATAGTAATATAGGAAGTTTAACATTAATGGAGATAGCTGGATGATTATAGAAGCAATTAAAAAAATAAATCCTAATGCAGAAGTTACTGTAAGAGGAGAAGATATTAATAATATTGAATGGCACAATGGAACAACACCTATTTCTAAAGCTGACATAGAAGCTAAAATGGCAGAGTTACCTACTGCTGAAGAAGAAGCTACTGCAAGAGAAAATTTAAAAGCTAGTGCTAAAGCTAAACTAATAGCTGGTCAACCATTAACTGCTGAAGAAGCTAGCACCATAGTTTTCTAAAATGCCTAAAAAGAAATCTTCTTCATCACTTGCTCAACAAAGTGTAGGCATAAGACTATCTTCACATGAAAAGATATGCTCTGAAAGAATGAGTAATTTAATGACTTCAATAGAACGATTAGAAAAAAAAGTAGATGCTTTGCAAGACAATGTATCTAAAGGCAAAGGCATAGTGGCTGTCCTAGTATTCCTTGGATCAGTAGCTGCTGCTTGTATCGGTTATCTAAACATAAAATAGGAAATCAAATGACAATGATAAGAGAGCCAGGCGACTGGCAAGAGGATTGGTGTAACTTTAAACCAGATGAATTTAGGTGTAGTTGTTGCAACAGATTAGAAGTTGCATCTGAATTATTAGATGTATTACAAAAAGCTAGAAATACTCTAGGACCATTAACTTTGACCTCTGCTTATAGATGCAGCGATCATAATAGTAAGGTGTCCTCTACTGGTCTCTCTGGACCTCATACGACTGGTTTTGCGGTGGATATACATGTCTCTAATTCTCAACATAGAAAACTATTAATATCTTATTTTGCAGACAAAGTTTCTGGATTAGGAATTGCTAAAACTTTTATCCATATAGATTTATTAAATAATGATCTTGGCTTTGATGCCAGACCTAATTGTTGGTTATATTAAATGTGGTTTGCTTTACTTAAAAATCCGCTAACAAAACTTATAGCTGAAAAGACTATTGGAGCTGTTACTCATAAATTAAAGAAGGATGCTATTTTAAAACAGAAAGAGTTGGATCATGCTCAAAATGTAGATGTTCAATCTATAAAATCAGCAGATCAAACATGGCGTGATGAATGGCTTTGTGTGGTTTTTAGTTTAATCTTCATTGCACACTTCATAGGTCCGTTACAAGAATATATGCTGCGAGGCTGGGAAATCCTGGAGTTAGCTTCAGACTATTTCTGGATAATTATTTTAACAATAGTTGGTGGATCTTTTGGATCATCTGGAATTACTAAATTTCTTAAAAAGAAGAAGTAATGGCTAAACAGAAGTTCGTTAGCTTCACACCTAGAGAGAAGCCTCCGAAAAGACCAAGAGTACACACAAAAAGTGTCAATAAAAGAAAACCAAATCAAAAACAAAAATACAGAGGTCAAGGAAGATGAGAGATACCAAGCTACTGGACAGCTTTAAGAAGCGAATAGAAAAAGAGTTTAAAGAAAAAAACCTATTTAAGAACTTGAGAAAAGAAGTTGAGATTGGTGCTAATGGTACTCAACAATACATTATTAAGAAAGGCATCAATACTGGCAAAGTTGCTGCCAAATGAAACGTCAACACAATACAATGATAATAGGTTTATTAGGTTCAATCCTATTAGGTTTATCAACTTATGTATTGATGACTATTGTTGAGCTCCAGGTTCACATTGGTATGCTTACAGAAGAGATTATGAGTATCGATAAACAGATCGGTAGAATTTATAATCACATGGACCGATTAACAAAATAACTATCAACTAAATGCGAAAAAGTAAGAAGCTAGTAATAGCTGTTAAGTGCGATCATTGTAAAACTGAAACTGAAAGCTTTGTTTGTGATGCTCAAGGTTTAAGGTTTTGTAGAATACAAACTCCAGGCTATCCACCAGACAAGGATTGCCAGGCTGAACATACAAGGAATAAAAATGTACAAAAAAAAGAAAAAAACAAAGGCTTATTCTCACAAAAAGAAATCAGCTTTTAAGAAAAAAAAGTAATACACCTCTAAAAAGAATCTAAAATAGCGGTGCAATAACTATATAAGATTTTCTCATTTCATGTTATAGAGTAAATAACTTGGAGCTGTGATTTGGTTTTATAGTTTAAAACTTGCACCATTTTTGCACCGAAAGTTTTTGACAAAAATAATTATATGAAATAAGTATTGCTTGTCTTGAACATTCCTCGGTAGCTCAGTTGGTAGAGCAGTTGACTGTTAATCAATTGGTCGTAGGTTCGAGTCCTACCCGAGGAGCCAAAAAAACTCAAGTATATTTAAAAATAATAATTATTTATTAACTTAATTATAGGGCCTTAAATAAAATGAAATTATATTGCTTTAGAAATAACTGTTCCTGAAATTTGTAAAGATTTATTAAATTTTAATTTCTGATCAGCACTTAGTTCTGAATATAACTTTGTTAAAAAATTATAATTAACATTCATGTGACCTTCTTGTGATTTTTCTAAATTAATTAAGTATTCTGAAAAATCTTCAAAGAAATAATTGATCGGAACTTTTAAATAATTTGATAATTGAAGTAATCTAATTGAACTTACTCCATTAGTTCCTTTTTCATACTTTTGAATTTGTTGAAATGTTACGTTAATTGCTTTTGCCACTTTAGTTTGAGTTAAGCCAAGTGCTAATCTTCTAAGTTTAAGCTTGTTACCTAAATGTTTGTTGAAATTATCTTCCATTAAGACCCCTCTTAATTAAATTTTAAAAACATATTGAACAAACTTATTATGGATCCTGCAATAGAAAAATTTATTTATTTTAGTTAAAAACATTAGTAAATTCTAAAGCTGTCAAGCTTAAGATGGCAAAAAAACTAATATAATTTATATATAATTACTTGACTACAAATCATAAATTTGTGTCTATTAACAAATGTTTATAAAATTTGGCTTAAAAAAAGCTTGGTTCTATCACTCTTAGGGTTAGCAAAAAATTCTTTTGTATCAGCTTTTTCTACTATCTTCCCTTCATCCATAAATATCATACAATCAGCAACTTCTTTAGCAAAACCCATTTCATGAGTAACAACTATCATAGTCATTCCTTGTTTAGCTAGATCAACCATTACATCTAGTACTTCTTTAATCATTTCTGGATCTAATGCTGATGTTGGTTCATCAAATAGCATTATTTTTGGCTCCATACAAAGTGCTCTGGCTATAGCCACCCTTTGTTGCTGTCCTCCAGACAATTGTCCAGGAAATTTTTGAGCTTGATCTAAAATTTGAACTCTCTCTAGGTGCTTAAGAGCTAATTCCTCTGCCTCTTTTTTGGGCATTTTCTTAACCCATATCGGAGCTAAAGTGCAGTTATCTAAAATCGATAAGTGAGGAAATAAGTTAAATTGCTGAAACACCATTCCAACCTCTGCTCTAACTTGTTCAATATTTTTTGTATCTTCTGAAATTTCAGTTCCATCAACTATTATATTACCTTCTTGATGCTCTTCTAATCTGTTTATACATCTTATTAATGTAGATTTACCTGAACCAGATGGCCCACATACAACGATTTTCTCTTTAGCTTTTACTTCAAGATTAATATCTTTAAGAACTTGGAAATCACCGTACCATTTATTTACATTTTTAATATCTATAATTGAATCTAACATATTTTATCTATCTGTTTTAAATTTTAATTCTAATTTTTGACTATATTTACTCATACTGTAGCAAATAATCCAGAATATAATTCCAGCAAACACGTATCCTTCCATTGAAAAACCAAGCCATTTAGGATTTGTTTTTGCTAAATTTAACATTCCAACTAACTCCAACAAACCTACTACAAAAATTAATGGAGTATCTTTTACCAAAGCTAAAAAGGTATTAGCAATTCCTGGTATTACTAGTTTAAGGGCTTGTGGCAAAATAACTAATAGGTGAAGTCTCCAATAACCCATACCTAATGATTTAGCAGCATCATACTGTCCTCTTGGTAAGGCTTGTAAACCACCTCTAATAACTTCTGCAGTATATGCAGCTTCAAATAATGTTATAGCAACAATAACTCTAATTAATTTATCAATATAAGTACCGTCCGGTAAAAACATCGGAAACATAACTGCCGACATAAATAGTACTGTTATTAATGGTACACCTCTCCAAAATTCAATAAATGATAGTGACGAGTATTTAACAACAGTTAAATCTGATCTTCTACCAAGTGCTAACATCATACCAATTGGAAAACAGAAAATTAATGAGAAAAATGAAACAATAAAGGTTAAAGATAGACCTCCCCAAGCTCCTGTTTCAACCCATTCTAAACCAAATTCTCCTCCAGAAATTAAATAATAAATTAAAAGAAATGAAATTATGGGTAAAAAGACAACATAATAAAAAGTTAGATACTTTTTATATTTTAATGGAAAAAAATAACCTGCTCCCATTAATCCTAAAACAATAATAAATGTTGCATTAACTCTCCATTGTTCGGCATTGGGATACATGCCATACATAAATCTATTGAACCAAGTTTTTATATAAACCCAGCAAGCGCCACCACCTGTACATGCTTCTTTGTTGTCACCAACAAATGTAGCATCTAGAACAAACCAATTAAGTAATGGTGCCACACTAAAAATTATCAGTATAATTATACTAATACTTAAAGCTGCATTAAAATTACTAGTATTAATATTCTTATTAAGTTCATCTAATAATTTTATGCCAGAAAATTCAATTCTAATAAAATAAAGTCCAATCATTCCAAAGATCAAGGGTGTAAAAAAATTGATAAAACCAGGTAAAAAACCAGTTATATTTTTTTCATAAAAATTATTTAAAGAAAAATCAAAAATACCTAAAACAAAAAATGAAGAACCTAAAACTAAAAATAAATTTAGATTTTCTTTATTAGGTTTTAATAAACTTACATTACTCATAATTATTTTTCCTGTATCGCAATTCTTTTGTTGTACCAATTCATAAATACCGAAATTACTAAACTGATTGTTAAATAAGTGGCCATTGTAATTCCAACTATCTCTATTGCTCTTCCTGTTTGCATCATTGCAGTTCCAGCAAACACTAAAACTAAATCAGGGTAAGCGATAGCAGCTGCTAAAGAAGAGTTCTTTGTTAAGTTTAAATATTGGTTTGTTGTTGGAGGTATAATAATTCTTAAGGCTTGAGGCATGATTACAAGTTTTAAAACTTGGTTAGGAGTTAATCCTATTGATGCTGCTGCTTCTTTTTGGCCTTTACCAACACCTTGTATTCCAGCTCTAACGTTTTCAGCTATAAAAGTTGCTGTATATAAAGTTAAAGCCAGAGTTAACGCTATTAACTCAGGAGGTATACCAACACCGCCTTCAAACGTAAATGAAGTTTTAGCTAATTGTTTTAGTTCTGGAAAACTCCAAGACAAATCAACACCAATTAAAAAAGTTACTGCTGGTATCAATATAAAGATTCCAAATGAAATCAAAAATTTAGGGTATTGTTTTCCTTCTTCTTCTTGTTTTTTTTTTGCAAATCGATTGAAAAAGAAAATAATTATTAATGAAAAAATTAATGCTATAAAAAAAATATCAAAATTATTCCAAATAGGAGCTAAAGTATAAAAGCCTTTGATTGTCATAAAAGAAGATCCTAATATTTGAGGAGCATCTTCTGGCATAGGTAAAGCTCTTAGTGCTGCAAAATACCAAAAAAATATTTGTAACAATAAAGGAATATTTCTAAAGAATTCTATATAAAAACTGGCAGTTTTTCTGATTAAATAATTAGGTGAAAGTCTAGCAACACCTACAACTGTTCCTAAAAGAGTACAAAGCACAATACCAATAAAAGATACAAGAAGAGTATTTAGTAAACCTACTAAATAAGCTCTACCGTAAGATCTTGAACCATCGTAATCGATTAGTGAAAACTGGATATCAAATGAAGCCTCTTGTTTTAAAAAACCAAAACCAAACTCAATACCACGAGTATCCATGTTCTCTTGAGCATTCATGGTAAAAAATCCAAAGATTAAAACTATAAATAATAGAGTTAAAAATTGAGGTAAGATTTTTTTAAATTTCATCTAGTGTGATACTATAAAAAAAGGGCTAGATAAATCTAGCCCTTTTTAATTAATTTATTACTTTAAATTATCTTGATGGTGGAACGTATAAAATACCACCTTTAGTCCATAATTGATTTGGACCTCTGTCTGGTAAGATACCAGTGTCAGCTATATTTCTCTTATAACTTTCACCATAGTTTCCAACTTGTTTGATAATTCTCAAGTTCCACTCGTTATCTAAACCGAATGCAGCACCCATTTCACCTTCAGCACCAACTAATCTTTTGATTTGTGGGTTTTCTGAAGTTTTCATTAAATCAGCATTAGCAGAAGTAATTCCATACTCCTCAGCTTCGATCATAGTGTTTAAAGACCATCTAACGATGTCTTCCCATACTGCATCACCTTGTCTAACAACAGGGCCTAATGGCTCTTTTGAAATAGTTTCAGGTAATACGATGTGATCATCAGGGTTTGACATTTTAGTTCTTTGTGCAGCTAAACCTGATTTGTCAGTAGTGTAAGTATCACATCTACCAGCATCATAAGCAGCTACAACTTCATCAGCTTTTTCAAAAGCAACTGGAGTGTAAGAAATTCCTTTAGAGTTAAAGAAGTCTCTCATATTTAGTTCAGTTGTTGTACCAATGTTAGTACAAGCTGAGATTCCATTTTTGAATTGGCTTGTTGAAGTAATTCCAAAGTCTTTTCTAACCATGAAACCTTGACCATCGTAGAAGTTTACTCCAACGAAAGTTAGTCCAATGTCAGCGTCTCTAGAAAGAGTCCAAGTTGTGTTTCTTGATAAGATATCAATCTCACCAGAAGTTAAAGCTGTAAATCTCTCTTTAGCACTTAATGGTGTGAACTTAACTTTGTTCGCATCACCTAGTACTGCAGCAGCTACCGCTCTACATACATCAACGTCAACACCAGTCCAATTTCCTGCAGCGTCAGCATTAGAAAATCCTGGTAGACCTTGAGATACTCCACATCTTACAAAACCCTTCTTTTGAGTGTTTTTAAGTGTTTTAGATTTTTTAGCAGCGAACGTCTCTGTTGTAAAAGTAAACAACACAGCAACCATTGCTACTAAAGAAGTTAATTGTTTTACGTATTTAAACATTATTCTTCCTTTTAGTTATTTTTATTTGTTAACAAATAATTCAAAAAAATTTTGAATTAGATTTATCTTTTATCATTATCTAAAGTTGATCAAAGTAAATTGATTAATTTAGAGTGAAATTAACTACATCTTGTGTGGTTAAAAGTAAAGAGGACATATATTGATAATGGTGCGCCCTGCACAACTCGAACGTGCGACCCTCGGTTTAGAAAACCGATGCTCTATCCAGCTGAGCTAAGGGCGCAATAATTAATAATAAGTACATATATAATACTTAATTAATATTTAAAAAGAAATTTTTTAGCCAATAATAATAAAGATAAGAGCTCAACTCTACCAATAATCATAAAAAAAATCAAAATATACTTAGTTAAAAAATGTAAATTGCTAAAGTTAAAATCACTCAATCCATAAGCAGAGGAATTCACTGTATTCATCAAGGTAAGAATAGCTAATTTAAAAGAACTCTCAAAACTAATATTAGATAAACTCAATAATGATGTTAAAATAAATAAAGAAATTATAAAAATTAAAATTGTTAAAAAATATTTATTAATTTCTTTGAAATCAAAATTAATTTTAGAAAATAACAATCTATTCATAAAAACATTTTTAGGCTTACTAAAAGATAAAATTTGATTAAGTGAATATTTTGTTAATGAGTATATCTTTAAAAATCTTAATCCAGAACTTGTTGAAAAAAAAGATCCACCAATAATCACTAACATTAGATAAATGAAACTTAATTTAGATTGATTAAATTCTAATGAAATTCCAATATTAGAAATACTACTCACCAAAGATAAAAAACTATAAGTAAAATTATTATCAAAACTAAAGAAAATAAAAAAAATTGTGACAGTTGCTAAAAAATATAAAAATAAATGAATATCTTCGTAAAAAAAATTTATATTTTTATCTCTTAAAAAAATTAAATTATAAATAAAAAAAATACTAAAAAAAGAAACTAACATTAATAATGAAAAAATAATTATTTGTGTTTGGTTTATTAAGATAGAAGCGAGATCATTAGCTGGCAAGAAACCACCAGATGAAATTATAGACATTGAAAGGTTTAAAGAGTTAAACACTCTAATATCAAAAATATTTAAAATGATAAAAATTGAGATAGTTATTACTGAATATAAAATGAAAATTTTAACAGTTTGTTTTATTACCTCAGAACTATTGAATGATAAAAAATTTGTTAGAGATTTTTTTAAACTATCATCATAGATATCTATTAAAAAAATTATAGAAAATAAAAAGTAAAGTCCGCCAATCCATTGGATAGAGGATCTCCATAAAATTAAGCCTTGATCAATATGTTTTATGTTATCAAATATTGTAAAACCAGTAGAGGTAAATCCAGAGACAAACTCAAATAGTGAGTTTAAAAGAGTTAAATTATAAATACTAAAATAGAATGGTAATGACAATATAATTGGAATTAAAAGATAACCCAAAAAAACAGTTAAAATTTTTTCAAATATAGTTGGTTTTTTATTGATCTCTTTCAACTTATAAAAAATTAAACCAATAATTAAAGAAGATGAGAGACTTATGTAATAAGTGTTAAGATTTAAATATAAATTAAAATAATAAGAATAAATGATATTAAAAAATGAGAAGACAGATATCAGAATGAAAAAAAAACTAAGATATTTTACTCTAAATAGAGGCATTTATAATTATATAGAACTTATTCTAAATATATTTTCTACTACTGAAATAAAGTCTTTTTTAGCCAAAAAAACAACTCTATCATCTTTTTGAAAAACAAAATTTGATCTAGGAATAACGACTTTGTCATCACGTAAAACTGCCCCTATTCTAATCTCTTCTGGTAAATTAGAATTTTTTAATTCTTTGTTAATTAATTCTGAAGTTTCAATAATCTCAGCTTCAATTACTTCATACTCACCATTTAAAATTGTATAAGCAGTTTCAATTGTACCTTTATGTATATGTTTTAGAATACTTGAAACTGTATTCATTCTTGGGTCAATTAAATCATCAATTTTTAAAGAATTTTGTAACAATGAATAGTTTGGTTTATTGACTAAAGCCATTGTTCTCTTATCTTCGATATTTTTTCCATCTTTAGCAAATTTTTCTACAAGCACACTTACCATTAAATTATCTTCATCATCGTTAGTTAAAGCGAGTACAGTTTCTGATTCTTCCAGGTTTGCTTCAACCAAAACTTCATCATCTAAAGCGTCACCATTTATTACAATTGTGTTATTAAGTTCGTTTGCTAAAAATTCTGATCGTTCTTTATTTTTTTCAACAATTTTAACTCTTACTTCATCTAAACTTTCTTCCAAATTTTTTGCAAGATTAAAACCAATATTACCTCCACCAACTATTAAGATTTTTTTGGATACTTTTTCATTATGTCCAAAAGCTTCTAATGTTTGGGACATTTGAGAAGAGTTTATAACAACATATATTTTGTCTTCTTTTTCAATTGTGTCATCTTTTTTTGGAATTAAAAATTTATCCCCTCTAATTATACCAATTATATTTGCATCAAGATTTGGATGTTTTTTTGTTAATTCATTTAATTTAATATTAATTAGATTGCAATTTTCATTAATTAAAATTTCTAATAATCTAATTCTGTTATCAGCAAAAAGTACACTATCTAACGCACCAGGTGCCTCCAATTTTCTTTGTATTGATTTAGCTATTTCCAACTCTGGTGAAATAATTACATCAATGGGTAAATTTTCTTTATTATAAACCGTTGTAAATTTTGGATTTAAATAATCTTGCGATCTAATTCTGGCAATTTTTTTTGGAATATTAAAAATGGAAAAGGCAATTTGGCAAATCACCATATTAATTTCATCATTTCGTGTAACTGCAATTATCATATCGGCTTCTGATGCGTTAGCTTTTTCAAGAATTGAAGGATAAGTAGCTTTTCCAACGATTGCTTTTACATCTAATGAGTCATCAATTTTTTGAATATCTTCACTAGATTGATCAATAATAGTTATTGAATGACCTTGTTCACTTAACTGTTTAGCAATAGTAAAACCAACTCTACCAGCACCACAAATAATTATATTCATATTAATTAAATTCTTTAATTCCCAAGCCTTTTAATTTTCTATGTAGGGCGCTTCGCTCCATACCCACAAAATTTGCTGTTTTTGAAATATTGCCATTAAATTTTTTTAATTGGATAGTTAAATACTCTTTTTCAAACTTTTCTCTAGCCTCTTTTAATGGCACAGATAGGCTGTTTTCAGCAATTTGATCATCAAAATTATCATTTTTTAGTGACTCTTTTATAATATTAGAAATTTTTTCTCTATTATCGGGTTGCAATATAGCAATCCTTTCAATTAAATTTCTTAACTCTCTAACATTTCCTTTCCAGTTATGATTTAAAATATAACTGTTGTTTTCATCAATATCTAATTCTTTAATATTATAATTTTCAGATATTTTTTTTGAAAAATATTTTATTAAAAGTGGAATATCTGAAATTCTTTGACTCAAAGGCTCAATATTAATTTCAAAAACATTTATTCTATGAAATAGATCTTCCCTAAAATTCCCCATTTGAATTTCTTTTTTTAAATCTTTACTGGATGAACAAATCAATCTAACATCAACAGTAACATCATTATTCCCATTAACTCTTTTAAACTTTTGGTCCGTTAGTACTCTTAAAATTTTTGACTGTATAGCTAACGGTATTTCAGAAATTTGATCTATCAAAAGAGTTCCTTTGTTCGCTTTTTCAAGAGCACCATAAGATATAGATCCATTATCTTTTTCTTCACCAAACAGTTCAAGTTCATATTTATTAGAGTCTAATAATGCACCATTTAAAACTATAAATGATTTTTTATTCCGTGAGGAATTTTTGTGTATTTTTCTTGCAACTAGTTCTTTACCTGATCCAGATGGACCATTTATAAGAACTCTACTTTCTATTAAAGATATTTTTTTTATTTGATCAATAATATTAATTGTATTTTTACTATCACCAATTATCTCATAAGAAGAAAATAATTTACTTTCATATTCCCTATTTTGTTTTTTTAAATTATAATTTTCAACAGCTCGGCTAACAAAATTTAGTAATCTTTCTTGGTCAAAAGGTTTTTCAATAAATTCAAAAGCACCATGTTGTAGAGATTTTATGGCCATTTCAATGTTTGCATGACCAGAAATTATTATAACAGGTACGTCTTTATTTTTTGTTTTTATATGAGATAAAAGCTCAATACCATCATTGTCACCTTTATCTAATTTTACATCAAGTATAGCAACATCAGGAAGCTTCTTATCAATTTCTGCAAGTGCTTGATTATAGTTGGCAGCTATTCTTGTTTTATAACCCGCATCAATAATTAATTCATTAATGATATTTCTAATATCAGTATTATCGTCAACAATTAAAATTTCAGCACTCATTATTTTTTAAAAATTATTTTTACTTCAGCACCTTCATTCTTAGATGTAAATTTTATATCTCCACTATGGTCATTAATAATTTTATTCACTATTGAAAGTCCTAAACCAGTACCTTTTTTTTTAGTTGTAAAATATGGGTTCAAAATATCTTTAACGTTTGTACTTAAATTTTTAAAACCGACACCTGTATCGTTTATTATTAAACTTATATGATTATCATTATCATTAAGTTCAATAGCTATATTTTTATTAATATTGCTGGTTTTTTCCGATTTTTCTTGAATGCTTTCAATTGAATTTTTTATTAAATTTAAAAAAACCCTTCCCAATTGCTCTCTGTCACTATTAAAAATTATTTTCTCAACATTATTTTTCATACTGATATTGATAGATTTATCTAATTCACTCATTAGATTAATACTCTCATTCATTATGATTAATAAATCATTGTTTTTAAATATTGGCTTTGGCATTCTTGCAAAGTCGGAAAATTCATTAACTAGTTTTTCAATTTGCTTAATTTGATTATTAATTATTTTTAAATTATCTTTAAAATTTTCTTTATCAGTATCTTCAAGTTGATTTGAATATTTATTCTTTAATCTATCAATGGTTAATTGAATTGGTGTAAGTGGGTTTTTTATTTCATGTGCCATTTTTCTAGCCAAATTACCCCATGCTTCATGTCTTTCATTAATAATCAATTTGTCTTGTTGGTTTTTTAATCTTTCTATCATTTGATTAAAATTTTTATTCAATATTTCCAAATCTTTATCAGTTTTAACTTCTGGAACTTTTGTATCCAAATTACCTTCTCCTATTGATGTTGATGCTAATATTAAATTGTTAATGGATCTAAAAAATCTTGAAGAAAATCGAATTGCTATAGAAATAGAAATAAACAATAATAAAGAAACAATAATTGTATAGATAATTGCGAATGAAATCTTAATACCTGAACTTTGTTCTTCAACAGTGTAATAAAAATTAATAGCTTCTTCAGACTCTGTTAAATATTTTGAAATATTCTTATCAAGATAATTTACTACATAAAGGAATTTGTCATCAAAATTTTGTAAACGCATTATTGCAGCTGACTTATTTTCAAAAGCATTAATAATTTTTAAAGGACGGTCATCATTCAACACAAGATTTAATGCTTTATCGACAGGAGGTATATAAGGCTGGTTATCATCTAGAGTTGTAAATAATAATTTTTTATTAATATCTATAATATGTATTTCATCAACTCTCCTAATAATCTTTTGTGTATTTAAAAATCTTTTATATTCATCATCATTATTATTTAGAAATTTTTTACTTTTATTTGTATCAAAAGCAATAAGCACTATCTCAGATTCTATTTTATTTCTTACTTCATCCACATAATCTTTAGCCAGCTCATATGAATTATTAACTACCGTAGTAACTTTTTTGTCAAAATACTTTTCAAGTGCAAAATAAAATAAAAATAATGAAAATATAGAAATTAATAAGGATGGGATAAAAGTAAATAATGCAAAATAAGTAATGTATTTTTTATTAGATTTAAGGCCGTCTTTATCAATATCGTTTTTTATTGCTTTTTTGATTTCAAAAAAAATAAAAATAAATAGAAGAATTAATAAGACAATATTTAGAATTAAAAGAAATTGTAAATTTTTACTGGATAGCTCGATATAACCTTTACCTATAAAAGTTAAAAAAGTTAAAAAACCTATAGATAATGTGATAATAAATAAAAATATTAAATATATGTTTTTTTTGATAAAATCGTACATTCTAAAAAATAATCGCCATTAATGATGAATAATTATTTTATAATACTTGCCTCTGGACAAAGCAAAAGATTTAATTCGTCTAAACCCAAGCAATTTATTAAGTATAAAAATAAAGCACTTTTTGAGCATTCTTTAGACAAAGCATTAAAATCAAAGCTATTTAAGAAAATCATAATTGTTACGAATGATAAAAAACAAATCAAAAAAAAATATTCAAAAGATGTTTTAATTATCAAAGGTGGAAAAGAAAGATCAGACTCGTCTTTAATAGCACTTAAATTTATAAAAAAATACAAACCTATCAATGTCTTAATACACGATGCTGCAAGACCAAATTTTACTATCAAACTTTTAAAAAATTTAATTAATTCTCTTAAAAAAAATAAAACCTCAATTCCAGTTATTTCCTCAAAAGATTCAATTAAATATAAAGTTAAAAATCAATTGTTTAATCTAAATCGGAAAAATTCATATCTAACACAAACACCTCAGGCATTTAAATTTAAGGATGTTTATAATTTGTCCATTAAACAAAAAAGTAAAATTCAAGATGAAGCAACACTGTTTATTGAAAATAATTCAAAACTAAATTTTATAAAGGGTGAAATATTAAATAATAAAATTACTTTTAAAGAAGATCTAATAAACCCTAAAACATATTTTGGAATAGGGTTTGATATACATAGATTGGTTAAAAATAAAAAACTTTATTTAGGTGGTATTAAAATTCCCTATCACTCAGGTCTAAAAGGTCATTCTGATGGTGATGTTATTTTACATGCAATTATTGATGCTCTGTTAGGTGCGATTAGAAAAAAAGATATTGGTACGTTTTTTCCTGATAACAAAAATAAATTCAAAAATATCAGATCGCCAAAGATGCTAAAACCAATAATTGAAATTTTAAATAATAATAATTTTTATATTAATAATTTAGATATTAATTTAATATGCGAACAACCTAAGGTCTCTAAATATAGAACTAAAATAATAAACTCTTTATCAAATTTATTAAATTTAGATAAAGATTTAATTAATTTAAAAGGTAAAACAGTTGAAAAACTTGGTTTAATAGGTAATGAAAAAGCTATTGCTTGTGAAACAATAATTTCTTTAACTCAATATGATTAAAACTTTTAATTCATTATTTGTTACAATGTTTGGCATTGGTAAGTTAAAACCAATTCCAGGTACCTTTGGTTCTCTTGCAACAATAATTATATTATATTTTCTTTTTCATAAATTCGAAATTAATTCAAATTTAATACTTTTAGGATTAGTTGTTATTTTTATTTATTCTTTTTCAGCAGTAACAAGTCACACTAAAGATAAAGATAATAAAGATCCTGGTGAAATAGTAATTGATGAGTTTATTGGTCAATCAATTCCTATTTACTTATACGAAATATCGCATGGAACCGATAAAGATCCAAATGAAGCTTTTATATTTTATGCTGTATGTTTTGTTTTGTTTAGATATTTCGACATCATCAAACCATTTCCAGTTAGTTATTTTGATAAAAAATATAAAAATAGTTTTGGTGTTATCATGGATGATGTTTGCGCAGGTTTATATGTCGTATTATCATTAATTTGTTTCATGGTTTTAAAAAGCTATATTTTGTAATGAAAAATCTAGTAAAAAAATTAATACAGAAAAAACTTAAAATTTCTTTTGCAGAATCTTGTACTGGTGGAATGCTAACATCATCCATTACTTCAATTAGTGGTGCATCTAAAGTATTCAACATAGGCCTCATTACCTATTCTGACCAAGCAAAAATCAATTTTTTAAAAGTAAATAAAAATATTATCAAAAAATATGGTGCTGTGAGTGCTGAATGTTGTGAGTTTATGGTTAAAAACTTATCCAAAATATCCAAAGCTCAAATAAATGTATCTATTACTGGTATTGCTGGCCCTAATGGCGGAACAAAATCAAAGCCTGTGGGGTTAGTTTATATAGGCGTTAAAAGATCAAATAAATTACTGATCACTAAAAATATATTTAAACAAAAAACAAGAATTGGCATTCAAAAAGCCACCGTTAAAAGAGCTTTAAAAATTATAAATTCTTTGATTTAAAAATATTTTAGATTGTCTCAGCTCTTTTTTGAAAAGCATCTGCAATTTTATTAAGACCAAATTCAAATGATTTTTCCATTAATAAGTTTAAAAATTTATTTTTAATTTCAAAATCTACATCAAAATAAACTTCTGTCATGTTTTTGTTTTCTATGAATTTCCAATTATTCTGTAAATGCTTTAAAGGTCCTTCTAAATTGGTCACATTAATCGTGTCATCTTTTTTATTAAACCTAACATCGCTTTTATAAGTATCGCTAAAAGGACCCTTGCCAATTGTTAGATCTGCTATAATTAAAATTTGATTATTTTCTTCTTTTCTACCGTAAACTTTTGAACCTAAGCAAAAAGGAATAAATTCTGGGTATTTTTCAATATCTAAAACAAATTCAATAAGTTTATCTTTTTTCTTATCTATTATTCTTTTAACGGATGCCTTAGGCATTAATGTTTATTTAATCTATTTTGTTGAAGTTGAGCAAAATCTTCATCTGCGTGATAAGAAGACCTGGTTAACGGAGACGATGAAACTAACAAAAATCCTTTTGCTTTTGCGATAGTTCCTAAATCCTCAAATTCTTTTGGCGTATAATATCTATCTAATGGATAGTGTTTTGTTGAAGGTTGTAGATATTGTCCGATAGTTAAAAAATCTACCTCTGCAGCTTTTAAATCATCCATTACTTGTAAAATTTCATCTCTAGTTTCCCCTAATCCAACCATAATTCCAGATTTAGTAAAAACATTTTTATTAACTTGTTTGGCATTTTTTAAAAGTTCTAAAGATGAAAAGTATCTTGAGCCGGGTCTAACTTTTAAATACAAACTTGGTACCGTTTCAATGTTGTGATTAAACACATCAGGATTTGCATCAAGTACTTTTTTATACGCATCACCTTTCCTTAAAAAATCTGGGGTTAAAGCTTCTATAGTTGTGTTAGGATTTTGTTTTCTAGTTTGATTAATTGTATCAAAAAAATGTTCTGAGCCACCATCATCAAGATCATCTCTATCGACAGAGGTGATAACCACATGTTTTAAATTTAATTTTTTAACAGCCTCTGCTATTTTAACAGGCTCTAATTGGTCTAGTTTTCCTGGTAAACCAGTTTTAACATCACAGAATGCACATGCTCTAGTACAAGTATCGCCCATGATCATAAATGTTGCATGTCTTTTACTCCAACACTCGGTAATGTTTGGGCAATTAGCTTCTTGGCAAACAGTTACTAGATTATTATTATTTACAATTGTTTTTGTTAAGAAAAACTCTTTACTATTTACAAGCTTAGACCTTATCCAATCCGGTTTTTTCTTAATCGGATTAATTGGTTTGTTTTGTTTTTCTGGATGTCTAGTTTTCATCGTTTTTAATTATATAAATCGTCTCGCCTTCTTTTCCAAACAAAAATCTTTCTCTTATTAATGTTTCAACATAATCAAGATCTAAATTAGTACTTAGTAAAGTATTTTTATGATCTAAATTATTTATCTTATTAACTAAGGACAATTCTTCTTTTTTCAAGTTGGACAAAAGTTCTTTTTTTTCAATAAATGAAAAAAGACCTCTTTCACCTGATACAAGATTAAAAGCGAAGTAAAAAATCAAAAAAATAGATACTAATAAAAAATAATTTCTTTTTATTAATCTAAGCATTAATTGATTTTATTCATCCTCGCTTTTTTTCCAAGTTCTTCTTCAATACGAATTAATTGATTATATTTAGCAACTCTTTCGGATCTTGCTAATGATCCAGTTTTAATTTGATTAGAGTTTGTCCCAACTGCCAAATCTGCAATAAATGTGTCCTCACTCTCTCCTGATCGATGAGATATGATTGTTTTATATCCTATAGTTTGAGCAAATTTTATCACATCTAAGGTTTCAGATACGGTACCAATTTGATTAAGTTTAATTAAAATTGAATTTGATGAAATGTTTAAAAATCCTTTTTTAAGTCTTTCAAGGTTTGTTACATACAAATCATCTCCTACTATTTGAACATCTTTTATTGATTTCATTAATTTATTCCAAGCCAACCAGTCATTTTCTGCAAAAGGATCTTCGATTGATTTTATTTTATATTTGTTAATAATTTTTTGATATTCTTTGATTGATTTTTCAACTGAAATATAACTTTTTGAATGAATGGAGTATTTTTTCTTTTTAAATAATTCATTGGCTGCAACATCAAGACATATGGAAACATCTTTGCCATTTTTAAAACCTGCTTTTTTAATTGCAGAAACAATTAAATCTAGCGCTTGATTATTGCTGCTGATCATAGGGGCAAAACCACCTTCATCACCAACAGATGTTGATAACCCCTTATCTTTAATTAGTTTACTTAAGTTTTTAATAACTAAATAACAAACTCTCATTGCTTCAGAAAAACTTTTTGCACGATCAGGTCTGATCATAAATTCTTGAATTCTAAGTCCATTGTTAGCGTGAGCCCCGCCATTAATGATATTCATTAAAGGATAAGGAAGTTTAAAATTTTTCTTAACTGAAAATGTTTTATACAAAGGTAATTTTTTAACTTTAGCTGAAAGTTTTTTAACAGCCATAGAAACAGCTAACATTGCATTAGCACCAAGATTTGTTTTTTGTCTGGTGCCATCAAGGTTGATTAAAAGAGTGTCAATTCGTTCTTGGTTATGAGCATTTTGACCTTTTAGTTTTTTTGAAATTTTTGTATTAACTAAATTAACAGCACTAAAAACACTTTTTCCTAAATATCTCTTATTATTTTTATCTCTTTTTTCATAAGCCTCAAAAGTTCCAGTAGATGCGCCAGAGGGACAAATAGCTGATGCGCTATTATTTTTTACATAGACTTCTGCTTCAACGGTTGGATTCCCTCTGCTATCAAAAACTTGTCTTGCTTTTACTTTTAAGATTTTGCTCACTATTTTTTAATTAAATTATCAATATCAGTTAATTGTTTAAGTAAATTTTCCAACTTATCTAAAGGAACCATGTTTGGACCATCTGATGGTGCATTATCAGGATCTTGATGCGTTTCAATAAATACTCCTGCAACGCCTACAGCAACTGCAGCTCTTGCTAAATATTCAACAAACTCTCTTTGGCCACCAGAAGACTCGCCTTGACCACCTGGTTGTTGTACGGAATGTGTTGCATCAAAAATTACTGGATAACCATTCTTTGCCATAATCGGTAATGATCTCATGTCCGATACTAAAGTATTGTATCCAAAGCTAGCTCCTCTTTCTGTAACTAATATATTTTCATTTCCAGAGTCTGCTATTTTTTTAGTAACATTCACCATGTCCCATGGTGCTAAGAACTGTCCCTTTTTCACATTTATAATTTTATTAGTTTTTGCAGCAGCAATTAACAGATCAGTTTGCCTGCATAGGAATGCAGGTATTTGCAAAATATCAACATGATCTTTTAATAATGAACATTGTTCTGCGTTATGAATGTCTGTTAAAATTGGAACGTTAAATTCTTTTTTAATTTTATCAAATACTGGTAGGGAAGTTTCTAAACCTGCCCCTCTTACGCCTTTAAGGCTGGTTCTATTAGCTTTATCGAATGAAGTTTTATAAATAAAACCAAGACCTAATTTTTTTGTAATTTCTTGAATTTTACCTGCCATATCCATTGCATGTTGCTCAGTTTCAAGCTGACAAGGTCCAGCAATAATACAAATCTTATTGTCGTTTGAAATTTCTATATTTCCGCAATTAACTTTTTTACTACTCATTTATGATTTTTAGCTGCCTTGATAAATGAAGAGAATAAAGGATGAGGAGCTAAAGGTCTAGATTTAAATTCAGGGTGAAACTGAACTCCTATGAACCATGGGTGATTTTTTAACTCTATAATCTCAGGCAACTTATTATCAGGTGATAACCCTGAAAAAATCATCCCTTTTTTTTCAAATTTATCTTTATAAGCTATGTTCACTTCATATCTATGTCTATGTCTCTCTTTAATTAGTTTGGATTTATAAATTTTTCTTATTTGGGAATTATCTTTTAGTTTTGCATCATAAGAACCTAATCTCATTGTGCCACCTAAATCTTTATCGGTTCCTTTAATCATTTTACCATCTTTGCTCCATTCATTTATTAATCCAATTATAGGTAATCCTTTTTTATCAAATTCACTTGATGTAGCATTTTTTAAATTCAATTGATTTCTTGCAAATTCAATAATTGCCATCTGCATTCCATAACAAATTCCTAAAAAAGGAATTTTGTTTAATCTTGCGTATTTGATAGCTTCAATTTTTCCATCTGTTCCTCTTTTACCGAACCCACCAGGAATTAATATTCCTGAAATATTTTTAAGTTTCTTCTTAATTTCAGAAATTTTTAATTTTTCAGAGTCTATTCTAACTAAGTTTACTTTAACCTTATTATCAATTCCTCCATGGGTTAATGCTTCATCTAAAGATTTATAAGCATCTTTTAACTCCACATATTTTCCAATGATTGCAATATTAACTTGCTTTTTATTATGTAAAATTATTTTAGTTATTTTTTTCCAAGGATTTAAATTTGCAGGTTTTTTGGATTTTAATTTAAAATAATTTAAAACTTGCAAATCTAACTTTTCTTTAAAAAAACTCATTGGCGCTTCATAAATGGTTCTTACATCGACAGTTTCAATTACATTTTTGATATCAACATTACAAAATAATGATATTTTTTTTCTATGATCTAAAGGAATAGGTCTCTCTGATCTACAAATGATTATATCAGGTTGAATACCTATACTTCTTAATTCTTTAACTGAGTGTTGAGTTGGTTTTGTCTTTATTTCATCGGATGCTTTTAAATATGGAACTAAAGTTAGATGAATAAATAATGCATTTTTTTTACCCACATCATTAGCAAATTGTCTAATAGCTTCAACGAAAGGTAAGCTCTCAATATCCCCTACTATTCCTCCAATTTCACAAATAACAAAATCTTCTTTTGATGAATCGTGTTTGATAAATTGTTTTATACGATCCGTGATATGTGGAATGACTTGAACAGTTTTTCCTAAATATTCTCCTTTTCTCTCTTTCTTTAAAACATCACTATAAATTTTTCCTGTTGTAATATTATCTGATTTTTTTGCAGATACTCCAGAAAATCTCTCATAATGTCCAAGATCTAAATCTGTTTCAGCACCATCATCTGTTACATAAACCTCACCATGTTGAAACGGACTCATTGTTCCTGGATCTACATTTAAATATGGATCTAACTTTCTAATTCTAACTTTATAACCTCTTGATTGAAGCAAGTAAGCTAATGAAGCTGAAGAGAGACCTTTACCAAGGGAAGAAACCACACCGCCGGTTACAAAAATATATCGCGCCATGGAATTATCTTATAGCGAATAAAAAATAAATTGAAAAGTAATATTTATTTATCTTCAGGAATTGATGGGGTATCTTCAGTTTTTTCTTCAATTGTATCTAAAACTGAGTTTGTTGGGGTGAATTCTGCTCTTGAAATGATAGTCAGTGCTAGACTACATATGATAAATAAAGTTGCAACTATGGCAGTTGCTTTAGTCATGAAGCTTCCAGCAGATCTAGAAAGCATGAAATTTTCCTGAGAAACACCAATACCTAAAGCTCCACCTTCAGATTTTTGCAAAAGTATTAATGACACCAAGATAAATGCAAGGATGATGTTAATGACTAACAATATATTTTCCATGCGGTCTAATTAAAGGTTTTTTTAATTATATCAATAAATTTTTTTGAGTTTTGAGAGGCTCCACCAACCAAAAAACCATCTAAACTGTTAATATCTTTTAGTTGAGCAATGTTATTACCATTCACAGAGCCACCATATAAAATTTTTGGAGATTTTTTACCAAATTTATTTTTGATAAATGAGATGGATTTAGATAAATTATCTAATTTAGGTATTAGTCCAGTTCCAATTGACCAGACAGGTTCGTAAGCTATGACAATATCAGATTTTTTGTTAATAGACTTTAAACAATTTTTAATTTGTTTTGCTAAAACTTGATTGGTTTTATTTTTTCTTTTTTCATTTAAAGTTTCACCAATACAAAGAATAATTTTTAAACCAGCTTTAATTGCAGATTTAATTTTTAAATTAATTAATTTATCAGTTTCACCTGATTGTCTGTTTTCTGAATGTCCTAATATAATATATTTAGCCCCGACATCTTTTAACATTTTTGCATTCACGCTTCCTGTAAAAGCTCCATAGTTTTCATTATGATGACAGTTTTGGGCACCAACAAGTAACTTAGTTTTTTTCAATCTCTTAGATAAAGGTCTGATAAGAGTATTTGGTGGGCAGTAAATTATTTTAAATTTATTTTTTTTACTAGAATTTGAAAACTTTATAACGCTATCTAGTGAATTTAATGTTCTTAAATTACCAAACATTTTCCAATTAGCTATAAAATACATATATTTATTTGTCATAATTGACTTTTTAATCTATAGATTTGTTTTTTACAGATCAATATATATATAGCAAAATGATGGAAGCTTTGAAAAACTTTGGCGGCAAAAAATTAGGTGGGGTAATCTTAATTGCAGTAATAGTAATTGCGTTTGGATTCGGAGGTTTTGGCGGAGGATTTAGTACCAATAATCAGAATAATATCGCAAAGATAAATAGGACGAATGTAACTACTCAAGATTTCATGGACTATCTCAATCAAAGTAATATTTCGCAACAAGTCATTAGAGAAAACTTAGATAAAAATATAATTGAAGAATTGTTATCAGGATTAATTTCAACTACTTTAATTGATTTAGAGGTTAAAGATTTTGATCTTTCGATAACAGAATTGACTGTCTTAAAAAAGATTAAAGAAAATAAAAATTTTCAAGATGAAAATGGTGTTTTTCAAAGAACCAAATATGAAAAATTTCTACTATCAAATAATATGTCGGCTCCTATGTTTGAGATTCAACTTAAAAATCGAGAACTTCAAAAACATTTATTTGATTTAATTGGTGCTGGCACAATCACACCAAATTTTTTAATTAAAAAAAAATTTGAAGAACAAAATAAAACCTTAGATATCGAGTATTTTGCAATGTCTAATCAATATAAAGCAAAAAATAGTTACACGAATGAAAAACTAAAACAGTTTGTTAAAGAAAATAAAGATCAATTAAAAAAAGAATATATTGACTTTAAATATGCAATTTTAAATCCAAAAAATTTAATTGGATTAGAAGAATTTAATCAAGATTTTTTTGATGAAATAGATAAAATTGAAAACAAAATATCTCAAGGTGATACATTTGAGGCAATTCTTGAAAACCTAAACGTAGATATTACAGAAATTAATAAATTTGCCCCTTCTTTTACAAAGAAAAACAATGAAGATAGAATTTATTCAAAAAGATTAACTAAATTAGATATTATAGAAAATGGTGATAATTTTTTACTATTCTCAATAATTGATAAATACGATCTTGGACCAGATTTAAATGACAAAACAACTAAAGATGAAATAGCTGAATTGGTTTATCAAAAAAGTAAATTTGATCTTAACAAAAGTGTTTTAGAAGAAATTCAAAAAAAGGAATTTGATAATAATAAATTTGCTGAAATGGCTGCCAATAATCTTAAGAATATTTCACTAAATTCAATTAACGATCACGATACATTTGAGGCAAATTCGGTAAAGATATTATATAGCCTACCTGTTAACTCTTTCACGCTAGTTGGTGATAAGGATAATGAAATTTATTTAGTTAAAATTATTAATTCAAAAAATAATCCTTATAGCAAAAATGATGACGATTACCTAAAATTTGTACAAGCCCAAAACACTGATAATAGGAAAAGTATTCTTGGTTCATATGATCAATTACTTAATAATAAATATAAAATTCAACTAAATCAAAAAACTATTGATAGAGTTAAAAATTATTTCAAATGATAATTAATCGAAACTTCAAAGATTTTAAGTTTCGACACAGAAGCAAAAAAAATCAAATTATATATGCATCAAAAAAAGTTAAAAATGATGACGAAGTCCTTAATCTTATAGATAATTTTCTTGTTGAAAAAAATAGTTTTATTTTTGAGTCTGTTGAGAAAGGTAAAATAAAAGGTAGGTATACTATTTTTGGTAAAAATCCTGATAAAATTTGGGAATTTAATAACAATAATTCTTATTTAATTAAGAATAAAAAAAAAATTAAATTAAAAGACAAGCCTGATCAATTAATTGAAAAAATTATTGAAGAGTTCAAATTTGAAACACCTAAAAAACTGCCTAAAATTTGTTCATTGATATCCGGTTATTTTTCTTACGACTCAATTAGATACATAGAAAAAATTCCAAATAACTGTAAAAATGATCTTCATTTACCTGACGTAAGACTTTTAAGACCAAGAACTCTTGTAATTTACGATAATTTAAAAAAAGAAATATTTTATATCGTTAATGTTTTTAATGATGAAAAAATTAAAAACTATGAAAAGAAATATGAAGAAATTAAAATTGAATTATCTAAACTATTAATTCAATCTACTTTAAAAATTTTAGATAATTCATCTATAAAGAATAACAAAATAATAAAAGTTAAATCTAATACGTCCAAAAATAAATTTATGAAAATGGTTGATAGAGCCAAAAAATACATTAAATTAGGTGATATTTTTCAGGTGGTTCTAAGTCAAAGATTTGAGGCTAAATTAACAAAAAAACCTTTAGACATATATAAAAAACTAAGAATTACAAATCCATCTCCCTTTATGTTTTTCTTTAATTTTAATGATTTTCAAATCATTGGTGCAAGTCCTGAAATATTAGTTAGGTTAAGGGATAATAAAATTACTGTAAGACCCATAGCTGGAACAAGACCTAGAGGTAAAACAACTAAAGAAGATCTTTTTTATGAAAAAGATTTACTTAAAGATAAAAAAGAACTCTCTGAACATTTAATGCTTTTAGATCTTGGAAGAAATGATGCTGGAAAAGTTTCTAAAATTAATACAGTCAAAGTGACTGAAAGTTTTATTATTGAGCGATATTCTCATGTAATGCACATAGTTTCGAATGTAATTGGTGAATATAATAAAAAGTTTTCAAAATTTAAATCTATGTTAGCAGGTTTTCCTGCTGGAACCGTTTCTGGAGCTCCTAAAATAAGAGCTATGGAAATTATTGATGAATTGGAAACTACTAAAAGAAAAGTATATGCAGGGAGTATTGGATATTTTTCCGCTAATGGTGAGTTTGATACTTGTATTGCGTTAAGAACGGCTGTTGCTAAAAATAATAAATTCTATGTACAAGCGGGTGCCGGGATTGTTGCAGATAGTAAACCAATTAATGAATATGAGGAAACAGTTAACAAAGCTAAAGCTTTGATTAACGCTTTAAGATAATGAAAATATTATTGATAGATAATTACGATAGTTTCACATTTAATCTTTACCATTATCTGTCTTCTTTAAAAACTAAAGTAGATGTTGTGAGAAATGATCAAATTACATCAAAAGAAATTGTTAAAAAAAGATATGATAAAATTGTTATCTCTCCGGGTCCTGGTAACCCAAACCAATCAGGGAATTGTTTGAATATCTTAAAAACACTTCATAAAGACTTGCCATTTCTTGGTGTCTGTCTAGGTCATCAAATCATAGGTCAAGTTTTTGGGTCAAAAATTGTTCAGGCAAAAAAATTAATGCATGGAAAAACTAGTAAAATAAAATCTAAAAGAATTGGGATCTTAAAAAAACTTCCAAAAACCTTTGAGGCAACTAGATATCATAGTCTAATAATTGACAAGAAATCGTTATCTAAAGACTTAGAAATTACAGCAGAAACCAACGAAGGTCTTATTATGGGTGTTCAGCACAAGAAGTACGATATTCATGGTGTGCAATTTCATCCCGAAAGTATTAAAACTATATTAGGAATTAAAATATTAAAAAACTTTGTAAACAATTAATTCAATGCAACAATTTCTTGAAAAACTCAAAAAAAAACAAAACTTAAGTTTTGAAGAAAGTAAATCAGCTTTTGAATTATTGATGACAGGAAAAGCAAGTGAAGATGAAATTTATGATTTTTTAACATTACTTTCAGAAAAAGGTGAAGTTTCTGATGAAATAGCTGGGGGTGTTTATGTTCTAAGAGAAAAATCTAAAAGAGTAAAAGTTACTGATTGTGTTGATACTTGTGGAACAGGTGGTGATGGGATGAATACACTTAATATATCAACTGCTTCAGCTTTACTTTTAGCAAGCATGGGCACAAAAGTAGCCAAACATGGTAATAAAGCTGTTTCTTCAAAATGTGGGTCTGGTGATGTTCTTGAAGCATTAAAAATTAAAATCGATCTTGAGCCTACTGAGATAGAAAAAGGAATTAACAATAATAATTTTGGCTTCATGTTTGCTCCAAATTATCATAGTGCAATGAGATTTGTTGGGCCAGTAAGAAAAAAAATAGGTAAAAGAACCATCTTTAACATGATTGGACCGTTAAGTAATCCAGCTTTAGTTAACAGACAAGTCGTTGGAGTTTTTGATAAAAAATTGTTAAAAATTTTTGCTGAAGGTCTTAAAAATTTAGATATTAAATTTGCATGGATAGTAAATAGTGAAGATGGATTAGATGAAATATCGCCCTATGCAAAAACAAATGTTATGCAATTAAAAGATGGTAAAATATCTGAATTTATGATCGATCCAAAACTTTTAAATGTTAATGCTGAAAAATTTGAAAATCTTGTAGGTGATGATGCAAAATTTAATGCAAATAAAATGATTGAAATATTTAAAGGGAAAGATAATGATTTTTCAAAAGCCGTTTGTTTAAATACCGCTGCAGGTTTAATAGTTAGCGAAAAGTTTACAAAATTTTTAGATGCCTATAATTTTTCAAGAAAATTTATATTGTCAGGTAAACCCTACTCACATTTAGAAAAAATACAAAATGTCTGAAAACATTCTTGAAAAGATAATCAAAAAAAAAATTGAGAAAATAGATTTATTGAAAAAGACTATAGACGTCAAATCTTTAAATGAAATCATTAATAAAAATAATTCATTTATTGATTTTAAAAATAAAATTCAAAATAATTTAATTAATAAAAAAAGTTCAATTATTGCAGAAATAAAAAAGGCAAGCCCTTCAGCTGGAGTTATCATTGATAATTATAACCCAGTTGAAATTGCAAAAATTTATAAAGAGAATAATGTAACTTGCCTATCTGTACTTACTGAAGAAGATTTTTTCTTAGGTAACTTAATTCATGTTAGTAAAATAAAAGATAAAATTAAACTTCCTATTTTATGTAAAGATTTTTTTATTGATAAGTTTCAGGTTCCTTTGGCTAAAAGCTATGGAGCAGATGCAATTTTAATTATACTAGCTGGTGTGTCGGATGATTTAGCGAATGAATTATATTATGAAGCTTTAAAGTTTAATATGTCAGTTATAGTTGAGGTGCATACTGTTGAGGAAGCAAAAAAAGCTTTGAACTTTAAAGAAGCTTTAATAGGTATTAATAATAGAAACTTGAAAACTTTAAAAACTGATATCAATACAACCTATGATATTCATAATATGTTAGTTAATCACCAAGGGCCACTTATCTCTGAAAGTGGAATTAAGACAAAAGAAGAACTTTTAGATTTAAAAAACAAAACAACTATTAACACTTTCTTAATTGGTGAATCACTTTTGAAAAATTTAAAAGAAAATTCAATATTTTCAATTTTATAGTTAAATAAACCCCTATTTTGCTGGTGTTTTTTACTATTGTTATATTAGAAGAACTTTTATAGAACATTATTTGTACGATATTTGTTCTTATGCTTACAAAAAAACAAAAAAACCTGCTTTTATTTATCAACAAGAAGTTGAGAAGTTCAGGTGTATCTCCTTCATACGAGGAAATGAAGCAATCTTTAAATTTAAAGTCAAAATCTGGAATTCATAGATTAATAAGTGCTTTAGAAGAAAGAGGTTTTATTAAAAGATTAGCACATAAAGCAAGAGCATTAGAGGTTATCAAATTACCAGAAACAGCTTCTGCCAATGATATTTACAACAGTTTTTCACCTAGCGTTATTAAAGGTGGTTTAGACAAAGTACACATAAATTCTGATGAAATAGAAGTTCCAGTGCTTGGAAAAATAGCTGCTGGTACACCTGTAGAAGCAATTCAAAATGAAGTGTCAAGAATTCCTTTACCTAGTAATTTAGAAAAAAATGGTGATTACTTTGGGTTAAAAGTTCAAGGTGACTCAATGATAGAAGCAGGCATTAATGAGGGTGACACAGTAATTATTAGAAGAACTAATACTGCAGATAATGGCAAAATAGTCGTAGCATTAATTGATGAACACGAAGCTATGCTTAAAAGAATTCATAAAAAAGGTAAAGTTGTTGCACTTGAAAGCGCTAATAGAAACTATGAAACTAAGATTTTTGGCCCAGATAGAGTGAAAGTTCAGGGCGTTTTAGTATCTTTATATAGAAACTTCTAAAAAAATAGTCTAAACAACACAAATGTCTAAAGTTGCAACACGTTTTGCTCCCTCACCTACTGGTGCTCTTCATATTGGTGGTGTACGTACTGCCTTATTTAATTGGCTTTATTCGAAAAATCAAAATGGTTCTTTTTATTTAAGAATTGAAGATACAGATAAAGAAAGATCTAAAGATGAACATAAAATTCAAATTATTAAGTCTTTAAATTGGATTGGTATAGAACATGAAGGTGAAGAGTATATTCAATCAACGAAAATTGATGATCATATAAATGTAGCAAATGAACTACTTAAAAATGGGTATGCCTATAAATGCTACTGTTCAACAGATGAGATTGAGGAACAAAAAAAAAGAGCTAGGCAAAAAAAAATGCCTTATATCTATAATAGAAAATGGAGAGACACAGATGAAAAAGATGCTCCCAAAGATATAAAACCAGTAATTAGATTTAAAAGTAAAATTGAGGGAAGTTCTATTCTTAAAGATTTAGTGCAAGGTGATGTTGAAATTGAAAATAACACAATTGAAGATTTTATAATTTTAAGAAATGATGGTACACCAACATATAATTTATCCGCGACTGTAGATGATCATCAAATGGGCATGACGCATATTATTAGAGGCGATGATCATAAAATAAATACTTTTAAACAAATTCAAATTTATTTGTCCATGAAATGGGAAGTTCCTCAATTTGCTCATATTCCATTAATTCATACAATAGAGGGGAAAAAATTATCTAAGAGAGATAATGCTTCAACTCTGGATGATTATTCAAAAATAGGAATTATGCCTGATGCTTTAAGAAATTATCTACTTAGACTTGGTTGGTCTTATAAGAACAAGGAAATATTTACCTTAGAGGAAAGTATCAAATGCTTTAATTTAGAAGGCATAGGCAAATCACCCTCAAAATTGGATATAAGCCGTATTCTGTCAATGAATGAACACTACATCAAAACTATTGATGAAAATGATCTTTACTTAAATCTAGTTAATTATTGTGAAATTTATAAGGAGAAAATAAAACCTGAAAAAGAAGCAAAAATAAAATCATCATTATCTTTTTTAAAAAATAAAGCAAAAACTTTAGAAGATATATTTAATAACACAAAATATATCATTGTAGATGAAGTAAAATTTGATGAAAATGATTTTAAATTGATAGACGATAAGGCAAAAAAAATTATTTCTGAATTTAAAAATGAACTTTCTTCATTAAATGATTTTAATAAAGAAAATTTAGAGTCAATAGTTAATGAATTAATAAAGAAACATGAAACAAATTTTAAGGGCGTAGGTCAGCCATTAAGGGTGGCTTTAACAGGATCTAAATTTGGTCCAGGTTTGTATGATATTGTAATTTCATTAGGAAAAGATGAAGTTGAAAAAAGACTAGGAAAGATACTCTAACAATATAGAACTAGCTTCCTCAGCGGATGAAGTTTTAGACCTAATACCATCTAGTGTTTTAGAACATTCAGTTAATTGTTTTTGAGTTAACTCAGGGTTTTTTAATAAATAAATCACAGATTTATATATTTCTTCAGCATTACATTCTTTTTGTAATAATTCAGGAATAACTTCTTTATTATTTATTATATTAATAATATTTGCAAATTTTACATTAACTAACATTTTAAAAATCATAAAATTGATAAAACTTAGTTTGTAGATAATAATTGAAGGAATATTTGAGTTACAAATCTGTAAAGAAACAGTTCCGGATTTTGAAACAGCAAAGACTGATTTAGATAAAATTATTGATTTAATATTTTCTTCAGAAGTAACATCTAAATTACCAATATTAATTTTTTTTATATTTTCTATGATAAAATTTTTATTTTCTTCAGTAGCATGAATATAAAAAAAGTAATCATCATTTTTTTTATTCATAAGTTTTATAAAATCAATCAATATTGGTAATAAAACATTAGTTTCAGATTTTCTACTACCAGGAAATAAGGATATAATTTTTTTATCTTTTGGTAAAATACTATCAATTACTATCCTATTGTTTTGATTTCTTTCAATTAAAGGGTGGCCAACAAAAGTATTTTTAATGTTTTCTTTATCAAAATATTCTTTTTCAAAATTAAACAATAAAAGGATATGATCAATAAATTTTTTAATTTTTTTAACTCTATTTTTTCGCCATACCCATACTTGAGGAGCTACATAATGAATTGTTTTAATATTTTTATTAATTTTTTTTACTCTTTCAGCAACTCTAAGAGTAAAATCAGGGCTATCAACACTAAACAATATGTCTGGATTAAATTTTATAATTTCATCAACAGTGAGGTTAATTTTGGATTTAATTTTAAAAATATTTAATAAAACGCTTGTAAATCCAAGATAAGTAATTTCTTTTAAATCAAAAATTGAACTAATACCTAAATTTTTTAAATGAGTTCCACCTACAGCTAAATACTCAATTTCAGGATTTTCTAATTTAAGCCTTGATATAACTGTTGAAGCAAGCTTATCTCCTGATGGTTCACCTGTTAAAATAAAAATTTTCTTCATATAATTTTAATAAAAATTTTATTTTTATTTGCAAAAGTAGTTACTTTTTTCTTATCTAAAAAAATATTTTTTTTAGATTTCAAAACAACACCTTTTAAACCATGTTTTTTAATATCTTTTAAAGTTTGTAAACCTATTGTTGGTAAATCTATTCTTAAGTCTTGTTTTTTTTTGGGTAATTTGATCAAAATACCATCTGAAATTATTTTCAATTTAGAAAGCATTTTTTTTGTACCTTCTCTACTCTCTGTGGCAACGATTTTACCATCCTTAACAACTAAAGCTTGTATATGATTTAAATTATTGATTTTATTAAAATAGGACTCACCTTTTTTTATAGAAATAATATCCTGTTTATTAGGTTTTATTTTTGAAAAATTTCCTTTTTTTAATGAAAGTTCAGGATTAAAAAATACTGAGCTTACTACTTTAATTCCTTCATTTGCCAAAATTTCAATTATTGCTTTAATGATTGCTGCATCACCTATCTTAGCAGCTCTAATTACACTTGGCATGTAATAAATACCTTTTAAATCTAATCTTAAAGATGAAAAATTTGGTTTTGTTATTTTTCCAGCAAATAAAACTTTTTTAGATTTTTTTTCTTTAATAAGTTTTATTATTTCACCAAATTTACCAATACTAATTCTATAAGAATTTTTTTCCTTCTTAAATTTATTATTTCTTGAAAAATCAATAATAAAATGTTTTTTTTTTAATTTTTTAACCTTGTTGAGAACAATTTCTGAAAAATCAGTATCTCCTAAAAATAATCCAATCATCTTATTTTGAAAAAGGCGTGCAAATAGGCCTTTTTTTATCTTTTTCTAAAAAGTTAACTACTTCTAATACGAGTTCATTTTTTCTGAAACTTTTATCTAAATTACTTAAATTTTCAGTTAAATTTTTATTTTTAAATATTTCTTTGTAAGCATCACTTAATTTTATTATTTCTTTATTAGGGATATTTTTTCTTCTAAGTCCTATTAAATTTAAACCTTGTAATACACTTCTATTCCCATGAGCTATACCATATGGTATTATATCTTTTACAACTCCACACATTCCACCGATCATTGCTGATCTGCCAACTCTTGTAAATTGTTGAACAGCAGAATTTCCACCAATTATTACATTATCCTCAATTATTGCATGACCACCAAGAGGAACATTGTTTGCTAAAATTACATTATTTCCAACCAAACAATCGTGTGCTATGTGTGAAGAAACCATAAATAAGCAATTATTTCCAATCTTTGTTAAACCTCCACCACCTTTTGTGCCTGGGTTTATAGTAACATACTCTCTAATTTTATTATTATTACCAATTTCTAGTTTTGTTTCTTCACCATTATATTTCAAATCTTGAGGATCATTTCCTATAGATACAAAAGGATAAATTTTATTATTTACTCCGATTTTGGTATTTCCTAAAATGCTCACATGAGATTGAATTTCAGTTTCTTCACCTATTTCAACATTGGGTCCAATAATTGAATAAGGTCCAACTTTAACATTTCTGCTTATTTTAGCTTTTGGATCAATAATTGCTGATTTATGTATCATTTATTTTCTTTCAAAAATTCTCTAATATTTTTAGCTGGATAACCCATCACTTTTGAATTATCAGAAATACTTTTGATAACACCGCTGCCTCCAGCAATTTCAACATTGTTTCCAATTCTTAAATGACCAGAAATTCCTGCTTGACCACCAATTTTGACATTGTTACCGATTATAGAACTGCCAGCAATTCCAACTTGACCAGCAATAATTGAGTTTTCTCCAATTTTTACGTTATGCGCAATATGTATTTGATTATCCAAATACGTATTTTTTCCGATAATAGTATTAGACATTGATCCCCTATCAATTGTTGAGCCGCATCCTATTTCACAATTATCTTCAATTATAACAATGCCTATATGAGGATATCTTAAATTTTCGCCATCCTTGGGAAAGAAACCAAAACCATGTTTGCCTAAAACACAATTATCTAGGATCTTTACATTATCTTTAATTAAAGAGTTTCTTATGATGTTATTTGATCCAATTGAACAATTATTACCAATTGAAACATTTTTTTCTATAATTGTGTTGTGTCCAATTGAGCAATTATTACCAACTTGAACGTTATCTCCAATTAAAACATTTTTTCCAAATTGTACTGTATCTTTAAATTTAGTATCTTTGATCTCATTAACTGTATGATCAAAAATATCATTAATAGAATTTGGATAAAATTTTGCGGTAACTAGTGATGTAGCAACTAAAACATTGTTAACAATCAACGGTTCACAATCTTTATGTAATTCATTTTTAAGATTTTGAGTAGTAATACAAAAAGAAGCTTTAGTGTCTTTAGCTATATCTTTATATTTTTTTGAGTGAAAAAAAGTAATATCACCAGATTTTGATGTAAATAAATCTTTTACATCCGTAACTTTTTGATTTTTATCTGAGTTTATATCTTTTATGTTTAATATCTTTAATATATCAAGAATTTTAAAAGGACCATTATTTTTAAAAAAAGGGTTAACCATTATTGCTTTTAACAAAGCAAATAGAAATGAGTTATCAATATTTATTGCTGTTTATTTCTTATCTACAATTGTGGCTGACCATATTGCATCAGCCATTTTTTTATCATCAACAAAAGCTTCGCCTTTGTATTTCCAAACTCTGCCGTGTGATCTAATAGCCTCTATTTTTAAAATTAATTTACAATCTGGTATAACAGGATTACGAAATCTAGCTTTTTCAACACCCATCAGAAAAACTAATTTATTTTCATATGTAGATTTATCAAGTCCATGAGCAGTTAAGGCAGCAGCAGCTTGACCGAATGACTCAACAATTAGAACACCGGGCATAACTGGTTGACCAGGAAAATGGCCCTGCACAAAAAAGCTATCTTTTTTAACATTTACTACTGCTGTTGCAGAAAAAAGTTTTTTAATATCATAAAGTTCATCAATTAATAGCATTGGCTCTCTATGGGGAAGTAAATTTATGATGTCTTGTTTATTTAATTTAATCATAGTTATTTAAATTTTTTGTTAATTCTATCCAAAATATCTTCAGTTAAATTTGATTTTTGTGAACCCATAAAAATATTTTTAGAGTCTAATAGTATGCTAATTGAATTTTCTTCCATATAATCATTAATTATAGGGCTTATCTTTTTAAAAACATTTTCTATTTCTTTTCTTTTTAAATCATTATAATTTTTTACAATTTTATTTTTTTCTGTTTTTAATTCTTGAACTTTTTTTTGGAAAGAAACTACTTCTTTATTAAAAGCATCTTCTGAAATCACATTTTTTTTATTTTTGATAGTAATTTCAAGTTCTTGTAAAGATTTATTTTTTTTTTTAAGATTTCTACATTTTTTTTATTTAATTTATTAATATTTTCTAATACTTTTTTTCCAATATTTGAGTTCGCTACTATATAGTCTATATCAACGAATGCTGTTTCTTTACTATTAGATAAATTTGTAGATATAAAAAAAATAAAAAAAATTAACAAAAATTTATGTAAATAATTCATTAAAATGTAGTTCCTAAATTGAATCTAAATGTCTCAGTGATATCAGTATCACTTTTAGAAATAACTTCTGTCAAAGAAAAGTTTAATGGACCAACAATTGTGAGCCAATCTACTCCTATGCCAATTGAACTTCTAATTTCACTACCATCATCAATCGAAGAATCATAATCTACACCCCATACATTTGCAGCATCAAAAAAAATTACTCCATCAAGATTTTGTGAATTATCAAATAATTTAGGAATTGAAGTTTGAAAATTAATAGCTGTTAGATAATTTCCACCAATATAATCAGTTCCATCTCTTGGTCCAATTTTTCCACGTTCGAAACCTCTCAATCTGTTAGAGGGTATTGAAAGACGTTCTGTTAATTTAACATCATCACTAGTAATTGATATTGCGCTCTTTAATAATAATGAAAATGATGAAAGATTGTTTTCGTACAATTCCGAATAAATTTTATAATTATAGCTATTAGTTAATGTATTTGTATCACTCACAATAGGAACATTAATACTGTATCTAGACCTATAACCTTCTGATGTTTTAAATTTTTGATTTCTTTTGTCTAAATCAAAATTAAATTTTAAAAATGTATCTAAATAATTTCCTTTTTGTGCTTTTTGACGCGTAGAAGCTGTTGAATCTGTATCAATTTTCTCTAAAAATGTACTTGTTGATAATCCAAGCCTTAAATTTTCTAAGTATTCAAAATTTGTTCCTAATTCAAATCCTGTTTTGCTAGTTTTGTAACCATAATTTTCAAGTTGATCAATTTCTATCGCTTGTATATTAACAAATGTTGATTTATCAGAATTCTTGTAATTTGGATTAGTAATACTTAATTTACCCTTAAATCTTTCAGCAGAAATTAATACGTTTGAGTCAACACTAAGACCTTTGCCCAAATAGTTATTCTCTTTTATACCAAAAAAAACTGTAGCACCCTCAGTTCCAGCACCTGCTCCAGCTTGTATTTCTCCAGTAGCTTTTTCTTCAACTTCAATATTAATAATTTTAGAGTTAAAGCCATCTCCATCTAATATCTGAGTTTTTACATTCTTAAAAAAATTTAAACTTTTAATATTGTTTTTTGATTTATTTGTTAAAATTTCACTAAATGGATCTCCCTCATCCAGCTCTAATTGATTTCTAATTACATTTTCTCTTGTAACATTGTTTCCGAATATATTAATTTTTTCTACAAAAAATTTGGCAGACTCATTGATGATGAAATCAATGTTTAACTTATCATCAATAACAATCTCTTTAACAAAAGCTTTAGAAGTTTTAAATTCATCCTGAATTGTAATTTTATCTATTTCATTAACAATTTTTTCAACTGAGTTAATTGAATAGCGCTCACCCTTTAACTTAATAAACAAATCTTCTAAGTTTTTATAATTATCTTTCGTAAAGTTATCTGGCAAAATAATATTCATTTCATTGAAGGTAATTTTTTTACCAGGATCAACATTAAAAATTATCTCAAATTCATCATTTTTAATTAATTTAGCAAAAGAAGAATTGACTTTTACATTGTAAAAACCTTTATTTAAGTAAAAGTTTGTTAATAATCTTTTATCAATTGCTATTAACTGTTCCTGGAGATATTTCTTACCACTAATAAATTTCCAAAATTTATATTCTTCACTTATTATTATATTTTTTAATTTTCTATCTTTAAAAATTTTATCACCTAAAAAAGATATTTTTCTAATTTTTGCTTTATTTCCTAATTCAATTTTGTATTCAATATTCACCATATTGTTATCTAAAGTTTCCACATAAGGATTAACTTCAGCAAAATAATAACCTAAATTTTTAAGAGTTGATTCTATGGTTTGAACTTCTTGAATTAATTGTACATTATTAAATGAGCTTCTTGATTTTAGTATAAAATTTTTTTTAATTAATTCTATATTTTTGTCAGCTTTAATACCGGTAATTACTATATTTTCTATTAATGGTGCTTCGTCAACATTAATTGATAATATACTATTATTTAAAGATGCAGAAACATTGATAAAAAAATTAGATTCATATAAATTTTTAATTACTTTATTAACATCAGAGCTTTTAACATCCTGACCGATTTCAATATCTGAAAACATTGATATGATTTCGTCAGTAATTCTCTCATTACCAACAATTCTTATTTCCTTTACAATCTCGCTATAAGAAAAAGATAAGAAAAAATAATTAAACAAAATTGTTAGTGAGAATATTTTAATTAGTTTCATAATTTCTTGCTTTTATATATTGTTTTTATCAATTTTTAAACGAACATAATCGTTCAAATTGGTTATATCTGTAATATTTTTAGGTGATATTTTTTTAAACTTTTGAAATTCATTTTTCTTAATAATCTTAAATAGATTTTTTTGAATATCAGTAAATTTTATTTTATTATTCAAAAATAACTCAACAAGTTTGTCATTAGCAGCAACAATAACTGTTTCATAGAGAGAATGATTATCTGGTAAAAAATTTAATAGTTTGATCATTGGAAAACGCTTTGAGTTAACATTATTTAAATTTAAATTATTTAAAATATCTAGATCAACTTTGTTTGTTTTCAATTTATGACCACTATCTAAGAAAAGCGTATTAAAAATTGGTATTTTCATAGTTGTATCATGCACAATCACATTCGTCAGACCATTATTAAATTTCAATATTGCATGAACATATGATTTAGGATGTATAAGAATCTTAATTTTTTTATAGTTAACATCAAATAATTTTCTAGCTTCAATAACTTCATAAACTTTATTAATCATTGTCGCTGAATCTGTAGAGATTTTTTTTCCCATTTTCCAATTAGGATGTTTTAAAGCATCAGAAACTTTTATCTTTTTAAATTTACTTAATGATGTTTTGTAAAATGGTCCACCTGATGCTGTAAGAAAAATATTTTCTAAATTTCTACTTTTGTAATTCTTTAGACCATACCATATTGAAAAATGTTCAGAGTTCGACTGGTATAAATTCAGTTTTATGCTTATTAAGCTGAGATTGAATTAAGTTCCATCCACATATTATTGACTCTTTATTTGCGATTGCAATTTTTTTTGTAAACTTAATAATTTTGATAGTTGGTTCTAACCCATGTATACCAGAGATAGAGCTCATTACGTAATCAATCTTTTTTTTAAAGATTTTATCTAATTGTGTAAAATCGTTAAAAACTCTAATTTTGCTATTATTTGTTTTTTGTTTTAAAATTTCATAATCTTTTTTATTAGTTATAATTAAATTTTTGATATTTAAAGCCTTGGCTTGTTTTAATAATATCTTGTGAGACTTATTAGCTGTAAGAAGAGATAATTCAAAATTTTTTTTTTCTCTTAATATTAAATTAAATAGTGTTTTTCCAATTGAACCAGTTGATCCAAGAATTGCAATTTTTTTTTTCATTTAAAAATATTGAAATATATTAATTTTTAAAATTATGTATGAAAATGGAAATGCGAAGATCATTCCATCTATTCTATCTAATAATCCACCATGTCCAGGTATAATTGTTCCGGTGTCTTTAATTTTTGACAATCTTTTAAAAATAGAAATAATTATATCACCGATCTGACTAATTGAAGAAACCAATAAAATGAATATAAAAATATCAGCTGTTACATCGGTAGGTTTTGTAAAAACATATCTAGAGCTGAGAAATATGCTTAAACATATAATTGATAAAATGTAGCCACCAATCATACCAGAATAAGTTTTTTTCGGACTTATCTTTGTTAATTTAGGTCCTTTGAATATTTTACCAAATATATAGCCACCAATATCTGTTGAAATACAAATTAACATAACAGTTAAAAAGTAATGATAGCTTCCAGAAAAACTAATCATTTTAAATGATGTATAAAAAGAAAAAATGAGAAAGATGAGGCCAAATAAATAGTATGATTTTTTTTTACTCATCATGTGCCACTCGTATGCTGTTATAAAAAAACAAAGTATAATAAAAAAATTAAATAAAAAAGAACCTTTAATTATAAAAAATAATGCAATAGGAATTAAAATAATTGAACTTAAGATTCTTTTAAAAAGTTCTTGACTCATTAGATGCTACCAAAATTTCTTTTAATTTTTTTGAAACTTTTTATTATTTTAATATAGTCATTTTCATTGAAATCTGGCCAAAGTTTTTTTTCAAAAAAAATTTCTGTATATGCTATTTGCCATAATAGAAAATTACTTAATCTTTTTGTATTTCCTGTTCTGATCAATATTTCTGGATCTGGAATATTTTTGGTTTGTAAATATTTCTTTAAATTTTTTTCACTTATTTTTTCATTATTTTTATTTAAATTTTTAAAAGCATTTAATAGTTCAAATTTTGATCCATAATTTAACGCAAGATTAATTTGTAGTTTTGTATTTTTTGACGTTTTTTTTTCTGATATATTCAAAATAGAATTCAATTTTTTTGAAAAATTTTTAACTCCAATTATATTTAGCTTAATATTTTGTTCATGCAGATCTTCGATTTTATCAACCAAAAAATTTTCTAACAAATTTAATAGGTAAGTTATTTCTTTTTTTGGTCTTTTCCAGTTTTCAGTAGAAAAAGTGAATAACGTTAAGTATTGGATATTTTGTTTAATGGTCTCTTTAATGATTTTTTCAACTGAATGTAATCCTGCCCTATGGCCAGCATTTCTAGAATTTTTTTTTTTCAATCCCCAACGACCATTACCATCCATAATAATAGCCACATGATTAAGTGGGTTCATTTTATATTGTCATTATTTCTTTTTCTTTTAAAGAAACCTTTTCATCTACTGATTTGATATGATTATCTGTGATTGTTTGAACGTTTTTTTCAGAAGATTTCTCCTCATCTTCACCAATCTCTTTATCTTTTAAAAGTTTTTTTAATTCATCATTAGCGTCTCTTCTAATATTTCTTATGGATACTTTGCATTTTTCACCAATAGATTTAATGATTTTTTTTAATTCTGTTCTTCTTTCTTCATTTAGTTCTGGAACTGGCAACCTGATTAGTTGATCATCAATTTGTGGATTTAAGCCCAAATCAGATTTTTTAATAGCAGCATCAATTAATGGTACATTGTTGGCGTCCCAAACTTGTATGTTAATCATTCTTGGCTCAGGTGTTGTTATACTGCCAACTTGGTTTATTGGCATTAGTTGTCCATAAACATCAACTTTAACTAAATCAAGCATTGCTGCATTAGCTCTGCCAGTTCTTAATGAGCTAAGTTCTTTCGAGAAAACCTCTATGGTTTTATCCATTTTGAGGCTGTATGATTTTTCATCAAACATTTATTCTCCAATCTTTATTCTATAAAACTCTTTTATTTTTAAATCAGTTATTGAAAGTTCTTTAACTATATCTTGAACTTTTTTCTTAGGCTCCATAACCCAAGCTTGTGATAAAAGAGCATTTTCTTCTCTAAACTTGTTCATCTTACCTAAGCTAATTTTTTTTGCAATATCATCTGGTTTTCCCGAGTTTTTTAATTCCTCAGTTACCAGCTCTTGTTCTTTATCTATAATTGATTGTTCAATCGACTTAGATGATAATGCCAATGGATTAGAGGCAGCAATATGCATTGATAATTGTTTTCCAAAAGTTTTAATAGTGTCAGAATTATCTTTTGTTTCTAACGAAACAATTACTGCTAATTTTGAAATATTATCTTTTACAACTGTATGAAGATAATGATTATTAATTGTTCCGGCATTATTTATTGTTTTGGCTTTGCCAATTGTAATTTTTTCACCAATTTTAGCAATTAAAGCAACAACATTGTTTTCAACTGTTTCACCATTTTTCATTTTAGAATTTTTTAGCTCATCTAAATTAGAGTTTTTTTCGTTATTTAATTCACTCAACTCTTTGACAAAGTTTGTAAAATCCTCATTTTTGGCAACAAAGTCTGTTTCACAGTTTACTTCAATTACTGATGTTTTTGCCTCATTGCCACTTACAGCAACTACTCCTTCTTTTGCATCTCTAGACATTTTTTTTGATGCTTTTGAAATTCCTTTTACACGTAAAATTTCAATTGCTTTATCAATGTCTCCACTAGACTCTTTAATTGCGAGATTACAATCTTTAAATCCAGCACCAGTTGCTTCTCTTAATTTCTTAACATTTTCAATATCACTCATATTAATTTAAAGTCTCCTTATTATTTTTAGGAAATTTTTGTTCTAGTTTTTCTCTATCAATTTCTTGGACTGTTTTTCCTTGAGTTTTTTCATTTTTATCCTTAGCAACTTCTTTTTTAGGTTCAGGAGCTGGAATTGAACTCTTAGCATTATTAATTGTTTCTTTAATTAAATTGCAATAAAGATCTATAGATCTACGTGCATCATCGTTACCAGGTATTGGGTAATCAATATTATCTGGATTTGAATTACTATCAAGAATTGCAATTATAGGTATACCTAATTTAACTGACTCAGCTATTGCTAAAGATTTCATAGTTTGTATCAATTATAAAAACTAAATCAGGTGTTTTTTTCATTTCTGCAATACCGCCTAGAGATCTTTCAAGTTTGTCTTTTTTGACACTCATTTTTAAAAGTTCTTTTTTTGTAAAACCTCTATTCTCAGCAACAAGATCGGCCTCATATTTTTTCATCTTTTTGATTGAGCCAGAAATAGTACCCCAATTAGTAAGCATGCCACCTAGCCATCTATAATTGACAAAATATTGATCTGTTTCTTTGGCAACTTCTGCTATTGCTTCTGATGCTTGTTTTTTTGTAGATACAAATAAAATTTTTCCATTATTTGCTATCGTAGAATAAATTTTTTCTAAAGCTACTTTACTAAGCTCTAAGGTTTGAGTTAAATCCATTATATGAATTGAGTCTCTTTTACCAAAAATGTATTTTTTCATTTTTGGATTCCATCTTAAAGTTTTATGTCCAAGATGAACGCCTGCTTCTAATAATTGTTGTATTGTTATGTTAGGTATTTTCATATTTATTCCCGGTTAAGCCACCACAGTAATTTCCAATAAAGGACCGGAGGTATAAAACCAACAACTGTGTGCGTGTTAATTTAATTTACGGATTATTTACTAATATTTTAACAATTAAACAAGTGTTTATTTAAATTATAGTGCTTGAAATATCTCTTTTTCTGAGAAGGTTGAGTGATTTTCTGTCTAAATTTCGATTATTTCTTAGTTTAAAAGTCAACGTTTTATCATCATTAATTAAGTTTATGTTAATAACTGTTTTACCGTCTTTATCTAATATTTTTGAAATTTCATTTACTTCATCATCAGACTTAAGTTCAAAAAAGACCTCCTTAATTGGGCTATTAAAAAGATCTTTTAATGATCCAATTTTTTGAACATTAACACGTTTAAATCTATTTTCATCATTAGAAATACTTTTAACTAAAGTTAAAATTAAAGAATTACCTTCTATTAAAATTTCACGATTTAGTTCTAAAATATCTGAAAATATAAAAAGTTCAAAAACACTTGTTAAATCTGTTAATTTTAAAACAGCATAGGAATTTCCTTTAGCTGTTTTTCTTTCTTGAACTTTTAGTAGTGTTGAGGCAATGTTTGCATCTTTTATCTCATCATTTAAATTAAACTCTGAATAATCTTTTATTTTATAATCATCAAAAATTTCAGTAAACTGATTTAGTGGATGATCTGAAATAAAAAAACCAACTGCTTCAAATTCTTTAGATAAACGTTCTTCAAAATTCCAATCTTCAATATCATTGACAATATCATTTTCTAATATTTCATCTTCAGAAAATAGATCAATTTGATTAGCTGATTTATTTTCAAAAATATTCTTAGTTTTTAAAATAAAGTTTGGTATTGAGTCAAAGAGTGCCTGTCTATTAATATTTAAATTATCAAATGCACCAGCTTTAACTAAACCTTCTAATTGTAATTTGTTCATATCTTTTGGATTAACTCTTTTTAAAAAATCATTTATAGATGAAAACTTTCCATTTTTGACTCTCTCTTTAACAACATTTGATATTGCTTCATATCCAACTGCCTTAATACCACCTAAAGCATAATAAAAACTATTATCAGTTGTTCTAAAATCAGCGAAACATTCATTAATATCTGGTCTTGTAACTTTAATATTTAATCTTTTCAATTCTTCATAAAATTCACTTAATTTATTTTGATTAGAAATATCCGTTGTCATTGACGCTGCAATGAACTCTTTTGGGTAGTAAGTTTTTAAAAAAGCAGTTTGATATGAAATAATAGCATAGGCTGCGGCATGACTTTTGTTGAAACCATATTCGGCAAATGGCTCGATCTTTAAAAAAATTCCAGCAGCTACATCTTTAGCTATTCCATTTTTTAATGCACCAGCGATAAAGCCCTGTTTTTGTTTTTCTAATTCTGCTCTTTTCTTTTTCCCCATAGCTCTTCTAAGAAGATCTGCTTGTCCTGCTGTAAAACCAGATAACTTTTGAGCAATTTGCATTACTTGTTCCTGGTAGATAATTACACCATAGGTTGGTTTTAAAATATCTTCTAATAGAGGATGTAGGTAATCAGGCGTTTGTCTACCGTGCTTACAATCATTATAAATTGGAATATTACTCATTGGACCTGGTCTATAAAGAGCAACTAATGCAATAATGTCTTCAATGTGGTTGGGCTTCATTTGAACTAAAGCTTCTCTCATACCAGCACTCTCAACCTGAAATAAACCAACAGTATTACCGCTAGAAAGAAGATCAAACACTTTTTGATCTTCGTAACTAATATTCTCAATATTAAAATCTTTATCAAATTTTTTTATTAATTTTTGAGTATTATTAATTACAGTTAATGTTTTTAAACCTAAAAAATCGAATTTTACTAAACCAGCATTTTCTGCTGAGTACATATCGAATTGTGTAGATGGCAATAACAAGTTTGCTGAAGCGTCTTTATACAATGGAACGACTTCTGTTAATTTTTTGTCTGCTATAACAACTCCAGCAGCATGTGTTGCAACATTTCTATTTAAACCCTCTAATTTTAAAGAAAGATCAGTCAATTTCTTTACTCTAGAGTCTTCATTTACAAGTTTTTGAAGCCTAGGTTCTCCTGCTATACACTGTGATAAGCTTTGTGGTCTTGACGGATCAAAAGGTATCATTTTTGAAATACTATCAACAAAACCATATGGCAATCCTAATACTCTACCAACATCTCTAATTACCATTCTTGCTTTTAATTTTCCAAAAGTAATTATATGAGCAACACTATCTTTGTATTTTTTAGTTAAATATTCAAAAACTAGATCTCTTTTCTCCTCACAAAAATCTATATCAAAATCAGGCATAGAAATTCTATCAGGATTTAAAAACCTTTCAAAAATTAAATTAAATTTAATAGGATCAACATCGGTAATTGAAAGACACCAAGCTACAAGAGATCCAGCACCAGAACCTCTACCTGGTCCTACAGGAATGTCGTTACTTTTTGCCCATTTAATATAATCAGATACAATGAGAAAATAACTAGAATATTTCATTTCAATTATAATCGATAATTCATGATCGAGCCTATCTTTGTAGTTAAAAAATTTTTTGTTACTTTTAAGTTCATTGGATTTAATTCCAAAAATTTTATCAAATTTAATTCTTAAACCATGTAATGAGTCTTTTTTTAAAACATCGTCAGCATTTCCTCCTTTTTCTGAACTTATATTTGGTAAAACTGGATTAGAAAATAATGGTCTAAAATTACATCTTAAAGGAAAATTATAGTTATTTTCTAGAGCTTCTGGTAAATCTGCAAACAATTCAGTCATTTCTGAATTTGTTTTAAAATAATGTTGATTGCTTAATTTAATTCTATTTTTTTCATTAACATAACTTTTGTTACCAATACAAATCAATGCATCATGGGCTTCATGCATATCCTTATCGAGATAAAAAACTTCATTAGTAGCAATTATAGGAATTTCTATTTCTAATGATTTTTTTAAGTTAAATTTTTCAAAGCCTAGTTCATTTTGATCATTATGACGCTGAATTTCTAAATAAAATCTGTCATTATATTTAGATTTAATTTTTTTATACATATCATCTATTTCACTAAATTTTCCTTTATCAAAAAGTTTACCGAAAAGTCCAAAAATAGTTCCTGAAAATAAGGCTACACCTTCGTTATCTTCAAGTAATTCTTCAAAATCTAAATGTGGATCCGAAAGTTCATCATTTTCTAAATAAGATAGTGATGAAAGTTTAATAATTCTTTTATAACCTTCTTCATTTAATGAAAATAAGGGAAGTAATCCAATAGTATCACCGTATTTAAAATTAATCTGCGTCCCTATTATTGGCTGAGTACCAACTTTTGAAATTTTTTCTGCAAATTCCAGGGCTCCACATAAATTTGACGTATCACAAAGACTTAGAGATTGAATTTTATTTGATTTTGAGAAATCTTGTAAATCATCAATTTTTATAGCACCCTCACATATTGAATATTGAGTATGTATTTTTAAATGGTTATACGTTTTGAAAGATGATTCAGACATTAGTAGTTTTTATACTACCATCAATCAGCTCCAAGAGATAATCTGCTTTTTTTGCAAAGAATTTATTATGAGTTGCAAAAATTATTAATCTATTTGGTTTCTTTTGATTATTTAAAAGATCAAAAATATCCTTTGCTGTTTTCATATCCAAACTACCCGTAGGCTCATCTGCCAATATTATATCTGGATCATTAATTATTGCTCTTGCGATAGCTATTCTTTGAGACTCACCACCAGACAACTGCGATGGAAAATGATCGGATCTATTTGATAATCCAATCTTTTTTAACAAATTTTCAGCTTTTAACATGGCCATCTTTTTATTGTCGTTAATTGATAAGCTTGCAAGATATAAGTTTTCAAAAGCTGTAAAGTCTGGAAGAAGATTATTTTGTTGATAAACAATCCCTATTTTTTTTGCTCTAAAAATATCATTTTTATTATTTTCCTTAAAGTTTACTAGAGCGTTATCAAATTTTATTGATCCATTAGTTGGTCTATCAATTAAAGAGATTAAATTTAATAACGTGGATTTACCAGAACCCGAAGGTCCCATTAAAGAATATACTTTGCCTTTTTTAAAATTATAAGACAACTTTTTTAAAACTTTAATCTTTTTTTCTGTATCAAAATTTTTTGAAATATTTTTTAATTTTAAAAAACTATTCATATTTAAGTGCTTTGATTGGATCTAGTTTTGCCGCTTTAAAAGCGGGAAATATTGATACAATAATTGTTATTATTATCGAACAAATTGAAATTAAAAAAATTGATGTAGGGTTAATTTCTGAAGGCATTTTGCTTAAAAAATAAATTTCTTCTGGAAACAAGCTGATATTAAATGTTGAGCTTAAAAACTCTCTAAAATTCTCTATATAAATTGAAAAAGTTACTCCTAATAAAATACCAAAAGCTGTTGCAGAAGTGCCAATTAAAACACCCACTAAAAAAAATATTTTTATGATTGATTTATTTAAAACACCTATTGATTTTAATATTGCAATATCTTTTGTTTTATTTTTAACTAAGATTGTTAGTCCAGAAATAATATTAAAAGCTGCAACCACAATTATTAAAGATAATATTATAAACATAACATTTCGCTCTACTTTTAAAGCTGAGAATAATGAATTATTCATATCTGCCCAACTGTAAACAAATTCTTTATCAAAAATTTTTTGGACTATCATTTTTTGAGATTCTATTTTATTGGGATTTTTAAGATATATTTCTAAAGCTCTATCATTGATGTCAAATCCAAAAAATTCTTCTAAAGTATTTAAATTAATAAATGCTATGTTGTTATCAAATTCTGCTAAACCACTGTTAAAAATCGAAGTTACTATAAAATTTTTTTGTTTGAGTAGATTACCAACTATTGTCTCTACTCCTGACGGAGACATTAAAGTTATCTCATCGCCAACCTGAAGGTCTAATGCAAAACTTAGTTCATTACCTATTGATATAAAATCTTTAAGTAGTAATTTATTGCCTTTAAATTTATCATTTTTAATAATTTCTAATTTTGAGAAATCATTATTTTCATAGCCTCTTAAAACAACACCTTTTGAGGTATTGTTTTTTAGTATTATCGCTTCACCTGAATTACTTAAAACAATATTTTTTGAGATTAAAGAAAGATTTTTGCTATTTAGTTTTTTTTGGTCAATTGAACTGTCATATGATTTGACCGTTATATGAGAGTTAAAACCAACAATTTTATTAATTAACTCTGATCTAAAACCATTCATAACAGACATAACAATTATTAGAACGGCTACTCCAAGACTTATTCCAATAAATGAAAATATTGAAATGACATTTAAAAAGCCATCTTTTTTTCTAGCTTTTAAAAACCTAAACGTAATTTCTTTTTCTAAATTAGAAATCAATTGGAAGCTTTTTGTTTTATTATAATTTCTATAATTTTATCTAAAGATAAATTTTGTGTTTCTTTGCCAATTTCTTTAAATTCTAGAAGATCACCCTCAGATTTCTTTCCAATAACAATTTGATATGGGGCTCCAATTAAATTCATCTTTTTAATTTTTGATGAATAGTTTTCCTCAGTATCATCAATAATTACTTCAATATTATTTTTTATTAATTCAGAATTAATATTGTTAGCTTTTTCAAGGGCAGAAGTGTCATTTTTATTTATCATAGGAATAAGTGCAATGTCATAAGGAGCAACAGACAATGGCCATTTCATGATTTCATTTTTATCATCATATTTAGCCTCTATAATAGCTCCCACTAACCTTGATACACCAATTCCATAAGAGCCCATTTTTACAAAATCCTTTTTACCACCAGGAAGATCAACAGCAGTACTCATTGCTTTTGAATATTTGTCACCAAAATAAAATATATGTCCTACTTCAATACCTTTGGTAATTAATCTATTTTTTTCAGATACCATTTTTTCAAATTCATCTTTATTAAATTTTTCATCAGTCACTGAATAAAACTGTTCATATTTTTTACGCATTTGCTCCAGCGAAGATTTTTCTAAATTAGTACCTTCGCTAGTTAAATCAAAAATTCGTTTATCAGTAAAAATTTTACTTTCACCTGTGTCAGCCAAAATTATAAACTCATGTGATAAATTTCCTCCTATAGGACCAGTGTCAGCAGCCATAGGAATAGCTGTTAATGATAATCTTTTAAAAGTTCTTAAATAAGATAAGAAAAATTTATTGTAAGAGTAAAATGCATCTTCATCCGTAACATCAAATGAATATGCGTCTTTCATATAAAATTCTCTACCTCTCATAATTCCAAATCTAGGCCTGATTTCATCTCTAAACTTCCATTGTATATGATACAATAGTTGCGGTAATGATTTATAAGACTTAAATGAAGATCTAAAAATCTCAGTTACTTGCTCTTCGTTAGTTGGGCCGTAAAGCATTTCTCTATTCTGACGATCTTTAATTCTGAGCATTTCTTCTCCATAATCATCGTATCGACCACTTTCTTTCCAAATTTCACTCGATTGAATTGTTGGCATCAAAATTTCTTGCGCACCTATTTTATTTTGTTCTTGTCTTACAATGGCTTCTATTTTCTTCATCACTTTAAATCCAAGTGGAAGCCAAGAGTAAATACCAGCAGAAGCTTGTTTGATCATTCCTACTCTCAACATTAATTGATGAGATTTGATTTTGGCCTCAGAAGGATTATTTTTTAATATTGGAATAAAAGATTTTGATAAAAGCATCTTAATTAATAATATTTCTTAAATTCAAATATTCAAATTTAATTAATAAATAAATTATAATAAAAATAACAGTTGTAATACCTGTGCAATATAGGAATTTTTTCAGCATTTTAGGATTTTCTGGGGATCCAGGGTCTTCACCATCAATTATAATTGATTTTGATCTATTTACATCAATTGGTAAGATAGCAAAAAATACAATCCACCATATAATTATGTAGATTATAGCTAAACCTGTGATGCTCATTAAATTCTTACTAGATTAATATTTGTAAAAGGTTTTTTTCCAGTTTTTTCTTTTGAAAATTTTCGACAAGCAATCTTAAGTGCATCAATTAAATTGTGTTCTTGCTGCTTGCTTCCTAATCTAAAAGTTCTTGTGATTTCCTCAATCGCATCCTCTAAACCATAAATAAATTCTTCAGTATCATCAACTGGAATACCTCTAAAAGTTAAAACTGGTCTTTTATGAATGTTACCTTTTGGAGTAATTAATACGGTAGCCTCAATATATCCGTTTGCACTTAAATTTTTTCTATCTTTAATTGATTGAGCGTCTTCTGCTACACTAATATTTCCATCTACGTAAAGCCTGCCACTTGGAGCTTTATCATATACTTCAGGTTTTCCTGGGTGAAGCTTAACAATATCACCATTTTCAACTTGAACTGGGTTAGGCACATTCATTTCTTTTGCAAATTTCATATGTTCAATCATATGTCTGTGTTCTCCGTGCACAGGGATAACGCACTGTGGTTTTACCCATTCATACATTTCTTTTAGATCATCTCTATTTGGGTGTCCCGAAACATGAACAAATTCATTTTCTTCAGATATTACTTCAATACCATCTTTAACTAATTGATTTTGTAAATTATATAATTTTTTTTCATTACCTGGAATAATTTTTGATGAAAATATAACTGTATCATCTTTTTCAATAAATACATCTGGATGAGTATATTTGGCAATTCTCATTAATGCAGCCATGGGCTCCCCTTGACTACCTGTGCAAAGATAAACAATTTTTTCTCTAGCAATATTTTTTGCCTCACGAGGATCTATTGGTTCAATAACATTTTTTAAATAGCCACATTGTTTTGCTGCTTTAAATATTCTGTGCATTGATCTTCCAACTAGAGATATTTGTCGACCAGTTTTTTCTGCACAATAAAAAGCTGTTTCTAGTCTAGCGACATTTGAGGCAAAAGAAGCAATAATAATTCTTTTTTTTAAACTGCTCATAATATTTAACATGCTTTTTCTAACATCTAATTCAGAGCCTGCTTTACCTAAGCTAAAAACATTTGTTGAGTCGCATATCATTGCAAGAACACCATCATTGCCTATTTCCTTCAATCTATTAGAATTAATGTTTCCACCAATTAAAGGTTCTGGATCAATTTTCCAATCACCAGTATGTAAAATTACACCTGCAGGTGTTTCAATTCTTAAACCATTTGGTTCTAATATTGAGTGAGTTAAAGTTATGTATTCAATCTTAAATGGATTTAAATCTATTGTTCCATTTAATTGCACTATTTTAAGATTTCTAGTTATATCGATATGTTTTTCTTTAAATTTTTCTTTAATTAAAACAGCAGTAAATGGAGTTGCAAATATATTGCATTCTAGTTTAGGCCAAAGATGAGCTATTGCACCAATGTGATCTTCATGTGCATGAGTTAAAACAATTCCTAATAGATCGTCTTTTTTATCAACAATAAATCCAGGATCTGGATAGATTAAATCAATACCTGGAAGTGTGTCATCTGCAAAGGTGACACCTATATCAACCATAATCCACTTGTGTTCTCCTGGTTTACCATAAGCAAACAAATTCATGTTCATGCCTATTTCGCCAGATCCACCCAGTGGACAAAATAATAATTCATCTTTCATGTTATTTAATTAATTTTGAAATCTTGATTAGACCGTTAATTGTAATGTCTTTGTTGTGATAAACTTTCGTTTTTATTGATTTTTTAAATAAGTCAGAAAATCCTCCAGTAATTATTACTTTAAAAGATTTTCTAGTCTCTTTCTTAATTAAATAAATGATATTGTCAATTAAACCCGCATAACCCCAGAAAAAACCAGATCTAACAGCAGAGATTGTGTCATTACCTATTATATTTTTGATCTTTTTAAGATCAATTTTTGGAATTAGAGTTGCTTTATCTGACAGTGAATTTAAAGAAAGTTTCACACCGGGCGCAATAATACCACCGGAATAAGTATTTTTTATTAAAACATCAAAAGTTGTAGCTGTACCAAAATCTATAATAATAAAGTTATTATGATTGTTTGTTAAACTAATTGCATTCGTTAATCTGTCAGAACCGACCTGTTTATAATTTGCTTTAATTTTTATTAAAGATTTTAAGTTTAAATCTTTTACTTCATAACATTTTATTTTTGTCTTTTTGGATAAAAATTTTTTTATTATATTAAATGATTTGGGTACAACACTACAAAATAGTATTTTATTTATTTTTTCATAATCAATTTTAAAATTGATAAATAATTTTTTTAATTTAGTTTGATCTAAATCTTTAGTTGAATAAGTTAATTTTTTTATAATCTTATGATTGATTGAAACTAAAAAAATTTTAGTTTCAGTGTTCCCTATGTCTCCAAGTATATACATTAGTTATTTATTTATTTTATACATTTTTAGTAGATTTTTTTCAAAAATAAGTTTTAGATTATTCTCTATTTCTCTTTTATTAATAGTTTTATTGATTAATTCAGACAAGCTTGTTGTTGGATAATCTTTAATTTTAGGGTTTTTATTAATATTTATACCAATACCTATAATTAAAAAATTTTTATCAAAAAAGGAGATTGTTTCTTGTAATATTCCACATAATTTTTTTTTATGGATCAATAAATCGTTAGGTTTTTTAAATGTAATTTTTTTTTTATAATAGTTTCTTAATAATTTCTTAATTAATAAACAATTAATCATTGTAAGTCTTGGTATAGTTATATTAATATTTTCTAATTCATAAAAAAAACTAACAAATAAATTACCTTTATGTGAAATCCATTTTTTTCCATGTTGACCTCTGCCCATTGTTTGTGCGTCAGATATCACCATTCCACACTTGTAGTTTGAATTTTTAATAATTCGAATTGCTGTATTATTTGTACTTTTAACTTTTTTGAATTTAAATTTTTTAAATTTCATTAAATAATATTAATTCTAGATACCACATCAATCAGTTGACTTGGTGAAATGAAGTATAAGAGAATTAATATTGTTGAAAGAGTAAGTGAAAATTTTATCCAAAGACTATGATCTTCATCATATTTTTCTTTCTCTTTATCGAAATATATTATTTTAATAATTCTTAAATAGTAAAATGCTGCAATAACAGTTGATAACAAACCTACGATTGCTAAGAAATACATTGACTGTTCTATAACCGCCTTAAAGATATAAAATTTTGCAAAAAAACCAGCTAATGGAGGAATTCCTGCTAAAGAGAATAATATAACCAATAAAGACAAAGATAATAAAGGATGGTTTTTAGATAATCCCGAAAGATCTTCTATATCTTCGTAATATTGATCATTTCTTTTAAGCATTAACAAACAAGAAAATAACGCCAAGTTCATAACAATATAAATCGATATATATATAATTGAGCTCTGAATTCCTTCATTAGAGCCTGTTGCTAAACCAGCTAATGTGTATCCAATATGTCCAATTGAACTATAAGCTACAAGTCTTTTTATATTAGTTTGACCTATAGCTGCTATCGCGCCAAAAAGCATAGATGCTATGGATAAGAAAATTATAATGATTTGCCACTGATCAAATAAATTCAAAAAAGGAACATATAAAAATCTAATAAATACGGTTAATGCAGCAATTTTAGGCACCATCGTGAAAAATAAAGTAACTGATGTAGGTGATCCTTCATAAACATCAGGCGCCCACATATGAAAAGGTACGGCTGAAATTTTAAATGCCAGACCTACAAGAATAAATACTATTCCGAAAGTTAAAACATATTCATTTGAATTAAGTTGATTTGCAATTACATTAAAATTTGTTGAACCTGAAAATCCGTAAATTAATGAACAACCATATAAAAGCAAACCAGATGATAAAGCGCTTAAAACAAAATATTTTAAACCAGCCTCAGATGATTTTAATTGATCTCTGTTAAAAGTGGCTAAAACATATAGCGCTAAAGATTGCAATTCTAGACCCATATAAAATACCATTAAGTCGTTTGAACTAATCATTACCATCATACCTAATATTGAACTTAATATTAAAATTGGATATTCAATTTTATAAATTTTAAATGTTTTAAGATATGTTGATGAGATAACTAAAACTAAAAAAGCACCAAGTAGAGTGATAATTTTCATTAGTGATGACATGTAATCAATAATAATACTATTGTTGAACAAGGTTACTCTACCAATACTAAAAGTTTCATTAAGAGTAATTATTGCTGTAATTAAGAGAACTAATAATGAAATGTTAAAAACAATTTTTGAACTATCTTTTTTAAAAACACCTAAAACCAATAAAAACATTATTGATAGTGAGATAAATATTTCAGGTAATATTAAATTAAGATTTTCCATATTATTTTATTATTAAATTTGAATTATACATATTAATTAGATCTTTAACCGAAACTTCAATTGTATTAATTAGCGGGTCAGGATAAAATCCAAAAAATAACGTAGGTGCTGCTAAACAAATTAAAATAAAGTATTCTGATTTATTTAGATCAATTAATGACTTAAGATTTTCGTTGATTAATTTTCCAAAAACAACTCTTTTATATAACCACAACATGTATGCGGCTCCCAGAATTACACCTAGACTAGCTAAAACAGCTACTAAAAAGTTATCTTTAAATACACCCATTAAGATCAAAAATTCTCCAATAAAGCCACTCGTTCCAGGTAGACCAAGCGCTGCTAAGGTAAATAACATGAATAAAATTGAGTATTTAGGAATGATAGCAACTATTCCACCATAAGAACTAATCATTCTTGAATGCATTCTGTCATAAACTACACCAACACATAAGAATAAGGCAGCAGAAACTAAACCATGACTAATCATTTGAATTATACTTCCCTCAATACCTTGTTGTTGAATAGTAAATATTCCTAATGTTACAAATCCCATGTGAGCTACAGAAGAATAGGCAATAAGCTTTTTCATATCTTCTTGCATTAACGCAATTAATGATGTGAGAATTATAGCTATTACACTTAAAGCATAAATTAAAGGCGTAAAGATTTCTGACGCAATTGGAAAAAGTCCTAATGAAAATCGTATAAATCCGTACCCAGCCATTTTAAGTAAAATCGCAGCTAGCAAAACTGACCCAGCAGTTGGAGCTTCAACGTGGGCGTCTGGTAACCAAGTATGAACTGGCCACATAGGTGTTTTTACTGCAAAAGAACTAAAAAATGCAAGCCATAATAAATTTTGATACTTTGCGTCAATACCAAGTTCATACAGTTTAATTACATCGGTGGTTCCTGAAATCCAATAAATTGAAATAATTGCAACTAACATCAATACAGAACCTAGGAGTGTATATAAAAAGAATTTAAATGCTGAATACACTCTTTTAGGTCCACCCCAAATACCAATAATTAAAAACATTGGAATTAATCCAGCCTCAAAAAATAAATAGAATACAACTAAGTCAAGAGAACAAAAAACTCCTATCATAAAGCTTTCCATAATTAGTATTGCTATTAGAAAATCTCTTAATCTTGTTTTGACTGAATTATTAACTGAAACGATACATAAAGGAGTTATAAATGTTGTTAAAATGATAAATAAAATTGAAATTCCATCTACTCCAACTTTGTAATTAATAAAACCCTCAATCCATGTTTTGTCTTCAATAAATTGAAAATTAGATGTTAATTGATCAAAAGAAATCCAAAGGTAAATAGAAATTAAAAAATTTACAGCTGATGTAAAAAGAGCAACATATTTAACCGTTGAATTATTCCCATTTTTATTTTTTGTGAAAAATAAAAAAAGAGCTCCCACAGTCGGCAGTAGAATTAAGGATGAAAGAATTGGAAAATTCATTATTTAACTATTAAAAAGGTTAATAAAGCTGAAAAACCTAAAAGCATAACAAAAGCATAATGGTAAATAAAACCACTTTGAAATTTATTTGCTTTTAAAGAACATTTTTTTATAAATGATGAAATTCCATCAGGTCCGAAACCATCAATCAATTTTCCATCACAAAATTTCCAAAAAAATAAACCTAATTTTTTTGAAGGATTTATGAAAATGACTTCATATAATTCATCAAAATACCATTTATTAACTAAAAACTTGTATAGTGGCTTATTCATATTGGCTATTTCATTTGGTAATTCTTTATTTTTGACAAATAAATAATAAGCAATAGGGATAGACGTTAACACCAAGCAAGGTGTTAGTAGCAAAAACCATGTTGGTGGATGTTCTGTACTTAATGGTTCTAAAAATTTGATAGACTCGGCCCAGAATAGATTTTCTCCTCCATGACCAACAAATAAATCTTTAAATAAAAAACCTGCAAATATAGATCCAATAGACAATATAACTAAAGGTATCAACATTACTAACGGAGATTCGTGTGTATCTTCAATCTTTACAATTTTATTATTATATGTTCCGTGAAATGTTTTAAAGATTAATCTCCATGAATATACTGATGTTAAAAATGCTGTAAAAATTCCAATTCCTGCAGCATAGTATCCGGTAGCATTTCCTTTTAGGTATGCAAATTCAATAATTGCATCTTTAGAGTAAAAACCTGAAAGGAAAGGAAAACCTGTTAATGCTAAAGTTCCTATAATCATCAAGGCATAAGTATAAGGAAGCTTCCTCCATACCCCTCCCATATTATTAATATTTTGCTCATCTTTAAATGCATGAATAACGGAACCAGATCCTAAAAATAATAAAGCTTTAAAAAATGCGTGTGTAAATAAATGAAACATTGCAACATTATAAGCTCCTACTCCAGCTGCAAAAAACATATAACCTAATTGACTACAAGTTGAGTAAGCAATAATTTTTTTAATATCTGTTTGAACTAACGCAACTGTTGCTGCAAAAAATGCTGTTGTCATTCCAACAATTGTTATTAAATTTAATATTAATGGTGAGTATTCATAAATCGGTGAACATCTAACTACTAAGAACACTCCAGCTGTTACCATAGTAGCAGCATGAATTAATGCAGATACAGGCGTAGGTCCCTCCATTGCATCTGGCAACCATGTATGTAATAAAATTTGGGCTGATTTACCCATTGCACCAATAAATAATAAAAAACAAATTAGATCTATAGCTTTTACTTCAAAACCTAAAAAAGATAAATTTTTGTCAACAACTGTTGGTATTTGTTGGAACACTTCTGAATAATTAACAGTTCCAAATAAATAGAATACTAAAAAAATTCCTAACGCGAAACCAAAGTCACCTACTCTATTTACTACAAAAGCTTTAATTGCTGCAGAATTTGCACTTTCCTTTTTAAACCAAAAACCAATTAAGAAATATGAACAAAGACCAACTCCTTCCCAGCCAAAAAATAGCTGAATGAAGTTATCTGAGGTGACCAACATCAACATAGCAAAAGTAAAAAGCGATAGATATGCCATAAATCTTGGTTTATGAGGATCATGAGACATATAACCAATTGAATAAATATGTACTAAAGATGAAACTGATGTAACAACAACAAGCATCACAGCTGATAATGGATCAATCAACATCGACCAATTAACATCTAGTGATCCTGAATTTATCCAAGTGGCTATAACAATATTTTCTTCGTATTGATTAACAATCACTTGATACAATATAAAAATTGAAAAAAACGCAGATATTGAAACTAGAGTACTAGTAACAATTTCAGAGTTTCTATCACCAATATATTTTCCAAAAAAACCTGAGATAATTGAAGCTATAAGTGGAAGAAATAAAATAGAAATTTCCATATTTATCCTTTCAACTTATCTATTTCTTCAACTCGGATAGTTCCTGAATTGCGATAATAAACTACAATTATTGCTAACCCAATTGCGGCTTCAGCAGCTGCAACTGTTAAGATAAATAGAGTGAATACCTGTCCAGCAAGGTCTCCTAAGAAAATTGAAAATGCAACTAAATTTATATTAACCGCAAGTAGTATTAACTCTATGCTCATTAATATTACGATAATATTTTTTCTATTTAAAAATATACCTATTATTCCGATTGAAAAAATAACTGCCCCTAATGATAAATAATGTCCTAAACCAATATCAGTCATCTATTTTAACTCCTTTATTGGTTTCAACTTCTAGCACCTGTACACCTTCTGATCTTTCCCTAGATATTTGTTTTAAGTAACTTTGTTTTTTAACACCTTCTCTTTTTCTAAAAGTCAAAACAATGGCACCAATCATTGCCACTAATAAAATCATACCACTTAATTGAAACACATGGATATAATCAGTATATAAAATTTGTCCAAGAGAATGAGTATTGCTTACATTAAAAGTATCTACCGAATTATTTATATCAAATAAATCAGGTTTATATTTCCAACCACCAATAACAATTATCAATTCAAAAAAAATAATTGTACTAATAATAAGACCTACAGGTATATGTTTTGAGCTCTCTTCTGACGCAAACCATTGATTTTTTTGTTGAGCAACATTTAACATCATTACTACAAATAAAAATAATACTGCTACAGCACCGACATAAACGATTAACATTATCATTCCTAAAAACTCAGCTCCTATCATAATAAAAAGACAAGATATGCTAATGAAATCTAAAATTAGAAAAAAAACTGAATGAACGGTATTTTTAGAAACTGTAACCATGATTGCTGAAATTACAGCTATAAATGAAAACGTATAAAAGAAAATTGAATGAGCAATCATAGATTTATCTATATGGATTATCAGCTTTAATATTTGCCGCTAATACATTCTCCCATCTATCACCATTATCTAAAAGTTTTTCTTTTGTATAATACAGTTCTTCTCTTGTTTCTGTTGAAAATTCAAAATTCGGACCTTGAACTATTGCATCAACTGGGCAAGCTTCTTCACATAAACCACAGTAAATACATTTCATCATATCAATATCATATCTTGTAGTTTTTCTACTACCATCCTCTCTAGCTGCTGACTCGATTGTAATAGCTTGGGCTGGGCAAACAGCTTCACATAATTTACAGGCTATACATCTTTCTTCCCCATTAGGATATCTTCTAAGTGCATGTTCGCCTCTAAAACGTGGGCTTATTTTTCCTTTTTCAAATGGATAATTAATTGTTTTTTTTGATTTAAATAATTCTCTAATTGCAATTACTAAACCTCCTACAAAGTCTGTCATAAATATGGTTTTAAAAAATCTCGATAATTTCATTTTTAAATTACTGGTAAAAGGTTGAAATAAAATAAATAGCTAGCAGTTAATACCACCCAAGTTAAAGATAGAGGTAAAAATACTTTCCAACCAAGTCTCATTAATTGATCGTATCGATATCTTGGTACAATAGCTTTAACTAGAGCAAATAAAATAAATAAAAATAAAATTTTCAATATTAACCATATTGCTCCTGGTATAATTGTAAATGGGTAAACCTCTATTGGTGAAAGCCAACCTCCTAAAAACAATATTGCACCCATAGCACACATTAATAAAATATTGGCATACTCACCCAACCAAAACATGGCATACATCATGCCTGAATATTCTGTCTGATAACCGGCTACAAGTTCAGCTTCAGCTTCAGGCAAATCAAAAGGTGGTCTATTTGTTTCAGCTAATGCTGATATAAAAAAAATAACAAACATTGGAAATAGTGGAACAACAAACCATAATTTTTGTTGAGCAATAACAATATCATTTAAATTTAAAGATCCTACACAGAGCAGAACATTAATTATTATTACTCCTATTGAAACTTCATAAGATACCATTTGTGCAGCAGATCGAATTGCACCAAGAAAGGGATATTTTGAATTTGAAGCCCAACCACCCATAATAATTCCATAGACACCAAGTGAAGAAACTGCAAACAGGTAAAGTATTCCAACATTTATATCAGCTAATACTTGGGTTGCGCTAAATGGAATAACTGCCCAAGCAATTAAAGCTAGTGTCATAGTAACAATTGGAGCTAGTATAAAAATCACCTTATTTGAACTTGAAGGAATTATAATCTCTTTAAAAATATATTTTAAAGCATCTGCAAGTGATTGTAACAAACCAAAAGGTCCCACAACATTTGGGCCTTGTCTTTTTTGAACAAATGCCCACACTCTTCTATCAAGCCAAACAATCATTGCTACAGAAACTAAAACAGGGACTAATAAAAATAAAATTTTATAAACTTCTTGAAAAATTATACTTACATATTCCATGTTAATCTTCAGTGCCTGTAAATTTCAATTTTATTTTAGAGTCATTACACTCAATCATTGTTTTTGACGATCTAGCAATAACATTTGAAAAATAATAATCTTTAACATTAATTATTAACTTTTCACTTTGAAACTTTTTATCTGAATTGTTTAATTCGTTTATTTGTTTTTCCTTTTGTAAATTTAAGTAATTAAACATGCTACTTTCTAATTCATCTTTGTCGTTAAATAATTTTCTATTATTCATGTATTCAGCAAGTTTATTAATTATTTGCCAATCTTCTTTTGCTTCACCTGGAGGGTATGATGCTTTGTAAGCTTTTTGAACTTTTCCCTCTAGATTTGTAAAGTAACCATCTTGTTCAGTATAAGCTGACCCTGGTAAAATAATGTCTGCACATTCTGCTCCTTTATCACCATGGCTACCTTGATAAATGATAAATTCATCTTTTTTATCAAAATCCAAGCTATCTTGACCCACTAAATAAACAATATCAAATTTATGTTCTTTTAAATCATTTAATAAATGATTTCGATTATTGATTACACCAAGATCAAAATTTCCTACCGTTGCTGCATCACACGATAATATGTTTAAAGAGTTCCAATCAACAGAGATTTTATTATTTTTTATCAAAAATTCTTTTGTTCTATTAAATAAAAATTCTGAAGATTTTGATCTCAATAAAGACTCACCGATTATTATTACTGGTTTTTTTGACTCAATAATATCTTTTGATATTTCGTGAGTTCCTTCAAAAATATTATTTAATGTTTGGGTCTGACCATCTAAACTTTGATATGGATAAGTTAAATCACCTACATCATTTAATGAAATAATCTTTGTATTGTTGTTTAAATAGGCTTTTCTAATTCTGGCATTTAAAATAGTTGCTTCATACCTTGGGTTTGTGCCAACTAATAAAATTAAATCTGCTTCTTCAATACCATTAATAGAAGAATTGAATAAATAATTTTCTCTTTTAGAAATATTTACATATCTATTATCTGATCTAGATTCATAATTTTGAATATCTAATGTTCGATCAAAGAATTCTTTAAATATATAGCTAGTTTCCATATTCGTTAGGTCACCAACAAATCCACAAATTTTTTCTTTAGAAGTGTTTTCAAGTTTAGATTTAATAATTTTATAAACTTCTTCCCATGATGCTTTCTCAAATTTTCCGTTATATTTAATAAATGGCACATCTAACCTTTGATGAAGCAATCCATCACAAGCATATCTGGATTTATCTGAAATCCACTCTTCATTAATATCTTCATTAATAATTGGAAGAACTCTCTTTACTTCCCAATCATAAGTATCAACTCTGATGTTGGAGCCTATCGCATCCATAACATCAATCGTTTCTGTTTTTTTTAGTTCCCATGGTCTAGCTTCAAATACATAAGGTTTTGATGTCAAAGCACCTACTGGACATAAATCTACAACGTTCGCAGATAGCTCAGATTGCATTGACTGCTCTAAATAAGTAGTAATTTGCATATCTTCACCTCTGCCAATTGCTCCTATTTCTGGAACTCCAGCAATTTCAGTTGCAAATCTTACGCAACGTGTACAATGGATGCATCTTGTCATTTGAGTTTTAATTAATGGACCCATATTTTTTTCAGGAACTGTTCTTTTATTTTCTTTAAATCTTGATTTGTCTACACCGTAAAACATCGATTGATCTTGAAGATCACACTCGCCACCTTGGTCACAAACTGGGCAATCCAATGGATGATTGGCTAATAAAAATTCCATCACACCTTTTCTCGCTTTTTCAACAAAAGGAGTGTTTGTTTTTATATTCATGCCCTCTGCAGCTGGCATAGCACATGAAGCTACTGGTTTAGGAGATTTCTCCATTTCAACTAAACACATTCTGCAATTACCTGCTATGGACAATTTTTCATGATAACAAAATCTAGGGATTTCAACGCCAGCTTTTTCACAAGCCTGAAGAACAGTCAAACCTTCTTCTACTTCAATATCAATATCATTTACCTTTAGTTTAAGCATTATTTTTATCCAATAGATGTTGATCAACTAAATAAGGAATATCAATTTTTTTCTGTATTATAGGATCTAAGTTATTTCTTTTTTCAATTTCTTTTTTAAAATGTCGTAACAAACCTTGAACAGGCCAAGACGAACCCTCACCAAAAGCACAAATAGTATGTCCAGCTATTTGATTTGTTACATCTCCTAACATGTCTACTTCATCTTTTGTTGCTTCACCTGCTGCCATTCTTTCCAACATTCTCCACATCCAGCCAGATCCTTCTCTACATGGAGTACATTGACCACAACTTTCATGCTTATAAAATCTTGCAATTCTTGCCATACATTTAATGATGTCTTGATCTTTATTTATTACAACTATACCAGCTGTTCCTAATCCACTTTTTTCTGCCATTAAGGAGTCAAAATCCATTGTGAGGGTTTCGCATTTTTCTTGTGGGATTAATGGCATAGAAGATCCACCGGGTATTACTGCCTGTAAATTTTCCCATCCACCTATAACTCCTCCTGCATGAACTTCTATTAATTCTTTTAAAGGTATATTCATTTCTTCTTCAACATTGCAGGGATTGTTAACATTTCCAGATATACAGAAAATTTTAGTACCAGTATTTTTCTCTCTTCCTAAAGATGCAAACCATTTACCGCCTCTTCTAAGTATTGTCGGAACAACAGCAATTGTTTCTACATTGTTGATTATTGTTGGACATCCATATAATCCAATTAAAGCTGGGAAAGGTGGTTTTAATCTTGGCTGACCTTTTTTACCCTCAATACTTTCAAGTAAAGCCGTTTCCTCACCACATATATAAGCGCCTGCTCCATAATGAATATAAATATCTAAGTCCCAACCTGTGCCTGCAGCATTTTTCCCTATCAATTTCTTTTCATAAGCTTCATCAATTGCAGCTTGAAGTTTTTGACCATCAACAAAATACTCACCTCTTATATAAATATAACAAACATGTGCTTGTACTGCATAGGAAGCAATCAAACATCCTTCAATTAGTTTATGTGGTTCAAATCTTAAAATATCTCTATCTTTGCAAGTACCAGGTTCTGACTCGTCACCATTTATAACTAAATAATGAGGTCTTGAACCAATTTCTTTTGGTGCAAAAGACCATTTCAATCCTGTAGGAAATCCTGCGCCACCTCTTCCTCTAAGTTGTGACTCTTTAATTTCATTAATTATCCATTCCCTACCTTTGCCTGTAATATTTTTGGTATCAACCCAATCACCTCTTTTTTTTGAAGAGCTAACATCAGATCCCTTGTCGTTATATAAATTTTGAAAAATTCTATTGTTATCTTTAAGCATTTTTTAAATCCATTAGTGTTTTTCTACTATTTTCAGGTTCATTGTTAACACGACCTCTGTATGATCCTGGTTTAGGATTTTCTCCTTTTAAAATTTTGTCTAAAATTTTTAGAGTTTTTTCTTTGTCTAAATCTTCATAATAGTCATCATTAATTTGAATCATAGGGGCGTTAACACAAGCGCCTAAACACTCAACTTCCATCCATGAACAATCTTTATCACTTAAAAGTTCTGATTCATTTTCTGAAATTTTTTCTTTACAAGCTTCCACTAATTTATTTGCACCTCTAATCATACAAGGTGTTGTTGTACAAACTTGGACAAAAAATTTTCCTACAGGTGATAAGTTATACATTGTATAAAAAGTAGCCACCTCATAAACTTTTATATAAGGCATATCTAAAAATTTAGCGATATATTTCATAGCAGCTAATGGTATCCAGTTGTTATTCTGTCTTTGAGCTATATAAAGTAAAGACATAACTGCACTTTGTTGTTTTCCCTCAGGATATTTAGCAACAATAGATTTTGCTGCTTCCAAAGAAGATTTATTAAATTCAAAATTTTCTGGTTGATCTTTTGATGGTCTTCTTAAGCTCATCTATCCACCTCACCAAAAACAATGTCTAACGAACCTAGCACTGCAGGTACATCTGCTAACATGTGTCCTTTAATTAAATAATCCATAGATTGTAAATGAGAAAAGCCTGGAGCTCTAATCTTACATTTGTAGGGTTTGCTTGAGCCATCTGAAATAAGGTAAACACCAAATTCACCCTTCGGAGCCTCAACAGCTGTATAAATTTCGTCTTTTGGAACTCTATAACCCTCTGTAAAAAGTTTAAAATGATGAATTAATGCTTCCATTGATTGTTTAAGATCTTTTTTTGGTGGAGGGGTTATTTTTCCATCTGAAGATTTAATTGGACCCTTTTCCATTTTAACAAGACATTGTTTAATTATATAGACGCTTTCTTTCATCTCTTCTATTCTGCATAAGTATCGATCATAACAGTCGCCGTTTTTACCAACTGGAATTTTAAATTCTAATTGATCATAACATTCATAAGGCTGAGATTTTCTTAAATCCCACGGTACGCCCGATCCTCTAATCATAACACCTGAAAAAGCATAATCTAATGCGTCATCCTTAGTTACAATTCCTATGTCAACATTTCTTTGTTTGAAAATTCTATTGTCAGTTAACAGACTCTCTAAATCATTAATAATTTTTGGAAATGTTTCACAAAATTTTGCTATGTCTTCTTCAAGACCGTTGGGTAAATCTTGGTGTACACCGCCGGCTCTAAAATAATTTGCATGAAGTCTTGACCCTGAGGCCCTTTCATAGAAAGTCATAAGAGTTTCTCTTTCTTCAAAACCCCACAATGAAGGTGTCAAAGCTCCTACATCTAAAGCTTGAGTAGTAACATTTAAAATATGACTTAAAATTCTTCCAATTTCACAAAAGATAACCCTTATGTATTGAGCTCTAATTGGCACATCAATATTTAAAATCTTTTCAATAGAAAGTGCAAATGCATGCTCTTGATTTATAGGTGCTACATAATCAAGTCGATCAAAATAAGGGACTGCCTGCATATAAGTCTTATTTTCGATTAACTTTTCTGTTCCTCTATGCAGTAAACCTATGTGCGGGTCAGCTTTTTCAACAACCTCACCATCAAGTTCTAAAATTAACCTTAATACACCATGGGCAGCAGGGTGTTGAGGACCAAAATTTAAATTCAAATTTTTAATTTTTTTTGTCATTATTTTTAATTTCTTCTTTAATATACTTTGTTCCCTCCCAAGGACTTTCATAGTCAAAATTTCTATAGTTTTGCTCTAATTTAACAGGTTCACTAATTACTTTTTTTTGATCTTCGCTATATCTAACTTCAGTATTGCCAGTTAATGGAAAATCTTTTCGTAATGGATGACCCTCAAAACCATAATCAGTTAATATTCTTCTTAAATCAGGATGATCTTTAAATGATACACCATACATATCAAAAACTTCTCTTTCCATCCAATTCGCTGCAGGAAAAATACTTGTTAAAGATGGTATTACTTCATTTTCAGCAATCGTGTAACTTAAGATAATTCTTTGATTAAATTCATGACTTAAAAATAAATATACCATTTTAAATCTATGTGCATTTTCTGGATAATCTACAGTAGTAATATCAATTAATTGCCTAAATTTAAAATCTGGATTTGTTTTTATAAAAAGTGTTACATCAATCAAATCACCTTTATCTGTTTCAATATAAAGCTGATTGTATTTAATCTCAGTTTTATTTATTTTGGTAGTTAATCCTGAATTAATTTTTTTCTCTAAATCTATTAAATTATTCATAACTATCTAATAAATGAACCTTTGTTTCTAATTTTTTTTTGAAGTTGAAGTATTCCATATAATAAAGCTTCAGCGGAAGGTGGACAACCAGGAACATAAACATCAACTGGAACAATTCGATCACAACCTCTTACTACTGAATATGAATAATGATAATATCCACCACCATTAGCGCAGCTTCCCATAGATATTACATATCTTGGTTCTGGCATTTGATCATAAACTTTTCTAAGTGCTGGTGCCATTTTATTAGTTAGTGTGCCAGCTACAATCATAACATCAGATTGTCTAGGTGAACCTCTTGGCGCAGCTCCAAATCTTTCCAAATCATATCTAGGCATAGCTGTTTGCATCATCTCAACAGCACAACATGCTAAACCAAAAGTCATCCAGTGAAGCGATCCAGATCGCGACCAATTAATCAGGTTGTTTAAAGAAGTTGTTATAAAACCATTTTTACTAAAATCTTCAGCTAGTTTTTTAAATTCTTCTGGTACTTGATCTATCTTATTATTCATTGTAGTTAATTTTTATTCCCAATCCAACGCACCTTTTTTCCATTCATAAATAAAACCAATAGTAAGTATGAATAAAAAAATCATCATAGATGAAAAACCTAATATACCAATGTTGCCAAGAGATATTGCCCAAGGAAATAAAAATGCAATTTCTAAATCAAAAATAATAAACAGTATGGCAACCAAATAAAATCTTACATCAAATTCCATCCTAGAATCTTCAAAAGGTTCGAATCCACACTCATAGGCTGATAGCTTTTCAGGATCAGGTTGTTTTGGTGATAATATAAAATTAACAACTACAAATGCGCAACTAAGACCAAATGCAATTATCAGAAATATTATAATTGGTAAGTAATCTTTTAAAAATTCAGATAACATGGAAATGTATATAGCAGTTTTTAACAGTTGTTGAAGAGCAGATACGTCACATTTTAATTGATATTAATAGAATAAATTACAAAAAAGTGGCGGGAGTGAAGGGACTCGAACCCTCGACCTATCGCGTGACAGGCGATCGCTCTAACCAACTGAGCTACACCCCCACTTTGTTATTTTGGTGGGTAGTAAAGGACTCGAACCTTTGACCCCCTCGGTGTAAACGAGATGCTCTACCAACTGAGCTAACCACCCTAAAATAAGGCTACTTATTACATCAACGGTTTAATAAAGTAAATTAATTATTATTGAATACTAGCTTGAGATTTGTCATCTTTTTTAGATATATCAACCTCAACCCACTCTGTTCTTTTAAGTTCCTTAGTTAAAGCAACTTTTAAAACCTGATCAGCATATTCAACTGGTGTTATCTTAATATCATCGATAATTTTTTTTGGCATATCAACTAAATCTTTTTCATTTTCTTTTGGAATCAATACCTCTTTAATTCCAGCTCTGTGTGCAGCTAATAATTTTTCTTTTAAACCACCAATTGGTAAGACTTGTCCTGTTAAAGTAACCTCACCAGTCATAGCAACATCCCTTCTGACAGGGATCCCTGTAATTGATGAAACAATTGATGTTACCATTCCAATACCTGCTGATGGACCATCCTTTGGTGTAGCTCCCTCAGGGACGTGAATATGAAAATCTTTTTTTTCAAACAAAGGAGGGATTATTCCATATTCTAAACATTTTGATCTAACAAAAGATTTTGCAGCTTTAACTGACTCTTGCATTACATCTCCAAGTTTACCTGTGATTTGCATTCTACCTTTACCTGGCATTGTTACAGTTTCTATTTTTAAAATTTCTCCACCGTATTCTGTCCATGCAAGTCCAGTTACAATCCCCACTCTATTCTCAGACTCTAATTCACCAAATTTGAATTTAGCAATTCCAAGAAAATCTGACAAATTTTTATTATTTATATTTACCTCTTTTTCTTCACCAGCAACTATTTTTTTAACAACTTTTCTCGCTAGTTTTGAGATTTCTCTTTCTAAGTTTCTAACACCAGATTCTTTTGTGTAGCCTCTAATAACCTCCTTAATGATATCATTGTCAAGTTTCATCTCCTTATCTTTAACACCATTATCTTTAATTTGTTTTGGTAAAAGGTATTTATTTGCAATACTAATTTTTTCATCTTCTGTGTATCCAGCTAACCTTATTACTTCCATTCTATCTAAAAGAGGTGGGAGAATATTTAATGTATTAGCAGTAGTCACAAACATTACATCTGACAAGTCATAATCAACTTCTAGGTAGTGATCATTAAATGTAGTGTTTTGTTCTGGATCTAATGCTTCCAATAAAGCTGATGATGGATCTCCTCGATAGTCATTTCCAATTTTGTCTATTTCGTCCAGCAAAATTAACGGATTTTTTGTTCCTGCTTTTTTCATCATTTGAATTATTTTTCCAGGTAACGATCCTATATAAGTTCTTCTATGACCTCTAATTTCAGCTTCATCTCTCATTCCACCAACTGACATTCTAACAAATTCTCTATTAGTGGCTCTAGCGATAGATTTACCTAAAGAAGTTTTACCAACTCCTGGAGGTCCAACTAAACATAAAATTGGCCCTTTAATTTTTTCCATTCTTTTTTGGACAGCTAGAAATTCAATTATTCTCTCTTTAACTTTTTCAAGTCCAAAATGATCTTTATCTAAGATATTTAAGGCTTTTGTTAAATCAATATCAACTTCACTTTTTTTGTGCCAAGGAAGTTCAGTCATCCAATCTAGGTAGTTTCTAACTACAGTTGCTTCAGCTGACATTGGGCTCATGTTTTTTAATTTTTTAAGCTCTTGCAAACATTTTTTTTCAACCTCTTTAGGCATCTTTGCTTTTGTAATCGCTTTATTAAGGCTAGTTGTTTCATCTTTGCCATCTTCAATTTCACCCAGTTCTTTTTGAATAGCTTTTAATTGTTCATTTAAATAATATTCTCTTTGAGTTTTTTCCATCTGAGTCTTAACTCTACCTCTAATTCTTTTTTCAACACCTATGATACTTGTTTCATTTTCCATTATTTTAATGATGGCATTTATTCTTTTCTTCACATCTACTGTTTCAAAAATTTGTTGTTTCTCAGAAATTGTTGCATTGATATGAGAGGCTATATTATCTGCAATTTGAGATGGGTCTTTTAACTGTTTAATTGTACTGATAGTTTCGCTTGAAACTTTTTTATTAATAGAAGTTAATTTTTCTAATCTTCTAAGAGCAGTTGCTGCAAGTGGATATAAATCTTCATCTTTATTAATCACATCTTTATAGTGAGCATAATCACAAGTTATAAATTTTTCATTATCCTTAAAATCTAATATTTTTACTCTTTTAACACCCTCAACTAAAACTTTTACAGTTCCGTCAGGAAGTTTTAAAAGTTGCAGGATGTTTCCTTCACATCCATACATAAATATATCTGTTTTTTTTGGGTCATCAATTTCAGAATTTTTTTGAGTAACTAATATAATTTTCTTATCTTTTTTCATAACTTCATTCAAAGCTGAAATAGATTTATCTCTTCCAACAAAAAGAGGGATTACCATACTTGGGAAGACTACTATGTCTCTCAACGGCAATAACGGTGATGTGATTTTGATATCCATAGTCTTTAATATGGATATTATATTTTATATTGCAATAGGTTTTTATTAGTTATTAGGTATATTAAGCCGCTGAGGGTTTATTTGACTTTGATTTATTGTCACCTTTGGTGTGAACTAATAATGGTTGGGACTGACCTTTGGCAGCTCCTGCGTCAACTATAACTTCTTCTATATTTTCCTGACTTGGCAAATCATACATAGTTTTCAATAAAATATTTTCTAAAATTGATCTTAAACCTCTTGCACCTGTTTTTTTCTTAATTGCTTTTTGAGCAATTTCTTTTAATGCATTTTCTCTAAAAGTTAATTTTGCTCCATCAAGTTTAAACAGCTCTTGATACTGTTTCGTTAAAGAGTTTTTAGGTTCTTGTAAAATTTTAATTAATGATTTTTCATCTAAATCCTCAAGAGTTGCAATCATAGGTAGTCTTCCAATAAACTCTGGTATTAAACCAAATTTTAATAAATCCTCAGGTTCAAGGGTTTTCATCCATTCACCAGTTTTTTTATCTTGAGTATTTTTTACATCAGCACCAAACCCAATTGATGTTCCTTTGTCTCTTTGAGAAATAATTTTATCAAGACCAGCAAAAGCACCTCCACAAATAAACAGTATATTAGTTGTATCGACTTGTAAAAATTCTTGTTGCGGATGTTTTCTTCCTCCTTGAGGTGGAACGCTTGCAACTGTTCCTTCCATAATTTTTAATAAAGCTTGCTGAACACCCTCTCCAGAAACATCCCTAGTTATTGATGGGTTCTCTGATTTTCTACTAATTTTATCAACTTCATCAATATAGACAATTCCTCTTTGAGCTTTTTCAACATTATAATCTGAAGCCTGTAATAATTTTAAAATAATATTTTCAACATCTTCACCGACATATCCTGCCTCTGTAAGAGTTGTTGCATCAGCCATAGTAAATGGAACATCTAATATTCTAGCAAGAGTTTGAGCTAATAGTGTTTTACCACATCCCGTTGGACCAACTAATAATATATTAGATTTTGCAAGTTCAACATTTTTACTAGTTTTGCTTTCATAGTTTAATCTTTTATAATGATTATGAACAGCAACAGATAAAACTTTTTTTGCATAAGGTTGGCCTATTACATAATCATCTAAAACAGTACAAATTTCTTTTGGTGAAGGAAGGCCGTCTTGATGTTTTACAAAAGTATCTTTGCTTTCTTCTTTAATGATGTCCATACACAATTCTACACACTCATCACAAATAAAAACTGTTGGACCAGCAATAAGTTTTCTTACTTCGTGTTGACTCTTTCCACAGAAAGAGCAGTAAAGAATATTTTTATTATTTGTTGTCATAATATAATTTTTAACGAATCAATTTAATTACTTTATTATAGAAGACTCCTACTAATCAAGTTAGGATTGTCACACGTTCAATATATGGTGTTTTATGATCTTTTTTCTACTACTTCGTCTATTAAACCAAAGTCTTTAGCAACTTCTGCAGTCATAAAGTTATCTCTCTCTAAAGCAGACTTAACTTCATCAACAGATTTACCTGTATGTTTAGAGTAAATTTCATTTAATCTTTTTTTTAATGACGAAACCTCATTTGCATGTATTTCGATATCTGTTACTTGGCCTTGAAAACCAGCCGATGGTTGATGAACCATTACTCTTGAATTTGGAAGTGAAAATCTTTTACCTTTTGTTCCAGCAGCAAGTAAGAAAGATCCCATTGAGGCTGCTTGACCAATGCACAAAGTTGAAATATCAGGCTTCACATATTGCATAGTATCATAAATACCAAGACCCGCTGTCACTAACCCACCTGGGCTATTAATATATAAATAAATTTCTTTTTTTGGATCCTCTGCTTCAAGAAATAATAATTGAGCTGTAACTAATGATGCAACGTTGTCATTTATTTGACCAGTTAAAAAAATAATTCTTTCTTTTAAAAGTCTAGAATATATATCGTAAGCTCTTTCACCTTTATTAGATTGCTCAACAACCATTGGAACTAAAGTATTCATGTGTTCAGATAATTTTGTTGTCATAAGTTGATTCGTATTACTTATACAACTTGAGATTACTTTTTGCTAACTTTTTTTGCTTTTGGCTTTGTTTTGGAAGCTTTTGCTAAGGGTTTTTTTTCTGTTTTAGGTTTTGTTTTAATTGGTTTTTTTGTTTCTTTTTTTTCACCCTCATGATCGTGATCATGATTATGATCATGTTTATGAGCTTCTTTTAGAATTTTTTCAGCTTCATCTTTTGAAATTTCTTTTTTATTTACTTTAGCTTTATCTTTAATTAAATTTAAAATTTTTTCTTCGTAAACTGTACCTCTTAAATTTGCTACCGCAGATGGATTTTTTTGATAAAAATCCATTACCATTTTTTCTTGTCCGGGCATCATTCTTAGTTGTTTTTGTACTTCAGCTTGTATTTCTTGTTCTGAAACATTGATTTTATTTTGTTCACCAAATTCATTCAAAATTAACCCCGTTTTAATTCTAGTTTTTGCAGTTTCGATAAATTTAGTTTTGTTTTTTTTTGCTTCCTCTTCAGACATACCTTGTGAAAGAATTTTAACTTCTTCCTCAACTAAATTTTCAGGAATTTCATCAACTTTAATTTTTTCAATTTCTTTTAAAATTTGATTCTTAGACAATTGATCTAATGAATTTTTGTACTCATCATTAATTTGTTTGGATATTAAAGTCTTTAAATCATCTAAATTTTTTGCACCTAGGTTTTTAGCAAAAGTATCATCTATCTTTACTTCCTCAGGATTTTTAATATTTATTACTTTACAATTAAATTGTGCTTTTTTATTTACTAATTCTTTTTCAGGAAAATTTTCTGGTAAAATAGCTTCAACTATTTTTTCATCATTTTTTTTTACTCCTATCAACTGTTTGTCAAAACCTTTTAAAAACAAATCTTTGCCAAGAGTTAATTGTGTATTTTTACCTTCACTTCCTTTAAAATCTTTTCCATCTACTGTTGCTTTGTAATCAATAGTTACTTGATCTCCGTCTTTAGCTTTTGTATCTTGATTTGCCTCTTTAAAGCTAGGTTGATTTTTTGCGATTTCTTTAATTCGTTTGTCTGTTTCACTCTTGTCTATTTTAACTGAGTACTGATCAAACTTAATACTTTCTATTGATTTTACTTCGACTTTTGGCAATTCAGTTACTGATAAAACATATTCTAAATCTTTATCTTCACCATAAGTTTTTAAATCAAGCTTTGGTTGGCCTGCGGGTTTGATCTTTTGCTCTTCTAAAGCTTTGGTTGATGTATCTTTTAATACTTTGTCTAATACTTCTCCAAATACAGCTTTTCCAAATTGCCTCTTTAAAACTTCTTTTGGAACTTTCCCTGGACGAAAACCTTTTAAGTTTACAGTTCCTTTAATCTCTTCATATTTTTCATCCATATAAGAGTTCATTGTCTCTTTATCGATAAAAACTTTAACGTCTTTATTTAGACCTTTTTTATTTTCTACTGTAACTTTCATAATAATTTAATATTTGGTAGGGCGAAAAGGACTCGAACCTTCACATCCGAAAATATTGGTTCCTAAGACCAACGCGTCTACCAATTCCGCCATCGCCCCACAAATTACGAGGTTTTATATATTATTGAAACTATTTGTCCAATGACAATTGTTAAAAAATTAACTATTTATCTCCTATAATTTATAAAAATATTTAAAAAATGATTGTTTCACCATGTATCAGCATTTGCAAAACGGATCCATCAACAGGTTATTGCTATGGTTGTGGAAGAAACAATGATGAAAAGAAGATTTGGAAACTTGAAGCGACTAATGATGATTGGAAAAAAACTAACCTTGATACAATTAAAAAAAGATTAAGTGGATGGCAATTGGAAAGCTTTAATGAGTCTTATGAGCACAAAATTAATAACGGAATATCTCTATTTAAGAAAAATTTAAAAAATGAATAAATCGTCAATTATAATTTTAATTTATATAATTGGTCTAATTTTTGGTGCTTTAGGCCTAGAAATGTGGAGTGCTCAAACAAGCCCAAAAGCTTTATTGGGCATTGGATGGACAGCACTTCTATTAATAGGGTTATTTTTAACTGAAAAAAATGAAAAAAATTAAATTTTTAAATTTTCTTTCTTTAATTATACTAACTTTATTTATTGTTAGTAGTTTAAATGCAGAAATTATCATTCTTAGCGCTTGTGATAATAAAAAAGATGGTTTCTTAAAGAATGAATATATTTTAGATTTAGAAAAATCATTAATGACAAGAAATTTTGTCTATAACAACAAAACTTTTAAAAAATATCGTGTTACAGATCTTTCTATAAAAAAAGAAAACACATTAACAAAATTTATCTATCAAGAGAATGATAAAATTTTGACTGATAAAATTGGCTATCCTCAATTTTACACACAATTATTATTTGAAATAGACAATCCAAATATTATGATAAAAACTGTGATAAATAATGAAGAGGGAATTTCTTTCATGTCTTCATGTAAAAAAATTGAAAGATTTGAAAAAGAAAGTTAATTTTTCTTTTTATTTTTTTTTATTGAATTTTTATTTTTAAAATTAAACTTACTGCTATTTGTAATGCTGCTTCTGTGTTTTGCGTAAGCTTGTTTTTGGGCTTGTTTCATTGCTTTTTTAGAAGACATAATAATTATAATCTAATATTCTATTTCCAATCTATCAATTAATTAAATGAACAATAAAATTAAAAGTCTTAATAAAACAATTATTAAATGCAAAAAATGTCCAAGATTAACCAATTTCATTAAAAAAATTTCTAAAGAAAAAAGAAAACAAAATATTGATGAAAAATATTGGGGTAAACCAGTTGCGGGATTTGGTGATGTGAACGCAAAACTTCTAATATTAGGGTTAGCTCCTGCCGCACACGGTGGAACAAGAACTGGACGCGCTTTTACTGGTGACAAATCTGGAGAATTTTTATTTCAATGTCTATATAAAGCAAAAATAGCCAATCAACCTACTTCAAAAAATTTAAATGATGGTCTCAAGATAAAATCTACTTACATCACAAATATATTAAAATGTGTTCCTCCAGGAGATAAACCTCTTAATAAAGAATTGGATAATTGTTCCATATTTTTTGATACAGAAATTTCTAATTTAAAAAAATTAGAGCTAATTATAACATTAGGAAAAGTTGCCTTTGATAACTGTCTTAAATTTTATAAAAAAAAATATACTCTTACTAAAAAAATACATTTCAAACATGGTAAATCCTATTTATTGCCTGATAATGTAACTTTAATTCCTTGCTACCATCCTAGTCCAAGAAATGTAAATACAAAATTAATTTCTGAAAAAATGATGATTACTTTGTTTCAAAGAGCTAAAAGAATAACTAAAGTTTAATACTATCGCAAAAATAAGGTTTAAAATTATCAAAAATTATATCTGGAACTTTAACCGGTTTACCTTTTTCATTTACAAAAACTAAATGAACTTGTGCCTCCACAATCGAGATTTCATTTTTACTTATAAACTGATTCATAAAAAAAGATGTTTTTGTTACTGATTTTACAAAAGATCTAATAGATAATTGATCTTCAAGATGTGCTGATTTTTTATATTCAATATTGCAAGATTTAACAACAATGAGTGCATTAAACTTTTCTTTAATTTGTAAATTGCTTAATCCAATTTTTGCTAAAGCTTCTGTTCTAGCTCTTTCAAGATACTTAAGATAATTAGCGTAATACACAACTCCACCTGCATCTGTATCTTCGTAGTATACTTTAACATTATGGTAAAAGTTTTCATGCATAACAATATTCTATCAAAAAAAATAATGATTTAATATAAACTAAGATATAGTTTAAATAATGAAAATATATATCATCTGGTTAATTGGAGTTATTTTGTGGAATTTCGGCTTCCCTAATGCACAACCAATAGAAGATGTTATTGTGGCAGTTCTATTATCTTTTTTAAGTATAGGTTTAAAAAAGTATCTTAAATTCTAATCAATTTGCAGAAAAATAAATATTTTGAAAATAAGAGATAGCTTTTAATTTTGAGTTATCGGTGTCAACCATAATCGCTAAACCATCTAATTGATTTACATCCAAATTATGAAATCTTTTAAAGTCTTCTTTGACATTGGCTTTTACAGTTATCCATTTATTCAAATCATTTTTAGTAGTTGCCAACACATTATCTATAGATTTCTTTGTGTATGGGCTTGGAGAGTTAAAATCAACATCGTTATTGCTTGAAAATACATAGTTAATGGCTCTATTAGATAAAGGTGTAGCACCAGTTTTTTTTATTACAAAAACACGTGCAGCAAAATCATGTCCTTTTTTAGTATTTTCTTTAATTCCTGGCAGATCTTTCTCCACTTTCCATGTAATATTGATAAATGGGGTTTTGTTTAAATTGATATTTATCTCTTTACCTAATCCTGATGCTGCATTATCAGCAATTGCTTTTAAAAAATTACCCTTTTCATTAACTCCTACGGAATAGACAGTTTTGTTATCGGCTCCTCTTACTTTTCTTACCTCTAATTTTGAAAGCTCTGAATTTGTAAACTCAAATACATTTGCAACTTCAGCATTAGCAAAAGAAAATGAAACAAAAATTAAAATAAATAAACTAAAACATTTATACATAAAAAACTTATAAATAATTATATTTTAAATACAACTTTTAGACACATTTTAAACATTCTTAATTCAATATTTGTAATTAGGTTTAGATAATGAAAACAATTTCAATTTTTTTACTATTGATCTACTGGTCAGTAATGATTTTTGCTCCTGTAATGGAAAAAAATACTAATTTTGGTGAAAAAAAATTGTTAGAGACTTATAGCAACTAGCTATACTAATATGTTGATCTGCCACCACTAATATCAAACACCGCTGCTGTAGAAAAAGAATTTTCCTCTGAAGAGAGCCAACAAACCAATGAGGTAAACTCATGTATTTCAAGAAATCTGCCTCTGGGTACTTTGGAAAGCATTCTTTGAACATGCTCTTTGCTCATTTGATCTAAAATTCTTGTTTTAGCTCCTGCAGGAGTTACGGCATTTACAGCTATATTCTTATTAGCAAGTTCTTTTCCAAGTGACTTTGTAAGGCCAATCGCACCCGCTTTTCCAGAGCTATAGGCGCTTGCATTTGCATTTCCATCTTTACCAGCTACAGAAGCTACGTTTACAATTCTACCATAATCATTTTTAATCATATTTGGAACTATCGCTCTACAACAATTAAATGTACCAACAAGATTTATCTGAACAATCTTATTCCACATCTCAATGTCATACTCCCATAATGGAGCCGTTGGACCTGTAATCCCAGCATTATTAATTAAAATATCAATATTAGATTTTGATGTAATGTTTGAAACTGTTTTTTCTATTTGTTTGTAATTTGAAACATCAACCACATCATAACTTAAATTATCATTATTAACTTCATCAGCTGCTGATTTAAGTAATTTTTCATCAATATCCCAAATAATAACTTTAGCACCAGAGTCTAAAAAACGTTTTGCAATATCAAGACCAAAACCTTGACCACCACCTGTTATGACAGCTGTTCTATCTTTAAAATCAAATTCATTCATAAATCTATCTTTTTGCAAGCAAGTAATACGTTATTGAAGAGGCCATTGCGCCAATTATCCAAGCATAAGATTGTAAAAACATTAAATTAGTATTCCATATTGTTGAAGCAGAAAAAATAAAACCTATAATCAAAGAGTATAATGCTTTGATGTGCCAACCTTTTGAATAATAATAAGCTCCATTAGCTTCAACTGAATAAATATCTTTGTTACTTAAGCTGTTTTCTTTAATTAAATAATAATCAACTATAATTACTCCAAATAATGGTCCAAAGAATGCACCAAAAGTATCAACAAAAGATAAAATTCCAATTTGACTTAAAAGCGTAAGCCAAAAAATCCCAATCAAAAAACCTGTAATTGAAATTACATAGCTTGCACTTTTTAGTGTTAATTTACTTGGTATAAAATTAATAAGTGAATATTGAGATGGAATAAAATTTGCTACCAGGTTAGTTGAAGCTGAAGCAACAATTATAAAAAAAAGAACAATAATGGTAATTTGTAGATTATCAAATTTACCAATAATGTCCGTTGGGTTTGTAAAAATTCTATTTAAATCCTCAAATTTTTGATTTAAAAATGTGTCAGAACCCACAACAATAAAAATAGCAAAAAATGAAAAAATAATTAGATTTAAAATTAAACTGAAGTTTCCTTTTTCTAAATTTTTTTCATCTTTTACATATCTAGAATAATCACCAAAACTTAAAATAATTATTGAAAAATATGCAAAAATAGTTCCCGCAACTGTTAACAATGGTATTAAATTATTGATGTCTAAAAAATTTTTGAAATTTAAAATATTGATAAATGCTTGTGATGTTGCTTGTACATCGCTTAAAAAAACAACAAAGAAAAAAATTATCATTCCAGAATAGACTGTAATAGCTGAAATATTAATCAACTTTTTATTAAATTGAATTCCTACACTAAACATTGTTGCTTGAAAAATAACAACACCACTAAATGAAATCCAGTCAATTATATTTAATCCCAACAAAAATGTAAGAAAGATTTCTTGATCTAAAAGAGAATTGTCAATTGAGAAAATTAATATTCTTAAAAGATAACTAATAGCCTTTGATAAAAAATATGTTTGAATACCAAACATAAATATTCCAACAATACTTCTGATTAAGCCAAAAAATTTTGCTCCTCTAAAACCTAAAGAAGATCTTAATAGAACTGCGAATGGTAGACCAAATTTTTGTGAAGGCTTACCAATTAAATTTGAAAATAAATAAACAAAAAATGATCCTAAAATAGTACCAAAAAAAACTACAAAAGTATTCAAACTATAAATTGTATATAGTGAAGCTATTAAAGAAAATCCTATTATACTTTGAACGTTAACACCCCAATAACAAAAAAGGTCTTTCCAGTCCCAAGTTTTATAATTTGGGTTTACTGAAACAAGGTCCCAATTTGAAAGAGAATATTTTACTTTTGGCTGATTCACTAAAAATTATAATAAACTAATAATATCTACTGTCCATATAGATAGGCCGGTAGCCATAAAGCAATCTTAGGAAATACAATTATTAATATTAATCCTATTATTTGAATAACCATAAATTGCATCATTCCATAATAAATATCTTTTAAATCCCACTCAGGAACTACACCTTTTAAAAAATAAGCAGATAGAGCTACAGGTGGAGACAGCCAGGCGGTTTGGAGATTGACTGCTACAAGAATTGCAAACCAAGTTAAGTTAAACCCTAAAGCTTCAACCAAAGGTAATATAATTGGAATTATAATCATTACTATTGGTACCCACTCTAAAGGCCAGCCCAATAAAAATATCATCACCATAATTAATGCTAGAATTAAATATCTATTCATCTCTAGACCTAGCAAAAAGTCAGTTAACAACATCGGTGTGCCAAGTCTTGAAAAAACAGCCCCAAAGAAATTTGAAGCCGCAACTAAAACCATTATTAATGCAGAAATTTCAAGAGTTTTAACTAAAGCATCTTGTAATTTTCTAAATGTTAATTTTCTATACGCTAAAGCCAATAACAAAGAACCCATCGCTCCACATCCAGCCGCTTCTGTTGGTGTTGCAAATCCAAAAAGAATACTTCCTAATGCCGCAAAAACTAGAGCAGCTGGTGGAACAAGACCTAAAAAGAATTCTATCCAAACTTCTTTCATACTTGATGCTCTTAACTCTGGAGGTAAGACGGGGCCCAAGCTTGGGTCAATCCAGCATCTAATAGTTGTGTATGCAGCATAAAGTGTTGCAAGTAATATTCCTGGAATAATTGCGGCTGCAAATAAATCAGTAACAGGAATTTCCATAATAGGTCCCATTACGACAAGCATAATACTTGGTGGAATTAGAATTCCTAAAGTACCTCCAGCAGTAATTGTTCCGGCTGCTAATCTCACATTGTAACCAGATTTATTCATAGATTTTGCAGCCATGATTCCTAATATTGTAACTGATGCTCCAACTATTCCTGTTGCAGCTGCAAATACTACTGAAACAAATAATACCGCATAATAAAGTGAGCCTCTAACTTTTGCTAACATCAATTGGAATGCTGAAAACAATCTTTCCATTAATCCAGCTTGTTCCATCATTATTCCCATAAAGACAAAGAGCGGGACAGCGGCTAGTGTTTGTTCTGTCATGACCATAGAGAATTGCAAGGTCATTAGATAAAAAACTAGTTTTCCAAAACCTAAATAACCAAATACAAATCCTAAAAAAATTAAAGTAAATGATATTGGAAAACCAACAAAAATCGAAAAAAGCATTACTCCAATTAAAATAAAACCTAAAACTGCCGGATCTATAAATTCTGCTAACATTTATTCCTCTTCTCCTGGCCAGATACCTTTAGTTGCCGCCCAATAACTTTTAAATAATTCTGATATTCCCTGAACAAGTAAAAAAACAATCCCAAGCCATAAGCAAGATTTTATTGGCCACATATAAGGCATCCAAGCAGTATCCATTCCTTTTTCACCTCTCATAATAGATTCCTGAACAAATCCAGTTGTCATATATAAAAAAACAATCAATCCTGGAAAATAAAAAAGAAGATATAGCCAAAAATCTATTCTTCCTTGAGTTTTGGTTTTAAAATTTCTGTACAAAAAGTCAGCTCTAATATGAACGCCTTTTGATAAAGCATAGCCAGCACCTAACATAAATAATGCACCGTACAAAAATCTACTCATATCGTATGCCCACATTGTTGGAGCTGTAAACAATTTTCTTGCTAAAACCTCATAAACCATTGCTAGTATTAATGGGACTGTTATCCAACAAACTATATTTCCTACCCATTTATTAAATAAATCTATTCTTGTAATTGTAGATGCCATCCATTTCGGCATATCACTTGGCATTTGTCCTGAACCACCTCGCCTTTCAGCGATCATTTCATCAGTTATGTCTAGTTTACTAGGATCGTCAGCCATAAAAATTCTTTTATTTTCTAAAAAAAAAACTAAAGCGGATTATAAAATCCGCTTTAGTTATAATTGTTTCTTATCTAAATACTACTTTAAAGTAGCTGCGTGAGCCATTCCTAGCTTAGCATTAGACATTTGAGATCCAGACCAGAAAGGTACAGCTATATCTGCAAAGTCTTTTTGAGACTGCCATACTTTAGCGAAAAATTTATTCTTCGCGGCATTTGTCTCTAGAGCTTTTTTAGCAGCAGCCATATACGCTGGGAAATAGTCAGCTGGAGTATCATGTAAAATTACACCATGTTTTCCAGTTAACTCAGCAAGAGCTTTTCCGTTTTCGTATATTCTGTAACTCATTGATTTTGATAGAGATGCATTCGCAGCAACTTCTAAAGCTTTCTTCTCTAAAGCAGACATTTTCTTATATTTGCTTCCTGTTATATAGAAGTCAGCATTTACTACTACTTGGTGAAGACCTTGTAGGTAGTAATGTTTTAGAACTTTTTGGAAACCGAATGTCATGTCAGGTTTTGGACAACACCATTCAGCAGCATCAATTGTTCCTGCTTCAAGAGCTGGAAGAATATCTCCACCACCCATTGCAACAGAAGCTACACCAATATCTTTATAAGTTTGTCCTGGAATTCCTGGAGGAGTTCTGAACTTGTACTTTCTAAAGTCTGCCATGCTGTTAATTGGCTCTTTGAACCAACCTAAAGCTTCTGGACCTACTGGTTGTAACATAAATCCTTTGATGTCTCTTCCCATCTCAGACCAAAGTTGGTCGTAAAGTTCTTTACCACCACCGTATTGGAACCAAGATAAAAATGCGATGTTATCGATACCAACACCTGCACCTGCTACTGGCGAACCAAATAACATAGCTGCTGGGTGATCACCTGACCAATAGTGAGTCCAAGCGAAACCACAATCGATAAGACCTTTATCTACTGCATCTAAAGTTTCTTTAACGCCAACTACTGATCCAGCAGGCATAATTTCGAACTTAAGCGAACCTTCTGTTAGTTCAGTTACTGTGTCAGTGAAATCTTTTAACATTTTCACTTCGTCAGCTTTTGCACTAATTACAGTTTGACACTTAAGAGTTTGTGCAGAATTCGCTCCTGTAACAGTCATTACTGTTAAAAGAAGAGTTCCTACAACTAATGATATGATTTTTTTCATATTGTATTTTCCCTCTTGTTGTTTTTTTTATAAAAAAAGTACTCTGTCAAAATTTTAAAATTATAACAAGGTTTAATATGACTTTTTTCAATATTTATTAATAAATTTGCTATAAATAAATAATTTTAATTTATAAGAATTCTATTTTAATGGAAAATTTTGATTTTATAATTCTTGGTGCTGGATCCGCAGGGTGTGTGCTTGCTAATAGATTATCTGAAAATTCTAATCATAAAGTTTTACTTTTAGAAGCAGGTGGTAAAGATAACTATCCTTGGATCCATATTCCTGTTGGGTATTTTAAAACAATGCACAATCCTAATACTGATTGGTGTTATCGAACAGAGCCCGATGAAAGTATGAACAATATTTCTATAAGATATCCTAGAGGAAAAACTTTAGGTGGAAGTTCATCAATTAATGGTCTTTTATATATAAGAGGTCAACATCGAGATTATGATGTTTGGCGACAATCTGGTAACACTGGTTGGGGTTGGGATGATGTTCTGCCTTATTTTTTAAAAGCAGAAAATCAGGAAAGAGGAGAAAGTGAGTTCCATGGAGTTGGTGGCCCCCTATCTGTTTCTGATCAAAGGATACATCTACCGCTTTTGGATGAATTTCAAAATGCAGCTGAAGAATTTGGTATTCCTAAAACAAAAGATTTTAACACTGGGGATAATCATGGTTGTGGCTATTTTCAAGTTACTCAAAAAAATGGTTTTAGATGTAGTACTTCAGTTGGATATTTAAATCCAATAAAACATAGAAAAAATTTAAAGATTGTTACTAAAGCTCATATAAAAAAAATAAATTTTGAAAATAAAATAGCTAAAGAAGTTGAATTTTGGGAGGGTGATGAGATTAAAAAAGTTCAAGCGAATAGAGAAATAATATTATCATCAGGTGCAATTGGCTCTCCACAAATTTTACAAGTATCAGGAATTGGTAATTCAGAAAAATTAAAAAAATTAGGTATTCATACAGTTCAAAATTTAAATGGTGTTGGTGAAAATTTACACGATCATTTGATGTTAAGACCCATTTATAAAATTCAAGGTCTGAAATCACTTAATAAAAAAATTAATAGTTTATTTGGAAATTTGATGATTGGGCTTGAATATGTTTTTAATAGAAGTGGACCGATGACTATGGGTGCTAGTCAATTATGTATGTTTGCAAAAAGTGATGCTTCTTTAGAGTTGCCAGATTTACAATGGCATGTTCAGCCTATGAGCATGGATGCGTTAGGAGCAACTAAAAATCATGACTTTCATGCATTCACTCCAACAGTCTCAAACATCCGACCAACAAGCAGAGGTCATGTAAGTATTGTAGATAAAGACTCAAGAACTTATGCAAAAATTAAACAGAATTATCTTTCAACAGATCATGATCGAATGGTTGCTGCAAGAGGACTTAAATTAACGAGAAAAATTGTATTAGAATCTGAAACTTTTAAAAAATATCTACCTGAAGAATATAGACCAGGTGTAAGCATAAATGATGATGAAGAATTAGTTAAAGAAGCATCTAATCATGCTCAAACTATATTTCATCCTGTTGGAACATGTAAGATGGGCCAAGATGATATGGCGGTAGTTGATGAACAATTAAAAGTTAGAGGTATCAAAAACCTTAGAGTGATAGATGCATCTATTATGCCAAACATAACTTCAGGAAATACTAATGCACCAACAATAATGATTGCAGAAAAAGGTGCTGATATGATATTAAACAGCTAATGTTTTCAGAATTATTTGGAGCTGAACAGCTCGTCATCTTAAGTCAAATTATTTTCATAGATTTAGTGTTAGCTGGTGATAACGCAATTATAATTGGAATGGTTGCATCAAAATTTCCAGTTGAACAAAGAAAAAAAGTAATTTTTTGGGGTATAGGTGGTGCTGTAATTTTAAGAATTATCTTAACAATGCTAACAGCATACTTGCTACAAATTACAGGACTAAGATTAATTGGTGGATTATTATTACTTTACATTGTCTACAAACTTTATGTTGATGTAATTAAAGGTCAATCTAATGAAGAAGATATTAAAGTTGATAACTCAAGCTTCATGAAAGCAATTTGGACTGTTTTACTTGCAGATTTTACAATGAGTTTAGATAATGTTTTAGGTGTAGCTGGAGCTGCAGGTGATCATTATGTTTTGTTAATTTTTGGATTAGCTTTATCAATTATTTTAATGGCTACAGCAGCCAATTTAATTTCTAGATGGATTAATGAATATAAGTGGATAGCTTGGATTGGTTTAATTGCTATACTAGTAGTTGCGATAGAATTAATCTATACAGACTTAAAATTATTTATTTAATATGTATCTACAAAAAATTAACTTAAAAAATAAATACGCATTAGTAACAGGTGCTGGTAAAGGCTTGGGCAAAGCTTGCGCTATTGCATTAGCTGAAGCTGGAGCAACAGTCATTGCCTTAAGCAGAACTCCCTCTGATCTTGATAAATTAGAAAAACAAATCAAAAAAATTAAAGGTAAAATTGTTAAAGTTCCTTGTGATGTTATGAATTATGAGGATTTAAAAGAAAAAATTGAAAAAATTAAAACTATTGATGTCCTAGTAAATAATGCGGGCACAAACATTCCTGAGCCTTTTGAAAAAATTAAACAAAAAAGTATGAACTACTTAGTTGATCTTAATCTTAAGGCAGCTTTTAACGTTGCTCAATTAGTTGTTAAAAAAATGTTAAAAAATAGAAATAGACCTGGTTCAATAATTAACATGTCATCGCAACTTGGTCATGTTGGTATGAGTGGTAGAAATGTTTACAATATGACTAAATTTGGTATTGAAGGATTAACTAAAGGTATGGGTGTTGAATTGGCGAAAAATAATATTAGAGTTAACACTGTAGCACCTACTTTTGTTGAAACACCAATGGTTAAGAACTTTTTCAAAAATAAAAAATTTAAAAAATTAGCTTTAGGCAATATTCCATTAGGGAAAGCTGCAACAGAGAGTGATATCGCAACATCAGTTTGCTTCTTAGCTTCATCAGCTTCTTCAATGATCACAGGAACATCAATAGTAATAGATGGCGGATGGACAGCTCAATAATTTATAGATTTTTTTTAGTATTTTTAATCTTTACAGCCTCTCAAGTTAACGCCATAGAATTTCAGGGACAATTCACTCAAGGACATTTTATTTTAGGTAAAACTGATCCTAAAGCTAAAATTAAAGTTAATAAAAAAGAAGTAAAAGTATCCAGAAATGGCTTCTTTGTTTTTGGAATTGATAGAGATAGAAAGTTTGATTTAACTTTTACGAAAACTTTAGATGGAAAAATATCCAAAATTACAAAAAAAGTTTTAAAAAGAAAATATAATATTCAAAGAATTGACGGACTTGCAGAAAACAAGGTAACTCCTCCAGAGTCAGTTTATAAAAGAATTAAAAAAGAAAATAATGCTATTGGTGAAGCGAGAGCAATTAATTCTAATTTACTTTTCTTTAAAGAAAAATTTGTCATGCCAGTTAAAGGAATTATTAGTGGTGTTTACGGAAGTCAAAGAATATTAAATGGTAAACCTAGATGGCCCCATTACGGTATTGATATAGCTGCAAAACAAGGAACTATGATTAAATCTTCTGGAACTGGAGTAGTAACAATGGCTGAGGATGATTTGTATTACACAGGTGGCACAATCATAATGGATCACGGTCATGGTATCTCAACAATATATTCTCATTTAGAAAATGTTTTAGTTTCTGTAGGTGAGCAAATAAATCAAGGAGATATAATTGGAACTGTTGGCTCAACTGGAAGATCTACAGGACCGCATTTAGATTTTAGAGTAAACTGGTTTCAAACTAGACTTGATCCAATGTCAGTATTAAAATAAAAAATCTTAATGAAAAAAACTTTAAAAGATAAGCTCTCAGATAAACTTGTGGATGCTTTTCTTAAAGGTAAAATAATTTCAGCCTTACCAGTAAAATTTACTAAGAAATTAGCCGAAGCAGATAAATTTAGAAAATTATGTGAGGATAAAATTAAAGAACCAATAATTGGATATAAAGCTGGAGGTACAGGAATTCCTCTTTTAAAAAAGTTAAAAGAAAAAGAACCTTTTTATGCATCTATTTTCAAAAGAAATTTTTTAAAGAGTGGACAACGTGTAAAAATAAATAAATCAACTTTTGGAATTGAACTTGAAGTTTGTTATTTAATTAAGAAATCTTTTTTTTCAACAAAAGCGACTATTACAAATAAAAATGTATCAAAATTTATATCTCATATGGCTCCCTGCATAGAAGTCGTTGGTTATAGACAAAAAAAGAAAGGTATTAAGTCTTTTGGTGATTTGAGTAGTGACTTTGGTGCAAATGTAAAATTTTTAATTGGTAAAAAAAAAAATATAAAAAAATTGATATAGGAAACTTAAAAACAAATATTTCAAATAAAAAAATTAAACAAAGTGTAACCGGAAACACTAATTCTGTTTATATAAATCCACTCAATTCTTTAAGATTTATCCTAAAAAAAGTTAAAAAAGATAAAGTTAATTTAAATAAAAATTTCTACGTTTTTACTGGTTCTACTGTTGGGGTTGTACCTATACTAGGTAAAGGTTTGTATACTGGTAAAATTGATAAATTAGGATCTGTAAAAGCAATAATATCATAATGACACTTCATTTTACTAAAGAGGAATTTTCTAAAAGAAAACAAGATGTTTTAAAATCTATGAAAGAGCAAAATTTAGATGCTCTTTTAATGTTTAGACAAGAGTCAATGTATTGGCTGACAGGATACGATACATTTGGATATGTTTTTTTTCAAACTTTAGTCTTAGATCAAAAAGGAAATATAATTTTATTAACTCGTGCACCTGACTTAAGACAGGCACAAAATACATCAAATATTCAAGATATAAGAATTTGGGTTGATAAAGATGGAATTAATCCGACAGATGATCTTAAAATAATTTTAGAGGAACTTGATCTAAAAAATAAAAATATTGGTGTCGAATATGAAGCTTACGGAATGACTGGACGTAATGCTCTAAAATTAAATAAATCTTTGAATAATTATTGTACAGTTGAAGATCAATCAGAACTGATAACAAAATTAAGAGTTATAAAATCTAATGAAGAATTAGTTTATGTAAAACAAGCTGCTGAACTTGCAGATAGAGCTTTAGATGAAGCATGGAAATATACAAAGGCTGGCGCAAGTGAGGCAAAAATTTTAGCTGAAATGCAAAGAGCAGTTCTTGAAGGTGGCGGTGATTATCCCGCTAATGAATATATCATTGGCTCAGGAGATAACGCACTACTATGCAGATATCAGGCTGAAAAAAGAAATTTATCAAATACAGATCAACTAAGTCTAGAATGGGCTGGTACTTTTAAACATTACCACTCTGCAATGTTTAGAACTATTCCTATTGGAAAAGCTGATCCCAAACATATAAAAATGCATGAAGCTTGTGTTGAAGCATTAACAAATTGTGTAAAAACTTTAGTTCCAGGAAAAACTGCAGGAGAAGTTTTTGATATTCATGCAAGAACTTTTGACAATTTGGGATTTAATAAAGCAAGAATGAATGCTTGTGGATATTCATTAGGTTCAACTTTTTCACCTAACTGGATGGACTGGCCAATGCTATACACTGGTAATCCATACAAGATTGTTCCTGGCAATGTATTCTTCATGCACATGATATTGATGGATTCAGATAGTAATTTAGCCATGAATTTAGGGGAAACCTATTTAGTCACCGAAAATGGCAACGAAAGATTGGGTGAGCAAAAATTAGATTTAGTTGTTCTTTAAATTTCAGATCTGGCTCTCAAACGCTCATAAATTAAACGAGTTTTAACACCTAAATTTAAAAATGGTTGTGGTGGCAACCAAGTAGGTTTGTTTCTTTTCTCAATAATTTCAATTTCTTTACTGTTTTCATTGCAAGCTTTAATTGCAATTTGTTCACCAAACAAAGTACCAACACCAATACCAGAGCCATTATAACAACCTGCAGCAAAAACATTTTGATCAATTTTTTCAAATATTTGAGAACTATTCCTTGTTCTTGAAACAATACCAGACCATGATGATTTGATAATATCATCTGGTAATTGTGGAAATCTTTTTTTTATCCCCATTTTTTGATTAACAGACCTTTTATTTAATTCTGACTTAGACATTTTATATGGATTGTTAACTTCAGCTGTATTTCTAATTAAGATTCTTCTATCTTTTGTCATTCTGATAGTTGCACCCATTGGTCTCACAGGTAATACGCCCCACTCCTTTGGTTGACCGATAGATTTAAATTCGTCATCAGTTAAAGTTCTTGTCATGCTAGCTGTTAAAGTAATAGGAAAATTATAGTTTGATTTAATTCCTAAAGATTTCAAAAAACCATTTGTAGCAAAAATGATTTTTTTAGTATTAATTTTACCATTTTTAAATTCACAAGAAATTATATCTTTAGTTTTATTCCAAGTTAATAAATGTGAATTTTCATATAAACAAACATTTTTTGGTAATATGTCGATCATCGCTCTTACTAATTTTCCTGGATGTAATAAAATCCCACCTTTAGTATGAAGTGCAGTGTTATAAAAATCAGTTCCTAATTTTTTTGATAATTCATCTTTAGATAATAAATTATGTTCAAAACCTAATTTAATGAGAGTGTCTGAAAAATTAGTTAAAATTTTTTTATCTTCTAATCTTGATGATGCAAAATATTTTCCACATTCATTCCAATCACATTCTACTTGATGTTCATTAATAAATTTTTTAACTACATTTATGCCTAATTTATAGATGTCAGCTTTCTTTTTATAATTATTTAATTCTTTATTTGATGTGAAACCATCATTAAGAGTTGTATCAACTAAATATCCTGAATTTCTTCCGCTAGCACCTTCCCCAGCTAATTGAGCATCAATTAATATAATTTTTTTATCTGAATATAATTGTGCTAATTTTCTAGCAGCTGACAAACCGGTATAACCAGCGCCAACAATTAACCACTCGCAATCTTCATTTGATTGGAGAGTTTTAATATTTGTTCGAGAAGGTAAATCTTTTAACCAACTACAACCATTATCGTTAGTCACTTCCATGAAGTGACTTTACGATAATTGGTATAAATTTTAAAGATCTTAAGAGTTTAGAGATGGTTGCTTAATCATGTCAGCTTTATTGATACCAGCTACTTTAACTGGTTTTTTCATTGCATCTCTTCTAAATGGCTCACCAAGCTCTTGGTTGAGAATTACTTCTATAAACGTTGTAATTCCTTTCTTTTGATCTTCACAAGATTGTTTAATAGCTGCAGTAGTTTCTTCCATCGTTCTAACTGCTACACCTTTTAATCCACAAGCATCAGCAACTTTAGCATAACTTAGTTCTGGGTCTAGTTCTGTTCCAACAAAATTATCATCAAACCAAAGAGTTGTATTTCTTTTTTCTGCACCCCACTGGTAATTTCTAAAAATAACCATTGCAATTGCAGGCCACTCTTCTCTTGCACATGAGCTCATTTCATTCATGCTAATACCAAATGCACCATCCCCAGCAAAACCAATTACCGGAGTATCAGGGCATCCAATTTTGGCACCTAAAATTGATGGAAAACCATATCCACAAGGGCCAAATAATCCTGGAGCTAAATATTTTCTTCCTTTTTCAAATGTTGGGTAAGCATTTCCAATTGCACAATTATTTCCAATATCACTTGAAATAATTACATCATCAGGCATACCAGCTTGTATTGCTCTCCAAGCTTGTCTAGGAGACATTCTATCTGCATCTCTTTTTCTAGCTTCTTCATTCCAAACTGTACCCTTGTCATCATCTTCATGATCCAAACTTGATAATTTTTGTAACCAAGCTGATTTAGTTTGATGAATAATATCTTTTCTTGCTTGTCTATCTGTATCACCTGCAGTTGGTGAAAGTTGAGCCAAGATCTGTTGTGAGACTAATTTTGCATCTCCACAAATCCCAACTGAAACTTTTTTGGTTAAACCAATTCTATCTGAATTCATGTCAACTTGAATGATACTTGCATCTTTTGGCCAGTAATCCATTCCATAGCCTGGTAAAGTTGAAAAAGGATTAAGTCTTGTTCCTAATGCTAACACAACATCAGCTTTTTGAATTAATTCCATTCCAGCCTTTGAGCCATTATATCCTAATGGACCTGCAGCTAATGGATGACTACCTGGAAAACTATCGTTGTGTTGATAACCAGAACAAACTGGTGCATCTAATTTTTCAGCAAGTTTTTTACAATCTTCAATAGCACCACCAATCACAACACCTGCGCCAGATAAAATTACTGGAAATTTAGCATTAGATAATAAGTCAGCAGCTTTTTTAATTGCATCAACACCACCACCTTGTGTTTCTAATCTAACAATTGGTGGTAGATCAATATCTATTACTTGCGTCCAATAATCTCTAGGTACATTGATTTGTGCTGGAGCTGAACCTCTGATTGCTTTTTCAATTACTCTATTTAAAACTTCTGCCATTCTTGAAGGGTCTCTAACTTCTTCTTGATAACAAACCATATCTTTAAATAAATTCATTTGCTCAACTTCTTGAAAACCACCTTGTCCCATAGTTTTATTTGCTGCTTGTGGTGTAACTAATAAAAGTGGAGTGTGATTCCAATATGCAGTTTTAATTGGTGTAACCAATCCAGTTATTCCTGGACCATTTTGCGCAATTACCATTGACATTTTACCCGTAGCTCTTGTGTACCCGTCTGCTATTAATCCACCATTAGTTTCATGAGCAACATCCCAGAAAGTAATTCCTGCATCTGGAAAAATATCTGAAATTGGCATAAAAGCTGAACCGATAATTCCAAATGCGTGTTCAATTCCGTGCATTTGTAAAACTTTTACAAAAGCTTCTTCTGTTGTCATTTTTGTCATAAAAATTATGCCTCTCTAATGTGTAAATTTAAAATTTTTTTAAAATTCGTTTGTTAATTTTTGCGATTAATATATAAGATTTTACAAATTTCAAACAAACAAATCGACACAATAAATTATGGCTACAGACATTATAATTCACGATAAAAAAGACAACGTAGGAGTAGTTGTTATTGAGAAAATCACTCCAAAACAAGATTGTGCTTGCTGGATAATGGAAGATGATAGTTCAACAAATATTCAATCTATGGATGAAATTCCTTTAGGACATAAAATTGCAATGGTTGATCTTAATGAGGGTGACACAATCCTTAAATATGGTCACGATATAGGTAAAGTGGTTAAATCAATCAAAAAAGGTGAGCATGTTCATGTTCACAATGTTAAAACAAAGAAGTGGTAATAATATGGAAATTCCAAAAAGTTTTTTAGGGTATAAAAGAGAAAACGGCAGAGCCGGAACTAGAAATCATGTAATCATACTGCCTGTTGATGATATTTCTAACGCTTGTGCTGAAGCTGTAGCAAACAATATTAAAGGAACAATAGCTCTTCCTCATTCATACGGAAGGCTTCAATTTGGAGCTGACTTAGAACTTCATTTTAGAACTATGATTGGAACAGGATGTAACCCAAATGTTGCAGCTGTAATCGTTATTGGTATTGAGCCAAAATGGACTAAAAAAATTGTTGATGGAATAGCTAAAACCGGAAAACCAGTTGAAGGATTTCATATTGAAAGAACTGGAGACATTGGAACAACAATGAAAGCTTCTAAAAAAGCTCAAGAATTTGTGATGTGGGCTTCAGAAAAACAAAGAGAAGAATGTCCGATGAGCGATCTTTGGATTTCAGTAAAATGTGGTGAATCTGATACAACATCTGGATTAGCAGCTAACCCAACAGTTGGTAATTTAATGGACAAATTAGAACCAATGGGTGTTCATTTATGTTTTGGGGAAACGTCAGAATTAACAGGTGCCGAGCAAGTTTGCGCGACTAGAGGTGCAACTCCTGAAGCTTCAGATAAATTCATGAAAACTTGGAATTCTTACAATGATTTTATTTTAAAAGAAGCAACAGATGATCTTTCAGAAAGTCAACCAACAGCAGGTAATATCGCTGGTGGTTTAACTACGATTGAAGAAAAAGCTTTTGGAAACTTCCAAAAAATTGGAAACTGTAAATTTATAGATGTTTTAGAGCCAGCAGAAGAACCAACTAAAGGTAAAGGTTTATACTTTATGGATACCTCTTCAGCAGCAGCAGAGTGTGTTACACTTCAAGCAGCCGCAGGTTTTAATATCCATTTATTCCCAACAGGCCAAGGTAATATTGTTGGTAACCCTATTGAACCAGTTGTTAAGTTAACTGCCAATCCATTAACTGTTAAAGGTATGGGAGAACATATTGATTGTGATGTTTCAAAAATATTAACTCGTGAAATGAACATGTCTCAAGCTGGAGATGAGCTAATAAAAACAACATTAAGGGTAGCAAACGGAAGATTGACTTGTGCAGAAGCTTTAGGTCACAAAGAATTTGTGATGACTAAACTTTACAGAAGTGCGTAAGATCTCTAGTGCCTATTAACTTTCAATACTTAAAGTCAATTTTACCAGGTATTGTTTTAGCTTTAGTGTTTTGTTTATTTTCACAGGGAATAAATAACTTATTAGCTATAGAAATTTTTGGAACTCCTAAAAGTCCAATCTCAACAGTTCTCATTGCAATTTTACTTGGTATTTTAATGGGTAATGCATTTACACCAAGACCAGGAATGATGATTGGGTTAGATTTTACTCAACAATATATTTTAAAATTAGGAATTATTTTTTTAGGTATAAGATTAAGTTTTGAAGAGCTTATTAAATTTGGATCAATAGCTATACCTTTGATTATTTGTTGTATTATTGGTGTATTAATACTTGTAAAATTATTGATTAAAAAAGTACCTATTTCATCAAAAATGTCTTACCTGATAGCTATAGGTACAAGCGTTTGTGGGGCAACCGCAATTGTAGCAACTGCTCCAGTAATTAATGCAAAAAAATCAGAAGTAGCATATGCAATTGCAAACATTACGTTGTTTGGAGTAATAGCAATGATTGTTTATCCATATTTTGCTGAATGGTATTTTGATAATGATGCTTTGAAAATTGGTTTATTTTTAGGGACATCAATTCATGAAACATCTCAAGTTGCTGCAGCTGGGTTAATTTATGATCAACAATTTAATAGTCCTGAAACATTAAATGTTGCAACGGTAACAAAACTAATAAGAAATACTTTTTTAGTAATTCTGATACCTTTGTTTGCTTTTTTATACAATCGTGGTGAACTAAAAGGTAAAAATTACTCTATTTTGAGTATTTTTCCATATTTTGTAATTGGTTTCATAGGAATGATTGTTGTTAGGAATATTGGAGATCAATTCTTTACACCCGATAACAATAGTTATGATCTTTGGATAAATTTAATTGGATATTTAAAAACTTTAGCAACAGTATTTTTAACAATGGCTATGGCTGCTGTGGGTATCTCAATTAATTTAGGTGAATTAAAATCAATGGGCTATAAACCTTTTGTTGTGGGTTTAATTGCAGCTGTAACAGTTGGATTTATAAGTCTTATATATATTGAAACTTTAACTAAATTTATTTAATAAATTTAAGATTTTAATAGTAATTTTTTTCTTAAATTTGAAAAAAATCGTCTTATAAAAGCAGCACCAACTCCTAGAAAAATTGCAAACATAATCGAAAACAATCCATAAAAGAATGGCATATCTTTAGAAAATTCTAAAATAAATAATGAGAAGAAATTTAACTCATTATTTGGAATCTTAACTATCTCTTCTGCAACTTGCTCTGCAAAAAAAGTGTCGTAAGCAATAGCTATACCAACTATTAATAATAAAATTGCAAGTAATGCTTTTAGTCCAGAGCTATCAATTTTTTCACCAAGTTTTTGACCAATTTGAACTCCTACAATTGATCCAACAACTAACATAAAAACAAGTAATAAATCTATAGACCCATAATTAAAAGAATGAAGAAAAGTAACTATAACACTTACAAAAATAGTTACAAAGAGTGAAGTGCCTGGAACTAATTTAGTTGGCATTTTAATAATGTAAATCATTGCTGGTACCAAAATAAAAGCACCACCTATACCCATGATAGCAGCTATAAAACCTACAAGTAAACCAATTATAATAGGAGTAAATGCACTTTCGTATAATTTTGATTTTGGAAATCTCATTCTAAAAGGAAGACCATGTATCCAATAATGAACGTGTAATTTTTTTTTGACTAAAAGATTTCTTTTTGCTTTATCAATCTCACCTAGACTTTCCACTAACATCAAGGTTCCAATAATTGCTAAAATATACATGTATGCTAGAGAAATAACTGTATCTATTTTTCCAATTCCTTTAAAATAAGTAAAAGTATAAATACCAAGTGACGTTCCAATAGCACCACCAATTACAATCATCAAACCTAATTTATAATCTAAAGTATTTTTTAAATAATGTGTTGTTGATCCAGATACTGATGTTGCAAGAATATTATTAGCTTCATTTGCAACCGCATAAGCTGGGGGAACCCCTAAAAAAATTAAAAATGGTGTCATTAAAAATCCACCACCAACACCAAAGAGGCCTGAAAGAACTCCAACTATTGCGCTAAGAATAAGTATTTCAATTGGATTAACAAATACTTGAGCAATTGGTAAAAATACTTCCATAAATATTTTAAATTTTATTAAAAAATAACTTAATTAAAAGTAATAAAAGTTCCAACTAAAATAACACCCCAGTAAGTAGCAAGGCTTAAAAATATGCCAGATTTAATAATAATGACTTTAGAGTTTAATATTTTGTTTAAGATTTTTACGTTGGAAAGTTGCATTACAACCGTCAATACACCCGTAAAGTTATTTGTCAAATAAATATTTGATTTAAAATCAATTTTTATTTTCTAGTAAATGGTAGCACCAAAGACTTTAACTACCCCATCTTCCTCACCCAAAACCAGACGACCAAGAAATTCTCCTGAAATTTCTTTATTAGTTTGTTTGATAAGTATAGTGATATTAACGCCTCTTCTTAGGCAGCCAAAAGGCTCGAATGTTTCTTTTAGGTTTGTGATTATTTTATTGTTAGCCCACTGCTTGCCAAGCTCAACTTCATTCGCACCAAAAAGCATTTGAGTTGAAAAATCTTTTGTAAATCCACCATAATCTTTCAAATTTGATGATTTAACTAAGTTATCCCAAATAGGTTTGGCTAATTCATATACCTCATCATCAGTTTTTGACAAAATATCCATATACTTATTTAAAGAGTTATTATGAAGCTTTTTTCTTCTCGTTCTCATCCACTATGTGGTAGACAGGAACTTTCTCCATACTAAATTTACCAGTATTAGGATCTCTTCTTGAAACTGTTAAACAATGCCAATTGTCATCATCTAGTTTCATGTGATCACCTCTATAATAGTAGCCTGGCCATCTAGTTTCTTCTCTAAACATGGTATGTTCAGTTACACACTGAGAAGTTAAAGCTCTATGTTTAAGCTCCCAAGCTCTCATAAGCTGGTGATAATCTTCTGCTCCAACATTTTCTAAATCTTCTTCTAACCAAGCTAAAAGCTCCAAACCTCTTTTAAGCATATTAGCATTAGTCATATAGTTTGTTGCTATTCCACCAACATATTCGTCCATAATTCTTTGTAGACGTTGTAAACCTTGGATTGGTGAAATATAACTTGGAGAAACTGTTCCTCCAGTAATTTCATTTTGTGCAACAGTATATGTCTCAAGCGGTTTATAGACCTTTTCTTTGAAATCTTCGCACTGTTTATCAGATACTTTCAAACCTTCGGCTTTTTTATCTTCGATATATTTAACAGCTGCTTTTGCAGCCAATCTACCTTCAGTAAAGGATCCTGATGAAAATTTATGGGCACTTCCACCTACTGTGTCACCTGCACCAAACAATCCATCAATTGTAAGCATTCTATTGTAACCCCAGAAATATTCTGGTGGAGACAAATCTTCTGGTCCACTTACCCAAGCTCCAGAACATGTAGCATGAGAACCCATTACGTATGGCTCAGATGTTGTTAATTCTGGATTTGTGTATTTTGGATCGATATTTTGAGATGCCCAAACAACTGCTTGACCAACAGTCATACCTAAAAAGTTTTCCCAACCAACAGTTTCTAAATGAGGATCTTGAAAAGCCTCAGTTGTAATCATGTGAATTGGTCCACCACCAGCCATAGTTTCTTGAATAAAAGCATGGTTTCTTAAACAAGTTGGAGTAGGATGATGATCAATGTATTCACCAACTAGTTCTTTTGTTTGGTCATACCATTTTTTCTCATAGTTTTCACCATTAGCATTTTGGGTGTAAGTTTTTAAATGCAAGAAATATGCACCAACTGGTCCATATCCATCTTTAAATCTACACAACACAATTCTGTTTTCCATTTGTGTCATTTTAGCACCAGCAGCAATAGGTAAGGCATAAGCTGAACCATTACTCCAAGGAGCATACCAAGTTCTACCCATTCCTTCACCAACTGCTCTTGGTTTAAATATGTGAGAAGCACCTCCTGCTGCAACTATTACAGTTTTTGCTCTGAACACATGAAAGTCGCCTGTTCTCATATTAAATCCAACAGCGCCACCTACTCTGTTTTCTTGAGTCTCATCCATAAGTAGATGAGTGATCATAATTCTGTTGTAAATTTTGTCTGCAGATTTTTTTGCAGCTTCTGCAACGATAGGCTTGTAACTTTCACCATGAATCATAATTTGCCACTTACCTTCTCTAAGGTATCTGCCAGTCTCTTCATTTTTCATCATTGGAAGACCCCATTCATCAAACATATGGACTGTTGAGTCTACGTGACGAGCCATATCATAACCTAAATCTTCTCTAACCATTCCCATTAGATCGTTTCTTGCATATCTTACATGGTCTTCAGGTTGGTTTTCACCCCACTGCATTCCCATATAACAGTTAATCGCATAAAGACCTTGGGCAACAGCACCACTTCTATCAATATTAGCTTTTTCAACACAAATAATTTTCATGTCTCTTCCCCAATGTCTAGCTTCAAAAGTAGCACCAGTTCCAGCCATACCACCACCAACAACTAGTACATCGCAATCTTCGTAATGTGTTTTATGTTTAGCCATTAGTAGTAAACTCCTTTTTTAAATGAATCTTTTGGAACAGCTGGTAATTCCCCATCAATGTTAAGACCTTGCGGTTCTGTATATAATCTTTGAGAGTTAATTTCACCTTGGCTTGGTTTATCACCATCTGCAAGTTTTGGAATAAATTTTCCCCATGGTTTTGTTGTAATTGGAGAAACAAAATCTTTTTCTGTTCCATTTCTAAATTTAATTTTCCAAGAGATTGTTCCCTTTTCTTCTTCTCTTCTTACTCTAACACTGTGTCCCATTGGAGCAAAATCAGCATAACCTCTAACATCAATAGCGTGATTTGGGCAAGCCTTTACACAAGAATAACATTCCCAACAAAAATTAGGTTCAATGTTTTTTGCACGTCTAATATTTTCATCAATGTGCATTATATCAGATGGACAAATATCTACGCAATGACCACAGCCATCACATCTCGTCATGTATACAAATGTTGACATATTATTTTCTCTCCTTATTTAAATTTCTCATAATTAATAATGTTTAGGTTGTTCTCTTTTAATACCTAAACCAAACTGTTCAGGCGCATCTGCTGGTGGTGGTAAATTATCTCTAGACCCATCAGCTTCAGCTAGATTTTTTTGAATTGCAGCACCAGGCTTATAAAACATGTGTGCAAATTTTGACCAGTAAACTCCACCAAATAAAACTAAATTTGAAACAACAAATAAAGCTAAAAACAAGAAAGAAAGTTCTGTCTGACCATTAGATTGAGTATATGACCAAGCCAGTCCAAAAGTCGAGCATGCTAATAATGCTAATACAAATAAATCTGCTTTAATTATTCTATACCAAGGATGAGCTTCTGCCGAAACATCAACTCTTAAGAAAAACCAAAACCAATATCCACCAACACATGTCAAAATAGCACCAACATGCCATAACATTGACCACATAGATGATGATGATTTATCAGCACCTGTATAACAAAATACTAACACTACTGAAGAAACCCAAAAAATAATTGTACCATACATGCCAAGCACGTGGGATAATCTTCTTTTTCCAAATCCAAGTTCAGCTGTAGTTCCAATATCAACAACAGTTGTTTTTGCTATTATAGATACCTTTTCACCTGCACCTATTTCTCTAGTTGCCTGAAGCTTAGCTTTTTTTGCATTATTTAAAAAATACGTCAAATTTTTATGATGTATCATTTGAATTATTGTACCTAGTGCAATTAACGCAATCATTGCAATAATAAAAGTTTGCATAGCAAATGGAGATACTGTCTCTGCTAATATTGAAAATGGATTAGTCTCTAACATTTTACCCTTGTGTTAAATTTTTTAAGAATTTATTAAAGAGTTTTCTAATCTAGATGTTTAGTCAGATCAACCCTAACTATTGGTCAATTTGTCTTTAATAACAACCTATAATTTAAATTTTACGCTTGTAGTGTTGATTTTTTTGGATCACTGATCTCACACCACCTTGGGGATTCTCAACATCATTTTCTCTTCTTGGAATTAAATGAATATGGCAATGCATAATTGATTGGCCTGCTATTGCACCAGCGTTCGTTCCAACATTGAAAGCTTTTACAGTATTGTCTTTACTAAGAATTTCTTCCTTAATCTTTTTAATTAGATCGTTGCATGCGATCAATTCTTCATTAGTTAATTCAAAGTAATCAATTAAATGTCGTTTTGGAATTATCAGACAATGATGATTTGAAACAGGATACGTATCGTAACTTGCATATGCCAAATCATTTTCATGCGCTATACCACTGGCTTTTGAATTACAAAACAAACAAGGGTTATTAGGATCTCTCATACTTTATTTATATTTTGGACAATTATTTATAGCTGAATTGTAATGCTTTAATAGTTGATTATAAATTTTGAATTTTTTTCTTTTCCAATTTATTTGATTAATCGTTTTGACTGACGCAATTCCTTTTCCCGAGCCAATTAAAATAATTTCATCAAATTCATTCAAAGAATTTATTAAAATATCTTTTTTTATAATTTTTTTAATTTTTGACTTAAAAAATTTATAAGTAATTCCTTTATAAAATTTATTTATTGGTGAAAAGATCTTTTTATTTTTAACAAAAAGTATATTCGATGTTCCTGTTTCAAAAATTTTTTTATTAAAACACAATCCAATGTCTGATTTAGAATTATCAAGTTTTGATAAATGTTTTAAAATTTCTTTATATTTTAAATTTTTAAATTCTGGCTTTTGGCGTTTTAAATTAACTAATTTTAAATTAAAATTTAACTTAGGTTTAATTCTCTTACGAAAAGAAATTGATAAAGTGTTTTTATTAAGAGCAACTCTTAGTAGATGATTGTATTTGATCTTATTGTCTAAGTTTTCTTCAATTACTTTTAAAATATCAGATCTTATAGATGACTTTATAATTGAATAGGCTTTGGTAGATTTAATTAAATTATTAATATGATCTTTAAAAAAAAGAATTCTTGGAGGAGAACCAAAAATCCACATAGTGGTAAATACACCATTATCACCCCAAAGATCTTTAAATTCAATTTCCTTAAGATCTTTAAGCTGATAAGATTTTTTTAATAAGTAGTTTACCATTTAAAGTTAAAAAAGACTCTGGGTGAAATTGAAATCCATATATTTTATCAATGTTATTTTCAAATGACATTGCGGCTCCTGAAATAACACATCTCATCGTTATGTCAAAATTTTCAGCCTTGAAAGGTTCTTTTAATTTTAAAGAATGATATCGACCAACCTTAAATTTCTGTCCTGTATTAAATAGTTTGCTTGATTTATTCACTAATACTTCTGATTGGAAGCCGTGGTAAATTTTACTTTGCTCAATTATACTGGCTCCTTCACTAAATAATATTTGCTGAAATCCAAGGCAAATTCCTATTATTTTCTTCTTTCCTTTAAGTTTTTTATAAATTTTTGAGGATGCGGGGTAATCTTTTGGTGACCCTGGTCCTGGAGAAAAAACAATTGTAGATGCTTGATTTAATTTAGATTTATTAATTTTGCTGAAATCATCACACTCGACATCATCAAATAATGAAAATTGATGAACCACGTTGTGTGTAAACGAGTCTTTATGATCAATTACATATATCATTTGTATAAATCTATTAGTGCTTTTGCCTTAATAAAATTTTCATTAAATTCATGTTTTGCATTACTGTCAATTACAACACCTGATGCAACTGAGATTTCAGAAATATTTTTATAATTTAAGATAGATCTGATAATAATATTAAATCTCATATCACCATTAAATTTAATAAAACCAAAGCTTCCTGTGTATATATTTCTATTTTCTTTTTCCTGATTATTTAAAAAATTGAGAGTATTCATTTTTGGACAACCAATAACTGAACCACCTGGCATCATAGCCTTGATAATATCAATATTCTTCACATTTTTTGTTAGTTTGCCAGAAATTAAACTTACATAGTGATAAAGGTCTTTATATTCTTCAACAGATTTTTCTTTTTTTAACCTTACACTTCCAGGAACACATATTCTTGAAAGATCATTTCTTTCCATATCAACAATCATATTATGTTCTTTAGTTTCCTTAATATTATTTTTAAAAAAATTTAAAGCTTTTGTTTTATTAATATTCTTAGCTTTTCTTAAAGTTCCAGCTATTGGCTTTGTTGAAACAGATAAGCCATTTTTGGTAATCAAATTTTCAGGTGAACAGCTTATGATTGAGAAATTTTTATCTTTAATCATAAATGCTTCTGGTGCTAAATTAGATTTAGCAAGTCTGCAAAAAAAATCTAAAGGATCAATTTTTGATTTATTTTTATATTTCGTACATATTTTAATCTGGTAAGTGTCACCAGATCTTATTTTTTTTTTGAATTTATTAAAAATTTTAGTGTATGACTTTTGATTAATATTGATCTTAAAGTTTTTATCTATTTTCTTCTCACTATTAGATTTGTAAAATAAATTGTTCTTAAGACTTACTTTGCTCTCTGGCTTATAGAAAATTCCTTTGGGAAAATTAATAGATTTTTGTTTAGGAAGCTTAACACCTATAAGATTATTCAAAATTTCATAACCAAAAAATCCAATAAATAAATCTGTATCTTTTAATTTTTTTTTAGTTTTTAATTTTTTGTTTAAAAATTTATTAATGTTTTTATTACTGAGAACTATCTTTTTTGAAAAATCTGAATAAAGATCAAAACCTTTTTTACTTTTATACAAAATAAAAGGTTTGTTGGAACTATTGATTTCGTTAAGTAAATAATCTTTTTTCAATTTATTAAGTAGTTTGTAATCTTTTAACCTGCTTTTCTATAATTGGTAAATGTATCAAACCTGCAAAAATTGATAATGCGATAGAAATGTACCAAGCATAATCGTAAGAACCATAAAGATCATGAAAAACTCCTCCCAAATAAGCTCCAAAAAAAGAACCTATTTGATGACTTAAAAATACTATACCATACAATAAACCTATATATTTTGTTCCAAATATAAATCCAACTAATCCCATCGTAGGGGGAACTGTTGAAAGCCACAAAAAACCAAATGTAATTCCAAAAAATATTGCCATGAATGTGCTTGGTGGTGAAAAAATAAATATAGCAATCACTAAACCTCTAGTTAGATAAATTACACTTAATATCAATTTTTTACTAAATTTTTGAGCAAGATAACCTGAAGTTAATGTTCCAAAAATATTAAATAATCCAATCATTGATAAAATTGTAACAGTACACCACTCGGGTAACCCTCGATCATTAATGTAGACAGGTATATGTGTTGCAATTAATGAGATATGCCAGCCACATACAAAAAAACCTAAAATTAGATAAATAAAACTTTTGTTATCAAACGCCTCTTTAAGTGCTTCAGTTGCAGTTTGCTTGTCATCAATTTTTCCACCTACTACATCTTTAGGTGTGGTTAGAAGGAACGCTAAAATTAATCCAATAAACACGAAAACTGCAAAAAATAACAAAGTATTTTCCCAACCATATTCAACCAATGAATATCTAGTAAAGATTGGGGAAACAAAAAAACCAAATGAGCCTGAGGCTGTAACAATTCCCATAGCTAAAGTTCTATTAGATTGAGGAAAATGCTTAGCAACAACTGAAACTGGAATGCTAATTGCTGTACCACCAAGAGCAATTCCTATAAAAACTCCAATTGCTGTTACAAAGTATAGACCTGTATTAAATTGAGAATAAAGCATCAAAATACCGAATAAGTAAAATACAAAACCAATTAATACAGCTATATGTCCACCATACTTATCAGTGATTATTCCAAACCAAGGTCCAAATACTCCCCAAAGTAACATTTGAAGTCCAAGAGCAAATCCAAATTGAGATAGTGTTATTCCTAGATCAGTTGAAAAATCAAAATAAAACATTCCAAAAGTTTGTCTTATCCCAAGAGAAATAATTACAATTGAACAGGCTGATAACAAAGTAATTAAAACTGTTTTATTTTTTATAAATTTTTCAGATGACATTTAAAATCTATTTTAAATGTTTAAGAGCTTGTTTAATATCAGCTATAAGATCATTAGGATCTTCAAGTCCGATATGTAATCTAACAAGATGCTCATTTTTTTCTAATTCTAAGTAACTTCTATTTCCTTGTTCTCTTATATTTTGATGCAAAGCTAAACTTTCAAACCCACCCCAACTATAACCATGGCCAAATAGTTTTAAATTATTCACAAATTTAACCACTGATTTTTCACTTTTAGCTTTAACTTTTAGTCCCATCAAACCTGATGCTCCAGAATAATATTTCTTCCACATTCTAAAATTGTAAGAATCTTTTTTATATGGATATAGCAACTTAATATTTTTAAATTTAGATAAAAATTCTGCAACTTTTTTGGCATTCTCTCTATGTCTATCTAATCTAACATCTAAAGTTCTTAACCCTCTTGTTATCAAATAAGCGTCATCAGGTCCTAATCTTAAACCAGTAACTTTTTCTGCAGCTTTAACTTTAGCAAAAACTTTTTTATTGACAGCTAAGCTTCCCCCATCACATCCGAATGACCTGAATAATATTTTGTTGCAGATACAATAGACATATCAAAACCAAGTTTAATAGGTTTTAAAAAATATGGAGTTCCCCATGTATTATCAATTGCAGTTAAAATTTTATGTTTTTTTGCTATAGAAATAATTTTACCAAGATCTTGAAAATCAAATGTGTTGCTTCCTGGATTTTCTACAAAAATTAATTTTGTTTTATTTGTAATAGCTTTTTCTAATGTCTTAAGATCATGAGGATCATAAAATGTAGTTCTAATATTAAATTCTTTTAGAAAATCTTGTGAAAGTAAACGTGTTGGACTGTAAACTGGATCAGCTACAATTATTTCGTCACCTGGTCTAGTAACGCTAAAAATTGCAAGAAAAACTGCCCCAAAACCTGTGGGAGTTAAAAAAGTAAAATAGCTTTCTTCTAGCTTTGATAAAATTTGTTGCAATATATGAGTTGTTGATGTCCCTTGTCTTCCATAATCAAAATGTCCACCTGTAGGGTTTTTTTTTGCTTTATCTTGAGTTTTTCTAATATCCTGCATTGATTTAAAAATAATCGTTGAAGCCCGAACAATTGGCGGATTAACTGACTGATTATGAAAGTCTTTTGCGGTGTGTTTTAGAAATGTTTTAAATGAATTACTCATAATAAAATTTGATATGTTTAGGAGACAATGCTATATCCCGTAAAAAACGTCAATAAAATTAATAAATAGGATTAAATGAGTTACCCAAAGAAACATAGAGGCCGAAGAAAACAAGGCTCTAAAAAGAGAAGAGCTAAGAGAAAAAATAAGAAAAAATAATTCCTTTATCCTTTAATCCAACCACCCCCAAGAACTCTATGGCCAAACTGGTCTTTGCTATAAAATACACATGCTTGTCCTGGTGATATTCCATCCTCAGGGTTTATCAGGTGCACATGGGCAGTATTTTCATTTTTTAGATCTACTTTGGCCTCAAGAAGATTTCCTGTAGATCTTACTTTTACAAATATATTTCGATCAAGATCTTTTTTATCAGTGAGTAAATTCAAATTTTTAAGGGATATGTCTTTTTTTCCAAGATTTTCCTTTGGACCAACTATAATTTCGTTATTATTTGAATTTATCTTTAGAACATAAAGAGGCTCTATATCAGAAACTTTAATTCCTTTTCTTTGTCCAATTGTAAAATTAATAATACCATCATGAACACCAATCACTTTTCCATCTAAATTTTTAATATTTCCTTTTTGAAAAGAGTCTGGTTTGAATTTTCTAATTACTGACGCGTAATCACCATTTGGCACAAAGCAGATATCTTGGCTATCAGGTTTATCAGCAACATTTAAATCTAGTTCTTTGGCAATTTCTCTTGTTTTGTCTTTTAACATGCCACCTAAAGGGAATCTTAAATAATCTAATTGTTCTCTAGTTGTGTTAAATAAAAAATAACTTTGATCTCTATTTTCATCAATTGCTCTATACATATTGTTTAAATTGTTTGTTGTAATATTTTTTACATAATGGCCTGTTACCAGAGCATCAGCATTGAGTTCCTTTGAAACTTCAAACAAGTCTTTAAACTTTACAGTTTGATTGCATTGAACACATGGTATTGGTGTTTCTCCATTTAAATAACTCTCAACAAAATTATCTATTACACCTTGTTTAAATTTATCTTGATAATATAAAATTTTATGTTCAATGCCCAATTTATGAGCGACACGCTTTGCATCCATTATATCTTGACCTGAACAACATTGTTTTGATGCTGCTACTTCTTTACCATCATCATAAAGTTTAAGTGTAATACCTATAACTTTATAGCCTTCATTTTTCATAATACCGGCAACTGTTGAAGAGTCCACTCCACCAGACATTGCCACTACTACTGTGGTATCCTTGGGGTTTTTTCGAATTCCAATAGAATTTAATTCTTTATTCATAAGGTGGTATTTATACTGATTTGCAATATAAGTTAAATTAAATGATTTTAGATTACGAGCCAGGTGACAAAGTTACTAATCCGAACAATAAAGACTGGGGTATTGGACAGGTTCAATCCATTATCAATGATAAAGTAACAGTAAATTTTGAAAATGCTGGAAAAAAAGTAATCCATGCAAAAAATGTAGAATTAAAAAGAATTAAGTAAATTTGAAATGGATATAAAAATAATAGTAGAAAGATTAATTGATCCTTTTTTAAAGGCTGGAGACTTATCAATTTCTCTTAGAGAAAAAGGATTAAAAAAAGAAATTAAATCCGACAACACACCTGTAAGTAACGGTGATCTTGAAGTTAATAAATTTATAACAAAAAAAATATCTGAAATCACACCAGATATACCGATTGTATCAGAAGAAACATCTGACAATAAAGATAATACTGAATTGAAAGATTTTTGGTTGGTTGATCCTATAGATGGAACATATGATTACATTAATGGCTTAGAAGAGTTCACAATAAATGCTGGTTTAATTATAGATAATAAACCTGTGGCAGGATTAATTTATGCACCTGCAAAAAAAAGAATGTTCTATTCTTACGGACCTGGAAATGCTTTTGAACTAACTGATGGAAAAACTATAAATCTAAGCAGCAAAATTAGTAAAAATAAAAGACCTATTAAATTTATTTCTTACTCAAACAAAATTAAACCTGAAATTCAAAAAATCTATCAAGATATTGGGGTAGTTGAAAATGTGAGAATGAAAAGTTCACTTAAGTTTTGTGTGGTTGCAGCTGATGAATATGATGGTTATGTAGCAGAACCAAGGGCATATGAATGGGATATAGCAGCAGGTCATGCAATCTTAATACATTCGGGTGGTACAGTTACTGATTTTAATGGTAGTGAAATACTTTATGGAAAAAAAGATTTAAAAAATCCTAGCTTAATTTTAAAAAGCAAAAATATATTATAATGGATGAACAATTAAGAATTATATTGATTATAATAGTTTCAGTTTCAATTTTTGGTTTGTTAGTTTTTGTGTTTGTTAAAAACTATGTAAGAAATAAAATTAACAATCTAATTGAAGATGAAAAAGATAGAGAATCAAAGTAAATTAATTATTTTAAGATACTCATCTTTTTCTATATCCATAACTTTTCTTGAAGTCTCAAAATCAAATCCATTCCTTGCAAGTAAAGAAATATCTTTTTTATAAAACAAAGGTCTATTATCTTCAGCTCTAGCAGGTCCTATTCTTTTTTTCTTACAGATTTTTATAGCTGAAAAAAAATCTTGATCAGAATTATCTTCTTTAATTTTATCAACTGTATCTTTAATGAATTCATCATGTATTCCTTTTCCAATTAAATAATTTCTTATTTTATTGATAGAGTTACCTCTTTGAATCATGCTTTTTGCTTTGCTTTCAGAGTAAAACTGATCGTTAATAAATTTATTCTTCTCAAGGTCAGATAAAACGATATCAATTAATTTATTAACATCCTTTTTTCTAACATCAGATGATGAGAGTTTCATATATTTTTTCAATAAATAGGTTTTAAGCTGTTGTTTTGAAGGGGCATATTTTTCAACATATGCAAATGAGAAATTTCTCATCTCTTCAACGGTTACTTGGAGTGTTTTTTTTCTATTTCTTATAGGAATCATGCTTAGATTTTATATAATATATTTAAATGATCGAACAAATTTATACTTATTTTACTATTGAAACGCTTTATATGTGGGTCAATTTAGGTGTATTGCCATTCTGGTTCATATTAATATTTTTTCCTAAATCACATCTATGTAGATATTTCGTAGCATCAATTTTTCCAATTTTTATTTTAAGTGGGGCTTATATTTTTGCTTTATATAAATCATATCAACTTAATTATGATTTTATTGGTAATTTTACTCTTTACCTTGGATTAGATGAACTATCCAGGTTGTTTGAGGATCATTTATATTTAATGATCTTCTGGACACACTTTGTTGCAATAAATTTATTCTTAGGTGGTTGGATTGTAAAAGATGCTCAAAAATTTAATATTAACAAAATCTTATTAGCCGTTCCTATAATCATTACTTATCTAATTGGACCAATTGGATTGTTCATTTATTGGATTATTAGAATTTTCTATGCAAAAAGAATGAATTTATATGAGTAGTCATATAGATTTTTATTTTGATATAATCAGCCCTTACGCATACATCGCACATAAAAAAATCCAAAAAATTAAAGATATTAAATTTATCTATAAACCCATCTTGCTTGGAGGTCTTCATAATCTAGCTGAAATAACTGCACCCGCGTTTAATAAATACAAAATGAAAAATATGCAAAACGATTGTGAATTAGTGTCAAAAAAAAATCAAATAGATTTCACATGGAATTTAAAGTTTCCAATTAATTCTCTTAATGTAATGAGGGGCTATTTATATGTAGATAAAGATAAACAAGAAAATTATATAAATACTTTTTTTAAAGCATATTGGGATGACAATTTAGACTTGTCTAATGAAGGGGAGTTTTCAAAATTGCTAAAAAAATTAGAAATTAATCAAGAACAATTTGCTGATGGGATCAAAAATCAGACTATTAAAGATGAATTAAAAAAATTTACTAATGATGCTTTTAAAAAGGAAGTATTTGGTGCTCCTACTTTTATTGTAAATAATAAAATTTTTTGGGGACAAGACAGACTTGAATATGCCATTGATGAACTAAATAGTTATTAAACTATTTTAAATTTGCTTTGCTTGATGGCACCAAAGCCACCATCAATATGTGATACTTTTTCAAATCCCATTTCTTTTAAAGATTTTGCAGCTAAAGCAGACCTCATACCTCCGGCACAAAATAAAACCATCTCTTTATTCTGATCTAATTTACCTTCTTTAAAATAAGGGCTGTTTGGATCTAACCAAAATTCCAACATACCTCGAGGGATATGATGTGAGCTTTCAACTCTTCCCTCTTTTTCAAGTTCACGAATATCTCTAATATCAATTAAATTACAATTGTTACTTTCAACAATTTGAAACGCTTCATTTGTACTAATTGTTTTGATCTCTTTTAATGCCTCTGCAACTAATTGACTTGAAGATTTTATATTCATAATATTAATATATAATAATCTTATCAAAAAATATATAGTAGTGCTTCCAAATAATCTTAAACCCTTTAAATCAAATAAACAGAACTTGTTAAGAGTTGGTCCCAGAAAAGACGGAGGCTATATAATTGACCAAAGAGTAATCAAAAAATCTAGAACTGTTATTACTTGCGGGTTAAATGATGATTGGGAATTCGAAAAACATTATTTAAAATTAAACTCAAAAAGCAAAGTTATTGCTTATGACCATACAGTAAATAAAAAATTTTGGAAAATGAGATTTAAAAAAGATTTTTTAGCGCTCATTATACTTAAAAAAATTTCTATAAATAAAATTTTAGATGTTTTTAAATATATTAATTACAAATTTTTTTTCAAAAATAAAAATACCCATATATCTAAAAAAGTAGTTTTAAAAAAGAAAAACAAAAATGAGATATCCTTAAAAGAGATTTTAGATAAAGAAACAAATGTTATTCTCAAAATTGATATTGAAGGAGATGAGTATAAAATATTGAACACTATCAATAAAGAGCAAAAGAAAATTAATCTTTTGATAATGGAATTTCACAATATTTCAAAAAATATAAGTAAGATAAAAAAATTTTTATTTAATTCAAAATTTAAAATTATACATTTACATGGAAATAATTATGGAGGTGTTGATAAATTCAATAACCCAAATGTAATTGAAGTAACTTTATTAAATTCAAAAAAATTTTCTGTTAAAAGGCAAAAATCTACTCAAAAATATCCTATTATGGGGTTGGATTTTAAAAATTTAAAAAGAAGAGAGGATATAAAGATAAGGTTTAATGACTAAAAAAATTTGTATTGTTTATACCCATCATAAACTTGGTGACTTGATATGGCAACTTCCATACATTAAAGCAATTAGTGATCATCATGATCAAAAGGTAGATTTAATTGTAAGAAAAAAAACGCAAACTAAAAATATTTTTAAAGATATCGCCCACATTAATTTGATAAATTATAATGATTTTAGAAAAGGTGTTTATTATTGGATAGATGTATTTAAACTTATAAGTATTTTTTTTACTAATAAGTACACACATGTCTACATTTTAGACAAAGTTAACAAACCAGCAATAGCAGCAAGATTAAGTGGTGTAAAAAATATAATAGGACCTGGTATTGGTAATCAAAAAAAATGGCTTACTGTTAATAAATTTTTAACTAATGAAGATTGGAAAATGAGTTATTCGGAACAATCTCAAAAACTTTTATCAATTAACTCTATAAACTTAAACTCAATTTATCCAGAGATTGAAGTTGATCCCAAAAGATATGAAAAAGATCACTCCGATCTAATAATTCAAGGTAAAAAAATTTCTTTTGGTATTGACTCTTTTGAAGATTACAAAATGTGGTATGAAGATTATTTTATTCAATTGGCAGATAAGCTTTATCAAAAAAAAATATTTGATTATATTTATCTAATATGTGGTCCAGACAAATCTTATTTGGCAGACAATATAATAAAAAAATCAAAAAAAAATTATTTTATTAACTGTTCAAAAAAAGATTTGGGTGGAATTATATTAGCTCTAAAAAATTCAAGTTTTTTTGTTGGAAATAATTCTGGTCCATTAAATTTAGCAGCTGCTTTAAAAATTCCATCTTTTGGTTTAATAGCTAATGATCCTGTTGACGAATTAAAATTTAGTAAGATAAATATTATTACACCTGAAAATTATGATAATATTAGATGTAGAGAAAGAAGTGGAATGAAAAAACTAAACGTTGAAAGAGTTTTTACAAAAATATTAGAATATTTAAGATAATGAAAGCTTCAAATTTTACTTTGCCTTCAACTAGTAAAGTTAAATATAATTTAAAAGATTCAATTGGAAAGTTTGTAGTTTTGTATTTCTATCCAAAAGATGACACCCCAGGCTGCACCATTGAGACAAATGATTTTAATAAACTGCTTTCTAAATTCAAAAAATTAGAATGTGAAGTTTATGGTATTTCAAAAGATAGTTTGAAAAGTCACGATAAATTTAGAGATAAATATAAGATAAAATTTAACTTATTGGCTGATGAAGAATTGAAAGTTCTTAAGAAATATAAAGTGTGGGGTAAAAAAAAATTTATGGGGCGAGAGTTTATGGGAATTATAAGAACTACATTTTTAATTGATAAGCACGGCAAAATTATAAAAATCTGGGAGAATGTTAAAGTTAAAGATCACGCAAAAAAAGTTTTAGAAACCTTAAAAGAAATTACAAAAAAATAAAAAAGGCCCCTTATTTCTAAGGGACCTTTAACGTTATAGAGAGAAAAGTTTTTAGTCTCTAATTGCGTAAGCTATTACACCTGTTTCAGTAACGTCAGTTCCTTTTGATTGAGCCTCTTTACTTAAAGTAATGCCAACCAAAGAGTTAAGTGCCGACCAGACAATAAATGAAACAATAAAGACAAATATATTAATTGAAATCACTCCAATTAACTGTGCACTAAACGTAGCATCTGAGTTTGTTAATGGTACGGCTAATGTTCCCCATATACCTGAAAGTAAATGAGCTGGTATTGCTCCAACAACATCATCAAGTTTATAACTAAATAACAATTTTGTTCCAAACACAACAATGACACCACCAACAGCACCAATTAAAATTGCAGTTAAAGGTGATGGAGCTAATGGTTCTGCTGTTATTGCAACTAATCCACCTATTGCACCATTCAACATTTGAACTACGTCAGTTTTACCAAACATTAATCTAGTAACTACTGCCGCTGCTAAGACACCACCACAAGCTGCTAAATTCGTATTAATAAAGATTGTAGAAATTGAAACAGCATCAGCAAATGATCCAAGAGCTAACTGTGATCCTCCATTAAATCCAAACCAACCTAACCAAAGAACAAAAACTCCAATAGTAACTAAAGGTATTGATGAGGCTGCAAAAGGTTTAATTGGTGTTGGCACACCTGCTTTTGTAAATCTACCATATCTTGGTCCAAGTATCATTATACCAGCAAGTGCAGCTGCACCACCAGTTGAGTGAACTAACGTTGATCCAGCAAAGTCAGAAAAACCTATTTCAGCTAACCAGCCTCCACCCCACTGCCAGCCCATTACGATTGGATAAATTACTCCAGCTAAAATAGCTGCAAATAAAAAGAATGGCCATAGCTTTACTCTTTCAGCCATAGCACCTGAACAAATTGAAACTGTTGTTGCACAAAATACCATTTGAAAAAACCAGTCAGAACCATCAGAATAACCCGTTTCTAATGCGCTCGCATCAGACCAAGGTACAAAATTTCCTATATATCCACCCTCTGGAATAGCATATGCCAAGTTGTAACCAACAAGCCAAAACATAATTCCTGATATTGCATAAAGACCAATGTTTTTTGCACAAATTACAGAAACACTTTTTGAAGTTACCATGCCAGACTCCAGCATTGCAAAACCTGCTGCCATGAACATGACAAGGAAACCGCAAATTAAAAATAATAGAGTATTAAAGATAAACCCTACTTCTGCTGATACTGTTGTTTCAGCATTTCCTACACTGATTAAACTCATTAACATTAGTAATGAGAGCAATGGTGTTGATATTAGTTTAATAATTTTTGTCATAAGACCTCCCGTTATAGGAAAACTTATAGATTGATGAATTTTAAAAACTAACGCTGATTAGGAAAATTTGGTATGCAGTTTTTGCATATAGTAACAGCCCTAAACGTGTTTTGAAAACGTCAGGGCTGTTAAAAAAAATAATTATTTATTGAATACTTCTTTTAAAGCTTTTGCTGGTAAGAATTTTACTTTTTGAGAAGCAGCGATTTGAATTTGCTCACCTGTTCTCGGGTTTCTTCCAACTCTAGCTTTTCTCTTAGCTACTTTATAAGTACCAAATCCAGCTATTTTCACTGAATCATCACCTTTTAGTGCATCTAAAATAGTGTTGGTAATTGTATCAAATGTTCTTTCAGCATCTGCTTTGCTCAAGTTTAATGAGCCAGAAAGCTGTGCCATTAGTTGTTTTTTGTTCATTTTAGCTCCGGTTGTGTTGGTTAATATTCATATTTCTTATAAACATTGATAAATCAAGCTTTTTTTTAGTGTCTCAAATTTTGTAGGATACAATATATTGTAATTTATTAAATAAGTATTGATTTTACTTACTTTTTTAATGTTAATAAACCTATATTTAACTGAACAAACCCAGGTCTTTTAGATCATTAAACGTTGTAAAAAACATCAATGATAGCAACAAAAACATCCCGATTCGAAAAAAACCTTCTTGTACTTTTTGAGATAAAGGGCGTCCTAAAACTTTCTCAAATGCATAAAACATTAGGTGTCCACCATCTAACATTGGTATAGGAAATAAGTTGATTAAACCAAGGCTTATTGAAATGTAGGCCATTATAGAAATAAAAGGTAAAATACCAATTTCTGCGACTTGGCCAGTTATTTTAGCAATTCTAATAGGGCCTCCTAATTGGGAACTATCACCCGATCCTCTTAACATCGTGCCAATATATTTAAGAGAAGAAGCACTAACGAAATACACTTCTTTAACCGAATGAATTAATGCTTGGGCTGGTCCTAATTTAACATGGTTAATTTCATTATTGTAAGCACCAAGTTTAATACCAACCATCCTTTTATTAATTTTATTACCCAGATTATCATCACTTAAAACTATGTTTGGTTTAATCTTAAGTAAGTACTCTTGATTAGATCTTTCAACTTTAAAATCAATAACATCTCCTGTTGAAGTGGTAATAAACTTTGATACATCCATAATACTTTCAACTTTATTGCCATCAATTTCTAAAATAATATCATTATTTTTAAGTCCACCAATCATTGCAGGACTATCTTTTTGGACTTCATTAATAACAGCTGGTGTAAAATCTTTTCCAACAAAAGTATAAATTGAAAAAAAGATTGCAATTGCTAATAAAAAATTAGCAAGTGGGCCGCCAAATACAATTAAAGCTCGTTGATATAATGGTTTTATTACAAAAAGTTTTTCCTGATCTTCTTTGTTATATTGTTTTAAAATTTTTTCATGATCAGCTTGCGAAAAAACATTTCGATCTCCAAAAAATTTAACGTATCCTCCTAGTGGAATCCAGCAAATCTTCCATCGGGTGCCTGATTTATCATTCCAACCAAATATTTCTTTACCAAATCCAATAGAAAAATCTGTAACACCTACCCCATATTTTCTTGCAAAATAATAATGACCATACTCGTGGATAAATACCACAACCAAAATCAAGACAATAAATGGAATAATATAAGTAAGCATAATTTTTATTTCAATGAACCTTCTAAAACATATTTCAATATTCTAACTACTTGCAGTTGATCTGAGGCAACAGCTGAGGCTGCAGCATCTATTTCTTTTAAAGCATGTTGATGATCTTCATTTTGTATAACAATAATTGATTTATTTAATGCAGATGCATATCCCGCATCAAAAGCTGCATTCCATTGCTTGTATTTTTCACCAAATTTAACAACAACCACATCACTGTCTTTAATAGACTTTTTAGTTCTAATTGAATTGATATTGGCACCCTTTCTATCTTTCCAAAAATTTTTCTCTTCAGCTCCTAAAATTTCGACACCACAATTGTCGGAAGTTTCATGATCAGTAATAGGAGATGTAAACTCAATACCTAGTTTTTCTTTTTTACAAAGTTCAACAATTTCATTTCGCCAATCACTATGTATTTCACCAGCTAAATAAACTTTTAACATTAAGATCTCCTAATTATTATTATTATACAAAATGATATATCAAATATTAAACTTAACTTTAACTGTATATAACCACACAGTTAATTGTAATTACATTCCTATTCTTTTACTTAATCATTGACAGCATACTATTAATAACTATATAACTAGTTATATAACTATGTTAGATACTGATAGAGCAGCAGAAGGATTTAATGCAGTAGGCTCAAAACATAGGTTAAGTGTTCTTCTAGAATTAGTTAAAATAGGTTCAAAAGGCTTATCAATTGGTGAAATACAAGATCTCCTTAATATACCATTATCAACACTAGCTCACCATCTCGATTATTTAAAAAAAGCAAATTTAATTAAACAAGTAAAAAAAGGTAGATCCATTTTAAACTTTGCTCAAATTAATCATATTCAATCTTTAGCTGATTATCTTTTAAAAGAATGCTGTGTAAATGAAAATAAAAGAAAATAATGAAAGCAGCCTTTTTAAGAAATATTAATAATTTTAACCTTAAAATTAATAATGTTTGGACACTTGTTTTTTTAATCCCCTTATTAATTTTCATATTTGAGTCTAATAATTTTAATTCTATTTTAATTTTTGCCTTAAAGGCTTTAATGGGAACTATTCCTTTTATTTTATTTGCTATTAGCTTGGTTGCATATTTAAAAGCAACTGGTGCCGAAAGTTTAGTTTCAAAAGCATTTAAAGGAAAAGAAGTTAGAACAATTTTTATCGCAACATTAGTTGGTGGTTTTGCTCCATTTTGTTCATGTGAAGTAATACCATTTATAGCAAGTATGCTAGCTTTAGGAGTTCCACTATCTGCTGTGATGGCTTTTTGGTTATCTTCACCTTTAATTGATCCTCCTGCTCTGTTGATCACAGCAAGTGCTCTTGGTTGGGATTATGCAATAGCAAAAACAATTTCAGCACTAACTATTGGTTTAATTGGTGGCTTTGGAATTTATTTTTTAGCAAAACTTGGGATGTTTACGAGCCCATTAAAAGATCAAAATAGATCTAGTAGTGGCTCATGCTGTGATACTAAAGATCCTTTTAATCAAGAGCTTGTCTTAAAATTTTGGAATAATTCAGAAAGAACTAAAATTTTTAGAGATGAATTTATAACGAATGGATTATTTTTATTAAAATGGTTATCGCTTGCTTATTTAATTGAAGCATTAATGGTTCAATTTATGTCTGCTCAAATAATTGGAAGTTTTTTGTCAGGAGATGGATTGTCATCTATTGTTATAGGAGCTTTTGCTGGTGTACCTGCTTACTTAAATTCTTATGCAGCACCAGCTATTGTGTCAGGATTAATTGAACAAGGATTGAGTGCTGGTGGTGCTATGGCTTTTCTAGTTGGTGGAGCAATCAGTTCTATTCCAGCAATGACAGCTGTTTGGTCTCTGGTGAACCGCTCTACATTTATCGCTTACTTAACTTTCGGTTTTGGAGGAGCTATTTTATGTGGAATAGCTTTTCAATTTTATGTTAATTTTTAAACGAAATTAATCTATTTTTTGAATTAATGATGTGCTGTTATTCGTAGGTTTGTTTACATCTTTTGAAACTTCATGAAAAATAAGATCAGGTTTATTACATTCCTTTAAAAATGCTGAACCTTGTAATTCTAAATTCAAATATCGATTAATATCTGTTTGATTAATAATCACAGGTTGACGGTGATGTATTTCAGTGATGTTTTCTTTTGCTTCTTCTGTAATTAAACAAAATTGATCTTCTTCAAAAATTCCTGCAAAAAATATTGGTTTACTATCTTTTCTTGTAAAATAATGAGGTGTTTTCTCATTTTCTTCTCTTTTCCATTCATAAAAACCATCAGCAACTGCAACACATCTATTGTTTTTAATTAGTTTTTTAAATGAAACTTTCTCATCAATAGTCTCTAATCTTGCATTAATTAATGCTTTGAAATCTTTATCTTTAGCCCAACTAGGTATTAAACCCCATTTAAGCGCTTCTAAAGTATTTCCATTTTTATATTTTTTAATAACTGGAAGCTTTTGATATGGGTGTGCGTTATAATTTTCAGTATCTTCTACTTGAATTGCAGATTTAACTAGCTTGCCAGTTTTGGTAACCGGATTTTTTACAACATATCTTCCACACATTTTAATATTTTAGCAAATAGAATGGATTAAGTCGATACGATGGTTTTATGCATATTGGCCCGAAACATAACCAGAAGACCAAGCCCATTGAAAATTATATCCACCTAAATGTCCCGTTACATCAACTACTTCACCAATAAAAAATAAATTCTTATGTTTGTTAGACATCATTGTTTTTGAAGATAATTCTTTAGTATTAACTCCACCTAAAGTTACTTCGGCAGTTTTGTATCCTTCTGATCCTGTTGGATTGATTAGCCAAGAATTTATATTCTCACTTATCTGCTTTAATATTTTGTTTGATAATTCAGAAATATTTCCACTTACTTTATTTTCATTACAAATTATTTGAGCTAATCTTTTTGGCAAAATTTCACTTACAATATTTAAAATATCAAGTTTTGGATTTAATTTTCTTTTTTCCTCTAATAATTGGTAAACATTTAATTTTGGTGAAAGATTAACTTTAATATTATCCCCTTGTTTCCAATATGATGAAATTTGTAATATTGAAGGGCCACTTAAACCTCTATGGGTGAACAACATTCCTTCTTGAAATAAAACTTTGTTAAAAGAGACTATAGCTTCAACAGAAAGTCCCGTTAATTCCTTACACATTTCTAATATCTTTTCATTAAACGTAAGGGGTACTAATGCAGGTATGGTTTCAATTACATCGTGATCAAATTTTTTAGCAATTTCATAACCAAATGAAGTGGCGCCTATTTTTGGAACAGACAATCCACCTGTTGCAATAATTAAAGACTCTGATGAATATTTATCTGTTTCAGTTGATACAAGATACTGATCATTATCATTATCAACATTTTTTATAATAAATTCTTTTAAAATAGTCACGTTTGCTAACTCACATTCTTTAAGTAACATCTCAACAATTTGTTGAGCACTGTGATCACAAAATAATTGTCCTAATTTTTTTTCATGAAATTTAATTTCATACTTATTCATTAAATTGATAAAATCATTTTGAGTATATTGACTTAATGCTGATCTCACATATTTTGGGTTTTGAGAAAGAAACTTATTGGGATTTGTGTTTATATTAGTAAAATTACATCTACCCCCACCTGAAATTCTAATCTTTTCACCAATTTTTTTATAATGATCAACGAGTAAAACTTTACGACCACGTTTTCCAGCTTCAATAGCACTCATCATACCTGCTGCACCTGCACCTATTATGATGACATCAAATTTTTTTGACATAAAAATTATTAATATTAGATAGATTGTTTTTTTATCAATTCTTCTATTTGTTTAATCATTAATTTAGGAGATTTCATTGCAGGATAAATCTCTTCGGCCATTTGATAGCTCTTAATCGCTTTTTCATAGTTTTGTAGTTGAATATTAACCAATCCTTGTCCTGCTAACGCTCCAAAATGTCTTTTCTCTAGCTCGAGTGCTTTGTCTATATCATTTTGAGATTTTTGAAACTCACCTATCATATATAAAACTGTAGCTCTCTTATTCCATGCTTCTGCCCATGATGGGTCAAGCTCTATAGCTTCAGTAAAAACAGAAATGGCCCTGAGTAATTTTTGATCTTGAACTAATCTTGAACCTTCATCAAGCATTGATGTTAATTTTTCATCAGATGGATGAGTGCTCCAGAGAAGCCAAATTTGTTGTTCAATATTAGAAGATTTTGAGGGAATATTTTTTTTTAATTCTAAAAATAACTTATCAAGTTCTCTTTCCTGATCGTCAGCAAATGAAACTGAGCTTAAGAAAAATATTACAATTGTTGTAACAATTTTTTTCATAGATTCTATTCTATGATATCATTTAATTTACTTATTTGACCTATCTTAAATAATACTGCGTCATCTTTATTAAAACCATACTTCTCAGCATTATCTTTAAATCTTGTTAATGGCTCCATTATTGGCTCAAGAGAAAGAACAAAAGTACCCCAATGCATCCCTATTACTTTTTTACTTTTTAAATCTCTTCCAATGCTTAGAGCTTCTTCAGGGTTCGTATGAAAAGTGGATTTGTCTTTAGTTGGCATCATTGGATAAAAATTATATGCACCAATGTTAATAAACGAAATATCTATTGGTCCATATTTATTTCCTAAGTCTTTATAGATATCCCCAATACCAGTATCACAAGCAAACAGTATCTTCTTACCATCATATTCAATTAAAAAGTTACCCCATAAAGATTTATTTGTATCTGTTAGGCTTCTTTTAGACCAGTGAACTGCAGGTAAAAATGTGATTTTTAGTTTTTCATTAACTTTTATTTCTTCATACCAATCCATTTCATTTACATCCCTATAACCATTTCTTGTAAAATATTTTCCAAGTTTTAATGGCAACATAACTTTTGCTTTTTTGTAAGGAAATCTTCTAATAGTCATCATGTCTTGATGATCATAATGATTATGGGTAAGCAAAAACAAATCAATTTTTGGTATTTCTCTAAGATTTAATGCTGGTTCCACAAATCTTTTTGGACCAAATATAAGAGGTCCAGCATTTTTAGAAAAAACAGGATCTGTAATAATTGTAGTATCACCCAGTTTAATTATGAATGTCGCATGACCTATCCAAGCAATATAATCATCATTTTTAAATTTTTCTAAATCAGATAATACCTTTTCTTTACTAACAACGTGTTCCTTTGGAACAGTCATGTCTAATTTTTTTTTTCTTGATTGTAGATTTTAAATGACCATTTGAAATTTTCACTTCTTTTTGGTGATCCTTCTGGATTTCTAAATGTGCCGTCAGGCAAATGATGATACGGTTTTTTTTCCATTGCTATTGATACACAATTAAAGATGAATATTAAAATTAAAAAACTTAAGATTTTGAACATAAAATATTTTTGATTTAATTAAAAAACAATCTTAAACATCGCTTCATTTCTTCTAAGCATTGGAAGTGTAAAGGGACTGTTGTAGGTTGCTCTTATGGGAGGGCTTATAATTGATATATTATTATTTAACAATTCTTTTTCTAAAATATTTTTATGTTTTATAAAATTTTTATCTGTTGATCTTCCAGAATAAATGATGCTTGCATAATAACCACCCTCTATATTAACAACCTTAACGTCATCACCAGTTGGGTCGGGCACGTTATTTTCATCAAATTTTAATGGTAAATAAAATTGCATTGTCATATTTCCATTTTTTTCTACTCGTGTGACTGGTGTGGTCATTTTTATTTCTTCATTAGTTTTATTATTACCTGAAATATAATTAAATAATTTTCTAAACCCACTATTTTGATTGTGCTCAACTGTTTCTACAGCCAAACGGTCAGAGTATTTTCTTATTTCAAAGACTTCATTCTTCTTAATAATTTCATAATTTGATTCTTCGTATGCCATAATATTAGAATAAGACAAAATATTAAAAAAACAAAATAATAGAGCAAAGAGTTTTAAATTTTTCATAAATTTAGATAACTTTATATTCAAAATTTTGTGTTGTTTTATTGACTTGTAAAAGTTTTGCACCATTTCTTGAATGAAACTTTGTCGCCATTTCAGTAAGTGGAGACAAAGTAACTAATCTGTTTAGGTGATTGGATTTCTTAATTTTCTTAAATACCTCTTTAACTATAAGCTTGCCACCGCCTTTTTTTTTAGACCAAACAGTATAAGCAATTGCGATTTGTCCAATATTTTGATCTCTCATAGCGCTTTGTAAAAAAGCATCTGTGCTTAATTTTTCAAGTTCTTCGACACTTGTTGGTATTTTATTTGTGTAAGCAAAACACATAACTGCATGTATTTCTCCTTTATACTTAACACCATAAATTTTTCGACCATAACCAGTTCTAAAATCATTATCTAGCTCAGGCCTTACTGGGTCTTCAGTTGTATTGCATTCTTTTAATTCAACTAACTCAGCACCTTTTACCCATTCAAACAAATTCTTAACATTTTTATTTAAAATTTGTTTGTTCTTTCTAATTCGAGCTTTAATACGTGGTCTAAATTTATCTTTAAGAGTTAGGATCATTGTTTAAATTTTACCAAAAAATTTAGATTAAATATATGTGGCTAATTAAAATCTTTAATTGAAATAAGTAATTTTTCACCCAATGGACTTATTAGTGGTTGAAAGACAAGCCTTTTTTCTGTCTTTTTTCTTCAGAATAATGGATTAACAAATATGTATTTAACTTCTTCACGTTCGTTAAATCGAACAAAACCTATTGTAGTATTTTGATTTTTAAGAGTAAAAACATCTTCATTTTCAACTAATTCCTATTCCATAATTTAAGAGTTTTCATCAGTAACATAAACTGAAACACCTCTAGTATTAATATCGATATCAAACTTTTTATGTAATGGTGGGAAAGCTCTTTGAGAACAATCTAATCTATCGCAAGTTCTACATGAAACACCAATAGGAATTTCTGTTGATTTGTCATTGATATTAACATTTTCAGTATAGACAAAGTCTTTTGCGTATTTAGCTTCACACCCAAGACCAATAGATAATATACTTTTTGCTTGACCAAATCTTCCTATCCCCTTTTCAACCGTTCTAGCAATACAAACATATTTTTCACCATTAGTCATTTTACTAACTGCTGCTTGTATAACACCAGGTCTAGTTAATGCTGAATAAACATTCCATCTTGGACACGCACCACCATATCTTGGTATTTCTATACCTGATAATGAAAATCTTTTTGAAATATTACCTGCCATATCCACTCTTAAAAAATGAAAAGGTATACCTGGAAGTTTTGGATCTTGAAGACAGGTAACTCTATGAGCAACTTGTTCAAAAGAAGTTGCAAAAGTATTTTGCAATAATTCTAAATCATATTTAAGTTTTTTACACTCAGTATGAAAAAGTTTGTATGGCATTAATATTGCAGCCGCACAATAATTCAATAAAGCTACCTTGGTTAATTTTTTTGATTCTTCAGAGGGAAAACTAAACTCAACTAAATATTTGTCTATTTCTTTACTGGCTCCTTCTTGCGCAATTTGTGCAGCAGCATGAAGTTTTTTTGTTTCTAAAGAACTATAGTCACTTAATAAAAGTTCTTTTTTATTTTTATTATATATCTTTGAAAATGGTTTATTTTCATCAGGTATTACATCTTTGACTTTTATTGAATATTCTGAATTTAAATATTCACAAAGCGCAATATATCTTGTTCTATTATTTTTTTGAATTTTTTCAAAAACTTTATTTGCAAAATCTTCAAGTTTAGGAAAGTAATTTTTATGTTGTTGCAAAAAATCTGAGATAACTTCTCCTGGAAAAGAATTTTTTCTATTATCAACTATCTTCCCTGAAATTTTTTCAATTTTATGTATTAGTTCATGATCTTTTTTTTTTAAAATATCCCCAAGTCTTACAATAGCTTTTCCAATTTTGGGATTAGTACTAACTAAATCTTTAACTTCAGGTCCTAGTATATCCAAATCTTCAAACAAACTATCATCTAGAATTTCTGAAATAGTATTTTGAAGATTGATATCTGTTTTTGACGTTAGGTGTGATAGTTCTATATTAAGTTTTTCGCAGACTTTTAGTAAAAGGTCGCCATCAATTTTTCTTTTTCCGCTCTCAATTAAATTTAAATAACTTGGAGAAATGCTCAATTCCTCAGCTAATTTGTTAGCTTGAAGACCTAGCTGCCTTCTAAAAGCTTTGATTTTAGGGCCTATTTTTAAATCTAATTGACTCATATTTTCTATTTGTAAATTTTGTAAATTTATTTTTACAATTATTTTCTTTGATTTACAAGCCTTTTTACGTTTTTTGTAGATTTTGTAAACTGTGTAAATTATAAAATTTACATGAACAAAAAATTAAATAACACTGAAAATGAAGCTCAAATCATCAAAAAAGAGGATTTAGATCAGCACAACAGTAGAGGTATCTATATGAGAGATGATCATTGTGATTGGGGTTCAAGTGGAATGAGTGATCTTATTAAATCTTTAGACGATAACAGTTAAATTAAGTCTTTAAGAAATAATAACAACTCCATTCTATTCAATTCAATTTCAAACAATTAACATCATAGGATAAATAATAATGAGTGCAGAAAATATCTCATACGACTTAAAAAGATTTGCTGGTATTAAACGAGACTACACTGAAGATGATGTTGAGAGATTAAGAGGTTCAATTAAAATTGAATACTCAATGTGCAAAATGCAATCACAAAAATTATGGAAGTTATTAAATACAGAATCTTATGTTAATACATTAGGATCATTATCTGGTAATCATGCAGTGCAGCATGCTAAAGCAGGTTTAAAAGCAATTTATTTAAGTGGATGGCAAGTAGCAGCAGATGCAAATAGTGCAGGAGAAATGTATCCTGATCAATCTCTATATCCATATGATAGTGCTCCGAAATTAGTTGACTCAATGAATAATGCATTAGTTAGAGCAGATCAAATTCAACATATGGAACTCAAAGATGGTGATATGAAAGATGAAAATAAAGTTGATTATATGTTGCCAATTATTGCTGATGGAGAAGCGGGTTTTGGTGGACCTTTAAATGTATTTGAACTAGCAAAAAAATTTATTAAAGCAGGTGCTGCAGGAGTACATTTTGAAGATCAGTTAGCTAGTGAAAAAAAATGTGGTCACATGGGTGGTAAAGTTTTAGTTCCAACTGGAACTATGATTAAAAATTTAAAAGCTGCAAGATTAGCTGCTGACATAGCTAATGTTCCTCTTATTATTTTAGCTAGAACTGATGCAAATGCTGCAAAATTAATTACAAACGACCATGATGAAAATGATAAGCCTTTTTTAACAGGTGAGAGATCTCCTGAAGGTTTCTTTTATGTTAAACAAGGAATTGATCAGGCTATTTCTAGAGGTCTCGCTTATGCTCCATATTCTGACTTGATATGGTGTGAAACTGCTACACCAAATATAAAAGAAGCTAAAAAATTTGCTGATGCAATTCATGAAAAATTTCCTGGAAAATTATTGGCATACAATTGTTCTCCATCATTTAATTGGAAAAAACATTTAAGTGATGATGAGATTGCTTCATTTCAAAAAGAAATTTCTGAAATGGGATATAAGTTTCAATTTATTACTCTAGCTGGTTTTCATACGCAAAATATTGCAATTTTTGAACTAGCAGAAAAATATAAAAAAGAAGGTATGACGGCTTACTCTAGAATTCAACAACAAGAGTTTTCAAGAGAAAAAGATGGCTATACTAGTGTTAAACACCAAAGAGAAGTTGGAACTTCATACTTTGACTCGGTATCTAATACAATTAGTAGCGGTAAAAGTTCTACTACCGCAATGTCAGGCTCAACAGAGTCTGAACAATTTTAAATAAAAATTGATTCCCTCAAATTTTTTTAGTAGCCCTTAACAGGGCTATTTTTTATTTGTAAATAATTATTGAGATTGTTTTGGAAAAAAAACGAGCAATAAAACTATGATTTTGGAAAACAAATCAGAAAATCACCAATAGTTAAGCTTTTATATTATAACCTTTTTTTAACAAAACAGAAACTACTCCAATGCAGATGAATAAAAATATCACCATTGAGCTAATGCTAATCCAAATGTTAAAATCTGAGACGCCATAAAAAGCAAATCTTAAACCATTGATTAAATAAACTACTGGATTGAAGTAAGTTATTGTTTGCCAAAATGGTGGCAGCATATCTAATGAATATAAACTTCCTCCCAAAAATACCATTGGTGTAATAATTAATGTTGGAATGATAGACATTTGTTCAAAATTAGAACTCATTAAACCTATCAAAAACCCAAATAATGCAAATGTAAAAGCAACAAGCATTAATAAAAAAACTACTAAAAGTGGGTATTTTACATCAACTTCAACAAAAAAATTTGCAGTAATAAAAATTACCACCCCAACAATTAATGTTTTAGTGGCTCCCGCCCCCACAAATGCAAGAACTATTTCTAAAGTTGAAATTGGTGCTGCTAAAATTTCATAAATAGTTCCATTAAATTTAGGAAAAAATATCCCAAATGAAGTATTGGTAATTGATTGAGTTAACAATGTTAACATTAATAAACCAGGTACTATGTATGATCCATAACTAATACCATCTATTTTTTCAACATAACCACCGATAACTGATCCAAATACAATGAAATATAAAGAGGTGGACAAAACTGGTGAAAGTAATGATTGCATCAAAGTTCTTTTAAACCTATCCATTTCATGAAGATAAATTGCTTTAAATGCAAAGTAATTAAATTTCATTATTTTCCTTAACTAAACTAACAAATATTTTTTCCAAAGTGCTTTGTTCTGTTTTTAAATCTTTTAATTTTAATCCTGCATCTTTAATGTCTTGTAATAAATTAGTAATTCCAGTTTGTTCTGCTTGAACATTGTATGTATAATCAATTGACATTTTGGTATTACCTAAAACTAATTTGTATTTATCTAAACTATCTGGAATTTTAGAAATTTTGTCTTGAAGCTCTACAGTTAGTTTTTTATGTCCCATTTTTTTTAATAGTTCTTTTGTTTCTTCTACAAGTATAATTTCGCCTTGATTTATAACACCTACTCTATCTGCGATCGCTTCGGCTTCTTCTATATAGTGAGTAGTTAAAATAATTGTTACACCTGTTTTTCTTAAATCTTCAACAATTTTCCACATATCCTGTCTTAACTCAACGTCTACTCCTGCAGTAGGCTCATCTAAAAATAAAATTGTGGGTTCGTGAGATAGAGCTTTAGCAATCAAAACTCTACGCTTCATTCCCCCAGATAACTGTCTTAATCTTTGATCTTTTTTATCCCAAAGACTAAGTTGTTTTAAAATTTTTTCTATATGTTGAGGATTGGGTTTTTTTCCATACAGTCCTCTTGAATATGAAACATTGTTAAAAACTGTTTCAAACTGTTCTAATGTTAGTTCTTGAGGAACTAAACCAATTCTAGATCTTGTTTCTCTATAATCATCTATAATATCAAATCCATCAACAGTGACTATTCCTGAAGATGGTTTTACAATGCCACAAATTATACTAATTAAAGTTGTTTTGCCTGCACCGTTTGGTCCAAGCATAGCAAAAATCTCTCCTTTTTTTATATTCAGATTTACACTTTTAAGAGCGGTAAATCCATTAACATAAACCTTTGAAAGATCATTGATGATTATTTGGCTGTCAGACATGTGAATGGATAGATATATAGATATTATTTATCTAAATACAATAATTTATATAAGTGGTATGTGTTTAGAGACCACAAATAATGGTCTCTTAACCTAATTTTTTACAATTAATATTTTTTAATTTTAAGAATTATAGCTGGAAGAAAAGTTGCTATTACAAAAGACAAAAATAATAAAGATTGCAACACAAATGGTGTAAACAATTCTTTAGAAACTAATGTTCCCACAAGCAAACTTTTTGAAAAATCTGGGAATGGAAATAATAAAAAGCCACCAATCAATCCTACAATGATTGAAATATAGGCAGTTTTTTCATTAATATCTTTGTTATAAAAACTATAAAATACTGTGTAAACAAATGCACAACAAAATAAATCAGCTAACAAAAATAAATACAAAATATCAAAACCTTTTGAAGCTATAAAAAATACAATCAAAGATATGATAATAATAAAATATTTTGATAATTTTAAATAATCTGTTTTTTTATCAAAATTAAATGTTGCTTTTCCATCAACAACAAAAAGGCTTGAAATTCCATTAACTAAAGTGTCAACTGTTGAAATTGTTAATGCTAATCCAAGTACAATTATCAATAAAGACAATGTTTCGGATTGTTCTTTTAATAATAATGTAAAAAAACCTAAATCTGGTCTTTGACTAGAGTCTATTGAAAAAGACACCATGCCAGTAAAACCCATAAAGAAAACTATTGGAATTATTATAAAAAAAGAAACCCATAAACTCTTTTTCAGAGTTTTGTAGTCTTTTGCCGCATAAACTCTTTGCCAATTTCCCTGGTGAAACAAATTAGTTGCAGCTACTGCTATAAAAAAAGTCAAACCAGCAGTGTAACTTGGAATATAAGAACCACTTAATAATTGAGGATTTTTTTGTTTTACATATTCAATTGAAAACTCACTTCCAGCATAGGTCAATATATATGAAACAGAAACTAGTAAAAGAATACTAATTACAATCATTTGAATATTATCAGTAAAAATTGAAGCTCTTAAGCCACCATATAACGTATATGTTAACGTTGCTAATAACACAATTAATGCTGTAATCCATAGTTCAGTTCCAGATATATAATTGATTAAAACTGCAACCGCTGTAACTTCAGCACACAAAAATATAAACATATAAAATATAGTCATAAGTAAAATTAGTTTAAATAAACTTTTGCCAAATTTTTTTCTCATAAATTCAATTAATGATGATCCTTTTGGAAACTCACTTCTAATTTTTTTTCCTAAATAAATTAAAAAAATCATTGGAAAAGCTGTTCCTAATGCATATCCAATTACAGCTCCTATTCCACCCCATGTGGCTGCTGCAGCTGGACCAAATAAAATCCAAGCTCCTAATGCTGATGCAACCAAACTTGTAGTAAGTGAAAAAAAACCAATATTTCTATTAGCAGTCAGGTAATTGCTTGTACCCTTAAATTTTTTTGAATGATAAAGACCTAATGATGTAAATATTAAGCTTATAATTATTACTAACGCTAACGATGTTGATTGACTTATAAAGTGTGTTTTATCCATTGTTCTCCCTTTCTGAATTACCGGACAGGTTCTTAGGGTTTAATCTCAGTCTGTTAAGACACCCCTTTAGAGAATTATTATTATATTTAAATAGCAATTGATAGTTTTATTTAGAGAAGATGTTTCTCAATTAAATAGTAAAATGTGTAAATAATTAAAGAACAACAAATAATAATAAAAACTTTTTCTTGATTGCTCATTATTGCTGGCTTTTATGATTCATTATTTCTATCATACACTGAGTGGCATATGCTCTCCATTCAGAAGAGCTTTTCGTTTTAAGATTATTTAAATGATCTCTGTTACTTTTTATATCATCTTGATGTTTTAATTTGTCAGCACCATTAAGATTTTTTTCCATACTTGATAAATTTGTCTCCATGGCTTTTATCCATTCCTTACCTAATTCTACACATTTTTGATCATCTTTTTCATCACAAATTTGTTTAAAAAAATTGAATATAACATCATCAGTTTTAATAGCAGTGTTCATTATTTATTACATACACCAATAGAGTTTGGGCCACAAGTTTCGCCATTGGTCCATGTTGCTCCAATCAAATTAGCTCCATCAAAATTAGCATTAGTAATATTAGATGATGTAAGATTTGCTTCCATTAAATTAGCATTTTGAAAATTTGCCTCAATTAAAGTAGATCCCATAAAATCAACTCTTGTCAAATTAGAACTAGTAAAATTAGTCTTTTCAAAATTTGCTCCTATTGAAACTGTCTCATAAAGATTGGCTCTTACAAATGTAGAGTCAGGAAAAGTACCGAATGATAAATTAGAATTCATCATTATACTCTTATCAAAATTTACTTGTATAAAACTAGCAAATGATAGATTTGAATTAGGAAGATAACTTCCCTGAAGATCTTGAGACTCTGAAAACCTACAATTTGAATAATCAACACCATCAGTTAAAGGATCATCACATCCTGCATAACTATTTGTAAAAAAAAATAAACTTATGATTATGAAAAGCATTTTTTTCATAAATAATGTTAACAAATTCTAATAAATTAGACAAATAATAGAAAGTAAATGTGTCTATTTATTACGTTAAATTGTGAATTTGTTCTTCAGCATCTTTTATTGACTTTTCATAATCAAGTGCCATTTGATCAGCACTTACTACATCAACTTTTTCAATACCAAAAAAATTTAATATAAATTTCAGCCAAGGAGTTAAAAAATCTTCACTGCTATTTAGTTTAGTTCCACCAGATGTAATCACTAAATAAGCTCTCTTATTTCTTAATAAACCTTCTCTCCTACCATTGGGTTTGAATCTAAAAGTTTCACCTATTCTAGCAGCTAAATCTGCCCAAGCCTTAAGTGTTGCTGGTGGTCCATAATTATAAATAGGAGCAGATATAATGATAATATCACTTTCTTTAAGTTCACTTACTAATTTATCAGATAGCTCAAACATTTTTTTATGTTCCTCAGTTTGATCTTTTTCTTCAATTTTCATTCCAGACTCTGTTAAGCCACTCACGAAAAGCATTTCATCATCTAAGTCTCTGTAAATTACCTCGTCACCTGGTTTTTTTATTTTATCTAATAATTTTTTTGCTAATGCACGAGAAGTAGAGCCTTCTTTTCTAGCACTTGAGTCTATTTGATAAATTTTCATTAATTACTTTTAACCGAAATTTTGCATAAATGGAAAAATTTTAATTAAATAAAAACCAATTGTCTGTAATTGGTTTGTTAAAATTAAAACACCTGTGATCAAAAGAGTAAATCCACCTATTTTTGAAATTAAATTTATATTTTTTTTAAAATTTTTTGAAAAAACTAAAAATTTTTGTATTAAATAACCTGCTAATGTAAAAGGTATCGCTAAACCCAAAGAATAAAAAACAAGCAACATAATTGCTTTAGATAAAGTTTCTTCAATAGATGCTAAAGCTAAAATGGAACCTAAAATTGGACCTATACATGGTGTCCAACCAAATCCAAAAGCTAACCCAATTACATATGGAAATAAAATATTTTGTGATTTTTTTGCTTCAATTCTTTTTTCAAAATTTAAATAACTAATGTTAATAAGACCAATTAATTGAAGTGAAAAAACTATTATTACAACTCCTGCAATCACTCTTAAAGTTTCGGAATTCTGTAATAAGGTTTGACCTAAGTATGATGCAGATGCACCCAAAATTATAAAAACAGTAGAAAATCCAAAACAGAATAAAATAATCGGTAAAATATTTATTTTTTCTAATTTTAAGATGTCTTGCAATGATTGTCCGGAAATAAAAGAAACATAACCTGGTATCAGTGGCAATACGCAAGGAGATAAAAAACTTATAAGGCCTGCACCAAAAGCAATTAATAATTCAATCATTAGCCTGTATTTTTCATTGCAGCAGAGATACCAGCAATAGATGTTAATAATGCATCATTTAAATATTTTTTATTCAAATTATTTTTATTGGTTTTTATTTTTTTAATTACAATAGGTTGAATTATATTTAGCACTTCTGCGTAAATATTTCTAATCAAAACAGATGTCCTAAATTGTTTTCTTGCTTTAATAATTTCTTTTGGTGTTATTTCTTTATTTAGTTTTTTTATAACTTCAAATTGAAATCTTAATCTTTTTCCAACTCTTTTCAATTTTTCATCCGCAAGAAATTCTTCATAAATTTTTGAAATATCTGTATCAACTTTTGAAATTACCATATCCAAAATATCAAGCATTGAATTGAAAAAAGGCCAATTTCTCTCCATATCATATAATATTTTTCTAAAATCTTTTATATTTGCGTATCTTAACGCTTCAGCACTTCCAAGCCATGCAGGTAACATTAATCTAATTTGTGTCCATGCAAAAATCCAAGGTATAGCTCTTAGACTTTTAATATTATCAACATTTTTTCTTTTTGACGGTCTGGATCCTATTGAAAGTTTACCCAATGAAACATGTGGGGTTACTGTTTTAAAATATTTAATAAAATCAGAGTTTTGGTTAATATTTTTTCTGTAAGAACTTTTTGAAATCTCTGACATTTTTTCAATTAATGTTCTCCAGGATTTTTTTGGTTGAGGTGGTGGATTTAATGATGCTTCAGATACAGCTCCAATATAACTACATAAATTATATTTCGCTAATGGCTCATAACCATATTTTTGTTGGATAACTTCACCTTGGTCAGTAATTCTTATTTTTCCATTAACTGAATTTGGAGGTAAAGATCTTAATGTTGCTTGGATAGGTCCTCCCCCTCTGCCTGCAGAACCACCTCTACCATGAAAAAAGACAACCTCTATTTTGTGTTTTTTTGCTAATTTAACAATTTCTTCTTGCGCTTTATATTGATGCCAACTGGCACAAATTTTTCCAGCATCTTTACTAGAGTCGGAATAACCAATCATTACTTCTTGTTTATTTTGAATTAAATTTCTGTACCATTTATATGAAAATAAATTTCCCATAATAGATTTTGCATTAATTAAGTCATCCAATGTTTCAAATAAAGGTACAACTCTAAGTTTGTTTTTAATTTTTGCCTCTTTTTGCAGAAAAGATACTGACAATATATCTGACGCTGAAGATGTCATTGAAATTACATAAGCACCAAGACATTCAGATGGTTCTTGAGATATCACATTAAATGTTTCCCAAACTTCTTTATTTTCTTTATTTTTAAATTGAAATTTATTAATGATATTTTTTTTTGAATTTAATCTTGATTTTAAAAAATTAATTTTTTCATTTTCCTCTAATTTTAAATAGTCTTTATTGTATTTTTTTTTTACAAATTCACTAATTAATTGAGTATGTCTAGATGACTCTTGTCTTATATCTAGTTTTGCTAAATTAATTCCAAAACATTTAGTTCTTCTCATTAAATCTAGTAACTCGCCGCTAGCTAAGTTTTCGTTATTATTTTGTTCTAAAGATTGTCTTACTACTCTTAAGGGTTTTAATATTTCTTCTTTAGATTTAAGAAGATTTTTTTGATCTAAAGGTTTTTTGTTTACCAAATGTTGCTCTATCATTCTATGAGTTGCTCGCATTTTGTTTCTTAACGGTCTCAAAAATACTCTATATGGTTCAAATGATTTTCCAGTTTGTTTCAATATTTTTTTTGAACATTTTTCCATTGAATAAGAACTAATTATTTTAGTTAAAGATTTTTCATACAGTTTTGCAGCCTCCCATCTTGATAGTAAAATTACTTCTTTTGTAACTTTTGCTGTAACATTAGGGTTTCCATCTCTATCTCCACCCATCCAAGAGCCAAATTCAATCGGATTAAAATTTTTTGGCAAACTTTTGCCCATATTTTGAATAAATATAGAATTTAATCTTCTATAAACTTTTGGGATTGTGTCCCACAAACTATCTTCAATTATTGCCAAACCCCATCTAGCCTCATCAAATGGAGATGGTTTAAATCTTTTCAAGTCATCTGTGTTCCATATAATTGTAAACTCATCAAAAAGTTTTTTATCTAATATTTTTAATTTTGAAGGATAATCTTTTAAAAGATCTCTCTCTTCCAATATTTCTGTAATTTTATGATATTTTTGAATTAATGTTCTTCTCTTAACCTCTGTTGGGTGTGCGGTTAACACTACGCCAATATTGAGATTTTTAGCATGGTTATAAATTTTATTGTCAGAGATTTTCTTATTATTAAATAAATCCTCAAAAATTTCTTCTATAAATAGATTAGTTTTATTTATTTTTTTTTTATTATTTTCGTATTCATTTAAGCTTCTTGAAGCATCTATAGATTCTGCCAAATTTATAAGATTCATAAAATGTGTAAATGCTCTAGTTAGCTTAAATGTATTTTTTGGACTTATATTTTTTATAGTCCTAATTATCTTTCTAAAAGAATGCTTATTATTTAAATTAGTTTTATTGGCCTTTGAAAGTTTTCTTACTTTTTCTACCAACTCAAAAAATTTGTCACCTTCTTGATCTTTTAAAACTTTTCCAAGTATATTTCCCAGGTGTCGAATGTCTTCTCTTAGAAGCTTAGTGGGTATTCTCTCGTAATAAAGATCTCTTTTTTTCATACTTGTAAGTAAATTTTTTTTGTAAAATTCCTTTAGTATTAGTTTTTACACTAAATAAGCATCCAGAGTATTTAAATTTTTGCAAGTCAGATTTGTTTAAGCCTTTTGTGGCACTTGTCACAAAAAGTTGATTGTTTTTTTGCCCTCCAAAGGTACAATTTGTAATATTTTTGGCTGGCAAATTAATTGTATGTATTAATTTCGCCTTTGAGTTTAGTACTGATATTTTAGCGCCGTGAAAATGTGCCACCCATAAATTTTTGTTTTTATCTAAAGTCATGCCATCTGGTGAACCATCCAATACTTTAAATTTTTTAAATATTTTTTTATTTGTTATCTTGTTGTTTTTGTTAATCTTAATTTTATAGATTGTTTTTTTTGAACTATCTGTATGATAAAAATTTGATTGATCAATAAATGCTGGACCATTTGTAATTCTATAATTGCTATCAATTTTATTTATCATCAGTTTTTTATCTAATTTATAAAGTGAACCTTTTTCAATCTTTCTCTCAAGATTATCCATTGTACCAAACCAAAGATTTCCTGCAGGATCTGTTTTTCCATCATTAATCCTGTTTAATCTAAGATTTTTTTCAATATAAATCGATTTGATTATTTTTTTTGTTTTTATATTTTGTATTCTCAACTCGCCCTGTAGACCTAAAACAAAAATAAATCCTTTGACGTGTGCTAAAAAACCAATTTCTTTATTTACTGAAAATATTTTTTTTTTATTTTTTTTTATATCTAATGAAAAAAATTTCTTCTTTTTTATATCTACAAAATAAATTGAATTATGTTCTTTAACCCACAATGTACCTTCACCCAATTTACACTTTAATTTCCAAAGTATTTTAGGTTCAGAGGTAACAATTTTATTCATTAATAAAATTACAAAGAAATAATTTTAGAGTTTTGCTCACCTAAATTATCTATGGATAATCTCAATGTATCTCCAGCTTTTAAAAATAATTGTGGTTTTTTACCCATACCAACACCTGGAGGAGTTCCTGTAGTAATTATATCTCCAGCTTGTAATGACATAAACTTACTCACATATGCTACAATAATATCAACGTTAAAAATCATTGTATTAGTGTTTCCAGTCTGCATTCTCTCTCCATTTACATCTAAGGACATATTTAAATTATTTATGTCTTTTATATCTTCCTTTGTAACCAAATAAGGCCCAATAGGTCCATAGGTATCATGAGATTTTCCTTTTACCCATTGTCCCATCTTTTCAATTTGCCATTCTCTCTCACTTACATCATTTACTAAACAATAACCTAATATATGATCTTGTGCTTGATTTTGCTCAATATGTTTTGTTTCTTTTCCAATAATTATTCCTAATTCAACTTCCCAATCTAGTTTTTTAGAATTAGGTAAAATTTCTATATTATCATTTGGACCATTAATTGAACTAGTAGCTTTCATAAACATTATTGGTTCTGATGGAACTGGTAAATTAGACTCTGCCGCATGATCAGAAAAATTTAAACCAATTGCAACAAACTTACCTGGTTTTGTAATACACGACCCTACTCTGTCACTAGAAGAAAGTTCTGGTAATGACTTTAAGTCAATATTTCTTAATTCAGATATAGTTTTAAAGTTTAAAAAATCAGGATTTAAATCTTTTACATGAGAACTAATATCTCTAATTTTTCCATCTTTATCTAATATTGCTGGTTTCTCTTTTCCCTTTTGTCCTACTCTTAATAGTTTCATAATTATCCTGTGTTTAATTAAATTGAAATTCCACCATCAACTGAGATAGTAGTTCCTGTTGTAAATGTTGAATCATCACTAGCTAAATAAACTGCAACTGCTGCAATTTCTTCTGCTGTACCTAGTCTTCCCATTGGTTGTCTCGCTATAAAATCTTTTTTAGCTTGTACTGGATCTGGACTTTGATTAACTCTATCTTGCCAAGATGGTGAAAAAACTGTTCCTGGTGCTATAGAATTACATCTAATGTTTTGTTTAACATAATCTGCTGCAATTGATTTAGTTAATCCAATTACTGCTCCTTTTGTAGTTCCATAAACAAATCTATTAGGAAAACCTTTCAAGCTTGATGCACAAGAAGAAACATTAATAATACTCCCTGAGTTTTGTTTAATCATCATTGGTAATATTGCTTTGCACATAAAATACATAGATTTAACATTTACATCAAAAGAAAAATCCCAATCTTTTTCTTCACATTCTAAAATACTGCCGTGATGAACAAAACCAACAGCATTAAACAAAACATCAATTTTATCTAATGTTTTAACAAATTCTAAAATTTCATTGTTTTTTGTTGAGTCAAGTTTTTGTATTTTTATATTTGGATATTCTTTGTTTAGATCTTCTAAAGTTTTGTCATTAATATCAGTTGCAATAACATTAGCTCCTTCTTTGTGAAATGCTATAGCTGTTGCTTTACCAATTCCTTGTCCCGCAGCTGTAACTAAAATATTTTTATCTTTAAGTCTTTTTGTCATAGGTTCCTTTCTAATGAGAATGTCTCGGCATTCCTTTCGTATTAGTTATATCTAAAAAAACAGTTTCAGTTTCTAAACAACTACCAGTTTCCAATTGACCTACCATTTTTCTTGAAATTTCTTGCCATGGTGTTTGATTTTCTAGAATAGGTAGTTTAGTGTTTTCTTTTCTTTTCTTAATTTCCTCATTTGACACTAATAAATCTATTCTACTATTGTTTAAATCTATCTTAATTCTATCGCCAGTTTTAATTATTAATAAATCTCCTCCTACAGCCGACTCTGGTGAAACATTTAGTATGGACGGACTTTCTGATGTCCCACTTTGTCTTCCATCTCCTAAAGTTGGAAGTGTATTGATACCTTTTTTTAAAAGCTTATCAGGTGGTTGCATATTTACTACTTCAGCTGATCCTGGATAGCCAACAGGTCCACAGCCTCTAATAATTAAAATTGAATTTTTATCAATATTCAAATTATCATCATTTATTCTTGCATGATAATCTTCAGGTCCTTCAAAAACAACGGCTTTTACTTCAAAAATATTTAAACTATCTTTATTTGATAAATATCTTTCTCTGAACTCAGAGCTAATAACAGAAGTTTTCATTACAGCCGAACTAAAGAAATTACTTTTCATTACAATAAAGCCTGCATTATGAGATAATGGATTTTCATATGATTTAATAACATCTCTATTAACATCAATTTTCATATTTAAATTTTCTTCAATAGTTTTACCAGTAACTGTTAAAGCTTTGATGTTAAGTTTTTTGTCTTTAATTAATTCTTTCATGATGGCTGGTATACCCCCAGCTTTAAAAAAACCTTCCATAAGATGTTCTCCAGCGGGTTGGCAATTTGCTAATAAAGGAATGCTGTGTCCTAATTTTTCCCATTGGTCTAAATTAAAATCAACACCCATATGTCTTGCTATAGCTGTAAGATGAGGTGGGCAATTACTTGAGGCACCAATAGCGCTTGCAACATAAACTGCATTTTCAAATGCTTCTTTTGTCATTATCTTTGATGGTGTTAAATTTTCAAAAACCATTTCAACAATTCGTTTTCCAGTTTTAAAAGAAATATCTGTTCTCTCTTTATAGGGAGCAGGAATTATTGCTCCACCTGGAAGTGACATTCCTAAAGCTTCTGCGATTGAATTCATTGAAGATGCTGTTCCCATTGTATTACAATGCCCTATGCTTGGAGCTGAAGCTGCTGCCATATCCATAAACTCATCATAATCAATTTCACCTTTTGCATGTAATTTTCTTGCTTCCCAAATAATTGTACCTGAGCCAGCTTTTTTTCCTTTATAATTTCCGTCTAACATTGGTCCACCTGACAATACTATTGATGGAATATTTACAGTTGCAGCAGCCATCAATGCTGCAGGTGTGGTTTTATCACAACCTGTTGTAAGAATAACTCCATCAATTGGATATCCATACAAAACTTCTACTAAAGATAAATATGAGAGATTTCTATCAAGCGCTGCTGTAGGTCTTTTTCCAGTTTCTTGAATTGGATGAGTTGGAAATTCCATTGGAATTCCACCAGCTTCTCTTATCCCATCTTTAATTGTTTTACTTAATGCTTGAAAATGTCTATTGCACGGTGAAAGATCACTACCAGATTGTGCTATACCAATGATTGGTTTTCCTGACTGAAGGTCTTCTCTTTTTAGTCCGTAGTTTAAATATCGCTCCAAATATAAAGCTGTAAGACCAGGATCATCAGGATTATCAAACCATTCTTTACTTCTAAGCTTAAATTTTTTCACTTTTATTTTTTATGTTATTCCACCATCAACAACAAAACTTTGTTTAGTGCATCCTGAGGACTGGTCAGAAGATAAAAACAATACTAGTTTTGCAACATCTTCAGGTTTTAGCTGTCGTTTTAAGGCTTGTTTTTCTAATATTAATTTTTTATATTTAGGTGTAAGCCAATGTTTGATTTGTCTTTCAGTTGCAATAGATCCGGGTACAACAGAATTGGTTCTTATATTGTATTTCCCGTACTCTTGAGCAAATGATCTTGTTAAACCAACAACTGCTGATTTGGCAGTTTCATATATAACTTTATCACCTTCACCTAACATCCAGGAAACTGAACTTAAATTTACAATTGATCCATTTTTATCTTTTTTCATACCTTTGACAACTTCTTGAGCTGCAAAAAAATAATGTTTTAAATTTATTGCCATCCTATTCTCATAATATTTTTCATCAACTTCTTCTGTTGTGTGTCTTTCATCATTTGCTGCATTATTAATGAGTGAATGTATTGTTCCTTTAGATGAAACTATTTTTTTTATTATTTTTTGTAATTTTTTAATATCTAATAAATTACATTCAATAAATGTTGGTTTATTAAATTTTTTTTTTTCAATGATATTTATTAATTTTTTTGAATCTTTTACATTTATATCAACAAAATATACTTCACTTTCTTGTTCACAAAAATGTTCGACTATAGAAGCACCAATTCCAGAACCACCACCTGTGATAAAAATTCTTTTATTCTTTAAATCTGAATATTTAACCTTCACAATTATATTCTTTCTTCAGTTAATGTGTCAAATACTGAAATCTGATTAATATCTATATTTAATTTAAATTCTTTATTAATATCAATATCGATAGTTGATGAAAATTTCCCAAGTAATTGTTGTCCTGAAAAATCAAAAGTTATTATTTGCTCATGACCAATATATTCAGAAAGTTCTGATTTAACTTTAATTTCGAAATTATCAGATGCATTTTTCTCAATATAAATATGCTCTGGTCTAATACCTAAGGTTATTTCTTTTTCATCTTCATTAATTTTATTTTTAAAATTATATTTATTTAATGGAATTTTAGTTTGATCGTTACTTGCAAAAAACAATTCTCCATTCTGGTTTATTAATTTTCCTTTAATTAGATTCATCGAAGGAGACCCAATAAAATCTGCAACAAAAATGTTGTTAGGAGTATTATAAATATTTTTTGGCGTATCACATTGTTGGATTACACCATGATTCATTATTGCAATATTTGTTCCCAAACTCATAGCTTCAGTTTGGTCATGGGTCACATATACAACAGTTGTTTTCAAATTTTGATGAAGCTTCTTAATCTCTCTTCTCATTTCAACTCTTAATTTTGCATCCAAATTAGATAATGGTTCATCAAATAAAAAAACTTTAGGATCTCTAACTAAAGCTCTACCCATAGCAACTCTCTGTCTTTGACCACCGGATAATTGGGATGGTTTTCGTTCTAAGAGTTCATTTATTTTCAATAAGCTTGATACTCTATTTAAAGACTTTTCAATTTTATCTTTAGGTGTCTTTCTCTGCTCTAATCCAAATGTAACATTTTTTTTCACCGTCATAGCGGGATAAAGGGCGTATGATTGAAACACTAAAGCTATATCCCTATCACTAGGTTCCATGTCATTAACACGGTAATCATCTATTAAAATTTCACCACTATTAGAAGTTTCTAATCCAGCAATAGTATTTAATAATGTTGATTTTCCACATCCAGATGGTCCTAATAAAACAAGGAAATCACCATCATTTATATCCAAATTAATTCCTTTTAAAACTTCTGTAGATCCAAAGTTTTTATTAATGTCATTTATCTTTAAATTAGCCATTTTGTTATCCTTTCACTGACCCTGCTGTTAATCCTCTAATAAAATATTTGCCTGCCAATACATAAACAACTAGTGTTGGAAATCCAGCTATGATTGCTGCAGCCATATCAACATTATATCTTTTAACGCTAGAGCTTGTTAACACCATATTATTTAAAGCAACTTGTATTGGGGCTTCTTCACCAAATGTAAATGTGGCACCAAATAAAAAATCATTCCAAATCATGGTAAATTGCCAAATGATAGTAACTACTAAAATTGGAGCTGAGATCGGTAACATGATTTTAAAAAATATTTTAAAAAAACCTGCCCCATCTATTCTGGCAGCTTTCACAATTTCATCTGAAATAGAAATATAATAATTTCTACAAAATAGAGTTGTAAAACATAAACCATAAACTACATGAACTAAAATCAGTCCATAAATAGAATTTGATATACCTAAGAAACCTAATGTTCTAGACATTGGAAGCAGTATTGCTTGATAAGGGATGAATGTTCCAAATAAAAATAATAAAAATATATAGCTATCTCCTTTAAATCTCCATTTTGTTAAAGCATATCCATTAATCGCCCCTAATATAGTTGAGATAATTACGCCGGGGACCACTAATTTTACAGAGTTCCAAAAGTACGTTTTTAAATATACATCTCCTGCTGAAAAACCTTGACCACTCCATGCTACATCCCATGAACCTAAATCTAAAGAGCTTGGTAAAGAAAATAAATTTCCCTGTCTAATTTCCTCCATAGTTTTAAAAGAAGTAACTATCATTACGTATAGTGGTGTAATGTAATACAAAGCAAAAATTCCTAAAATTACAAACAATATCCATCTATAAATTAATTTTTTTGTATTAGATGATTTTTCTAAATCTTTATAAGTTTGAATATTATTTTCTGTCATCTTCTCTTTTTAATTCTGAATACAAATATGGAACAACTATTGCTGAAACTGTTAAAAACATCATGATTGCACTTGCTGAAGCTAAGCCAATTTCACTTCTATGAAATGCCATTTGTGTCATAAATACCGCTGGCATATCTGATGAAATTCCAGGACCACCTGCTGTTAATGCAATTACTAGATCATAACTTTTAATTGCTAAGTGAACTAATATAACAAGTGCGCTCATAAACACTGGTCTCATCATAGGTAAAATAATTTTTGTATAAACTGATACTATTCCTGCACCATCTATTTTGGCTGCCTTAATTATCTCATCATCCACAGATCTTAATCCGGCAAGAAAAATAGCCATTATAAAACCTGAAGATTGCCAAACACCTGCTATTACTATTGTGTAAATAGACATGCCTGGTGTTACTAACCAGTCAAATGTAAAAGTTTCGAAACCAATATCTTGAGCAAATTTTTCAATTCCTAATGACGGATTTAATATCCATTTCCAGGCTGTCCCTGTCACAATAAATGATAAAGCCATTGGATATAGATAAATTGTTCTTAAAAAACCCTCAGCTCTAATTTTTTGATCTAGCAAAATAGCAAGTACAATTCCTATAAAAACACATAAGATTATAAATAGTACTGTAAAAATAAATAAATTTTCAACTGCTACATGCCATCTTGGCATCGACCAAAGTCTAAAATATTGGTCAATACCCCAAAATTCATATTTAGGTAATAATTTTGATTTAGTAAAGGAAATATAAATTGTCCAGAAAATGAAACCATAAACAAACCAAGCAATTACACCAAACGATGGTGCTATTACTAATCTGGGTAAATTTCTTTTCAACCAATACATAAAAAATTAATTAAAGATTAAATCATGCGCTATTTTATAGCGCATGATAATTTAGATTAACTACTTTGATTAACTTGCAGCCTTAACAGCAGCTGATAATTTCTTAACAGCATCTTGAGAAGACATGTTTGAGTTAAAGTGTTCAGTTACAACGTCTTGAATTGCACCTTTTACACCAAGCTCCAAAGTCATACCGTGAGCAAAACTTGGAAGTAATCCACCTTTTGCTGCCGCAGTATTTAAATCTGAGTTAGATTTTTTCGCACATTTATCAAAATCATCCATAGGGACATCAAGTCTTGCTGGAATTGATCCTTTGTAAATGTTGAAAACTTTTTGGAACTCTTTACCCATGATTAAACTTGCAAGAAGTTTTTGACCTTCAACTTTTTCTTTTCCTTTAATTTTAAAGAAAATGAATGAGTCTACATTGTATAGATATCCATTGTTAGATGGAGTAGCTGCACAGTAATAGTCTACATCAGGTTTTAAACCAGCTGCAGCAAATTCACCTTTTGCCCAGTCACCCATAAGTTGGAATGCAGCTTTGCCTTCCATAACCATTCCAGTTGCAACGTTCCAGTCTCTTCCTGGAGAACCAGCATCTGTGTAACCTTTAAGTTTTCTCATTTGATCAAAGATTTTTACCATCGTAGATCCACCCAATGTCGCAACATCAGCGTCTACAAATGCTTTTTTGTAAAAATCGTTTCCGCCAATACCAAGTGCTACAGCTTCAAAAACTGTTGCGTCTTGCCAAGGTTGAGAACCATGCGCTAAAGGGATAATTCCCTTTGCTTGAAGCTTATCAGCAGCAGCATTAAATTCAGCCCATGAAGATGGCATTTTAATTCCATTTGAGTCTAAAACTTTTTTGTTAGCCCAGAACCAGTCAATTCTATGAATGTTTACGGGAGCAGCACAATATGCTTTTCCATCATCGCACTTCATATGATCAGCTACTTGTTTACTTAAAAGTTTATCCCAACCTTCAGCTTTAGCTACAGCATCAATATTGTATGGAGCTACAACACCTTCTCTATCGTAAGCTTGAATAGTTGGTCCTTTAATTTGAGCAGCAGCTGGTGCATCATTAGCTACGATTCTTGCCTTTAATGTTTGCATAGCAGCATCTCCACCACCACCTGAAACTGGCATATCTTTCCACTCACCACCTTGTGCAGCAAAATCATCTTTTAGAACTTGCAATGCTTTTGCTTCTCCACCTGACGTCCACCAGTGAAGAACTTCAGCTTTAGATCCAGCGTAAGAAAGTGTTGGAGCTAAAACTATTGCTAAAATAGCAATTATTATTTTTTTCATTTATCTTCTCCTCATTATTTTTAATTAAAAAAAGAAGGTATATTCATAAAAAAAAAATTGATATTTAATAATTTGTCTACAACCTATGGTTTGTATCTTATTTTTCTAATTTTTTTTTTTATTATTTAATTTTTTTGAATATTATTTTTTTTTAATTTCAACTTTAAATTGAATCTTTAATAAGTAGTTCTTCGTCCTAATCTAGCAGCACCTCTTACACCACTTGCATCACCGTATTTTGGTTTTAAAAAAACACCATCATACTCTTTTCCAATTACAAATTTTTTAACCATAGATTCAATTTCACTTAAAAAATCTATTTCATTTGAAACACCTCCACCAAAGACAAAAGCGTCAGGATCTAAAATATTTATAATTACAGATAATGACATTGCTAAATTTAATTTAAATTCATCTATAAATCTTTCAGCATCAAGGTCATGTTTTCTATTAAGCTCGAAAATTTCATTCGTTTTTAAATTTTTTCCATAAATTTTATTAAATCTTTTTGCTATACCAAGACCAGAAATAAAACTTTCAACTTCTGCTTCTCTTGCATTGTTAGAGTTAAAGTTCTCTTTTTTAGCAGCAAAATATGGAATTTGATTATGGCCCCATTCCCCAGCTACTCCATTAGGGCCACTTACAATCTGTTTATCTATAACTAAACCACCTCCAGCTCCTGAACCTAAAATAATTCCATAAACAATTTTATAATGTTTACCCGCACCATCTATTGCTTCAGATAATGCAAAACAATTTCCATCATTTTCACAAAATACTTCTTTACCCAATGCTTTACGTAAATCACTTTGAAAAGGTTTTTTCTCTAACCAATAACAATTTGGAGCATTCTTAACTAAGCCAGTTTGTGGAGAATGTATTCCAGGATGACAAACACCAATAGGTAATTCTTTTTGAAATTCTTTCTCTAAATTACGATGAATATCTTTTATTGTACTTATAATTGATAAGTAATCTTTTGGACAATCTGTTCTTGATCTATGTTTTTCATTGCCGTCCTCTTCAAGTACAACACTTTCAATTTTTGTAGCGCCTACATCAATTCCTATTTGCATGACTAATATGTGGCCCTTCCACCACTTAAATCAAAAACTGCTGCAGTTGAAAATGAATTTTCTTCACTTGATAGCCATGTAACCAAAGAAGCTAATTCTCTAACTTTTGCGAATTTGTTTCTTGGAATTTTAGAAAGCATATAATTGATATGCTCTTCAGTCATTTGATCAAAAATTCGTGTTTTTGCAGCTGCCGGTGTTACGCAGTTGACTGCTATATTTTTTTGAGCCAATTCTTTACCTAATGATTTTGTTAAAGCGATAACTCCAGCTTTAGAGCTGCTATAAGCGCTTGCATTTGGATTTCCTTCTTTACCTGCAATAGAAGATATATTTACTATTCTTCCATAATTATTTTTTTCCATAATTGGCACAATAGCTTTGCAACAGTAGAATACTGAATTTAAGTTTAAATTTATAACTTTTTTCCATTCATCCAAAGGGTATTTGGCAACTGTTGTATTTAATCCAGCAATACCAGCATTGTTAATAAAAATATCAATTTTATTAAACTTATTTTTAATTACTTTTAAATTTTGATCAATTTGATCTGAATTTGTAACATCTAAAATTTGATAGCTTAAATTATCTGATTTTAATTTTTCTTTTGCTTCTTTTGCTGCATCTTCGTCTAAATCCCAAATTATTACAGTTGCACCAGATTGAATAAATCTTTCAGCAATTGAAAAGCCAAATCCCTGAGCTCCACCTGTTATGATGGCAACTCTATTTTTTAAATCAAATTGTATCATTTATGAAAAATTTTGAAATTTATCCTTTAATGCCTAAGTGGGTATATTTTACATTTAGGTAATCTTTTATTGCGTTAGATCCACCTTCTCTTCCATAGCCACTTTGCTTTATTCCTCCAAAAGGTGCTTCAGCAATAGCAACAAAACCAGTGTTAACAGCAACTGAGCCTGTCTCTAATTTTTCTGAAGCTAAATGAGCAGTCTCCATTGAATTAGTACAAACATAACTACATAATCCAAGTTCATGATTATTGGCTCTTTCCATTACTTCATCAAAAGATTTAAATGATAACATAGGTACTAATGGTCCAAATGGCTCCTCTTTCATAATGGTAAAATCATCTTTAACATCATCAAAAATAGTTGGCTCGTAAAAGAAACCTTTGTTAAAATCAGCTGGTCTTTTTCCTCCTAATAAAACAGTTGCTCCTTCTTGCTTTGTTTTTTCAACAAGAGCTTCAACCTCATTTAGTCTCTTTTGAGTTGTCAAGGGACCTAACTGAGTATCAGGATCCATACCATTTCCAATTTTTAACTTTTTAGTTTTTTCTATAAACAAATCTATAAATTCTTTTTTTTTATTCTCATGAATATAAAATCTATTAGGAGAAATACACACCTGCCCGTTATTTCTAAATTTTGCTGCAATTGCCATGTCAGCAGCTTTCTTCACATCTGCATCATCAAAAACAATAAAGGGTGAGTGACCACTTAATTCCATTGTTACTCTTTGAACTTTATCTGCAGCCTGTTTAAGTATTAATTTTCCAACTCTAACAGAGCCAGTGATAGAAACTTTTTTAATAATATCAGATTGCATTAACTGCGAAGCTATACTTGGTGGATCACCAGATAAAAGATTCACTGCACCGGGTGGCACACCACATTCTCTACAAATATCTACTAATTCCATAACAACACCAGGGGTGATTGTATCTGGTTTAATTATTACCGAACAACCCGCTGCAAGAGCTGTAGAAATTTTTCTAGCCGCTAAAATTAATGGAAAATTCCAAGGAGATAATGCGGCAACAACTCCAACTGGCTGATAATAGACATGAACTCTAGTATCTTCAAATCTGCTCTCTATTGTTTGTCCATAAATTCTTTTTGTCTCTTCAGCATTCCATTCAAAAATATCTGCTGCTCCATTAGTTTCTCCAACACCTTCAGTTAAAGGTTTTCCATTTTCTAACGTCATCCATTTAGCTAAAATATCTTTTTTTTCTCTAATCTTATCTGCAATTTTTCTGAGTATATATGCTCTTTGCCACGGTGTAATTTTTTTCCAAACTTGAAGCCCTTGTTCTGATGATTTTAATGCTCTTTCTACATCAGCAGGCGTAGCCTTGGATGCATGACCAAGAACTTCCTCTGTTGCAGGGTTTATAACTTCATAAGTGCTGTTGTCTTGAGATGCTGTCCATTTGCCATCAATGAATTGTCCAAATTTACTGTACATAATTTTATAAAATTTTTAATACTTTTAACCTAATGGCCAAAGTTTTGGAAACATATTTCCAGATAAATTATCTCCATTTTTATATCCATTTGCTTCCATAATAGCTCTTTCTTCTCTGGCCCAATCACCTCGATAAATAATTTTTGAATTTTCTTTTGCCATTCTTAAAGTAAACCTATTGACATCAGTGCTTGGTGTAGTTTCATGAAGAGCACCATGTAAAGCTCTAATATCAAAAAAAACACAGTCTCCTAACTCTAAATCCCATTCTAAAAATTCATAATCACTTTTATTTTTTAATATATCAGGTGTAATTTCATATTTTTTTCCATTTACTTCACCTGCTATACCATCGACTTGATGACCATCATTAAACCTTGTTCTTAAAAATAATTTATCCCATAAATGAGAACCTTTAACCCAAGCTATACCATCTTGTTTTTTAACTGGTTCTAAAGGTAGCCACAACACACACATAGAACCATCAAAATCAAAATATGAAATATCATGATGAAATGGGGGTTTAGATTTTGATCCAGCCTCTCTAAAAAACCAATTATCCATTACTAAATTAATTTTTTTAGCCTCTAATAACTCTGAAGCAATTTTTGCAGTTGGAGAATTGTAAACAAAATCTGTAAATTCCTTATGTAAATTCCAAGTCCAAAAATCCTCTAAATAACTTGGTAAATTTTTATCTTTAGTGTGGTTAGTAAATCTTGGGCTAGGATTAGCTTTAGCTTTATTAATCCCAACTTTTAATTTTTCAATCCATTTTTTGTCAAATTTATTTTTAAGAAGGATGGCACCATTCTTATTAAATTCTTTAATCTCATTAGCATTTAAAATTTGACTCATCGTTTATTTAATCAATAATAGGCTATATAACATATGAATATTCTTAAAGATAGTTTCGGTAGGAAATTTCCGTATATAAGACTTCTCAATTTCTGATGTTTGTAACTTTAAATGTGGTTATTGTTTACCCGATGGGTACAAAATTGATAAAAGCGATAACAGAACTTTTATTAATATAGATGAAATTAGAAGATTAGCCAAAGCACTATCAGAATTAGGTGTATCAAAAATAAGATTAACTGGTGGTGAACCAACTATTAGAAAAGATTTTTTTGAAATAGTCAAAATTATAAAAGAAAATTCAGGAATTAAAAAAACTGTAATAACTACAAATGGTTATAAATTAGATAAAATAGCAAATGATATTAAAAATAGTGGATTAGACGGGATTAACATCAGTATCGATAGTTTAGATCCTAAAACTTTTAAAAAAATTACTGGTCATGATAGATTAGAAGAAATTCTTAGAGGAATAAAAAATTTACAAAAATTAAATTTTAAAAACATTAAAATTAATGCTGTTCTACTAAAAGGAATAAATGACTCAGAGAAGGACTTTGATAGTTGGGCTGAATTTATAAAAAATAATGAAATAGATTTTAGATATATAGAACTAATGCAAACAGGAGATAATCTAGACTATTTCAATAAGTATCACGTCCCATCAAAAAAATTTGTAGATTATCTAAATAATAACAACTGGATTATTCAAACATTTGGTAAAGATGCTGGGCCAGCAAAAAATTATTTAAATCCAAAATTTAAAGGTAAATTTGGTGTTATTGCTCCCTACTCAAAAGATTTTTGTAAAAGTTGTAATAGACTAAGAATAACTGCAAAAGGTGATTTGAGATTATGTTTGTTTGGTAATACTGGAATTAACATTCGTCATTTAATGCAAAAAGATAGTCAATTAGAGGAATTAAAAGATCTAATTTTAAAACAGCTAAACTTTAAGAAAGAGTCACATTATTTAGAAATTGGTGAAACGGGTTTAACAAAAAATTTATCAACTACAGGCGGTTAATTTGAGTAATTTAAAGATAATAAATAAAAAAGATTTGAAAGATTGGGCGGAAGAGATTTTTAAAAAGAATACTTTTAATATGGTAGATGTGTCAGCTAAAAAAGAAACATATAGAAGAGCCTTAGCCTCTGGGAAAATATATGTTGGTAAAGAGGTTTTTAATCTTATTAAGAATAAAGAAATGCCGAAAGGAGATCCTATAACTTTAGCAGAAGTTTCTGCTGTATTGGGAGTTAAAAAAACAAGCGAATTAATACCTTTATGCCACCCACTACCAATTGATCATACTGCAACAAAGATTATCATGAACAACAAAGATAGCTCTCTTGAAGTTTATTGTGTCGTATCTGCATATGCCAAAACAGGTGTTGAAATGGAGGCTATTATGGGTGTTAATGCTGCTCTAATCACTATTTACGATTTAAGTAAAATAGTTAATCCTCATTTAGAAATAGATAATGTCAAATTGTTAATAAAAGAGGGTGGAAAAAGTGGTTTGTGGAAAAACCCAGACGGACTTCCAGAATTTTTGAAAGAACTATTTTAATAATAATAAAATTAATGAAAGTAATAATAGAACTGTTTGGTGCTAGTAGAGATTTTAGTAATCAAAATTTATTAGAGCTTGATGTGGCAAACGACTCAACAATTAAAGATGTTAGAAATAAAATATTAGATTATTTAAATATAAATTTTAAAGGTAATGAAAATTTTATAAAAATTGTACATTCTTCAGCATTTTGCTCAAATGATAATATAATTAGCGACAATTATAAAATAACAAATAATGAAAAAATTGCTATTATTCCTCCTATCGGAGGGGGTTAATGCTTCATACTAAGATAATAGATGTAAAAAAGAGAAAGCTTTCAATTTCATTGGCTGAAGAATTTATTTCTTCTTCTGATTATGGGGCTTCAATTTTTTTTTCTGGAACTGTCAGAAATCAAAATAATAATAAAAGCGTAGTTGGAATAACATACGATAGCCATGATGCTCTAGTTATAAAAAGTTTTGAAGAAATTTATAATGAGACAAATCAAAAATTAAAAATTGAAGATAAAGCAGTGTTTATTGAACATGCTAAAGGTTTTTTAAATCTTGGAGAAATTAGCATAGTCATTGCAGTTGCATGCAAACATCGTGACGAAGCATACGTTTTATCTAGATATATAATTGAAGAAATTAAAAAAAGATCTCCTATATGGAAAAAGGAACATTATCTAAACAATGAAAGTAACTGGTTAAAAGGTAATCCCATAGTTCATGAAAAAGATTAAATATTCAGAAATTACACCAGAAAAAATTTATAATAATAGAAGATCTTTTATTAAATCAATCAGTGTCGGAGCTAGTTCTATTGCAATCTCGTCGCTTCCTTTTTCAGGTAATGCTGCATCAGATAAGATAGATAACAAAACAAGTTATAAAGATATTACGACATATAATAATTATTATGAGTTTGGTACATCTAAGAGCGATCCTTATAAAAACTCTCAAAATTTCAAAACAAATCCTTGGGATATAAGTATTGAAGGTGAAGTTGAAAGTCCTATTAACTTATCGATGGAAGAAATTTCAGAAATGTTTTTATCTAAAGAAAGAGTACATCGTCTTAGATGTGTAGAAGGATGGTCAATGGTCATTCCTTGGATGGGTTTTTCTTTAAGTGAACTATTGTCTAAAGTTACTCCAACATCAAAAGCTAAATTTGTTGAATTTGAAAGTGTATATGATCCTGATCAAATGAGAGGTCAAAGATATCCAGTTTTAAAATGGCCTTATAGAGAAGGATTGAGAATAGATGAAGCAATGCATCCATTAACTACTATAGTAACTGGTTTATACGGTAAAAAACTTCCCAATCAAAATGGAGCTCCTTTAAGAATATTTGTTCCATGGAAATATGGTTTTAAGAGCGCGAAAGCTATTGTAAAAATTAAACTAGTTGAAAAGATGCCAACTTCATCATGGATGCGTGCGTCACCAAGAGAATATGGTTTTTACTCAAATGTAAATCCTTACGTTGATCATCCAAGATGGTCACAAGCCACTGAAAGAGTTGTAGGAAATGATATTTTTGCACCAAGAGTAAAAACTTTAATGTTTAATGGCTATGAGGAAGAGGTAGCCAGTTTATATACAGACATGGACTTAAAAAAATATTTTTAATGAAAAAATATTTAAAACCATGTGTTTTTGTCTTGAGTTTGATTCCATTATTAATAATTACTTATAAAATTTTCTTTAACAAACTGGGCCCTGAACCAGTGAAAGAGATATCTCATCATACTGGTGAATGGACGTTAATTTTTATTGTTCTTACATTAGCAATGACACCACTTAAAAGAATTACAAAATCAAATATCTGGATATCGTTTAGACGCATGTTGGGATTATTTGTTTTTTTTTATGCAACTACTCATTTAATGACTTATGTTATTATAGACTACAGATTTGATTGGCAGCAAATTTATAGCGATGTTCTAAAAAAAAATATATATTTATAGGATTTTCTGCTTGGTTATTATTGATTCCATTAGCTGTTACATCTTCACAAAAAATGATAAGTCTATTAAAACAAAATTGGAAAAAATTACATAAATTAATTTATGTTATAGCCATTTTTGGTTCCCTTCATTATATTTGGTTATCAAAAACAATTTTTTTTAAACCATTAATTTTTTTAGTAATTGTATTTGTTTTGCTAGTTTCAAGAATTAAAATAAAGAGAGAGGTGTAAATTATGGATAAGAATATTAAAGATAAAATTCAATCAGCTACATTTGAAAGATTGTTAAAGCACTTAGATGAAAGAAAAGATGTTCAGAATATTGACCTCATGAATTTAGCTAACTTTTGTAGAAACTGTCTGTCAAGATGGTACAGAGAAGAAGCAGAAAAAAAAGGTGTAACAATATCTGATCCTGATGCAAGAGAGCATATTTATGGAATGCCTTACTCAGAATGGAAAGAGAAATATCAAAAATAATTATTTTTCTTTAAGTCTTGGAAATAATTCAACAAAGTTACATGGTTTATGATTAATATCTAATTGATGTTTTAAAATTCCATCCCATGCATCAGTAACACCTCCTGAAGAACCTGGTAAAGCAAATACATATTTGCCATTTGCTAAAACTGCACATGCTCTAGATTGTATTGCAGAAGTTCCTACTGTTTTGAGACTTATTGTTCTAAAAACTTCACCAAAACCAGGAATATGTTTATCAGCAATCTCTTCAACAGCTTCTGGTGTAATATCTCTTCCAGTCAAACCTGTTCCTCCGGTAGTAATCACAACATCAACATCTTTTTTTTGGATCCATTCTTTTAAAATCAAAACAATATCTTTCTTATTGTCTTTACATATTTTTCTATCTATTAAATTATGATTGGCTTCCTTAATTTTCTCAACAAGGATAGCTCCGGATTTATCATTATCAAAAGTTCTTGTATCTGTTACAGTTAATAAAGCTATATTCACATTCATAAAAAAATTTTACTATGATTATATTATCAATATTATTTTTTATAACAGCAATTTTATATTCTAGCGTTGGATTTGGTGGTGGATCCTCTTACTTAGCGTTAATGTTGATATGGGATATTCCTTACTATATTTTTCCAATAATAGCTTTGTCTTGTAATATAATTGTAGTTTCTGGGAATTCAGTAAACTATATAAGATCAAAGAATATCGACCTCAAATTATTGATACCCTACCTTATTGGATCTGTACCTTTTGCTTTTTTTGGGGCGTCAATTTCATTGGAAAAAAGTTTATTTGAAATAATTTTATTTTTTATCTTAACGAGTGCTGGAGTCTTTTTATTTATTGAAAGTAAATCTTTTAGTAAAGATGGAATAGAAATAAAAAAAATTTCAAACCCTTTGTCAATCTTAATTGGTTCGGTAATTGGTTTCTTTTCAGGTATTGTCGGAATTGGTGGTGGAATATTTCTAAGTCCAATCTTATTTTTAATGAAAGCTGGTTATCCAAAACAAATAGCTGCAACGGCATCTTTATTTATTTTAATAAATTCTATATTTGGTGTGATTGGACAATTTACTAAAAATATTGTTTTAAATGAGTTTTTAAATTATTGGCCTCTTTTTTTAACAGTTTTTATTGGTGGTCAAATTGGTAATTATCTAAATATAAAGTTTATATCCAATAAAACCCTAGCATTAATGACTTCCTTGCTAGTTATTTTTGTAGCTGCAAGAATGGGTTTTAGGTTATTGTCTTAATGTTGATTTAATTTTCTTTTAATATATTTAAACACGAAATGAAAAATATTAAACCCTTTGGTCCAACAATTGGTAAAACTAAAATTTCAAAAATTTTTTTTGATAAAATTAATAAAGAATTTGATGCAAAATCTATGTCAAAAAAAATTGATTATAGTGGAAAATTAGCAAGTCAAATAAAGAAAGAATTAAAAATATCAAATAATTTTATTAAAAAAAACTTAGAAAAAGAGCTTAAAAATAATATTAAAATATTTTTATCTAACGAAAAAATAAAAAATGTTAAAGAAATAAAGATTCTAAATTTATGGGTTGTGAGGCAATTTAAAGGAGAATACAATCCGATACATTATCACGAAGGTGATTTGTCTGGTGTTGGATATTTAAAATTACCTAAAGGCATGACTAACAATAAACTAGTAAAAAATAAAAAGTTTAAAACAAATGGTACTATAGACTTCATAAATGGACAAAAAGGTTTCTTAAGTAAAAGTATTTATAATGTCGTACCCAAACTCAAAGAATTGATTATTTTTCCAAACTATTTGATGCATACAGCTTATCCTTTTAATATTAAAGGTGAACGCAGATCCTTTTCTTTTAATGCTAAAGTTGTACTAAAAAAATAATTTACAAATATAAAGTTTGTAAGTATAAGTGATTTGCCGATTTGATCCTATTGCGGGCAACAACTGCTAAAGAGGAAATTCCCACAAAAAATCAAATTGCATGGTATTTGAACTATATTGTGCACCCTGCATAAAGCTAAAGCACTAAAAAAGTGAGGTACAAAATGGATTTAAATTTTTTCAAACAAACAAGAGTATTAGATGGTGGTATGGGTCAGGAACTTCTGGCAAGAGGCATGAAGCCAAACGGTACTCTTTGGAGTGCTAATGCAATTTTAAATGAAAATTATCATAAATTACTGAGAGATACTCATATAGATTTTGTAAAAGCTGGCGCTGAAGTAATTGTGACTACAACTTTTACAACTAGACGAAAAAGATTAAAGGAAAATAATATTGAAGATAAATTTGAATATTTAAACAAAAAAGCAGGTGAAATAGCTCAAGAGGTAAAAAGAGAGTTTCCAAATATTCTCATAGCAGGTGGTCTGCCTCCACAGGAGTTAACTTATGAAGCTGATGAAAGAAATGAAGAAGACATTACCAAAACTTTTAATGAGCAAGCTAGATTATTAAATCCTTATGTTGATTTCTTTTACTTTGATGTTTGGAGTAGTATTAAAGAATTCAAATGTGGTATTAAAGCTATTAAAGAATTTAAAAAACCTTACTTGATTGGTATCCACATATCTGAAGGAACTAAATTACCAAGTGGAGAAAAAATTTCTGATATTAAAAGTATTTTAGATGATCAATTATTAGGAGTAATGCTTTCATGTGTGTCTCCTGAAAATTATGAAAAAAATTTAGAGGAAGTGAAAAATCTTAATGTTCCATTTGGTTTTAAATTAAATGGATTTATGACAACAAAACCAAAAGATGGATACACATCATCTTATTTTAAAAATTCTGGTGGAAATCCTAATGAATTTCTTGGGCAAAGACACGATTTAACACCTGATGTAATTGGAAAAATTGCAAAAAACTTTAAGCAAAATGGTGCAACAATATTAGGTGGTTGTTGCGAAACAAGACCTGCGCATATTAAAGCAATGTCAGAACTTAAGTAAATTTTTTATTGTCAGCTTTTTTTACAAAATAAATACCTATACAAACTGCTAATAAAGAAACTAACACTTTTATAGTTATTATTTCTTTTAAAAATATATAACCTAAGATAGTTCCAAATATTGGTATTAAGTAAGAAACTTGGGATTGAAAAATTAAACCATTATTTTTTAAAATTCTAAATCTTAAAAGCCAGGCAACTCCAGTTGGTACAATTCCCAAATATATAACAGATATCAATGAGTCAGTTCGTGGAATTGATTGCCAAGGATGCTCAATAAAGCTTACAAGAGGAATTAAAATTATAATTGCCCATATTAATATCGAGCCAGTTACATTTTCATTTTTCTTTTTGCTGATTTTTAGAGTCAAAACACCACCAATCACATAACATGTTGAACCAAGTAAAATTAATAAAGCTGATGTAAAATTATTTTCATCAATTAATAGATTATCAGAAAATAAAAATATAATTCCTGCAAAACCAATTAAAATTCCAATTGTTTTTACTAAATTAAATTTTTCATTCTTAGTGTAAAAATGTCCTAAAATAGTTGAGCTCAGAGGTGTTGTGGACATTAATATTGCTGCAAGATTACTTTGAACAGATTTAACTCCATAAGCAATTAAAAAAAATGGAGCTACAAGATTGATAAAGCCAATCATTGCAAACCAATGCCAATCTTTAGAAAACGCTTCAATCTTAATCTTTTTAAAATAGCAAAGAAGTAAAACAGGAATAGCTCCAAAAAAAACTCTTAAAAAAGCAATGGTTACAGGTCCAAAAGAATATGTTGCTATCTTAATATTAAAAAAGGCTGACGCCCAAATTAAAGCTAATGTTGTTAATAAAATATAATCAATTAATTTTGGTTGTCTCATTCTGTTATCTCTTTTTTTTCACCATTGGTTAATTGAGTTAATTTGTTAAACTCTATTTCAAAAACACAATTCGGATGTCCCGCAGCTGCGAAAAGTGTTTTAAATCTTTCTAAATTAGTATCAATATAGATTTTTACTTTATTAATATGACCTACGGGAGAAACTCCACCAATGGTATAACCAGTTACTTTTTTAACATCATCTGGATGTGCCATGGAAACATCTTTAATATTTAAAATGTTTTTAAGTTTGTTTAAAGAGCATCTTTTATCTCCTGAAATTAAACAAAGAATGAAATTATCCTCTGTTTTGAATATTAAGCTTTTAACTATTGCTCCTACATTGCAACCCAAAGCTGTAGCTGCATCTTGTGCGGTCCGAGCAGTTTCTTTCAAACAAATGATTTCAATCTTGTTATCAAATGCATGAATTGCTTTTTCAGCTCTTTTAACTGGTTCTTTGTTTAGTAAAGGGTTCACTGTGTAAAACTCATTAAATAATATTGAATAAATACAACACTTATGTGAAAATTGCATAGGTGTTATTTATTAAATAAGCAATATTTTTTGTGATTATTTTGTTAATTAACACTTATAAAATTACACAGGAGACAAAATGACCGCAGCTAATGTTTTAAAGTTTATAAAGGAAAAAGAAGCAGAATTTGTAGATCTGAAATTCACAGACCCAAGAGGCAAACTTCAACATCTTACAATGGATGTAACTATTGTGGATGATGAAATGCTAAATGATGGTGTTTTTTTTGATGGTTCATCAATAGCAGGATGGAAAGCTATCAATGAGTCTGACATGATTTTAAAGCCAGATACTTCAAGAATGATAATGGATCCGTTTACTTCTCATAACACTGTAGTTCTTTTTTGCGATATTTTAGATGCTGTCAAAAAATCTCCTTATGAAAGAGATCCTAGAGGAACTGCAAAAAAAGCAGAAGAATATTTAAAATCCTCAGGTGTTGGCGACAAAGCATTCTTTGGACCTGAACCAGAATTTTTTGTATTTGACGATGTAAGAATTAGTAATGATCCAAACAATACTGGTTTTGTTTTGGACAGTAAAGAAGGACCATACAACTCTGGTAAAGTTTATGAAAATGGAAACATGGCACACAGACCTCCAGTAAAAGGTGGGTACTTTCCAGTGCCACCAGTTGATAGTGAGCAAGATATGCGAGGTGAATATTTGAAAAATCTAAAAGAAGTTGGAATTAAAGTTGAGAAACATCACCATGAAGTTGCTCCAAGTCAACATGAATTAGGTATGTATTTTGGAACCTTAGTTGATCAAGCAGATAATGTTCAACTTTATAAATATGTTGTACAAATGGTAACACATTCATTTGGAAAAACGGCAACATTCATGCCAAAACCTGTCGCTGGAGATAATGGATCAGGTATGCACATCCACCAATCAATTTGGAAAGGTAAAACTCCTGTATTTTCAGGTGATGCTTATGCTGGTTTATCTGAGACAGCTTTACACTACATCGGTGGAATTTTGAAACACGCTAAAGCAATTAACGCTTTTGCTAACTCAACAACAAACAGTTACAAACGATTAATTCCAGGTTTTGAAGCGCCAGTTCTACTAGCTTATTCAGCCAGGAATAGATCAGCTTCATGCCGAATACCAATTACTCTAAGTAAAAATGGTGCTAGATGTGAAATAAGATTTCCAGATGCCTCTGGAAACCCTTATTTAACTTTTGCTGCAATGCTTATGGCTGGACTTGATGGAATTAAAAATAAAATTCATCCAGGTGAATCCTTTGATAAAGATTTGTATGATTTACCACCAGAAGAAGTTAATGCTATTCCAACAGTTTGTGGTTCTCTAAGAGAAGCTATGGAAAGTTTAGATAAAGATAGAGAGTTTTTAACTCAAGGTGGTGTATTTACTGATGATCAAATTGATGCTTACATCGCACTTAAGTTTGAGGAAATTCACAAATTTGAACATGCACCTCATCCAGTTGAGTTTGAGATGTATTACAGTAGCTAGTAGTTAATTACTGTCTAGTTGTTGCAATTGTATCTTTGTTAACACCTTTTTTAACAACGTAGTCCTGTGTGCCGTTTGCACCAGTCTCTACCTCTTTTCGAAGATCTTTGAAGAAAATTCTTTCTTTCAAAGAATCTTTAAGGTTTTTAACAAGATTTTTAAATTCAAATTTGTTCATGGTTAGATTATAACTTAGTCATGCGTTTATTGCAATACTGATATGCAGATAATAGGACAATAAGTCCTACTCTATTTTGAAGGATTCTCCACAGCCACAACGCTCAGTTTCATTGGGATTATTGAATACAAAAGAGGATGAAAGCTCCTCTTTTTTGTAATCCATTTCTGTACCAAGCAAATACATTATAGCTGCAGAATCAACAAATACTTTAACCCCTTTATCTTCAATAACTTCGTCACTTGGGTTTAATTCTTTTGTATACTCCATGACATAAGACATGCCTGCACAACCACCTGTTTTTACAGAAACTCTAACTCCTAAAGAATCTTTTTCAGCATTAGACATAATCTCTTTAATTCTTATCGCTGCATTATCACTTAATTTAATTATCGGATTCATTTTATAAATTTAACTCCAATTTAGCTGCTTCTGACATCATATCTTTATTCCAAGGAGGGTCCCAAACTAATTCAAGATCAACATCTTCTATTCCCTCAACTTGCATTGCACTTTCTTTAACTTCTTTAGGTAAACTTTCTGCCACAGGACAGTTGGGTGTTGTCAATGTCATTTTAATTTTAGCAAAATTTTCATTTTCAACTTGAACATCATAAATTAAACCTAATTCATAGATATTAACTGGTAATTCAGGATCATAAATTTTTCTGATCTCTTCAATTATTTTTTCTTTTTTTGTCATATCTTTAATTCTCTGTATTTACTTGATCTTTTTTATTTTCAAAAGCTGAAACTAAAGTGTGCCATGATAAAGTTGCACATTTAACTCTCATTGGATATTGTTTTACTCCAGATAGACACATTAGTTTTGTTTTTTCGTCTTCTTCTAAATTTTCTGATTTCAATTCAGGGTTTTCTTTAATCATACCTAAAAAATCTTCAACAATTTCTTTGGCTTCGTTTTCGTTCTTACCTTTAATTAAATCTGTCATGATAGATGCAGACGCCATAGAAATAGCACATCCACTTCCTTCAAAAGAAATATCTTCAACAATTTTTTGTCCATTAAGTTTTAAATAAACATGAACATTATCACCACATAAAGGATTGTTGCCTTTAGCATCTTTATTGAAGCCATCTGTCTTCCTCAAATTTTTTGGATTTTTACCATGTTCTAATATTATTTCTTGATATAATTCTTTTAAATTCATTTTAAGTTAAATATTTTTTTACAGTTATTAATTGAGTCATTAAGCTTATCTAAATCATCTTTTGTATTATATATTCCAACTGAAGCCCTCGCACTAGCAGGTATATTTAATTTATCATGTAATATTTGACAGCAATGGTGTCCTGCTCTTATAGCAACACCATCCTCATCTAAAATGGTTGCAATATCATGTGGATGAATACCTTCAATAGTGAAAGATAAAACTCCGCCTTTGTCCTTAGGATTTCCAATTAATTTAACAGAATTATTTTTTTGTAAAAGATCTTGACCATATTCAACTAATTCTGCCTCATGTTTCATAACATTGTCTATTCCAACACTCTCTAAAAATTTAATGGATTGGTCAAATGCTATAACTTGTGCCGTTGCCATTGTACCTGCTTCGTATTTATTGGGTAAATCGCCATAAGAAATCATGTCTTTTTTGACCTCTTTGATCATGCCTCCACCCCCTTGATACGGTGGCAACTCCTCTAACCATTTTTTCTTACCATATAAAACACCAAGCCCTGTTGGACCATACATTTTGTGACATGAAATAGCATAAAAATCACAATCAAGATCTTGCATATCTAGTTTTAAATGGGGTGCGCCCTGACAACCATCAACTACAACTACTATATTTTTGGAGTGAGCAAGCTCAGTTATTTCTTTAATTGGCAAAATAGCACCTGTAACATTTGATAAATGTGTAATTGAAATTACTTTTGTTTTAAGTGTCAATTTTTTTTCTATTTCTTCTAGTGTGATTTCACCTTGCTCATTAATTTCTGCAAAATTAATTTTAATATTTTTTGATTTTCTTAAAAAATGCCAAGGAACATAATTAGAATGATGCTCTAATTCTGTAATAAGTACTTCGTCTCTTTCTTGCAGGAAATTTTGACCTAAAGTATTTGCAACTAAATTGAGTGCTTCTGTAGCTCCTTTAGTAAATACAATTTCATTTTTATCTTTTGCATTAATATATTTTTGAACAGAACTTCTTGTTTCTTCATATAAATTAGTAGCTGCAACAGCAAGATAATGAACGCTTCTTCCTACATTAGAAAATTGCTTTGAATAAAACTCATTAATTCTATCAATTACAACTTTTGGTTTTTGTGAAGAGTTTGCGCTATCTAAATAAACTAGATCATTATTCTTAATTTTTTCATCAAAAATTGGAAATTCTTTTTTTACATTATTTATGTTCATTCTTTAATACCTGTTAATTTTTTAACTAAAGATTTAACGCTTTCATTTGTAATTTTTTCAACAGCTTCATTTAAAAATCCATTTGTTAATAATTTTTTGGATTGAGTATGACTTAAGCCTCTAGACATTAAATAAAAAATAGAGTTTTCATCAATATTGCCTGAAGTTGATCCATGAGAACATTTTACGTCATCAGCATAAATTTCTAATTCAGGTTTTGCATTGAACTCCACATCATCATTAAGTAATAGAGCTCTACTTAACTGATAACCATCTGTTTTTTGAGCTTTAGAATTTACATAAATTTTACCTTGATAAACTCCTTTAGAATTTTCATTTAATACACTCTTAATTAACTGATAACTTTTACAATTTTCTTCATTATGATTTATTGCAGTTTTAATTTCATGATGTTTTTTATTATCCAGATCAATTATTCCATTAATTGCTACTGAGCCATGATTATTATTAAGAGAACAATTAATGTCATGTTTTACAAATTTTGAACCTTTAGATAAAATAAAATATTCTAAATGACTATTTTTATCTAAATCAATATCTTTAAATGAATACTTAACATTTGATGTTGGTTTAATATCTAAACTATAGTTTTTAAGAATAGAGTTTTTACCAATATTAATTTTTTGTCTGAAATTTAAAAAATTATTTTTTTCATTTTCGTTTGAAATGTTAACTACATCCATAGAAGTATCATCTTCAAGATTGATATCCAGCTTCATATTCAGCCCGCAACTATCTAAATCAGATGTTAAATAATTGTATAAAATCAACGGTTTTTGAAATTGATAACCTTTGTTAACCGTAATTTTAATATAGCTGGAAAGAAAAGCAGTATTTAAGTTTAATAATACATTTTCACTCAATTTATTATCTAATTCTAAATTTTGGTTTATAATAATTTTTTCTTCATTTTCATAACTAAAATCAATCTTAGACACGCTACCATTAACAAAAACTATCTTGTTATGATTAAAATCACTAATGAAATCAACATCAATATTTGGCACATTATTTTCTTTATAAAAATCTAATTTTTTAAAATTAGTTGAAATAATTTGATTTAAATCTGAAAATTTCCAATCTTCAATACGTTTATTTGGAAAGCCTTGATCTATAAATTTATTAAAGTTTTTTTCTTTAATTTCCTTTTGTGAAGTTGAATAATTTCCTTCACTTAGAGATTTTTCAAAATTTGATTTGATCTCACTTTGCATTAATTAAAATCCTCATATCCAACTTTTTCTAATTCTTTGGCTAATTCATAATCACCTGATTTAATTATTTGGCCATTTTTTAACACATGTACAAAATCTGGTTTAATGTAATCAAGCAACCTTTGGTAGTGTGTAATTATTAAAAAAGAATTTTCTTTATTTCTTAATGAGTTAACTCCTTCCGAAACTATTCTAAGAGCGTCAATATCTAAACCTGAGTCAGTTTCATCTAAAATAGAAAGTTTAGGATTTAAAATTGACATCTGTAAAATTTCATTTTTCTTTTTTTCTCCACCTGAAAAACCTACATTTAACTGCCTACTTAATATTTTTTCATCGAATTTTAATTCCGCTGATTTTTGTTTAATTAATTTTAAAAATTCGATAGCATCTAATTCTTTTTCACCTCTAGCTTTTTTAATTGCATTAATTGAAGTCTTTAAAAAAGTATTAGTGTTTACTCCTGGAATTTCTAATGGGTATTGAAATGCTAAAAAAATACCTTTATGTGCTCTTTCCTCTGTTTCTAAATTTAATAAGTTTTCACCCTCAAAAGTAACATTTCCGTTTATTTCATAACCTTTTTTTCCTGACAAAATATTTGACAATGTACTTTTTCCAGAACCATTTGGGCCCATAATTGCGTGCACTTCTCCAGGATTTATATTTAAATTTAATCCTTTTAGTATTTCTTTTTCTTCAATCTTTGCTTTTAAGTTTTCAATCGTTAACATTTAACCAACACTCCCCTCTAAACTAATTCCAACTAATTTTTGTGCTTCAACAGCAAATTCCATAGGAAGTTGTTGTAAAACCTCTTTACAAAACCCATTAACAATCAAGCTAACTGCTTCTTCTTGATTTAGTCCTCTTTGATTGCAATAATAAAGCTGCTCATCACTTATTTTTGATGTAGTTGCCTCATGTTCAATATTTGATTTTAGATTTTTGTTCTTAATGTAAGGAATTGTATGAGCACCGCATTTATTACCCATTAAAAGTGAGTCACATTGGGTAAAATTACGTGAATTATCGGCCTTTGAGGATATATCAACTAAACCTCTATACATCATATCAGAATTACCCGCTGAAATTCCCTTAGAAATTATCTTACTTTTTGTATTTTTTCCTAAATGGATCATTTTAGTACCTGTGTCCGCTTTTTGATGATTATTTGTAATTGCTATAGAATAAAATTCTCCTACAGAGTTATCACCTTTTAAAATACAGCTTGGATATTTCCATGTTATTGCAGATCCTGTTTCAACTTGTGTCCAAGAAATTTTTGAATTTTTTCCCTTACATAAACCACGCTTTGTAACAAAGTTGTATATTCCACCTACTCCATTTTTATCTCCAGGATACCAATTTTGTACTGTTGAATATTTAATTTCAGCATCATCCAATGCAATCAATTCAACATTAGCAGCATGCAATTGATTTTCATCTCTCATGGGAGCGGTACAACCTTCTAAATAACTTACATAACTTCCTTTATCAGCAATAATTAATGTTCTTTCAAATTGACCAGTTTCAGATGCATTAATTCTAAAATAAGTTGATAGTTCCATTGGACACTTTATTCCTTCTGGAATGTAGACAAATGAACCATCTGTGAACACTGCCGAGTTAAGAGTTGCAAAGAAATGATCTGTAGTCGGTATAACTGAGCCTAAATATTTTTTGACTAAATTAGGATGTTTTTGAATAGCTTCAGACATTGAGCAAAAAATAATTCCTTGTTTAGTTAATTCCTCTTTAAATGTTGTTGCAACAGATACCGAGTCAAATACCGCATCAACAGCAATACCATTTAATCTTGCTTGCTCTTGTAATGGGATTCCAAGTTTTTTATAAGTTTCTAAAAGTTTTGGATCAAGCTCATCAAGACTTTTAGGTTTGTCATCCATACTTTTAGGTGCTGAATAATAATATAAATCTTGATAATCTATTTTTGGATACTTTGGTTTTTGCCAATCAGGTTCTTTTAATTGTTTGAATCTTTCAAATGCTTTTAATCTAAAATCAAGCATCCATTGAGGTTCTTTTTTAATATTAGAAATAAACTTTATCACACCTTCATTTAAACCTTTTGGAGCTCTCGTATTTTCAATATCAGTTGAAAAACCATATTTATAATCTTTTAAATTATCTATTTCTTTTTGTCTGTTATCCATCTTTTAATTTCTTTGATCGTTATTATTTTTTAATAAATCTTGTAAGCTTTTCTTTTCAAAAAAACTATTAATGTGTGATTCTAATTCATCCCACAGATTATGAGTTGAGCATTTTGTAGCTTTACCGTTGCAGCCTTTTTTTGACTCTTTTTTACACTGAACAGTTTTTACTTTTTCATCAACTGCATGAAAAATATTTGTAAGTTTTATCTCGTTTGGTTTTTTAGAAAGAACATAACCACCTTGTGTTCCTCTGGTACTTTGCACAATTTGATTTTTTTTTAATTTAGAAAAAATTTGCTCAAGGTAATCTAGAGATATACCTTGGCGCAAAGAAATATCTCTTAGCGAAACTGGATTGATACCATCAAACCTTGCTAAATCTACTAATGCCATTACGGCATATCTACCTTTTGATGTTAATTTCATATTACCCTTTAAATTCGACACTTTTATACATACCTGACTAAAATGGTCAAGTATAGATTATTTTAAAAAAACTAACATATTGTCGCTCACTTATGATAAACGTAGTTTTTTTTTGAGAATAATAATCAATATCGCATATGGATAATAAAATTTTAGAAATATTTATTCCAGGTCCCGCTGGAAGACTAGAAGCAAAATACTATAAGAGTAAAAAAAATACATCTCCGGTTGCACTAGTGTTACAGCCACATCCTCAATATGGAGGAACTATGAACAACAAAGTTGTAGTAGATACTTTTCATACATTTATGGATAATGATTTTTCAGTATGTAGAGTAAATTTTAGAGGTGTCGGTAAAAGTGATGGTGAGTTTGATAACGGACAAGGTGAACTTGCAGATGCAGCTGCTGCATTAGACTGGCTTGAAAGAGAAAATTTTGACAACTCACAATGTTGGGTATCAGGATTTTCTTTTGGCTCGTTAATTGCTATGCAGCTATTAATGAGAAGACCAGAAATAAATAGATTTATTGCAATCTCTCCTCAACCAAATGTTTATGATTTTTCTTTTTTATCACCATGCCCTACATCTGGACTGATGATTTATGGTAAAAAAGATGAATTGGTACCTTTGGAATATATTACTGAACTAGATAAAAGATTAAGTGCTCAAAAAGGTATTAAAGTAGAATTCCAATCTGTCCCTGAGGCAAATCATTTTTTTTCAAAAACTGAGGAATCTTTGATTAAAAATCTTAATAAATATATAAAAAAAGAAACTGCTCTTTATTAAATTAAAAGTTTTTAACTAATTCACCACCTACTGTAGGTAATTCACAACCAGTAGTTTTTGGATATGAAATTGGTAAATTTAAAGATGATCTGATTGCAAGATAACCAAATGCTTGGGACTCGATAAAATCTCCATTTAAATTATATTCATCAATAGAATTTAAACTTATATTTTGTTTGTGTAATAAATAATCTTTAATACTTTGGATAAGAAAAGTATTTTTTCTGCCCCCTCCACAAACTAAATATTTTATTGGTTTAATATTACTTCTATTAGCATGTTCAATTCCTTTTGCTATAAGGTAGGCAGTAAAATTAGTGATTGTTGCACAACCATCTTCTAATGATAGTCCTCTTGCAAATGAAATATCAAAATCTTTTACATCTAAAGATTTGTCAAAACTTTCAATTTTGAAGTTATCAATTACTTGATTTAATATTAATTGATTAATTTTGCCAGATTTTGCAATTAAACCATTCTTATCAAAATTTTTTTTTGAATTTTTTCTTACCCATTCGTCAATCATGCAATTACCTGGGCCTGAATCAAAAGCTTCTAAGTTCTCTTCCAGTTTTTCATCTTTTTTATTTATTTTGGTAATATTAGAAATTCCTCCGATATTAAGAAAACAAATAGGAAAATTTATGTGGTGTTTTTCATTTATTTTTTTGGACAATAAGTTATGGAAAATAGGTGTTAACGGCGCACCTTGACCATTATTCGCTATATCTTCTTGTCTAAAATTAAAAATAACTTTTTTTTTAACCAATTGAGACATTAACGCTCCATCTCCTAATTGTTTTGAAATTTTTTGTTTAGGGTTGTGAAAAATCGTTTGTCCGTGGAAACCAACAAAATCTATCTCATCTTGATATTTTAAAGATAACTCGCTGACAATTTTGCTATGAAATAAAGTAATTTTTCTCTCAAGCTCGTTTAATCTAGAAGAATGCTGCTTCAAATCATTTAAATTTATAATTAAATTTCTTAATTCAATTAATTCCTGTTGTAAATTTTCATTATATTCAAAATATTCATCTAAAATATTGGTAAATTGATTAAATCCATCTGATCTGATCAATGATACATCCACCCCATCCATTGAAGTTCCACTCATTAATCCAATAGCTGTATATAATTTATTTTTCATTGATATTCTTTTTAATAAAAATTTGTATATTGTGTAACTATAAACTTATGAATAAATTTTTAAAAGAATTTAAAGATAGAGGTTTCTTCTACCAATGCACAAATGAGGAAGAATTGTCCAGCTTAATGGACAAGGAAAGAATTAAAGCATACATCGGATTTGATTGTACGGCTGAAAGTTTACATGTCGGTAGCCTATTACAAATCATGTGTCTTAGATTGTTACAAAAAAATGGCCATAGACCGATTGTGCTACTAGGTGGAGGCACAACAAGAATTGGTGACCCTTCGGGAAAAGATAAAACACGAAAAATATTGAGTGAAGAGGAGGTTGAAAAAAATATTAAGAATATTAGAAATATACTTAAAAAATTTTTAGATAACGATAATCCAGAAACAAAACCTATATTTGTAAATAATTACACGTGGCTTAAAAATTTGAATTACATCTCTTTTCTTCGGGATATAGGTAAGCATTTTACAATAAATAGAATGTTAACTTTTGATAGTGTAAAATTAAGATTAGATAGAGAACAATCTTTAAGCTACATGGAGTTTAATTATATGATCTTGCAAGCTTACGATTTTTTAGAACTAAACAAAAAAGAAGATTGTATTTTACAAATTGGTGGCTCAGATCAGTGGGGGAATATCGTCAATGGTGTGGAGCTTATTAAAAGATATTCAAATAAGCAAAGTTATGGTCTAACGACTTCCTTAATTACCCTAGCTACAGGAGCCAAGATGGGAAAATCTGAAAATGGAGCAATTTGGTTGGATGAAAAATTTTTATCTGCTTATGACTATTGGCAATTTTGGAGAAACACAGATGATAGGGATGTTGTAAAATTTTTGAAAAATTTTACTGATATGGAAATAGAAGATATTAAAAAAGTTGAAAATAATAACATCAATGATTTAAAAATACTTTTAGCTAACGAAACAACCTCAATGCTTCATGGTGAAGATGCTGCTAAAAATTCTGAACAAGCTGCTAAAGAAGCTTTTTCGGGTAATTCACTCGGATCAAGCTTACCTTCTATCAAAATTAATTCAAAAGATATTGATAATAAATTAGATATAATTAATCTAATTGTTCTTTCTAAATTAGAAAAATCAAAAAGCGAAATAAGAAGATTAATTAAAGGTAAAGCGGTAAAAATTAATGATAAAATTATATCCGATGAGAAATTAATTATTACAAATGAATTTTTTAATGAGAGCTACCTTAAACTTTCTGTTGGAAAAAAAAGACATTTAAAAATTGAATTAAATTAGTTTTTTTTAATCTTTTCTAGTGTTCTAGTTATAAATCTTGGAGTTAATGTTTTTATTGGATTTACAGTTGTTTCAAGGTTTTTTGGAGGTCCCTTCACTTTGAAACTAACTCCAAAAACACCCTCACCAGCTTTCTTTCCAATGAGCAAATCTCCAATTAATGGAATAGAAGCAATAGATCTATTAATTGTAGTTGCTGGAACCAATGTACCTCTTAAACTAATTAAATTATCTTCCTCAATATAGCCTTCTATTAAAATAGAAATAGCCGGTCCAATTGCATATAATTCTTGGATCTTCATAAGTTTATTTTTATTTGTAAAATTCATTTCAAAATCTGTGAACCTAATTCCCTCTCCAGTTAGCAAATCTGCAATTCCTTGAAGTGAAGCAAGAGCTAGTAACTTTGTTAATACAGGAATTTTTTTGACTTTAAAATTGTCAATAATTAACTTGGAATTTGAAATACCGTTCTTTTTTGAAGAATAAAAATCCAAATATCCTTCCTCATTATCCTCGAAACCTTTTATGAATTTGTATCTTTCAACAAGCGGTTTAGCTTTAGATGAAAATAGAGTAGTAATTTTTTCACCTACATCGTTAGTATTTACTGTAAATTTTAAATTATTAACATTATCAAAGTCTCCATAGATATTCGCTGTATAGATTTCATTATTTTTTATATCTAAATTTCCATTAAGGTCATTGACTAAATATAAATTATCTAAATAGATCTCTTTTAAATTTAAGCTTATTTCAATATCATTTTGAAATAATTTTAAATTATTGTCTTTTTTACCAACAAGTAAACTGTCAATTAACTTCTCAGCATTAAATGAAGATCCAGTAATTTGATATTTATTTTGTTTTATCTTTTTTAAAAGAATATTGTTCTTTTTATTTTGATTATCTAAGAATTCTAATTTTACTTCATCTACTTTATCAATAAGATTATTTTTATTCAAAAAAATATTTTTAAATATAAGTTTATTATTTTCATTAACAATACTTATATCTTCAAAATCTAGGGAATTTTCAGGTTCGTAACTACCTGCAAATCTTATTCTTGTTTTTGATTTATCGTTTTTTACAAAGTTTAAAAAATTAATCTTAAATGGTGTATTGTCTAAATTTAGCTCCGTATTAAAATTAAATTTATTTTTGATTTTTAAAACTTTAAATTTTATATCTTCAAAATCATTATTAAATTTTATTTTTCCTTGTCCATTTATTAATAATTTTTTTTTATCTAAGTTTATCTCTATTTTTTGATCTTTAAGGGTTGTAGTTTTATCTAAATTTGTAATAAAATTTTTTAAATATTCTTGGCTGTTAAAATTTAATTCACTTAATAAAAGCTTAGAATTAAACTTAAAATCTTTATCATCAGAATCAATGCTGTAATTAATATCTTCAAAAATTTCTTGTAATTTAATTTTACCAGAACCATTGATCGTAAATTTATTATTATTGAAATTAGATTTGATCTTATGGTTTTTAAATTTGATTGTGTTATCTTTAATTTCTAAATAATTATCCAAAGATTTTGATGTTTTGTACTCAGAACTCATTTACTTGAATATCAGAGTTTAAAACTAGGTTTTTAAGTTTAAATTTTTTATCAATTGAGAATGAAAATTTATTATTTGAATTAAAATTTGTATTTAAAAATCCTATATCTTTTATATCAATTTTAAATAATTTAAGTAATTCCTCATTTAAAATTAAGTTTTTATTGTTAATTTGACCCTCTATAAAAAAATCTTTTTCATTTTGAAGGATCTTTATATTTTTGGAGTAAAATAATGATTTACTATTTGTAAAATTTAAATCTTTAAAATTGAAAATATTATTATGAATATTTAAAGAAAAATTTATTTTTTCAAAGTTGTACTTTTTAAGTAATCCTATTTTTCCATCTTTTAAAATTGCTTTAATTTTATAATCATCTTTTATTTTTCCAGTCTCATCAAAATTTAGGTCTAGATTAACTATGATTTGTCCATTTTTTACTGCTCTTTCTAAAATAAACAATTCTGGTCTATTCGTTATTCCTCTAAAAAAAGTAACCAGATCTTTTAAAAGTATTGATCTTGTGGAAAGTTTTAATTTAGAAGAAATAATCTGATTTTTTATTAGAGAAATTATTGAGATTTGAGTTTCTATATATTCAAGCTGTATAAGCTTTTTTTATAAAAAATCTTTGGTGCTATCGTTTTTGCATTAACTTTAAAAGTTAAGGGGCTCAAAGTTAATCTTATTTTTTTTAATTCAACTTCAAAGTTTTTATCAGTTTGATTTACTTTATTTTTAATTTGGGAATTAAATTTTTCTGTTTCTAGACCAAAAATACTTAAATAAAATATTATAAAAGATATAACGGCAACTATTATAAAAATATATTTTAAAAAATTTTTTTTCATTTTATTTGATACAATGATTGCTCTAAAAAACCATCAAGTTCACCATCAAGAACTTTATCTGGGCTTGTGCTTTCAAAATTAGTTCTATTGTCTTTTACAAGTCTGTAAGGTTGTAAAACATATGATCTGATTTGATGCCCCCAGCCAATTTCAGATTTAGAATTTTCTGTATTTTGATTTTCTTGTTCTTTTTTTTTAATTTCATAATCATATAATCTTGCTTTTAACATGCTCATGCATGTTTCTTTATTTTTATGTTGAGATCTTTCATTTTGACATTGAACAACAATTTTAGAGGGAATATGAGTTATCCTTACGGCGCTATCTGTTGTATTTACATGTTGGCCACCTGCTCCACTAGACCTATAAGTGTCAATTCTTAGATCTTTTTCGATAATTTCAATGTTTATATCTTCATCAACAACAGGATAAACCCATACGCTAGCAAAACTTGTGTGTCGTCTTGCACCAGAGTCTAAACGGAGATATTCTAACTAATCTATGAATACCTGACTCTTTTTTAAGCCAACCAAACACATAATCACCTTCTAATTTAATTGTAGATGATTTTACCCCTGCCTCATCACCTTTATGTTCACTAATTAAGTTTGATTTAAAATTTTTTTGGTCAGCCCATTTTAAATACATTCTCCTTAACATTTCAGCCCAGTCTTGACTTTCAGTGCCTCCTGCACCTGCATGTATTTCTATATAACAATCAAGAGAGTCAGCTTCATTTGATAAGAAACATTTTATTTCGTTTTTTTTTACTAATGCTCTGAGATCAATTATATTTTGTAGTATTTCTTTTTGCACAGTTTGATTTTCTTCTTCTAAAGCCAACTCATTTAAATCATCTAAATCTGAAAGTTTCTCAATTGAAACATTGTGAGTACCAATCAAATCTTCAAATAGTTTTTTTTCTTTAATTACATTTTTAGAATTATTTTTATCTTGCCAAAAATTGCTATCTAGGATCTTACTGTTTAATACCTCAAGTTTTGAATAAATATCATTTTTTTCAAAGATACTCCTTAACTCTATAGTTAATTTTTTCAATTTCTGTTTTATAATTAAGGTATTTATCGTCCATTAATAAAACTTTAGTATATTATTTGCATCTAATCTATCACTATTTGAATATAAAACTTTCCCATCAACAACATTTTCTTTTTTATAAACTTCAATGATAGTATTTTTTGAACTAAATTTTGCTTTTTGACCTGTTATTGGATCAACAACCATCATCACTGTCCCATCTACAGCTTTGAATGGTCTTGCTTCAAACTTTTTTACCGCTTTTTTTACAAATTCTCTAAAAATTGGTAGTGCAGTTTTTGAACCTGTTTCGTATCTTCCTAGTGGTTTTGGACTATCCGAGCCAACAAAAACACCTATTAATAAATTAGATGTAAAACCAATAAACCAAGTGTCAGTATTTTTATTTGTTGTTCCAGTTTTGCCAGCTATATTTAGCTTAAGATTTCTCAATTTTTTTGCTGTTCCTCTCTGCACAACACCTTCAAGTATAGATGTCATTTGATATGCAGTTTGAGGTGAAAATGCTTTTTTATAATTATTTTCAATTATAGGATAATCCTCTCCTAAATATGATATTTGATCACAATTAACACACTTTCTTTTACTGTTATTATAAATAGTTTTTCCCTCACTATCTTGAATTCTATCAATCAAAATTGGATTAACAAGCTTACCTCCATTTACAAATGCAGAATAAGCAGAAGTAAGTTTTAACAATGTTGTTTCAGCAGACCCCAAAGAAATTGATAATAGTTCTTCAGGATTATCATAAATATTTAAATGTTTTGAAAAATTTACGATTTTTTTAATACCTAAGTTTTGAGCTATCCTTACAGTCATTAAGTTTCTTGATTTTTCTAAACCAACTCTTAAAGTTGAAGGTCCATAAAATTTTTTTCCATAATTTTCAGGTTTCCACATTTTAAGATCTTCTCCTTGGTCTAAAACTATAGGAGCATCTAAGATTAAAGACGTGGGTGTGTAATTATTTTCTAACGCTAAAGCATAGACAAAGGGTTTGAAAGCTGAACCAGGTTGTCTCAAAGCTTGTGTTGCTCTATTAAACTCACTTTTTTTAAAACTAAAACCACCACTTAAAGCTAAAACTCTTCCTGTATAGGGATCCATAACTACTATACCGCCATTAATTTTTGGTAGTTGTTTTAAACTATAAATTTTATCATCAATTTTTTTTACATAAACTATGTCTCCAACATTTAATAGTTCATCAAATTCTTTTTTAGTCCAAGTAATATCTTGAAATTCAATTTTTCCTTTGTGTTTATCTTCTGTTTGTATTTCGGCTGAAAACTTATTGAGTTTTTTTACTATTGCTAATTTCCAGTCGATAGAATTTTCTAAATTATATTTTTTAAGATCGTTATTCCAATTTTCAGAATAACTTTTATTAGATAATGGACCTCTCCAACCTTTTCTCTTATCATATGCAACCAAACCATCTCTTAGTGCCTTGGTGGCTATTCTTTGTAGTTCCAAATCAATTGGTGTATTTATATTGAAACCTTGTTTATAAACTTTGTCATAAGTTAAAGTACCTATGACATTTTTTCTAACATCCTCTATATAATATTGAGCATCCTCTAAAAAAACTTTTTTTATCTTATTTAGTTTAATTTTTTGAAATTTAAATTTATTATATGTCTTCAAGCTTATATATTTATTTTCAAATAAGTTCTTGAGAACTAAATTTCTTCTAAATTTTGCTAATTCATTATTTCTATAAGGATTATATTTGCTTGGTGCTTTTGGCAAAGCTGCTAATAGTGCAGCTTCAGCATAGTTTAAATCTTTAATAGATTTGTCAAAATATTCTAAACTTGCAGCTGCAACTCCATACGCTCCACTTCCAAGATAAATTTGATTCAAATAAAGCTCTAAAATTCTCTGCTTAGATAATGCTCTTTCTATTCTAAATGCTAAGATTGCCTCTTTAACTTTTCTATTAATACTTACTTCATTAGTTAATAAGAAATTTTTAGCTACCTGTTGGGTTATAGTCGAGGCCCCTTCAAGTCTTTTTGAAAAAATAATATTTGAAATATTGTTAATCAGCGCTCTTAAAACTCCTTTTGCGTCTACTCCTGGGTGTGAAAAAAAATTTTTATCTTCTGCTGATAAAAATGAGTTTATTACATTTTTTGGAATTGAGTTATAAGGAACAAATATTCTTTTTTCTTTGGAAAAATCAGCAACAAGCTCACCATCACCAGAATACACTTTGCTTGAGACAGGTGGTTTGTAATTTTTAAGAAATTTATAATCTGGAATACTATTGGAATAAGCCCATAAAACACCAAAAATCAAAATACCCATTAATAAAATAAAGGATAATGAGATAAACAATATATTTTTTAAAAACTTACTCATTTTATTTCCATTATATCTTGGAATTTGTTAAAGATAAGGCACAAAAATTAAACAAAATTTTATAAACACTTAAAATATTAAATGAAACAATCAATCAAATTATTATGGAAAAAAATTTATACATTGATGCATCGCATCCTAATGAAACTAGAGTTGTTCTTAAATCAGACGAAAATATTGAAGACTACGAGTACGAAGGTTTAAAGAATAATTTAATAAAAAATAATATTTACCTTGGTAAAGTAAGTAGAATAGAACCATCTCTTCAAGCTGCATTTGTTGATTTTGGACGAGATCGACACGGTTTTTTATCTTTTAACGATATCCAATCTGATTATTATCAAATACCTAGGGCAGATTTAGATAAAATAAAAGAAGAAGAAGAGAAAGCTAGAGAAGAAATTTCTAAAGAAGTTGAGGCTAAAGAAGAAGAAAACATAGCTGAGGGAAAACTTGAAATAGATGACCCAATTAATATTGAAAAAGATTCATTAGAGGAAAGTGATAGTGAATCTGATGAAAAAAATAATCAAAGTCAGGAAGAAGATAAGAAAAAAGAAACAAAGTTCAAGTTTAAAAGATATAAAATACAGGAAGTTATAAAACCAAATCAAGTTATATTAGTACAAGTTATTAAAGATGAGCGAGGTCAAAAAGGTGCAGCTCTCAGCACATTCATTTCAATAGCTGGAAAATATATAGTCTTGATGCCAAACACCCCAAAAGGAGGCGGTATATCTAGGAAAATATTTAATCCTGCAGATAGAAAAAAAATTAGAGCAATTTTAAATGAAATTGAAATACCAAAAGAAATGGGTCTTATTGTAAGAACTGCTGGGAGCAACAAAACTAAAAACGAAATTAATAATGATTTAGACACTCTTATTAAAACTTGGAGCCAAATTAAAGATACCGCTATCAATTCTATAGCTCCATCATTAATTCATCAGGAAAGTGAAATTATAAAAAGAACTTTGAGAGATATATTTGATGACAATACTAAAAATATTATTGTTGAAGGAAATGAAGGTTATAAAAAAGCACAAACCTTTATGAAAATGATCATGCCATCAAGTGTTAAAAAAATAAAAAAATATAGAGGAAAAGTTCCATTATTTATCGAAGAAAATATAGAACAAAAGTTAAATCAAATTTTTGACTCAGAAATAAAACTTAAGTCTGGGGGATACTTGGTAATAAACCCTACTGAAGCACTTGTATCAATAGATATAAACTCTGGTAGCTCAATAAAGGGTAAAAATGTAGAAAGCACTGCGTTAGATACAAACATTGAAGCCACAGAAGAGATTGCAAGGCAGATTAAAATAAGGGACTTATCTGGTTTGATTATAATTGATTTCATAGATATGCTCAGTTTCGGAAATAGACGATTAGTTGAGAGAAAATTAAAAGAAAAATGTAGAACTGATAGAGCTAGAATACAAATTGGTAGAATTAGTAATTTTGGTCTATTGGAAATGTCTAGACAGAGACTAAGAGAAAGCGCAATTAAATGGAAAGTGACTCTTACAGATGAGTCATTTGCTCAAAAACTACTAAAAACTGTTGAATTAAAAGCTATTATTAATAAAGCTAAATTTGTTGAGCTAAGAGTTTGTGAAAAAATCTCTGATTTTTTAAAAGAAAATTTTATTGATGATTTAACATATTTTGAAAAGAAAAATAAAATGACAATAGATATCATTATCGACCCAACACTTATTATTCCTGAATATATAATTAATATTCAAAATAAATCAAAAAAAATAATTGAGACAATCGAGCATTTTGAAAAATTAAAAAATTTAGAAACTCAAATTAAAGAAGATAAAATTATTGATAAAAAAGAATCTAAAAAATTCAACAAAAAACCTTTTAAAAAGAAACCTTATTTCAAAAAAAAGTTTATTAAAAAAACAGCAGCTATGTAATAATTCCTGTTTTTGGTGAAGATGGATTGCCATATAAATATTTATTAATACGTCCAGCTAAATAAGATTGTCTTCCAGCGATTACCGCATTTTTAAATGCGAGAGCCATATCAAATGGTTTTTTTGCTTTTGCAATTGCGGTATTAACTAAAACACCATCACAACCTAACTCCATTGCAATTGTTGCATCTGATGCTTGGCCCAAACCTGCATCAATAATTAAAGGTAATTTAGTTTGCTTTCTTATAATTTGAATATTTGTTTTATTTTGAATTCCTAAACCTGAACCAATTGGAGCAGCTAATGGCATTATTGCATCTGCACCAGAGTTTTCTAATCTTTTTGCCATTAGAGGGTCATCGTTGCAATAAACCATAACCTTAAAACCCTCTTTAGCTAAAATTTCTGTTGATTTCAAAGTCTCAATCATATCAGGAAATAGATTCTGTTTATCTCCTAAAACTTCCAATTTAACTAGTTTCCAACCACCAATTTCCCTTGCTAACCTAAGCGTTCTTAAAGCTTCTTCCGAGGTAAAACAACCTGCTGTATTTGGTAAATAAGTTATTTTCTTTGGATCTATATAATCCATAAGAAGTGGTTTTTTTTTATCAGTTATATTTACTCTTCTAACAGCAACAGTCACAATTTCTGCTCCAGAAAGTTTAATCGCTTTTGCACACTCAGGCATATTTTTATATTTACCTGTGCCTACGATTAGTCGAGAATTAAACTTTTTTTTTGCTATAACTATTTTATCTTTTTTCATTTAACCCCCTCCTATAAAATGAACTATTTCGATTTTATCATTTTTTTTTAGAATAATTTTACTAATTTTTTTTTTATCTATTATCTCTTGATTGAGTTCAATTGCCACTTTTTTTAAAGGAATATTGAGATCTGTTACTAAATTTGAAATCTTGTAATTTTCAGGAATAAATTTAAATTTGCCATTTACTTTAATTTCTATTTTTTTTATTTTTTTCATCGTATATAAGAGTTGAATGCATAATAAAATTATTATTATTAATGGTCCAAATCTTAATCTATTAGGCGAAAGAGAACAATCACAATATGGTTCAACTACTTTTAAACAATTAAAAGAAAATTGCTTAGAGGAATCAAAAAAAATGGGTATTGAATTAGAATTTACTCAATCAAATATTGAAGGAGAGCTAGTTAATTTAATTCAGGACGCTAGAAAAAAACATGATGGTATGATTATTAATGCTGGAGGGTTTACTCACACGTCAGTTTCAATTAGAGATGCTCTCCATTTATTCAAAAAACCAATAATTGAATTACATATATCAAATATATATAAAAGAGAGGAATTTAGACATAAATCACTAATAAGCGATATAGCAACAGGAGGAATTTTTGGTTTAGGGGTTGAAGGTTATATTTTGGCCATAATTTCAATACAAAAGATTTTAAAAAATGAAAATAGATAAAAGTATAATTAAAGAATTAAGTGACTATTTAGATGAGTTTAATCTTACTGAAATAGAAATTACTGAAAAAGATACTAAAATTAAAGTTTCAAAAAACAATGTGTCTATCAGTAATCAGCCAGTTGCTACATCAGCAAATATACAAACTGGTAATGAAAACATTTCTAAAAAACCTAATGTTAAATCTGGTATGGAAATTACTTCACCAATTATTGGAACTGCTTACCATGCTCCAGAACCTGGTGCTAAAAAGTTTGTTGAAGTAGGTAAAAAGATTAAAAAAGGTGACACCATTATGATTGTTGAGGCAATGAAAACAATGAATCATGTACCATCAACTGCAGATGGAATTGTAAAAGAAATTTGTGTTGAAGATGGTCACCCTGTCGAGTTTGGACAAACTATTATTATTCTAGAATAAACAAATGTTTAAAAAAATCTTAATTGCAAACCGTGGGGAAATTGCAGTTAGAATTATTAGAGCTTGTAAAGAATGGGGAATTCCAACGGTAGCTGTTCACTCTGATGTTGATAGAGAAAGTATGCATGTAAGAATGGCAGATGAAAGTGTGTGTATAGGTTCTCATCAACCTGCAAACAGTTATTTAAATATTCCTAATTTAATGTCAGCAATAGAGCTTACCAATGCCGACGCTGTACATCCTGGTTACGGATTTTTATCTGAAAATGCAAGTTTTGCAAAAATTCTTGAAGAAAATAAAATAAGTTTTATTGGCGCATCATCAAAACATATAAAAATGATGGGTGATAAAATTCAAGCGAAGAGAATTGCTAAAGAGAATGGTTTACCAGTAATTGAAGGTTCTGAGGGTGGTGTTACAGATATTGCTCAAGCCAAAGAACTATGTAAAAAAATTGGATTTCCTGTTTTAATTAAAGCATCAGGTGGTGGTGGTGGAAAAGGTATGAAAATTGTTTACAAAGAAGAGGAATTTGAAACCTTGTTTTCTACTGCAAAATCAGAAGCACAAAAATATTTTGGTAATGACGAAGTTTATATTGAGAAATTTTTTCAAAATCCAAGACATATAGAAGTTCAAATCTTAGCTGGTAAAAATAATGTTGTTCACCTTTATGAAAGAGATTGTTCTGTTCAAAGAAGACATCAAAAATTAATTGAAGAGACTCCAAGCCCAGTTCTTAATGATGAAATAAGAAAAGATTTATTTGAAAGAACAGTGAATATGGTTGCTAAAATTGGTTATATGGGAGCCGGGACTGTAGAATTTATTTATGAAGATGGAAAATTTTATTTTCTCGAAATGAATACAAGAGTGCAAGTTGAACATCCTGTAACAGAAATGGTAACTGGTGTTGACATTATTAAAGAGCAAATTTGGATTGCTTTTTCTGGAGAAACAGCCCTCAAACAGAGAGATATAAACCCAAGAGGTCATGCAATAGAGTGTAGAATAAATGCAGAGGATGCAAGTAAAAACTTTCAACCATCTCCTGGAACCATAGGCATGTGCCATCAACCATCTGGTTTCAGAACAAGAGTAGATGGAGCTATTTTTCAAGGATATAAAGTTACTCCTTATTACGATAGTATGATTTGTAAACTAATCTGTCATGGAAGAAATAGAACTGAGGCAATTCAAAGAATGAATAGATCTTTAGATGAATTTGTTATAGAGGGAATTACCACAACTATCCCACTACATAAAAAACTTCTAAGTCATAAAAAATTTATTAATTCTGATTTTAATGTAAGCTGGTTAGACAAAGATACTATAGTCTAATAGCATTTAATAAGCCAAACATCATATACCGGATGATCAAAGGGAGTAATTGATGGGCTTGACGAAAACATCCAACCGTTAAATACAAAAACCTCATTATTATTTTCATCTGTTAAATCTTTGACTTGTATATAGGCTATAATTTCTGGATTATCATCGAATTCTGAATTTTTACATTTTAAACTTTTTATAGAGAGATCTTTGAAAGTAATTAACTCTCCATTTTTTAATTTAACTAAAGTATTTTTTGAACTAATTTTATCTAAAATTTTTATATCTGTAAAATAGCCTTCTGTTGTATCTTTTGAGAATGATAGATTTATTAAAAAAAAATAAACTAAAAAAATAAAAAGATAAAAGTTAAATTTATTGATTCCAGCTAGAATATTTCTTTTTAATTCCATCTTTATCTTTGTTAGGATAATAAGCCTCTTCTGTACCAGTTAAATTAGATTGGTGAGGTTTTTGCCAATCATATTTTTTGAGTTCATGGGTTTTTTCTATTTTGTTGGGTGTAAAATGTATCCATGAATACCATTCAACAGGAATTTTTGAGGCATCAATATTATTTGCATAAATAACCCATCTCTTTTTTTTTTACTTTCATAATATTTGTTACCAAACTCATCGCTACCAACTAATTTTCCATAAAAGATTGTTTTTAATCTGGTGCCAAAGGTATCTTGATTCCACCACGTAAAAATTTTTTTAAAAAGTGTCAACATAAAATTTATTTATTTATTCAATCAAAAATTGTATAATTTAAATTAGACTAAAATATGAATTTGTATATAAATTAATTGATTCAATATTCAAATTAAAATTAAAAATTGGAGTTAAATGTCAAAATATTTAGTCGAGACTTATTATACATGTACGTTTAAAGTTAATCATTACCTAGATGATATAAATGAAACAGAGTTAAAAAACCTTGAAAAAAGAGATGATGGCAAGTTTGAGGTTCTAGATGTTAAGCTTGATAATCGTAAAACTAAAAGTCTTGACTTTAATAATAAGATTATTGAAAATAAAAAAGTCGACGCAGTAGTTGAAAAAAATCAACTAGCTTCACAAAATAAAGACAATATTATTTCAAGCTTCAATAAATCATCTGAAAAAAGTGGAAAAAGATTTAGTATGCCCGACAGAAGAAAGGGTTACATTCAAAAAGCTACTATTGGAGATCACAAAGTTTATTTACATACTGGGGAATATGAGGATGGTAAAATTGGTGAAATTTTCATAGACACAAGTAAAGAAGGCGAGCTTGTTAAAGCATTAATGAATAATTTTGCCATAGCTATATCATTGGGACTTCAATATGGTGTTCCTTTGGATGAATTCATAAGTGCCTTTGTTGGTACAAAATTTGAGCCTTCCGGAAAAGTACATGGTAACGACAGAATTTTAAGTGCAAGCTCAATATTAGATTATATTTTTAGAGAATTAGCAATTTCTTACCAAAATAGAGAAGATTTGGCACACACACCTTCAATTGGTGGAAATGATATTAATTCAAGTGAAGAACCACAGTCTGAAGATCAAAACCAACTATTGAAGATAGTTAAAGATATAACAAGCAAAGGTTTCGTTAGAAATAATTACAAAAAAAACCTTGTTGATTTATCAGATGTTAAAATAAGTTTAAAAGGTAAAAAGTAATCTATTTTTTTGTTCTTATGTTAAGTCCAAGTTCTTTTAATTGATCTTGACTAACATCTGATGGAGCTTTCATCATAAGATCTTGCGCATTTTGATTCATTGGAAACATTGTAACTTCTCTAATATTTTTTTCATTTGCAAGTAACATTACAATTCTGTCAATACCAGGAGCAATTCCTCCATGAGGGGGAGCCCCGTAGCTTAATGCATTTATCATCCCACTAAATTTTTCATCAACTTGTGCTTTACTATACCCTGCAATTGAAAATAGTTTGTACATGAGGTCTGGTTTGTGATTTCTTATAGCTCCAGAAGAGAGCTCAATACCATTGCAGACTATATCATATTGATAAGCAAGAATATCTAAAGGATCTTTAAAATCTTTATCACTTAAATTCCCTTGGGGCATAGAAAAAGGGTTATGACTAAATTCAATTTTATTAGTTATCTCATCTTTTTCAAACATTGGATAATCAACTATCCAACAAAATGCAAAAATATTATCATCAATCAAATCTAAATCTTTAGCAATTTTATCTCTAGCTAAAGCAGTAATTTTTTCTAAATCAGATTGTTTGCTGCATGCCATAAAAATACTATCCCCTACTTTTGAATTCGTTTTTTTCATAATTTCAAGTAAAGCTTCTTTAGAAAAGAATTTTCCAATTGGTCCTTTAGCTGACAACTCGTCATTTTCTTCAAAAGTAAAATATGCTAATCCAGATCCTCCTTGTTCTTTTGCCCACTTATCAATATTGTCAAAAAAACTTCTTGGCTTATCTTTTGTATCTTTAGTTGAAATACATCTTACATTTGAACCTGATTTCACAAGTTTTTTAAAAATTTCAAACGAAACATCTTCTCTAGTAAATACTTCTGTAATATCATTTATAATAAGAGGGTTTCTTAAATCAGGTTTATCACTTCCATATTTTAGCATAGATTCTGTATAAGAAATTTTTGGAAATTTATCATTCATCAACTTTTTTTTAGAAAATTTTTTAAAAGTATTGACTAATAAAGTTTCAACAACATTAAATACATCTTCTTGCTCAACAAAAGACATTTCTAAATCAAGTTGATAAAATTCTCCAGGACTTCTATCGGCTCTTGCGTCTTCATCTCTAAAACAAGGTGCAATTTGAAAATACTTATCAAAACCAGAGACCATTATTAGTTGTTTAAATTGTTGGGGTGCTTGAGGTAATGCATAAAACTTACCAGGATTTAATCTACTTGGAACAAGAAAATCTCTAGCACCCTCGGGGCTAGAAGATGTCAAAATTGGAGTTTGAAATTCTAAAAATCCAAGTTTTGTCATTTCATCTCTGATATAAGAAATTACTTTTGATCTTAGAATTATATTTTCATGAATTTTTTTTCTTCTTAAATCTAAAAATCTATATTTTAATCTAATTTCTTCAGCATATTCTTGATCACTAAAGACGGGCATTGGCAACTCTTTGCATGTTCCCAATATTTCAAATTCACTAATTACAACTTCAATTTCACCTGTTTCAATATCTTTATTTATTGTTTCATTTGATCGATTAACAACTTTTCCTGTAATTTTAACAACTGTTTCTAATTGTGTCTTTTCTAGCTGCGAAAAATTTTTATTCTCTTTATCTATAATACATTGAGTAATTCCATAATTATCTCGTAGATCAATAAATAATAAATTACCATGATCTCTTTTTCTATTAATCCATCCTGATACAGAAATTTCTTTATCTAAATCATTTTTTCTTAATTCATTGCAATTATGTGATCTATATTTATTCAATTATTCTCCCAAGACTTCTTTAATTATTTTAAAATCAATTGGCTTTTTTCTTTTTAAACTAATTTCGTCAATTTTATATATGAAATCAAAAATTTTGCCATACGATCTATCAATTCTTTTGATAATAAAATCAATTAATTTCTTGTCTATGGATATTTGTCGGTCTGATAAATTTTTTAATATCAACGCAAACATAAGGTCGTCGCCTGGTTTTTCTATGTTGGATAATAGGAAGTTTTTAGCTCTAGAATTTAAATCGTCTAATCTAAACGCATGTTCAACAATTGGTTTTGATGAAGTTAAAATTAGATATTTATTATCTTGATCAATGATATTCAATAATGTGAAAAATAGATTTTCATCAATTTGGTCATTAAAATTTTCAATAACAATATTTTCAAAAACTTTTATCTGTTTTAAAGACTCGTTATTTAATTCACTAGCTTCTATTATAACTCCTTTATATTTTTTTAAAAAAATATTAATTAGATGAGTTTTACCAGAAAATTTCTGTCCAATTAAATTTACAAAATTTTTTTCCCATTTGGGCCAACTATTCAATAATTTAAAAGAAAATTCATTGCTTTTAGTTACATAAAAATCTTGGTCTTTAAAATTTTGTTCATAATCAAAATCTAAGATTAATTGATTTAAATTTTTCATTTAATACTCCATATTTGATTTTGAGTATTAAATTCATAATTTTTATCTTTCATAATTTTTAAAAAATAATCTGGAGGACCATTAAATACAATCCTATAAATGTTGTTTTTATTATCAAACTTATAAATATTAAAATCATAAATTAAATCGATATTAGTTAAGATTAATTCAAATTTAGATATTTCAGAATTGTCATTATTATCAATTGAGACAATTAAAGGTAATTTGACAGAGGTGTTGATTTCATTTTTAGATTTCCAATAATTTTCAAATATAGATTTTAAATTTTTAACAAACATTAGAATTTCTTTTTCATTATTTAAGTTAATATTTTCAAAACTTAAATTTTTAATATCTATTTTGTTTTTAAAGTTTATTTTATTTAGTACTCTTATGTTTTTACCATTTTTAAAAATGATAGTAATAATATAATCGTCTAAATTATATTTTTGAATTATTTCTTTAAAATTATAATTTTCTAAATTATCTGAGTTGAGCTTTATTAAATTAAAGTCTTCAAGATCATCTGTCGGTAAAATATATTCCAACAAATGAAAACTTTTAATTTCTGAATTCCATTTGTTAAATAAATCACTTTCAGAAAAAATAAAAATCTCATTATTATTTTCATCTAGTATAATAGGTATAAAAAATACATTTTTTTTTACTGGTAAAGATGGAAATATATTTTTGCTTTCCAATAAATTAAATATTTTTTTTTTGTTAAATGAAACGTTCAATGTTAAATAATAAATCTGATTAATAAACTTTTCTTCCTTAATGGAAAAAGTTTCTATCATTCCTTTAATAAGTCCTAAGGGAATTTTTTTTAATTTTTCTTGATTTTTAGTTTGAACAATAGTTAAAGCCAGATGATTAAATGCTTTTGTAAAACCCTCATCAATTATCTCATTTTTATCAAAATTTATCTCAAATGGAGTGGATATTTCAATATCATTTACAGTTAGAGTTTTTGCGTAAATATTTTCTGTGGAAAAAAAAATATTTAAGAAAGCAAGAATGCAAAAATGCATATATAGCTTCTTGTAGGAATAAAATTTATAATTAAATCTCATAAAACATATTAATGAATAAAAAAAAATATACCTATAAAAAAAGTGGTGTTAATATAAAAGCAGCAGATAATTTTGTTAATTTCATTTCTTCATTTTCATCAAAAAAAAAAGGCAAAAAAAAGTTTTCAAATATTGGAGGATTTGGTTCTATATCAGAGATTCCAAATCATATAAAACAGCCTAAAATTGTAGCATGCACTGACGGAGTTGGAACTAAAATTGAAATTGCTAATACACTTAATAAATTTGATACAATTGGTATCGACTTGGTTGCAATGAGTGTAAATGATTTAATCGTTCAAGGCGCAAAGCCTCTTTTATTTTTAGATTACATCTCCATTAATAAGATTGATTTAGCAAAACTAAAATCAATCATTAAAGGGATAGTTAGTGGGTGTAAACAATCCATGTGCGAATTAGTCGGTGGTGAAACTGCAGAAATGCCAGGAACTTACGAAAAAGGTAAGTTTGATATTGCGGGGTTTGCTGTTGGTGTGGTTAGTAAAAATAAAATTTTAAGTAAAAATAAAATTAAAAAAAATGATTTAATTTTAGCTATTCCATCAAGTGGTGTTCATTCAAATGGCTTTTCTCTGGTCAGATACCTTTTGAATAAAAAAAAATCAATATTAAAAAAAATAATTTTTTAAAAACTGAGTTGCTTAAGCCTACTAAAATTTATGTAAAGGAAGTATTAAAATTAATTGATAAAAACTTAATTAATGTATGTGCTAACATAACAGGTGGTGGTTTAGCTGATAATATTAAGAGAGTTATCCCAAATAATTTTGTTGCGGAAGTCGATCTTAGTAAAATCAAACCCTTAAAAATTTTTAAATGGCTAAATAAAAATGGAATATCTGATAAAGAAATGCTTAAAACATTTAATTGTGGTGTTGGTTTTTGTTTAATAATTAGGCCTAATAAATATAAGAGTATTAAACAATATTTTACCAAAGAATTTAAGCCATACATTATTGGAAAAATTTCTACAGGTAAAAATAAAGTAAAACTTAATGGCTCTGTCAACTGGAACTAAAAATATAAAAACAGCAGTTTTTATATCTGGAAAAGGAAGCAATCTAAAATCTCTCATTAAATTTTCTAAACTCAAAAAATCACCTATTTCAATTGAAATCATAATTTCTAATAATCCTAAATCAAAAGGTTTAACCTTTGGAAAAATTTATAAAATTAGAAAAAAAATATTTAACTTTGATAAACATATTAAAGCTGAAAAAGAAATTCTGAAATTATTAAAAAAAAGAAAAATAAATCTTATTTGTTTAGCTGGTTTTATGAAAATTTTATCAAAAAGTTTTATACAAAGTTTTAAAGGGCAAATATTAAATATTCATCCCTCTCTTCTTCCAAAGTATAAAGGTTTAAATACTCATGAAAGAGCAATAGATAATAAAGATAGTTATTCTGGTTGTACAGTGCATTTTGTAAGCTCTAAACTTGACTCAGGTAAAATTATTGATCAGAAGAAAGTAAGGATTTACAAAAAAGATACACTAAGAACCCTTGCAAATAAAGTTTTAGCTGAAGAGCATAAGCTTTATCCTGAGGCTATTTTAAAAATTTTTAGTCTTTAAAAAAGAAATCTATTTCAATTTTAGCATTTTCAACACTATCAGATCCATGAACTGAATTTTTATCAATAGAAATTCCATATTTTTTTCTTATCGTACCCTCTTCTGCGTCTTTAGGATTTGTTGCTCCCATTAGCTCTCTGTTACCCAGAACCGCATTCTCTTTCTGGAGAACCATTACAACAATTGGACCTGATGAAAGATATGCACAAAGATCGTTATAAAATGGTTTCGTTTCATGAACCTTATAAAATTTTTCTGCCTCAGACTTTTCTATCTGTATTTTTTTTTCTTTTACGATTGAAAAACCTTTATTTTTAAACATCTCTTTAATTTCATTGTCTAAGTTTCTTTCTACTGCGTCTGGCTTTATTATAGATAGTGTTTGCTCTGTATTACTCATAATCATCCTCTATTAGTTTATTTAATAATCTTACTCCATAACTGGTTGCTCCACCTGAATTTAAAGCTCCACCATATTTTGAAAATGCCATACCAGCTATATCTAAATGAGCCCAAGGTGTATTATTTAAAATAAATCTTTGCAAGAACTGTGCGGCTGTTGTTGATCCTGCGCCACCAACATAATTAATATTTTGCATATCTGCATTTTTTGAATCTATAAGTTTATCAAAATTTTTATGAAGTGGCATTCTCCATAATTTTTCTTCTACTTTGTCTCCAGCATCTAGTAATTGTTTTGCTAACTTGTCATTGTTTGAAAATAAACCTGCATATTCAGATCCAAGAGAAACTATAATAGCACCAGTTAAAGTTGCTAAATCAACTATAAATTTAGGTTTAAATTTTTTTTCAGTATAAGTTAAAGCATCAGCTAAAACCAATCTACCTTCTGCATCTGTATTTAATATTTCTATTGTTTTACCGCTATAAGATTTTACTATATCACCAGGTCTTTGAGCATTTCCGCTCACCATATTCTCAACAAGACCCACAACACCAACTACATTAATTTTTGCTTTTCGAATGGCTAAATTTTTCATCAAACCAACAACTGTGGCTGATCCTGCCATATCATAAGTCATATCTTCCATAAATTTTGCTGGTTTTAAAGAATAACCACCAGTATCAAAACAAACTCCTTTTCCAACGAATGCTATAGGATTGGAATTATTTTTTGCTCCATTCCACTCTATAGTTACTAGATAGGATCCTCGAATACTTCCTTGGCCCACGCCAAGCAAAGCATTCATTCCAAGTTTTTTCATTTTTTTTTTATCATATATATTTATCTTTAACCCGAATTTTTTAAGTGAAGTTATTCTTCTTGCGTATTCATCTGGATGTAAAATATTTCCCGGTTCTGAAACGAGATCTCTTGCAAAAAAACTTCCTTCCTCTATTGCCTTAAATCTTAGCTGACTATATGCAGATATCTTATTTTTATTTCCAATTAAATTTATAGAAATATCTTTTTTATTCTTTTTAGATTTATAAATATTAAATTCATAAGATTTTAATTTAATGCCGTGTAAGAAATATCCAGCGAAATTTTCAATATTGCTATTTATGGTGTCTGTATTAACAAAATAATCTCTTTTCTTATCATAATTTATATGACTATGAAATTTCGCACCTAAATTTTCTAAATCAGAGACTTTAACATCTTTTTTAATAGAAACTAAAAAAATTGTTTTTTTGGAATTAATATCAAAAAACAATAAATCTTTTTTTAAATCACTGTTTTTTAATAAATCTGAAATATATGAAAATTCGTTATTAGAGATGTATTTCTTCAAACTCCCAATATTGAATTTTTCATCAACAAATAAGATGAGGTTAGAAGAAGCATTAATTGAGCTTTTTTTTTTATAATTTATTTGAATAGTCATCAGTTTTAAATACACTCTATACGAGTACATGTTATATAAGAATAAAAATACCATATTTCAATGAAAAAAATCTTATTTAGAAAGTTATTAATCGATTATTTAAGTTTTTTTTTAATAGCTCTTTTAGGCTCAAGTATAGTTGTTTGGGTATTTCAAGCTGTTAACTTTCTTGATATTATGATTGAAGACGGGCGAGATTATACAATCTATATAAATTACTCATTACTTAATTTTCCTAAAATTTTAAGTAGATTGTATCCTTTTGTGTTATTTTTTAGCATATTCCACATTACCTCAAAATTTGAATATAATAATGAATTATTAATTTTATGGAACTTTGGAGTAAATAAAATTGAGCTAATTAATTTTATATTTAGATTTTCACTAATATTAATGATCGTACAAATAATCTTTTCCTCATTAATAATTCCAAAATCTCAAGATTTGGCTAGATCATTTTTAAGAAACTCAACAGTAAATTTTTTTGGAAATTTTATCAAACCTCAAAGATTTAACGACACAATCAAAAATGTTACTATTTATAGTGAAAGAAAGGATAATGAAGGAAATCTTTTCAATTTATATCTAAAAAAACAAATAGATCGAAATAATTTTCAAATAACCTATGCAAAAAAAGGGGTTTTTAAAGAATTTAATGATATCCCAGTTTTAGTTTTGTTTGATGGCGCAACAATTACTGGAAAAAATGATAAAATAACTAATTTTAGTTTTTCAAAATCTGATTTTCCACTTAATAATTTTAGCAGTAATGCTACTACTTATAAAAAAACACAAGAACTTTCTTCATTTAAGCTTTTAAAATGCTTGAAGCTTTTAAATTCTAAAAAAAAAGTTGGTGAAAAAAAAATAGAAAATTGTTCTAAAGAAAATTTACGAAATATTTATAAAGAATTATATAAAAGATTTTTAATACCTTTTTATATTCCATTGTTGGTACTTATCCCATTTTTATTAATACTTTCTTCAAAAGAAAGCTCAAATTATTCAAAATTAAAAATTATTACTTTTTTAATTGGTTTATTTTTTATTATATTTTCAGAAACTACTGTCAAAATTATTTCTAATATATATTTTAAAAATCTTTTAATTTCATTAATTCCCTTTTTCCTTTTAATTTTTCTATATTTGTTATTTTTTAAAAAAACCCATTTTAAATATTCCAACTAATGAAAACTTATATAAAATTTCTATGTTATATTTTTCTTAGATCTTTTTTCTATGTATTTTTAGTCATGCTTAGCTTGGTATTTATTTTAAATGTATTATCAGAGTTAGAGTTTTTTAAAGATATAGATGTTGGAATTGATTTTACTTTACTTCTATCTCTTTTAAATTCTCCATCAATGATTTTCGAAATGTTTCCCTTTATATTTTTACTTACTACACAATTTTTTTTTATAAAACTTTTCAATAATAATGAGCTGGAAGTTTTTAAATACTCTGGGCTTAAAAACTCAAGCATCTTAATAATAATAAGTTTTCTGTCTCTGATCATGGGTATAATAATTATCACTGTATATTATAACTTTTCAGCTAATTTAAAAAATTTTTATTTAGAAAAAAAATCTCAATATACAACTGATGGTAAATACTTGGCAGTTGTCACAAAAAATGGCTTATGGATAAAGGATGAAATTGATGACAAGATTTATGTTATTAATTCAACAGAAATTAGAGATAATTTTTTAATTGATAATTTTATTACTGAATTCAATAAAAATTATGAAGTTATAAGAAATGTTCAAAGTAAAAAAATTGATATAAGTAAAAAACAGTGGATCATTTCAAATGCAAAGATTTATAATGATAATGATTATGAGATTAAAGAAGTTTTAAAAATTAATACAAACTTTAATTATAAAAGAATTACAACACTTTATTCAAATTTATCATCCTTAAATTTTTTTCAAATTATTGAACTAAAAAACAACTATAAAAAATTGAATTATTCACTTACAGAAGTTAATATGCAAATACTAAAGATTATAGCTTTTCCTTTATATTTGGTCTTAATTACTATTTTATCAGCGCTTATTATGTTTAAAATAAAACGACTCGATACAACGACATTCAAAATTTCATTGGGATTGTTTATTTCTGTAATTATTTACTATATAAACAATTTTTTTTTAGTTATGGGAAATACTGAGAGAATTCCGTTAATATTTGCTATTTTTACCCCCTTAGTAATATTGGGTCTTTTTAATACTTTTATGATTTATAAAATTAATGAAAAATAAATTTTTAACTATTCTATTATTTTTGTTTCTAAGCAAAATGTTTTTTTTCAGTGTGAGTAGTGCAGAGCAATTTAATTTTAATGTAACTGAAATAGAAGTTTTACAAAACGGAGATATAATTAAAGGATTAAAAAAAGGTACTGTAAATACTAATGATGGAATAATAATTACTGCTGACACATTTGTTTATGAAAAATTATTAAATATTTTAACAGCAAAAGGAAATGTTGAAATTGAAGATACAAACAGAAATTTAAAAATTTATTCAAAAAATGTAATTTACAATAAAAATGAAGAAATAATAACGACTAATAAAAATTCAAAAGCAATATATGAAAAAAATAAATTTATCTTTGCGGACTCTTTTAAATTTATTAGAAATGAAAATATACTCAATGCAAATGGTGATGTTAAAATCAAAGATTCTTTAAAAAACTATATAATTGCTGGAGAAAATTTTACTTATTATAAAGAGAATGAAAAAATAATTACTAAAGGTAGAACAGAAGCTTTTTTACAATCAAAATATAAAATTACTTCTTCAGATATAGTTTTTTTAATCAAGGAAGATAATTTAAGTTCTAGAGAAAAAACAAAGATAGAAGATAATAACTCTAAGGTTTATTTTACTGAAAATTTTAATTATTCAATAAATAAAGAAATCTTTAAGGGTGAGAAAATATTAGTTATTACTAATTATAATTTACCAAAAAGTGATAAATTATTTTTTGAAAATGCAATAATTAATCTTAAAGATCAAACATTTATTGCTAAAGACACAGAAATTGAAATTCACAAAGATATTTTTGACAACACTGAAAATGATCCACGATTAAAAGGGGTGTCTTCATCTAGTGATAATAATTTAACAGTAATAAATAAGGGAGCTTTTACAAGCTGTAAAAAAAATGATAAATGCCCACCATGGGTAATCAATGCGGAAGTTATTAAACATGATAAATCAAAAAAACAACTTATTTATGATCATGCTGTATTAAAGGTTTATGATTTTCCAGTATTCTATTTCCCAAAATTTTTTCATCCAGACCCATCAGTAAAAAGACAATCGGGGCTATTAAAACCACAAATAAATAATTCTACTAGCCTTGGAAGTTCTTTAACACTACCTTATTTCAAAGTAATTTCTGACAATAAAGATTTAACTTTAACTCCTATTTTATTTGACGGTAGTACATCAATGCTCACAACTGAATATAGGGCAGTAAACAAAAATTCTAAAATCTTGGCAGATTTTGGGTATGTTAATGGTTATAAATCAGTAACCACTAATAAAAAAAATAGCTTATCACATCTATTTTTGAAATTAAATCATGACTTAAATTTTGAAAATTTTAATTCAAGTGATTTAGAATTATCGTTAAACAAAGTGTCAAAAGATACTTATTTAAAAGTATTTGACCAATATATAACTACATCATCATTAAGACCTAGTAATTTTGATAAATTAAATAGTAATTTAAAAATATCTTTAAATCATGAAGATTTTAGTCTTACAACTGGTATTGAAAGTTATGAGGATCTTCAAACTAAAAGAAGGTCTGATCGATATCAATATAACTTACCATATTATAATTTTGATAAATTAATTTCACAAAACTTTTTTAAAGGAAATATTAGTTTTTCTTCTAGTGGTAATAACTATTTAAGTGAAACAAATAAACTTGAAACTAACATAACAAATGATTTTAATTATAATAGTTTAGATTTTATTTCTAATTTAGGCATAAAGAATAATTATAGTTTGAGTCTAAAAAACTTAAATTCTGTTGGAAAAAAAACATCACAATATAAATCTGATCCTCAAGTTGAATTTGCTGGATTGTTTAATGTGGACTTTAGCATGCCCATGGAGAAAAAAGCTAAAAATTACGATAACTTGCTAACTCCAAGACTGTCATTTAGGTTTAATCCAAGTGATATGAAAGATCACTCTTCATCAGATAACAAAATAACTGTGGCTAATGCTTTTGCATTAAACAGACTTGGGTTATCAGACACTTTAGAAGCAGGCAGGTCTATAACATTAGGATTAGATTATAAAAATGAAAAAAAAGATAATTTAAATCAAATAAACAACTATTTTGAATTAAAATTAGCTACAATTTTAAGAGACAAAGAAGAAAAATTTATTCCAAACAAAAGTACAATACATAAAAAAAATTCAAATTTATTTGGGTCAATTTCTAATAATTTTTCTAAATATTTAAATGTGGGATATGATTTTTCTTTAGATAATAATTATAACACATTTGAATATAATGATTTTAATGCAACTATTTCTATTAATAATTTTGTAACAAAATTTAATTTTATAGAAGAACATGGTGAAATTGGTGATGCTAATGTTTTGGCAAATACAACGAAGTATTCTTTTGATGAAAAAAATTCATTTATATTTCAAACACGTCGAAACAGAAAATTAAGCCTTACAGAGTATTATGATCTTGTTTACGAGTATAAGAATGATTGTTTAACAGCAGGAATTAAGTATAAAAAATCTTATTATGCTGATGGAGATCTTCAGCCTACAGAGAACCTATTATTTACAATCACATTATTTCCTTTAACGACTTATGAATATCAAGCGAATGAAATTTTGGACCAATAATAATAAATGAAAAATTTCAAAAAAATTATTTTAATATTTTTTTATTCATTAATTTTTTTTTCAAACGCTATAGCAATTGAAAATAAGATTCTCTTTAAAGTGAATAATGAAATCATTACATCTATAGATATATTAACTGAGCTAAAATACCTTGGTACGATTAATAATGATCTCAACAAAATGCCAAAAAAACAGGCATTTGAAATTGCGAAAAAATCTTTAATTAGAGAAAAAATTAAAGAGATTGAGTTAAAAAAAATTTTTAAAGAAATTATAATTGAAGACAAATTTTTAAATAATTTATTAGTAAATCATTTTGAATCAGATGAGATAAAAAGTATTTATGATTTTGAAAAATATTTTCTTTTATTGGATATCAGTCCTAATTTAATTAAAAAAAAAATTAGTATAGAGGTGATGTGGAACCAATTTATTTTTAACAAGTTTAATCAAAACGTCAAAATTAACAAAGAAATTATCAAGAATGAACTTTTAACTAAAGATAAACAAAACGAGTATTTACTTTCAGAGATTTTTTTTACCATAAATGAAAATGAAATATTAGATAAAAAAACAAATTTATTGGAAAAAGAAATAAATGACAAAGGTTTTTCTCAAACTGCACTAATATATAGTGTTTCTAATACAGCTAACAAAGGTGGCAAATTAGGATGGGTAAAAGAGACAATAATGAGTCCAAAAATTAAAAAAATTATTAAACAAATTAAAATTAACAACTACACCAAACCTATAGTCTTACCAGGTGGTTTTTTAATTTTAAAGATTGAAGATATAAGAGAAACAGATAATGATTTTGATTTAAATTCTGAAATAGATAAAATAGTTATAAAAAAAACTAATGAACAATTAAATCAATTCTCAAATATTTATTTTAATAAGATTAAAAAAAATATTATAATAAATGAATTATAACCCAATTTTAATAGTAACAGGTGAACCAAATAGTGTTTTTTTAGAAATTTTTTTTAAGGTTCAAAAAAAGTATAAAATTATAAATCCAGTAATTTTAATTTCATCTAATAAATTATTAAGTATGCAAATGCAAAAATTAAAATTTAAAAAAAAAATTAAACTTTTAAATCCCTCAAAATTAAATGAATACAACCTTGATAATAAAACAATAAATTTGATAAATGTTGATTACAATCCTGATCGTGCATTTGAAAAAATATCAAATAAATCAAATATTTTTATTGAAAATTCTTTTAATTTGGCATTTAAGATAATAAAAAAATTTAAAATTTCCAAATTTATTAACGGTCCTATCTCAAAAAAAAGTTTTTTAAATAAAAAATTTTTAGGAATTACAGAATATATTTCAAAGAAATTTAAGACAAACAAAACATGTATGTTAATTTACAACAAAGAACTTTCGGTCTGCCCAATCACAACTCATTTACCTTTAAAATTAGTTGCAAAAGAAATAAGCAAAAAAGCTATCATTGAAAAAATATCTCTAATTAGCTCTTTTTATAAAAAAAGATTTAATCAAAGACCTAAAATTGCAATTTTAGGTCTTAATCCTCACTGTGAAAGTGTACATCATTATGACGAAGATGAAAAAATTATTAAACCTTCTATAAAATATTTAAGTAATAAACATAATTTATCAGGGCCATATTCGGCAGATACGATATTTTTAAAAGAAAATAGAAAGAAATTTGATGTTATAGTTGGCATGTATCACGATCAAGTACTCACACCATTAAAGACATTATTCGAATATGATGCAATAAACATTACTTTGGGCTTACCATTTATAAGAATTTCACCTGATCATGGTCCAAATGAAAAAATGTTAGGTCAAAATAAATCAAATTCTACAAGTTTGTTAAAAGCTATACAATTCTTGGATAAAAATTGATTTACGCCAAGAAAAGTTTAGGTCAAAATTTTCTAACAGACAGAAATATTTTAGAAAAAATTGTAAATGTGACTGCAATTAAAAACAAAATTATATTTGAAGTTGGACCAGGAACTGGCAATTTAACATCTTTTATTCTTAAGAATAAACCCAAGAAAGTATTTGTTATTGAAAAAGATAATGATTTAGCAGAAAAACTTAATATTAATTTTGGTAATCAGTTAATTGTCATTAACGATGATATTTTAAATATTAATGAAAATTTATTATTCGATGATAAAGTTACCGTATTTGGTAATTTGCCATACAACATATCCACTGAGATATTAAGTAAATGGATAATTAACTTAAAAGATAATTTTTGGTTTGATCATCTTATTCTCATGTTTCAAAAAGAAGTTGCTGAGAGAATAATTTCAACTTTTAATAAATCAACTTATGGAAGATTGTCAATTTTGGCTAATTGGAAATTAAATGTAAAAAAAATCTGTGATATTAAACCTAAGTCTTTCTCTCCAAGACCAAAAATTGATAGTTCCTTATTATTTTTTACTCCTAAAAAAAATTTTTTTAAGTTAAAAAATCCAAAAAACCTAGAAAAAGTTACTAGAATATTTTTTAGTCAGCGAAGGAAAATGTTAAAAAAACCTTTTAATCAATTATTTAATGGCGATAAAAAAATAATAGATAAGCTTAAAATTGATTTAAATTTAAGACCACAAAATTTAGACTTTGATACTTATTACAAATTAACTGATGAATATGAAAAATTAAGAAGTTAACTTACTTACATGGCTTCTAATATATTCTAAATCATAATCCTTTGAACCATTATTAATTTCAGCTTCAATAAGATTTTTTATTTTAGAAAAACATTTTTCTAGATTATCATTTATAACTACATAATCATAATTTATCCAATGTAAGACGTCTCTTTCAAATTGCTTCATTCTTTCTTCGGCAATTAATTTATCTTTCATATCTCTATTGGATAGTCTTTCAAATAATTCTTCTTTGCTTGGAGGGAGTATAAAAAAAGTAATTAACTTGTAATCTAGTTTTTTATTCTTGATTTGGTCTGCTCCCTGCCAATCAATATCAAATAAAATATTTTTACCTTTATCTAATTTATCAATTACTGGTGTTCTAGTTGTTCCATAAAAATTATTAAAAACTTTTGCATATTCAAGAAACTCTTCATTTTTAATCAGTCTCCTAAACTCATCTTCATTTACAAAGAAATAATCTTTATTAGATAATTCATTAGGTCTTGGTTGACGTGTAGTGTGAGAAATAGAGATTTCAAAATTATCTAGAGAAGATAACTTTTTTACCAATGTAGTTTTACCGGCTCCTGATGGAGAAGATAAAACTATCATTACCCCATCATTATGTGAGGGCATAAAAGTAATTAGTTAGCTTTACCTTCGATAAACTTAACTGCATCTCCCACAGTTAAAATTTTCTCTGCTTCGCTATCTGAAATTTCAGATCCAAATTCTTCTTCAAAAGCCATCACCAACTCAACTGTATCTAAACTATCAGCACCTAAATCATCTATAAAACTAGATTCTTCATTTACTTTTGCCTCATCGATACCTAGGTGATCTGCTACAATTTTTTTTACTTTACTTGAAACATCTTCTGACATATTGATCCTTTTTGTTATAAATTCTTATTAGTTTAAAAAGCTATTTTGTCAAGCCATATACATGCCTCCATTAACATGTAATGTCTCGCCATTTATATAATCAGACTGATTTGAGCTCAAAAATAATACCGCATTTGCAATATCATCTGGTTCACCTAGGCGAGCAGACGGTATTTTTGATACAATAACCTCTTTGAATTTCTCATCAATTTTATCTGTCATCGCTGTCTTAATAAATCCTGGTGAAATACAATTTATATTAATGTTTTTTTTAGCATATTCTATTGCAAGACTTTTTGACATAGCAACAATCCCAGCTTTTGATGCTGTATAGTTTGCTTGACCCAAATTTCCAGTATGACCTACTACTGAAGTAATATTTACAATTTTTCCAGATTTATTCTTAAGCATCTTTTTAATAGCAAATTTACTCATTAAGAAAGTTGAAGTTAAGTTTATATTTATAACTTTTTGCCATTCTTCCAAACCCATTCTAATAGCAAGGTTGTCTTGAGTTATTCCAGCATTATTTATTATGCCATCTAAACTTCCACCTAATTCATTAGTTGCATTTTCAATAAACTCTTCGATTTTATTACTTTGTGAGATATCAAATTTTAATATTTTAATATTTTTGAAATTTTTTTTAAGTTCTTCTAGCTTTTCAATTCTAGTCCCTGAGGCCAAGATATTTGCACCTGCTTCATTCAATTTTTTAATTATAGAATTTCCTATTCCACCTGATGCACCTGTTACAATAATATTTTTACTTTCTAAATTAGTCATATTTTTAAACCTTCAATATCTCCTTGATTATTAATAGTGTCTATTTTAACCTCCTTATTAATTCTTTTAACTAAACCTGATAAAACTTTGCCTGGGCCTATTTCAATAAAATGATTAATATCATTATTAATCATATTGATTACACTTTCTCTCCATCTTACTCTATTTTCAATTTGTTTAATTAATAAATCCTTTAGCTCATCAGTGTTTAGTATTTCTTTTGCAGTTACGTTTGAGATCAGTTTATTGTCACCATTTATAAAGTTTAATTTGTTTAATTCCCCACTCATAATCTTAGTAGCCTTACTCATCAAGCTGCAGTGAAAAGGTGCACTTACGGGTAACTTAATATTCTTAATATTATTTTCTTTTAAAATTATAATTAATTTATCTAAATCTTCTATTTTTCCACTTAGTACAATTTGACCTTCAGAGTTATCATTGGCAATTTGAGCATTAAAATTTTGTTCATTTTCTTTTAATATTTGTTCAATTATTTCAACCGTTGAACCTAATACTGCAACCATTCCGCCCTGCCCTTTGGGAACTGAATTTTGCATTGCATCTCCTCTTATTCTTAAGATTTTTAAAGTATCGGAAAAACTTAAGTATCCTGCACACGATAAAGCAGAGTATTCACCCAAAGAATGTCCAGCAAAATATTTTGCTTTACTCAAATCAATGTTAAATTCTTTTTTAATTACATTAAAAATTGAATAGCTAATTATAAAGATTGCTGGCTGAGTATTTACTGTTAAGTCTAACTCGTCTTTAGGGCCCTCTAGTATAAGCTTGGATATAGAAAAATTTAGCGTATCGTCAGCTTCTTTAAAGAGGTTTTTAACAATATCAAACCTATCAAAGAATTCCTTTCCCATACCAACCATTTGAGAACCTTGACCTGGAAAAATTACTGAAAACATATAAAAAAAACTATCTATTTTGCCTTTTTAACTATTGTAATTGAACATTTATAATAGTATATCCTCACTTTTTATTAAAGAACTTAAATGAATTTATACGAACATACTATTATAGCTAGACAAGATACTTCACCGAGTGAAATTAAACAATTAACGGAAAAATATTCTAAAATTGTTGAGAAAAATCAAGGTGAAATTGTTAAAACTGAAAATTGGGGTTTACTCAACTTATCGTATTTAATTAAGAAGAATAAAAAAGGTAGCTACATTCACTTTAAGATCAAAGGTAAAGGAAATTTAATTGATGAGTTAGAAAAAAATGAAGCAATTGATAAAAAATTATTAAGATACTTAACGGTTAAAGTTAAAAAATTTGATCTAGAAGCTAATTACTTTGGTAAAAGAGAAGATGAAGATAAAAAAGAAAGTTACAAAAATTAATTATGCCTAAAAGACAAAGTGGAAATAAAAAAGGTAAGCAAAGTAACTTTGCGAAATTAAGCATCTTTCAACCGAATAAATATAAATTTAAAAAAACATGCCCATTATCAGCAAAAGGTGCTCCTGCTGTTGACTATAAAAACGTAAGACTTTTAAAGAAATATATGTCTGAAAACGGAAAAATTTTACCTTCAAGAATTACTAATGTTTCTCAAAAAAAACAAAGAGAATTATCTCTTTCAATCAAAAGAGCTAGAAACTTAGCATTAATATAGAAATGAAAGTTATTTTATTAGAAAACGTAAAGAGGATTGGTTCTATTGGTGAAGTGATAGACGTTAAAAGAGGCTATGCTAGAAATTTTTTAATTGCTAACAAAAAAGCTTTATATGCTTCAAAAGAAAATATTTCAGAAGTTGAAAAAATAAAAGCTGATTTATCAAAAAAAGATAGTGAAAAGAAAAAAGAGGCTACACAAATTTCAGAACAAATTAATGGCAAAGAATATGTGGTCAAAAAATTAAGTACTGAAAATAATGAATTATATGGTTCAGTTAAACCAACTGAAATCTCAAAACTTATTCAAGATGAAAACAAAATTGATATTAAACCTTCAATGATACAACCAGTTGAAGAAATTAAATCTTTAGGTAAATTTAAAGTAAAAGTTTCTTTGCACTCAGAAGTTGATGCTGAAATCACAATCAGTGTTACATCAACTGACACGATCCAATAATTATACATTCTTTTCCCCAATAGTTTTTAGTAATTTTAATTAAAGAATAATTCTGTAAATTAATATTTATGGAAAACAATTTAAGTATCGTTAAAGATCAATTCAAGGAATTACCAAATAACATTGAAGCTGAACAAGCAGTCATAGGATCTATTTTAGTTAGTAACGACATCTTTGATGAAATTAGTACAATAATTTCTAGTATTAATTTTCATGATCCAATGCATCAAAAAATTTTTGAGGCAATTGAAAGTTTAATTTACAAAGGAATGCTTGCAAATCCTATTACTCTTAAAAATTATTTTGAAGATGAAAAAGATGATCTAAATGTTCCAGAATATTTAGTAAAGATCACAAAATTTTCTACATCAGTTCGTCAAGCAGTTGAGTATTCAAAAATAATTTATGACATGTTTGTAAGACGTGAGTTAATTAAAATTTCAGAGCAAACCATTGATAGTGCAAAACTAAATGAATTAGACACCAATGGTCAAACTATTATTGAAAATTCAGAAAGACTTTTATTTGACTTGGCAGAAAAAGGATCTTTTAATTCTTCACTGGTCAAGTTTGATGAGGCAATGAAACAAACCATTGAAATGGCATCTGCTGCTTATAAAAATGAAGAAGGTATTGTGGGTGTTCCTACAGGGCTTAGAGATCTAGATGATAAACTTGGTGGCCTTCATCAATCAGATTTGATCATCATTGCTGGGCGTCCTTCAATGGGTAAGACATCACTTGCAACTAATATTGCATTTAATGCAGCGCAAAAGTTACAAGACAGTGGTAAAAAATCTTCAATTGCTTTCTTTTCATTGGAAATGTCTTCTGAACAGCTTTCTACAAGAATTATTTCTGAACAAGCAAGAATTAGCTCAAATGATATAAGAAGAGGTAGGATTTCAGATGAACAGTTTGATAAATTTTTAGAAACTTCAAAAAATATTTCTGAACTTCCGTTATATATTGATGAAACCCCAGCAATTAGTATTGCTGCAATGAGTAATAGAGCCAGAAGAATAAAAAGATTATTTGGTCTTGATATGGTTGTAGTTGATTACATTCAACTAATGAGAGGAACCACATTTAATAAAGATGGAAGAGTTCAAGAAATATCACAAATTACTCAAGGTTTAAAAGCAATTGCAAAAGAATTGGCTGTTCCAGTTGTTGCTCTTTCTCAACTATCAAGACAAGTTGAACAAAGAGATGATCACAAACCTCAACTAGCAGATTTGAGAGAGTCTGGTTCAATTGAACAGGATGCTGATGTTGTAATGTTTGTATACAGAGAAGGATACTATCTATCAAGAAAAGAACCGCGAGAAGCCACCGTTGAACATGCTGAATGGCAAGCAAAAATGAATGAAGTTGCTCACTTAGCTCAAATTATAATTGGGAAACAACGACACGGCCCAATAGGCAATGTAACTCTTGAGTTTGAAGAGAGATTTACTAAATTTAAAGATACTCAAATTAATTAAATTCAAATATAAAAGAGCTAATGTTTGCTCAATTTTATCAAAATGAAGTTTTAAAAAACCCAAAAACAGTATTTATTTTACTAGTTATCGCAATTTTAAGTTTTGGATATTATTCGAAAGATTTTAGGTTAGATGCTTCATCTGAAACATTATTGATAGAAGGTGACCCTGACTTAGCCTATTTACAAGAAGTAACTGAAAGATATGGGTCAAAAGACTTTTTGGTTCTTACTTATACTCCAAATGAAGGGATGGTTACTGATAATTCTATTAATAATCTTTTAAGTTTAAAATATAAAATTCAAAGTTTAAATTGGGTGCATAGTGTAATTACTCTTTTAGATATACCTCTTTTAGAAAATTCTGATGCTCCTTTACAAGAACGATTAGAAAGTTTCAAAACTTTAAAAGATGAAGATGTAGATAAAGATCGTGGATTTAAAGAAATATTAAATAGTCCTGTTTTTAGAAATTTTGTAATTAGTGAAAATGGAAATACAAGTGGAATTATTGTTAATATTAAAGAAAATAAAAAATTAGAAAATATTGAAAATTTATCAAAAGACGAAATTGAATCTTACAAAGATAATATTAAAAAACAAAATCATAAAAATATATTAGAAATTAGACAAGTTATCCAAAGTTATAGTGATGTTGGTAAAATTTATCTTGGTGGAATTCCAATGATAGCTGACGACATGATGACTTTCATTAAAAGCGATATTGTAGTTTTTGGATTAGGTGTTTTGTTATTTATAGTTGTAACTTTATGGTTTGTTTTTAGAAAATTAATATGGATTATTGTTCCAATTAGCAGCTGCTTATTTTCAGTAGTGATTATGATGGGGTTACTTGGAATTCTTGGTTGGAAAGTAACAGTTATATCCTCAAATTTTATAGCTTTGATGCTGATCTTAACAATGGCAATGAATATTCATATGAGTACTCGTTTTCTTCAGTTAAGAAAAGATCACCCTACTAAAAATAATTTTGAAATTATATCTCTAACAACCAACAAAATGTTTTGGCCTATCTTATACACTGTCTTAACAACTGTGTTTGCTTTTTTATCTTTAATCTTTAGTGGTATTAAACCAATTATTGATTTTGGTTGGATGATGACATTTGGCTTAGTCACTTCATTTATAATTACTTTTACTCTGCTTCCAACTCTTTTAAACTTTGCCCCTACAAAAAATATTTCTCTTAAGAAAGAACAAGATTCTAAAATTACAAGTTTTTTGGGCTTAGTTTCGATAAACAATAAAAATATAATTTTTGGATTAACAGGTGTGGTCATTATTTTAAGTGTGATTGGTATAAGTAAACTTGAAGTTGAAAATAGTTTCATCAATTACTTTAATAAAAATACTGAAATCTACAAAGGCATGAAACTTATAGATGAAGAATTAGGTGGCACTACCCCACTAGAGGTAATTTTAAAATTTCCAAATATTGAAAGTGAAAAAAAAACAACTGAGGATGATGAATTTGAAGACTGGGAAGATGAAGAAGAGGCTGATGATGAAAAATATTGGTTCACAAAGGATAAAATTGATAAAATATCCTCTGTTCATAATTATTTAGATAACCTTCCACAAGTTGGTAAGGTTTTATCTTTTTCTTCTATTATAGATGTTGCAACTCAATTAAATAACAACAAACCCCTTGGTACTTTGGAAATGGGTGTTTTGTATTCCAAAATTCCAGAGAGTATTAAAACAGAAATAATTGATCCTTATTTATCTATTGAAAATAATGAAGCTCGGATAAGTTTAAGAATTATCGACTCTCAAGAAAATTTAAGAAGAAATGATTTAATTAATAAAATAAGTTTTGACCTTAAAAATAAAATTGGTTTAAATGAAAATGAATTTAAACTTGCTGGAGTTTTAATTCTATTTAATAATTTACTACAAAGTTTATTTAAGTCTCAGATTTTAACCTTAGGGCTTGTGATGATTGGGATTTTTTCTATGTTTATAGTTTTGTTTAGAAACATAAAATTATCTTTAATTGGTGTTGTGCCTAATTTTATTGCAGCTTTTTTTATTTTGGGAATTATAGGACTTCTTGGAATTCCATTAGATATGATGACCATTACTATTGCAGCAATTACAATTGGTATAGCTGTAGATAATAGCATTCACTATATTTATAGATTTAAAGAGGAATTTAGTAGCATCAAAGATTACAATGAAACTTTAAAGAAATGTCACTCAACCGTTGGGGTTGCAATATTAAATACATCAATAACTATTGTTTTTGGTTTTTCAATTTTAGTGCTATCTAAATTTATTCCAACAATTTATTTTGGAATGTTTACAGGGCTTGCAATGTTGCTTGCTATGATATCAGTGTTAACTTTATTACCTGCTTTAATTTTAATAATAAAACCTTTCGGAAAATAATTTTGTGATTGATGTTTTAAAAGATTTTTATGATGCAGTATCTATCATAGACCTTATATATCTTATCATTACTATATTATCTCTCATAACCTGTTACAAAAAAGGTTTTGTCTTAAGTATTTTATCTATGGCTAAATGGTTGCTTGCTTATGTGATTACTCTTATTTTATTTCCTAGAGTAAAACCATATTTTGAGGATATTATTGATAGCGAGTATGTTTTAGATGTAAGTCTTGGAATTGCTATTTTTGTGGTAGTAATTTTTTTAGTATTACTTGTTAATAAAGGAATAAGTAAAGCTGTTAGTTATACTGGTATTGGCGGACTAGACACTACCTTTGGATTCTTTTTTGGTTTTATTAGAGCGTATATAATTTCAGTTTGCATATTCTCTGCCGTTCATATTGTCTATAATTACGATAAATGGCCTATTAATATGGATCAATCATACGTCTTTCCTTACATTGAAAAAGGTAGTAATTATCTCATAAAAGAGTTTCCTAATGAAAAAACATATCAAGATTCTAAAGAAAAAATTGAAGAACTTTGATCCTAAATTAAAAGAAGAATGTGGTGTATTTGGTATTAGCAATGCAAAAGATGCTTCTGCTTTAACTGCCCTTGGCCTTCATGCTCTTCAACACCGTGGTCAAGAAGGTTGTGGAATAGTTTCTTTTGATGGTGAAAAATATTACTCAGAAAAAAGATTTGGCTTAGTTGGAGACAACTTTAATAAGGAAAAAGTTCTTAGAAACCTTAAGGGAAACCATGCTATTGGCCATAATAGATACAGCACAACTGGTGAAAATACATTAAGAAACATACAGCCTTTTTTTGCAGACACTAATGCAGGTGGAATTGGAGTTGCTCATAATGGAAACTTAACGAACTCTATTGCACTTAGAAATAAACTTGTTGAAGATGGAGCTATTTTTTACTCGACATCTGATACAGAAACTATTGTTCAATTAATTGCAAAATCTAAACGGCCCAAGACAATTGATAAAGTGGTAGATGCAGTGTTTCAAATTCAAGGAGGATATGCCTTAGTGATGTTAACACAAAATTCCTTAATTGGAGTTAGAGATCCATTTGGGATTAGACCGCTTGTTATTGGAAAGCTAGGTAATAGCTATGTACTTGCATCAGAAACTTGTGCGTTGGATATTATTGGTGCTAAATTTGTAAGGGATGTTGAAAATGGAGAAATTGTTTTAATTGAAAATGATAAGTTAGAAAGTATCAAGCCCTACCCCCAAAAAAAGTAAGACCATGTGTCTTTGAATATATTTATTTTGCAAGACCTGACAGTATTCTTGACGGTAAAACTGCTTACGAACATAGAAAAAATATTGGAGTTGAGCTTGCTAAAGAAAATGATATTGAAGCAGATATAGTGGTTCCTGTTCCAGATAGTGGCAATGCAGCTGCTCTGGGTTTCGCTCAACATTTAAAGATAAATTATGAACATGGTTTAATTAGAAACCATTATGTAGGAAGAACATTTATTGAACCAAGTCAAAAAATTAGAAGCTTAGGTGTTAAGTTAAAATTAAATGCAAATCAAACAACTATTAAAGATAAACGAATTATTTTAATTGATGACTCTCTTGTAAGAGGAACTACCTCTCATAAAATTGTTAAAATGCTATATGATGCAGGTGCTAAAGAAGTGCATGTTAAAATTGCCTGTCCTGAAATTAGATATCCTGATTTTTATGGCGTGGATACTCCAACTAAAAAAGAATTGTTAGCAGCCAACAAAACTAATGATGAAATTTGTGAGTATATTGGAGCAAAATCTTTAAAATTCTTATCGCTCGAAGGGTTATATCAAGCAATTGGTTTTGATAAAAGAAACGATACTTACCCTCAACTTACCGATCATTATTTTACTGGAGATTACCCAGTAAAACCTATCGATCAATTAGGTGATAATAAGATAACTCAGTTATCCTTATTAAGCACTGCATCAAATAATTAGATATGAAGACGGTTAATTTTACTGAAATGAAAGATGGAACTAAAGAAGAATACTTAATGCTCGATAAACATGAGCAGAATTATATCAACGGAACTGCAGATAGAATTTTAAAGTTTATGGGTGGATTGAACGCAACTTTAGAAGGATACAAAATAACAAGACTTGAACACTCTCTTCAAACAGCAACTCGAGCTTTCAAAGATAAAGCAAATGAAGAAATGGTAGTTGCAGCTTTGCTTCATGATATTGGTGATGAATTAGCACCCCTTAATCACTCTGAGTATGCTGCTTCAGTTTTAAAACCATATGTAAGTAATAAAACTCATTGGATAGTTGAAAAACATGGTGAATTTCAAATGTATTATTATGCCCATCATTTAGGTAAAAATAAAAACCAAAGAGATAAATACAAAGACCACCCTTACTATCAGGATGCTTTAAATTTTTGTGAAAAGTGGGACCAAGCATCTTTTGATCCTGATTATAAAAATATGAGTTTAGAAGATTTTACACCAATGGTTAAAAAAATATTTTCTAGAAAACCATATTCTTTACTTTAAAATTAATAATAAGCTATAATTTAAAAAATGATTAAAACTAAAGAACAAATTATTGAATATTTTAGATCTGGAGTTAAAGAAACTAAAGATTTTAAGATTGGAATTGAGCATGAAAAATTTTTGTTTAGTAATATCAATAATAAAAGAATTGATTATTCAAAAATTAAAGAGATGTTTGCTGCTCTTTTAGAATTTGGCTGGAACCCTATTTTAGAAAAAGAAAATATAATTGGACTTAATAAGGGTGGTAAAAATATCACTCTTGAGCCTGGTAACCAAATAGAGTTATCGGGAGATAAACTAAATCATATTCATGAAGCATGTGCTGAGTCTCAAGATTATCTATTTGAATTAAGACAAGTTACTCAAAAGTTAGATATCAATATTGTAAGTGCTGGATTTGATCCCATCTCTAAATTAAATGAAATTCCAAATAACCCAAAACAAAGATATGAGTTAATGACGAAAGATATGCCTTTAGGAGGAGAGCTGAGTTTAGATATGATGTATCGAACTTGTGGCACGCAACTAAACATAGATTATAATTCTGAAGAAGATTTTATAAAAAAATTTAAAATTGTTAACTCCATAGTTCCAATTTCTATCGCTTTATTTGCAAACTCAGCAATTGTTGAAAAGAAAAAAAGCAATTATTTATCTTATAGATCTAAAGTTTGGCAAAGTACTTCTCGGGGAGGTCTTCCTAAATTATTTTTTGAAGATTTAAGCTTTGAAAAATATGCTGAATTTATAATAAATTTTCCAATTTTGTTTATTCAACATGAAGGGGAGTATATTTCTGGAAGAAAATACACTTTCAAAAACTTTATGGAGGGTAAAATTGATGAGATTGGAAACCGACTACCGACTGAAAGTGATTTAACTACTCACTTAAGTACAATTTTCACAGAAAATAGATTAAAGAAGTACATTGAACTTAGATCAATGGATACATGTGGTTGGGATTGTCTATGTTCAGGACCCGCTTTCAATATCGGAATGTTATATGGTAATTTAAATGAAGTGTATGAGTTAATTTCAGCTTGGGACAAAGATAAAATTATTAATGCTTATCTTGAGGCTCCTCAAAAAGGATTTAACACTCAGCTAATGGGTAAAGATCTTCTTTATTGGGCAGGAACATTGTTAGATTTATCTAAAAAAGGATTAGAAAACAGAGATATTCTAAATAAACATGGTAAAAATGAAACCTTATTTTTAAATCATTTACAAAAAGTAATTGATAATAAAGCAACTAATGCAGATCATATGATTAGTAAATTTTCTAAAACTGAAGATTTAAGTGAATTATATGACAAATAAAATCGTTGCTATTCAAGGAAATCACCCCTCAAAACTAAATCCAAAAACAGATACAAGTGTTTTTCTTGCTCATGAAATTCAAAACAAAAATTACAAAATATTTTATTATGATCCAAAAGAATTATCAGTAATAAATTCTGAAGTAATAGCCTCAGGATTTTTTATAAAGTTTGATTATAAAGATAAAAATTTTTTTAAAATCCAAAAAAAACAAAAGTTAGCTCTTACAAAATGTAAATTTATTCTAATTCGTCAAGATCCCCCTTTTAATCTAGAGTATATTTCAACAACTTACATTCTGGATACAATTAAAGATAAAGTTAAAATTTTAAATAATCCTACTTCAATTAGAAATATATCTGAAAAACTATATTCAGTTCGATATCAAAAATTTATGCCAAGCACTATTTTTACTCAAAATATAAGTGAAATTAAAAACTTTTTTAAGACACATAAAAAAGTAATTATAAAACCTATTCATAGTTATGGAGGAAATGACATTCATCTTTTAAATAGATTTAATTCAAAATTTATTAACCAATTTATCAAAAAGCACGATCACATAATGTGTCAAAAATTTTTACCAAAAATTAGTAAAGGAGATAAAAGAGTATTCTTAATTAATGGCAAAGTATGCGGGGCTATATCTCGAGTTCCAAAAAAAGGTTCCTTTTTGAGTAATATGAGCAAGGGTGCACAGCCCATAAATGTTAAGTTAACAAAAAAAGAAAATATCATATCTATGTTGATTGCTAAGGATCTAAAAAAAGAGAATATTTATTTTGCTGGGATCGACTTTATAGATAAAAAACTTAACGGAGACATAAATGTTACTTCTCCTACAGGCTTAAAAACTTTATTTGATTTATCTGGAGTTAATCTTGCAAAAACTTTTTGGAAAAACTTGGATAAATGAGATTATCAAAAAAAAATAAATCTACCTTAGAACTACAAATTCGGATTGTAAAATTTTTGTTGTATTTAGGTCAAAAAACAATTTTTGGAAGAGGTCAATTAAGAAAAAAATTAATTGTTTTAATAAATTATATAATCGGTTATGGCTCAATTAAAGAGTCAAGATTTATTTGTAATGTAAACAGTGTTCCTTTTAATTTTTATAATGATAAACTTACTTTTATTAAAATTTATTTTGGAAGAAGTAATTTAGATGAAATAGATTTTATTAAAAAAAACTCTCCTAATAAAAGTGTTTTTATTGATATAGGATCTAACATGGGTTTTTATACTCAATTTATTGCAGCAATTATTAAAAAAAAAGACAAATAAAAATAATTTCAATAGATGCCCTACCTATCAATAATTTTAGATTAAAAGAAAATTTAAGATTACTTAAAAAAAAAATTCCTAATATTTTTTCTCTTGTAAAAATTAAAAACTGTGCTGTGGGTGACCGAAATACAAAACTGAATTTAAATTTTTCATATGGTTTGGCAAATGCATTTATAACCAAAAATAAAAAAGATATTAAAGTTAAATGTAGAAAATTAATTAATATTGTTAACGAAGAAAAGCTAAAATATATTACTAACCTAAAAATTGATATTGAAGGATATGAAGATAAAGTTTTGATTTCTTTTCTAAGAAGCTGTAAGAAGAAATTAATTCCAAAAAATATAATTCTTGAACACTCTGAAAAAAAAATATGGAAAAATAACCTTATTAAATTTCTCTTTAAATTTGGATATAGGGAAATATTTAAGAATAAATCTAATATAATATTAAATTATAAAAAATAAAAAAAATGAATAAATTATCAAATCAAAAAAAAGGTTCATTATTAGCTTTTATAGCTGTTATGCTAATAACTCCTGACTCTATTTTTATAAGACTTGCTAACATTGAAACTTGGGGAATGTTATTTTACAGAGGTGCTATTCCGTTTCTTGTTGTGCTTACTGGACTTATTTTTTTTTACAAAAATAATCTCTTAAAAGCTTTAGTTAATATTGGGTATCCTGGTATTTTTTATGTTATCAGTTTTTCAATTTGTAATATTACTTTTATAATTTCTATTCAGAATACTAATGTTGCTAATACTTTGGTAATGATTGCAATGGCACCAATGTTATCAGCTATATTAGGCAGTATCTTCCTAAAAGAAATACCTGACCTCAAGACTTGGATTGCTATAATTATAACTTTAATTTCGGTGACTTATATTTTTCATGACTCAATAGAAACAGGTAATTTTTATGGTGATTTGTTTGGTATAATTACATCTTTTGGACTGGCTTGTAACGCAGTTATTGCTCGATATGCTAAGAATAGAGATTTAGTGCCCTCAGCTGTAATCGGTAAACTTTGTGTTGCAATTTTTGCCTTCTTTTTTGTGGACTCATTTTCACTCATAGGTTCAGACTTAATAATTGTACCTTTAATGTGCATAATGTGTGTTGCAATTCCATTTGTATTGGTAACAATTGCTCCAAGATTTATTCCAGCCGAAGAAGTAAACTTATTCTTTTTGTTAGAGACTATTATTGGGCCATTCTGGGTTTGGTTGATAATTAAAGAGCAACCATCTCTTGAAACCATTCAAGGAGGTGCTGTCATAATATTAACTATCGCAATTCACTCATTTCTTAAGCTTAGAAAATCATAACTCTTAAATACATTTAACTTGATTTAGCCACAAATCAGAAATAGATCTCGAAATCATATGAACAAAGTTTTAAAAAATTCATGGGCATTATTTTTAGGTATGGGAGCTCTAATGCTTGCTTATGGGTTTCAAGGATCATTGCTTGGAGTTAGGGCAGTTAAAGAAGAATTCAGTTTAACTGCAACTGGGTTTATGATGTCTGGTTACTTTGTGGGATATTTTATTGGAGCAAAAACAATACCACAAATAATTTCTCGTGTTGGTCATATAAGGGTTTTTGCTGCTTTTGCATCTGTTGCATCTTTAGTTGTGTTGATTCACGCAGTATATGTAAGTCCTTTTATTTGGTTTTTACTAAGGGTGCTTACTGGTATTAGCATGGTTTCAATTTATACTGTTGCTGAAAGTTGGCTTAATGACAGAGCAAGTAATAAAAATAGAGGAAGTGTTTTGTCAGTCTACATGGTTATCTTATATGGTGCTATGGGGCTTGGAATGTTTTTACTTAACTTTAGTGATCCACTAAACTTGGAACCTTTCATATTAATTTCAGTCATCACTTCAGCTGCACTAATTCCAATATTGCTTACAAAAAGAAAAGCTCCAACGTTTAAAAAGATATCAACTATGTCTTTACAAGAAGCATTTAACTCGTCTCCATTTGGAATTGTCAGTTCATTTTTTTATGGAACTATTCAATCTGCGTTATTCACTCTGCTAGCTGTATACGCAACAACAATGAATTTTTCTATTTTTCAAATTTCATTAGTTACATTTATGCTTGCAGTATCAGGTGCAATCTCTCAATGGCCTATTGGAAAACTGTCAGATATGTTTGATAGAAGAAAAGTGATTATTATTGTAACTTTTGCAGCATCATTCTTTGCTTTTTGTGCAATTTTATCTTCAAGACAAATGTATTTACCAGGTCAATTAGCAACCAGTAAATTTTGGTTTTATGTTTTTTTAATTTTGTTTTCTTTTTGTAGTCTTCCAATGTTCTCTTTAATTTTAGCACATACCAATGATTTTATTCCTAAGGAAAAGTTCGTTGCAGCAGGTGCTAGTTTACAGTTTACATTTGGTATGGGTGCTATGGGTGGCCCTTTTTTATGTTCAGTATTTATGGGTTTCGTTGGACCTAATGGTTTTTTTATATTCTTAATATTTTTTCATTCTTTAATTGGAGTTTATGGACTTTATAGATCAAAAGTTAGACCTGTTGTCGAAAATCCAGATTCTCAATTCGTTGCAATGCCTCAGTCAATTACACCAGCTGGAATTGAACTAAACCCAACAACTGAGCCTATTGATGATCCTGTTAAACCATCTTTAGAACCTATAATTGAAGAAAACAAACCTAATAGTTTTTAGTATTTTAATTATTCTAAAGATTTGATCTGAGAGTAAATTTTATTTTTATTTGTTTGACCAATGGTTCGTGATAATTCTTTGCTATTTTTATAAACAACAATTGTTGTCCAATAATTAATACCTAAAGATTTTGCGATTTTTTTATCTTTTGTTTGTTCAAAGCTTAAAAATATTACATCTTTGAAATCTTGTTTGGCTTTGTCTAATATCTTTATTTGTTTAGCACAAGTTGTGCAGGTCTTGTTCCATGAGTGGATAACAACAGTTTTTCCCTCTAATTGTGATTTTTCAAAAATCTCATTAGTAAAAGTAGTTTCTTTACTTACAGCAACTGAATTAAGGCCAAATATTAAAAGTATAAAGATTAGTATATTTTTCATAATTATAAGCAATTTACACCTAGTTAATATTTCTGTAATTAAACAAATTGTCTCTATGACCTTACTTTAATAACCTAACTTTCTATCAATTTGATTAATAAGTTCCTTGTTTTCTAAATAAAGTTTGAGATTTTTAAAGAATATTTTTAACACCATTTCAATATAGTTGCCTTGACTATCTGATGAAATATGTGGTGTGATTATTAAATTTGGCGTATCCCAAAGATTAGAGTCTTTTGGTATGGGTTCGTGAGAAAATACATCTAAAATAGCACCAGCTATTTCATTTTTTTCTAATTTAATTCTTAAAGCCTCATAATCTAACACTGAGTGTCTGCCGATGTTAACAATTCCACAGGTAGATTTAAGACTATCTAGTCTGGTCTTATTAATTAATCCTTTTGTTTCTTCTGTTTCAGGAACTGCAAGATATAAAAAATCAGCACTCGGCAATACTTCGTCTATATTATCAAAAGTAATTACTTTTGAACAACCCTCAACACTTTTTCCTCTTCGATTAACCCCAATAACTTCAGCTCCAAATTTACTTATATGTTTTATCATCGAACCACCTAAAGATCCGGTTCCAACTACAACAACTTTGAAACCTTCAATAGGTTTACTTAGCAAAGTAACAAACTCTTTATTTTTTTGATTTGTAACTATTTTGGTCATTTGATTTTGAAGCATTAAGATGCTCATTAAACCAAATTCACCTGCTTTTTTAGAATGCACTCCACTACTATTAGTTAAAATCAAATCGTCTTTCATCCAATCAAAAGGAGATAGGTGATTAACTCCAGCAGAACTTACATGTATCCATTTAAGGTTTGGTGCAGTAACTTTAATATTTTCTGTTGGAAATTGCCAACCTAATAAAACATCTGCTTCTTTCATTGAAGAGACATAATTATCTTCATCCCAATCTACTAAATATTCGATCTTATCTTTAATCTCAGGAAATTGACCAAGACCTTTTTCAAATTCATCTTTAGAAATAGTGCTATGTTTTTCACCTTCTAGATCACAAGGTAAAAAACCCTCTTTCCAGTGGTTATTTCTTATATGAATTTTAACTTTTTTCATTTTTAATAACTATCTTATCTTTAATTTATTTTAATAAAAAATATATTATCATATAATTTAATAAAAAAATTTATGCCTACATTTGATGTAATCAGTAAAGTCAATTATCAAGAATTTGATAATGCTCTTGCTAATTGTTTGAGAGAAATAAGTAATCGATATGACTTTAAAGGTCTCAATATCTCAATAGAACGAAAAGATAAAACTATCACTACTCTTGCATCAGATGAGCTGAAACTAAAACAAGTCAATGAACTCTTAGAAACTCATCTTATAAGAAGAAAAGTGGATCCAAGAGTACTAAATGTTAAAAATTCAGAAGGTGCAACAGGTGGAACCATTCGACAGGTTAGTGAATTAAAAGAAGGAATAAGCCAAGAAAATGCAAAAAAGATCATTGGAGATATAAAAAAACTTAAACTTAAAATACAGATTAAAATCCAAGGAGAAGAATTAAGAGTTGATGGAAAAAAAAGAGATGACCTTCAAGATGCGATAGCTGCAATCAAGACAATTGATATTGGTCTTCCAATTGAATTTATAAATTTTAGAGATTAATGAATGATTGATGAAAAAGCTTTTTGGGATCTTAGTTCTGTGTTTGTCATGAAAAAATCTTTATTATATTTCTAGTTTTAATATTTAGTGGTTAATACATTTAATTAATATATAATTTTTTTAAATGAGCTTTAAGGATAACGTCAATTTACATGTAGACAAATCAGCTAAATTACTAAATTTTAGTGATGATTTACTTGAACATTTAAAATCTATTCATTCATTAATTAAAGTTAATGTAGGTGTTGTCTTAGATGGTAAAATAAATAATTTTACTGGATGGAGAGCCGTTCACTCAGAGCACATTCTTCCAACTAAAGGTGGGCTAAGATATTCAGAAACCGTTGATCAAGATAATACAGAAGCTTTGGCATCTTTGATGACTTACAAATGTGCTATAGTTAACATTCCTTTTGGAGGTGCAAAAGGAGGTTTAAAAATTAATCCTAAGAATTACACCATGCCTCAATTAAGAGAAATTACAAAAACATTTGCCAGTAAATTAATTAACAAAGGTTTTATTTCTCCAGCATTAAATGTTCCAGCTCCAGATGTTGGAACGTCTGAAAGAGAAATGGAATGGATTTTAGAGACTTATAAAACACTTAAACCTGATGATATAAATTATAGAGGTTGCGTAACGGGTAAACCCTTACACCGTGGTGGTATTGCTGGAAGAGCAGAAGCAACTGGTAGAGGTATTGAAGAAGTTATAAGGGAAATATTTAGACATGAAGATGTTATTAAAGAAGCTGGTTTAAAAAATGAATTAAAGGATAATGAAATTATAGTTCAAGGCTTTGGTAATGTAGGGAGTAATTTAGCTAAACATTTATATAATAGAGATAATGCAAAGATTGTAGCTATTGGGGAGTTTGATGGCTATTTATATAATAAAAAAGGCATTGATATAAATGCACTAATTAAATTTTTTCAAAAAAATAAAAGTATTAACAATCCTAAACTTGGAGAGTTTAAAAATAAACCAAGTGAACTTTTAGAATTAGATTGTGATATTTTAATTCCAGCTGCATTAGAAAATGCAATCACCATTGATAATGTAGATAAAATTAAAACAAAATTAATAATTGAAGCTGCTAATGGACCCATTTCATTTGAAGCGGATCAAAAATTATTTGAAAAAGGGGTTATGATTATCCCTGATATTTATGTTAATGCAGGTGGTGTTGTGGTTTCTTATTTTGAGTGGGTAAAAGATATTTCTCATATACGTTTTGGTAGAGTTGAAAAAAGATTTCAAGAGCAAAAAATATTAGACATTATTGATTTGATAGATAAAAAAACTAATACCAAAACAGATTTTGAAACTATTAAAAATATTGTTCATGGTGCTGATGAAGAGGATTTAGCTTTTTCAGGTCTTGAAGACAGTATGAGAAATGCATTTATTGAAATTTATAATGCTAAAAAACAAATAAAAAGATCATTTAGAGACAGTGCTTATTATGTTTCATTAAAAAAAATAAGAAACTTTTATACAGTAGAAGGCTTCCCCAAAAGATAATGGAAGTTTTTACAAGTAAAATGAAAAAACTTTTAGAGATCATGGTTCTCAGTTTTTTTAGTTACCCTCTTGAATAAGGGTAACTAAATTTTTTTGATTAACCTTTTTGATTAGCAATCATAGCCTTAATAGCTTTTCTTGCATTAGCATCATCCAATACTGGTTTAACGATAGGAAAAGTACATGCCCCAGACCAACCCATGATCCATCCTGTTAGCGATTCTTGATTATCTGTATCAACTATTATTAAGCCACTTCCATTAGCTGCATCGTGCCAACGACCAATTTGTTTTACATCAGCAGGGTATTCTCCAGCAATTTGTTCATCAGTCATATTTGCAAAAAAAGCTTGGGTCTCTGCTTGCTTGTCTCGATCTAATTGATATGTACACATGAAAATCATTTTATTATCCTTGGTTAAGTTATTATTTGTATTTATCTACTTTTAACCTAACAGCAATTATAGTAGATGGCCACGCCTCAGTCTTATTGAATTTAGATATAGGATTTTATAGGATAACTCGACACAAACACGCAACAAAAGAGATAAATCAAATAGCTATTTTAAAGCAAATAGACTCATGGTTCGGGATTTAAACTTAAATAGCTTGATTATCTAAACTCTATTTAATTGTAAGAACAATTTTACCTTTGGTTCGACCTTCTGCTAGTTTTCCAAAAGCTTCTGAAGCCTGTTCCATTGGATACGTACTATCAATGATAGTCTTAATGGTACCCTGACTAATTAATGTTACAAGTTCTGTTAGCATTGCTCCATCAGGTGACATGAAAAACCATTTAAAGTTTACACTATATTTTTTAGCAAGGTTTTCAGTATCTTGACCCTTAATAGAAATCAGAGTACCTCCCTTTTTTAAAACCTTGAAAGACTTAGCAAGTACATCACCACCGATCATATCAAAGACTAAATCATAATCAGACAATTCATCTTCAAATGACTGAGTGCTATAATCAATTATTAGATCAGCTCCCAAACTTTTAACTAGTTCAGTATTTTTAGAACTTGTAGTCGTTGCAACTGTTGCCCCAAAATGTTTTGCAATTTGGATGGCAAGCGTTCCAACACCACCTGAACCAGCGTGAATCAACACTTTGTCACCTTGCTTAATATTACCTTTCGTAACTAATGCCTGCCATGCTGTCAAACCCGCTAGTGGGACAGATGCCGCGTCTATATGGCTTAGATTTTCTGGTTTAATAGCAAGTTCATTTTCTTGGATACGAGCGAATTCAGCAATAGAGCCAGCGTCTTCTTGATTGGGACGAGCAAACACTTCATCACCAACTTTGACATTAAGTACATCTTTACCAACCTCGACTACTTTGCCTGAAACATCGTAGCCCATAACGTGGGGAAAGCTAAGCTCTAGCATTTCTTTTAGATAACCTGCATGTAGAATATTATCGATCGGATTAATGCTAGCAGCATGCACTTCTACTAGGACAGACTTATCTTGAAGTTTTGGCTTTTCAATATCAATAATTTCAATATTGGCAGTATAATCTTTATAAACGACAGCTTTCATTGTGTATCCTTTTTAATTAAATAATTTTTTAAAATATATCAAAACATAAAGAATGCTATGTAGTATATATTTTATTAAATAACAATCATTCCATCACCTAGACATCTGATTAGAGGTTTGGTAGGTTTTTGAATTATGAAAAAACTTTTAGGGATTATGGTTTTGAGTTTGTTGTTAATTCCTGCTCTAGCTATGTCAGAAATATTTAAAAATGAAGAGGGCAAACCTATTTTAAAAACTAGTTCTATAAGTGGGTTTACACATCATACAAATCATATGGATCATAATGATTACAATTTTCAATATATTAAAGATAAAACAAAAGCTCGAGCTGGAAAATATTTTCAACGTTTTGAACTTAGAGATGGTGATTGTTTTGGAGATGATAATTGGAGCGATTGTGAAAATAACAGAGAAAGAGTTGAGTTTTCAGCAGAACCTCAACAACGTCCTGTAAAGAAACAATGTTATGGATACAGTTTAATGTTATCTAAAGAATTTATTGACACTCATCCAACCAATACTTCACTTGGTCAAATTCAACAAAAAGGAGGCCCAACAGGAACAGCTGAAGGTTTAGCTTCTTTTCCACCTTTAATTCAAATTGATGCATTTTTAGGAGGTTTACATCTTAATTGGCATGTACTTAGTGGTTCAAAAACTAATGTAATTGATAGAGGTTATCACTATGAACTAAAAAGATTAAGAAACATGAAAGAAGTTTGGACAGATATTTCTTTTTGTCTAGATTTTGAAAATAAAAGAATGGATGTATGGATAGACGGTGTTCAGAAAGTTAAAATATTAAAATCTCCAATAAATTTTGTGCCCGAAGAAATTTATTTCAAACATGGTATTTATAGAAGTTTTATAAGCAAATATAAGGAACGTAAGAAAAAAAATAAGATGCCAACTCAAGTTGTTTTCTATGATGAAATAAGAAGAGGTGCCTCAATAGAAGAAGTGGATGTAAATATTAACCCAAAACTTAAGCCTGTTGATTGATAGATTTAATACGAAAAAACTTTTAGGGATCGTGGTTCTGGGTTTGATATTAAGCGGTAATGCTTATTCTGAAACAAAGTTTTCTAAAATTAAAAAAGCATTAAAAGAAGACCGTTATGGACTGGCCATACCTGAAAATTTTCATTCATTAAACTCTCCAAAAGCTAAAAATCCAGTGTCTGTAAGTGATTTTGCAATTATAGGTAAAAAATCAATTAGGTTTGAGTCTAATCATGGTGAATGTGGTTTTGAATCAAATTGGAGTGATTGTGAAAATGATAGAGAAAGAACAGAACTTTATTATAAAACAAAATCTCCAAAAAAAGAAATATGGTATAGATTTTATATTTATTTACCAAAAGATTATAATTCAGTTGCTCCTGCAAAAATGTCTCTCATTCAATTTAGTATTGTAGATCCATTTGCAGTATTAGTTATGTTTAACCAAACTCATGCAGGGTTAACATTTAATAGACACTTTGCTGTCCATGGAGATCCTAATGAAAATGCTTATATAGTATTAAAGCCTAATGAAGAGTTATTTGGTAGTTGGACTGAAATTATTTTTAATAGTAACTGGCATCCAGATCCTGTTAAAGGATTTATGAAGGTATGGATTGATGGAAAGCTAAAAGTTGATTTTAAAGGCCGTTCTTATGGAAAAGGAAAAAAATTTAGTTTAAGATATGGATTATACTCATCCTATTTAAAAAATTACAGACTTACCCAAGTTAAAGAAATTCACCCCCAGAGAATTATTTATTTTGATGGAGTAAAGGCAGAAAAAACATGTAATAAGCTTTTAAATAAAGAGATCTGTCAATCTCTAACTTCACAAACTGTTTCGAAATATATAAATTTTATGCATGGTGGAAATAATAAAAAGCTATATGATAAAGATCTTTCAATTATTGATCCATCAAGTTTTAGATAGTGTTGAATTAAATGAAAAAACTTTTAGGGATCTTGGTTCTGGGTTATAGGATTTTATAAGACATTCTAGTTGGAATTCTAGTTGTTTAATAGATAAAACAAGAACTGGATAAGTATGAATAAAGAAAACGCAAGTAAACTGTGGAAAATGATACAGGAAGCTGGCGATTATTTGGTGGGGCAACTACCCGATCACCCAAATCATCCAAAAGGTAGAAACCCCTACGCTCATGTTGCAATTTGTGTCAAAGATCATTTCAATGCAAGTTACAAAGATATTTCAGATGAGAAATTTGATGAGGTTTTAAAGTATATCGAGTTTTTAAAGCAAAATCCTAGTTAGAGTTTTTTAAAATTTCTAACAATTGATCAACATCACTATCTTTTGTATTCCAAGCAGCAACTAATCTTGTTGATTTTCCATCCAACTCATCTTCATTCATTTTATAGCCTTTTGAATTCAAATGTTCGATCATATTTCTTGGAAACTTTGCAAAAACTTCGTTAGCTTCTGTTGGATATGAAAGTTTAATATCTGAATGATTAGATAATCCTTTGCTTAATTTTTTTCCCATTTTATTTGCATGTTTTGCATTCCTAAGCCAAACATCATTTGAAATATAGGCATCTAATTGAGCTGAAACAAAACGCATTTTTGATAATAAGTGCCCTGCTCTTTTCATTAAAAATGCAATATTACCAACTAAGTCTTTCTTAAAAAAGATTATTGCTTCTGCTGCAAGACAGCCATTTTTGGTTGCACCAAATGACAATACATCGATGCCTGATTTCCAAGTCATCTCAGCAGGTGTTACACCAAGAGAAACTAAAGCATTAGCAAACCTTGCTCCATCCATGTGCATATTAAGATTATGTTTGTGAGCAACATCTGAAATCTGTTTAATTTCATCTATTTGATATACCTCTCCAGTTTCACAAACTTGAGTAATACTTACAGATGAGGGTTGGGTATGATGCACTATTCCTTTTCCTCCAATAGACTGCTCTAATTCATCAGCTATAATTTTTCCATCAACACCTGGTAAAGCAACTAGTTTTCCTCCTCCAGTATAAAATTCAGGAGCACCACATTCATCTGTATTAATATGAGATAATTTATGACAATAAATATTTCCAAATGAAGGTGTCATTGTAGATAAAGCTAATGCATTAGCAGCAGTACCTGAGGCAGTTGGAAAAACAATTACCTCTTTTTCAAAAATTTCTGAAAACTTGTCTTGTAATTCAGTTGATATTTGATCATTTCCATAAGGGTTACTGTCACCGTCATTTGCTTTTAAAATTGCATCCAATACTTCTGGGCAAGCACCTGCAACATTATCTGAAGCGAATTTTACACGCTCTCTTTTTGTTTTAATTTTTGCCATATTATTGTTTTGGAAAATAATCCTTTAGAGTGCCTTCTCGATAAACATCTGCTGTACAACAATGCAGTCCTCCACCAAAAGCATAGGCATCCCTAAGCTCAACTGGTATAACTTCCATTCCAAGTTTATCTAGTTGTTCTGCTTGATAAATTTCACTTTTTTCAACACAAACTGTTTTAGGATCAAGCACCAATACATTCATCGATAACCATGTTGAAGAATAACACAGTGGCGGTGGTTCATTATGCGCTGGTTGAGCGCTATCAACAATTTCCCAACCATTGTCTTCAAATAATTTTCTTTGCTCTTTAGGTAATCTTCTTTGAGGATTGTTGATAATTAAACCCTCTTTAATTGGAGTAAAAGTTGCATCGATATGGATTGGGTAAGGATCACCTGGAAAATTAACCGCATGAACTCTATGATCTTTGTAATGTCTTTTTAACCAATCAATTCCTTTTAAATTTGTTGTAAAACCATGTTGTACAACTAAATCTTTTCCAAATCTTAAAACGTCAGCTGCATCAAATAACGGTTCTTCTTCTGTGGTTACAAAAAATTTATCTTCAGTCCATTCTAATCTTTTTTGAATACCGATTTTATCTGACAAGTAATCTGTTCGATAATCTTTATCTGTTAACCTTGGTTTTGGAGCAGACTCGTGCCTCATGTTGGAATCTTGGTTATAATACTCTTGAAGTAAAGGCCGGTAACAAAGGTACTCAAACCATCTACAACGATAACTCATTGTTGCTTCTAAAATTTCATTACCAACAGTAAGCAAAACATCTCTTGGTGGCATACAGCCAAACATAGTTTCTGCTTCCCAATCAGGTGTTGAAGTTTTTTTATTAAAATCAATTGGAGTGGGTCTGTCTACTTTAACTCCTTTTTTAATTAGCATGTTTGAAAAATCGTCTAAGAGTTGTTTAGCTTTATCAACTGCATCTTTGGTTCTTGGGCCAAACTTACCTCTCATATCACTATCTTCAGGAACTTTAGCATCTAGTGCAGGCTCTGGAGCTGGTATACAAGTTCCGTCAGCTCTACCTACGATCACATGTTTTAATGGATCCCACTCATTCCAACTATTAACAATAGTTTTATTATCACTCATAACTTTTAATTTTTTATAATATTATGCTCAGGGCCGAAAGGAAATTTTGTGATGTTTTCTGCACCATCTTTACCAATCACTAATATATCGTGTTCTCTATAACCACCTGCTCCTGGATTTCCTTCAGGTATCATTATCATTGGTTCTATTGAGATAACCATGTTTTCTTCAAGTACAGTGTCAATATCTTCTCTAAGTTCCAATCCTGCTTCTCTTCCATAGAAATGTGAAAGAACACCAAAAGAATGTCCATACCCAAAAGTTCGGTAATGCAAGTATCCTAGTTCTGCAAACAATTCATTTAATTCATGACAAATGTCAGAGCATTTTACACCGGGTTTAATAAGTTCTAATCCTCTTTTGTGAACTTTAACATTCGCCTCCCATGCTTTTAATGATGCATCATCTACATGATCTAAAAATAATGTTCTCTCTAACGCTGTATAATATCCCGAAATCATTGGGAAAGTATTTAAAGACAAAATATCTCCGTTAATTAGTTTTTTATTTGTTTTTGGATTATGTGCACCATCAGTATTAATACCTGACTGAAACCAAACCCAAGTATCCATATATTCAGCATCTGGATATGATTTTACAATTTCACGTTCCATTCGGTCACGACCTGCAATCGCTATCTCAATTTCTGTATTTCCTTCTTTGATATTTTTAACAATTTCTTCTCCACCTAAATCGGCAATTCTTGCTCCGTTTTTAATAATTTCAATTTCTTCATTAGATTTAATCATTCTTAGTTGCATCAAATCTTTTGAAATGTCACTGAAAACAGAAAATGTAAAAATAGACCCTATTTTTTCTCTCATATCTAGAGTGACATGATCATTTTCAAGTCCAATATTTTTTGGAGGATCATCTCTTCCAATGATAGATACAATAGCTCTTAAAAAATTATCTCTTTTCCAATCTGTATAAATTACATTATCGCAGTGTGATCTTCTCCAAGGTTGGCTTGCGTCAATGTTTGCTGAGATTGTTGAAATTTTATTTTTTGTTACCACACAACCATAAGGTCTACCAAAAGAACAATAAATAAATCCTGTATAATATGCAATGTTGTGCATTGATGTTAAAATAACCATATCAAGATTATTTTTATCCATTACAGTTCTTAAATTGTTTACTCTTCTATCGTATTCTGTATTTGAAAAAGGAAGTTTAACCTTATCTCCATTTTTTAAAGTAAAAAAATCTGGTCTTTCCATAAAATTAATTTAATCCGATATATCTTTTGTTCCATCTCATTACTAAACTATAATACGTAAGAGATATAAAAAGAAAAAAACCACCAATAATAGTGTTGGTCACTGGTATTTCATTAATACCAAATATAGGTAGCCATACCCAAAATATTCCACCTATTACTTCAGTTAAAGATAATAATGTTAATTCAGCTGCAGGTATAGCTTTAGATCCAATTGAATATAAAATTAATCCTAAACAAACTAATGTGCCATGAAGTGAGAATAGTGAACTATTATAACTTGTTGCAAAAAAAACATAATCATTGCTTAAAATTACTATTGAAGCAAATATAAAACAAAAGAAACCAGCAAATGCAGTGGTTGTAAATTTTGGAGTTTCTTTTCGCCATCTTAAGGATACAGAAAAAACTGCAAACCCTATAGAAGATGTCATTCCAAAGACAAATCCAATTAAAGATGCTTCAGAAGTATTGCCAACGGCCATGATCCCAATACCAATTGTTGCAATGATTATTGATATCCAAACATTTAATGAAATTTTTTCTTTTAAAAATAAGAAAGCAAGTAGAGCAGTAAAAAATGGCATTGCTGCCAAACAAAGTAAAGTTATTGCTGCACTAGTGTTTGTTATTGAAAACATAAAAGAAATCATAGCTATTCCAAGACCTGAGCCTCCAATCAAACCTGAGACACCCATTCTAAAATAATTCTTATAAAAGTTTTTTCCTTCTTCAAAAAACAAATATAAATTTAATAAAATAAAAATTGTTAACCCTCTTCCAAAAACGTATTGCCAAGGTATTAAATGTGGGTCATCCATATAACGAACAACTAAAGGTCCAAAAGACCATATAAGACCTGCAAACAAAACAACTGGAACTGCTGTTTTGGGATTTTTAAGCTCAAACATATTCAGATATTTAATTCTAAATAGATTTAACTACAACAAAAATGACGAAGCTTATACTAAGGTTGAATTAGAGTGGTTGGGGAAAAAACAATCAACAATTTCTCCTTTTTTAAATCTAGCCTTACCTGCTGGCAATAACGCCCAAATATTTGATTTTACAAATGATCTAATTCTAAAAGACTCTTGTCCTTTAAGAATTTCGACTACTATTTTTCCATTTTTAGTTGTGTTTAATTTACTTTTTGCAAATCTAGTAAAGTTTTTCTTCTTCAGGAAATCATTTTTCAAAATAGCTTTGAGAGGCTTTTCGTTTCTTAGACCTAATATGTTTTCTATATAAGGGTATACAAAAAATCTAAAACAAGCAGCAGAAGACATTGGATTTCCAGGTAATCCAAAAATTGCTTTTTGTTTACCTTTGATCTTTGCAAACAAAATAGGTTTGCCAGGTCTGATTGCTACATTTTTAAAAAAGTGCTCTAATTTAAAGGACTTTATAACACCAGGAATAAAATCAAACTTTCCAGCAGAAACTGCGCCTGAGGTAATAATAATATCTGTTTTAGAGTTAAATGTTTTGGTAATTTTTGATTTAAAAATTTTGTGATGACTGTCTTTTAAAATTCCACCATCAATAAAATTAAACAAAAAATTTTTATTTAAGTTTTTGATGTAATGGCTATTTGAATTCCTAACTTTCCAGTCAGGGATATCATCTTTGTTTGATATTTCATTTCCTGTAGAGAAAAATAATATATTTATTTTTTTTTTAACTTTAATATTTTTAATACCTAATGTTTTAAAAGCTAAAATATGATTGGCTTGAATGATTGTATTTTTTTTTACAACTAATTCATTTTTTTTATAATCAGATCCTTTGAATCTCACGTGATTATATTTATTAATTTTTTGATTAACTAATATATATTTTTGATTATTTTTACTTGGGTAGAAGACAATTTGTTCTATTGGAATGATGGTATCAAAACCTTTTGGAATAATACCTCCTGTCATAATTTCAACTGCATCAAATTTTCGAATTCTTTTTTTAAAAGGTTTCACTCCTGCTGGAATAGATCCTATAATTTTAAATTGTTGTTTAGTTAATTTTTTAAAGCTTTTTGTATCATTTGAATTAATTGCAAAGCCATCAAATGCAGCGTTATCTCCTGATGGATAGTTAATGTTTGAATAAATATTAGTTGAGGCAACTCTATTTAAAGAATTAACACTTTTAATTGATTCATTTTGAATTTTTATGATTCCTTTTTTTAAAATCTGCTTTGAATTTTGATAACTAATCATTTAATAAATTTACTTTAGCTTTTTCAAGATCTTCTCTAGTATTTATATTAAAGAATGGATTATTTTTATCAAACCTCATATTAATTATCTTGACGCCAACACTATCTGCCCAAACTTCAACTTTTCTTACTCCCTTTTCTAAATCTTCTTCTAATTTATCTATTAAATCAAGTGACCATAAACCAAATATATTGTGTCTTGTATTATTTGATTTAATAAAAAAAAGCTTACTTTCTTCAGGTTTTACCTTATTAAAAAAATCTTTTAATATCTGAGTTTTAAAAAATGGGGTATCGGTTGGAAAAGTTGAAACCCATTGATATTCTTTATTATTATCTTTTATCCACTTCATTGCTGTAAAAACACCACCAAGTGGTCCCAAATTTTTTTTGAAATCTTCTATCAGTGATATTTTATCTGACTTTTGAAATTTTATTAAGTTATTTGATATAATTAATAATTCTTTGAATTCATCATTAATTTCAGAAAGAATATAATCAATTAATAATTTATCAGCTAATTTCACCTGAGACTTATCCTCACCAAATCTTTGGGACTTTCCGCCTGCTAGAACTACACCTAAAATCTTGCTATGATCCATTTACAAAATATAAAACATTAAGGCTTTAATTAAAGAAATATAATGGATCTTAGAATTTTAGAAATTGCCTCTCATACAGAGAACAATAAAGTTCTTGATAATTTCACTCATAAATCAAAAAACAAAAACCCCTTATGTGGAGATGAAATGGAAATAAGTTTAATTGTAAAAGATGATGTAGTGAAAGATATTGGTTATCAATGTAAATCATGTGTTTATTGTCAGGCATCCGTTAGTTTACTTTCAAGAAAAATAAAAGATAAAAAGATAGAAGAAATAAAGTTTTTTATAGCTTCAGGTGAAAATTTATTTGAAGATGTTAAGACTACTTTAGAAAAACATTGGAAAGATTTTAAAGAAATTTTAGATAAAAAAAATATAGCAAGAAAAGAATGTTTGCTGCTTCCGTTAAGAACTGTTTTAAAAGCATTGAAAATTTAATGATTAAAATTACTAAACCACTATTACAAAAAGCATTAATTGCGGGTTTTTTTTCAGCATTCACTATTGGAGTATTAACTGTTCTAACTTACAAAAGTACATTGGGTTATTTTCTAGCTGGATCATTTGGTTCTTCAATGGTTTTGTTATTTGGATTTCCAGAAAGTCCTTTTGCTCAACCAAAAAATGTTTTCTTTGGTCATCTGTTAACAGCTTTAGTTGGAGTAATTTTTGTAAATTATATTCCTTTACCAATTTATATTAATATCGCTCTTGCTGTAGGAGTTGGAATTTTTTTAATGATTTTATTAAATGTAGTTCATCCTCCTGCAGGTGGAAACCCAATCATAGTCATTATTGGTAGTGTTTCATATGATTATTTAATTAGTCCAATAATTTTTGGATGTATTATAATTCTACTACTAGCTATTTTAATTAATAAATTTATTCTTAAAAAAAATTATCCTTTGAAATAATTTATGAACTCAAAATATAAAGTTTTAAAATTCAGCTCAAAAAAATTTGAGAATATAGAAGATTTAGTTTCAATTGAAGAACCTTTAGAAATTTCTTTAAAATTTAAAGAACAAGATAAGTGGATTACTCAAAATTTATCAATTACAATGAGAACACCTGGCAATGATGAAGATTTAATTAGAGGTTTTTTGTTTAATGAGCAAATAGTTCAAAGTATTAAAGATATAGAATCTGTTGAAAGTTATGGTGATAAAGTTGGTCAATATAATATTCAAAATAAGATATTAGCCACACTTAATAATTCTCAAAACGTTAATATTTCTAAAATTAAAAGAGACTTTCTAATTAATTCATCTTGTGGTGTTTGTGGCAAATCATCCTTAGATGCATTAGAGATTATTAAAAAAAATAAAACTAATTCATCAGAGCCAAAGATTACAAAAGAAACTGTCATTCTATCTCCAAAAATTTTACAGGAAAATCAATCTGAGTTTAGTAAAACAGGCGGAATACACGCCAGTGGTTTATTTAGTAGTAATGGGGAGTTGGTTAACTTGAGAGAAGATGTTGGAAGACATAATGCTTTAGATAAACTTATTGGAAATGCCTTAATCAATGATCAATTAAACCCTAAAACACAATTTATAACATGCTCTGGTCGACTTAATTTTGAGCTAGTTCAAAAAGTTTTGATGACAGATATAGGAATAATGATCGGAGTTGGTGCGCCAACTAGCCTAGCCATTGATCTAGCGAATAAATTTGACATAACCCTCATTGGTTTCGTAAAGAGAGATAGTTTTAACATTTATACAAATAACAAAAAAGTTATTGTGGACTAATTGAAAAGAAGGATATTTGTGTCAAAAAATATAAGTAATTTATCAGGTAGAATTGGCTTAAAAGATAATCTATTTAAGCAAATCTCTGAAAACACCCTTAGCGACAGTCCTAAAGATATTAATGAAATTGCCAAAGAGCATAATTTAGGTGTTTCAACAATTCATGGCGCTGAATCATTTTATGAATTTTTAAGACCATCACACCGTGAAAAAAAAGCATTTGTTTGTAACGGTAGCGCCTGTATGTGTGCTGGTACTCAGGATAAATTAAAAGATACTTTAAAAGAAAAACTTGGTGATGATAAAGTTGGAGAAATGTTCTGTTTAGGACATTGCTATGAAAATAATGCCTTCCATTATGATGGCGAAAATTATGCCGGTAAAGATATTGAAAAAATTGATCAGATTTTAAAAGGTGAAGACATTAAGCAAGAAAAATTCTTTTCAAAAAGTTTTGCTACAACAAGTTTTTTAATGGATGATAAGCTTTCATCAACAGATCAATTTAAAAATCAGTTAAATAAATTTTTAAAAACAGATAAACAAAGTATTGTAAAATCATTATTAGATTCTAATCTTACAGGCCGAGGTGGTGCAGGTTTTCCAGCTGGTATGAAATGGGATTTTTGTAGTAAAGCAAAAGGTGAAAAAAAATATGTTATTTGTAATGCAGACGAAGGAGACTCTGGAGCATTCTCAGACAGATACTTATTAGAAGATCAACCTCTCAAAGTTATTTTTGGTATGGTTATCTGTGGACTAGTAATTGGAAGTGATGAGGGAGTTTTATATATTAGAGGTGAATATCCAAAATCTATCGAAGCTATTAATGGAAGTATAAATGAACTTAAAAAATTAGGTTTACTTGGTGATAACATCTTAGGAACAGATTTCTCTTTTGATTTAGGAATTTGTATTGGACAAGGTGCTTATATTTGTGGAGAAGAAACTGCTTTGATTGCATCTATAGAAGGAAGACGTGCTGAAGTAGATGTTAGACCTCCTTTTCCAGTAACAGAAGGTTTATATAAAAAACCAACTGTAGTTAATAATGTTGAAACATTAGCGGCAGCAACTGGTATTTTAATTAATGGCCCTGAAAAATTTTCAGCAATAGGAAATAAAAAATCTGCAGGAACAAAACTAGTTTGTCTTGATAGTTTTTTTAACAACCCTGGTGTTTATGAAATAGATATGGGAACATCTATGAAAAAAATATTTAATGAAATTGGTGGTGGATATAAAGAGCCTGTTAAAGCATTTCAAGTTGGTGGTCCTCTTGGTGGTGTAGTACCATTAAGTGAAATTGATAATTTAAATTTAGACTTTCAAGAATTTACAGCAAAAGGTTTTATGTTGGGGCACGCAAGTGTTGTTAGTATTCCAAAAAATTTTTCAATGGCAGAATATATTCACCATTTATTTGAGTTCTCAGCAGAAGAATCGTGTGGCAAATGTTTTCCAGGAAGACTTGGATCATACAGAGGTAAAGAGATGTTTGATCAAGCAAAAAAAGGAACTACTAAAATACCTCTTAAATTACTTAATGAATTGCTTGTTACTATGCAAAAGGGTTGCTTATGTGCACTTTGTGGAGCTATTCCTACTCCAATAATGAACATTCTTAAGTACTTTGGAGACGAAATAAAAGATGATATGGTTAAGGATAATTAATGAGTTCTGAAAAAAGAAAAATAGCTTATATTGATGGAAAACCATACGAAATTGGTGTCAATCACACATCTATTTTAAAATTCGTTAAAAGCTATGTTGGTGAAAAAAAAGTTCCTACTCTTTGTGATGATCCTAATTTAGCTCCTTATGGTGCTTGCCGTGTTTGTTCTGTTGAAGTTGCTTTGGAGAAAGATGGTCCAACAAAAATTGTTGCTTCATGTCATACTCCTATTGCTGAAAACCAACATATTTTTACATCCAATGATGCTTTAACAAGTCTTAGAAAAAATATTGTTGAATTAGTTTTAACTGATCATCCCATGGAATGTGATAGTTGCGAAGTTAATAATAATTGTGAACTGCAAACTGTTGCAAATGATTTGGGTATTTCTGATCACAGATACAACAGTCCAAAACAACATAAAGGAATTCCAAGAGACACTTCTCATGATTATATGAGAATGAACTTGGATAATTGTATTAATTGTGGAAGATGTGTGCGTGCATGCGATGAAATTCAAGGATCATTTGTTTTAACAATGAGTGGAAGAGGTTTTGAGTCTAGGATCACTACAGACAATGACATGATGTTTGGTGACTCGTCTTGTGTTTCTTGTGGAGCATGTGCTCACACTTGCCCAACAGATGCAATTTCAGATGTTTTTAAATCTAAATCTGCAGATGTAGATGAAAAAGTTAGAACAACTTGCTCTTATTGTGGTGTTGGTTGTAATCTTGAAGCTTCAATTAAAGATAATAAAGTTGTGGCAATTGATACACCTAAAGAAACAGATGTTAATGCAGGTCATACTTGTATTAAAGGAAGATATGCATTTAGTTTTTATGACCATCCTGACAGATTAAAAACTCCATTAATAAAAAGAAATGGAAAATTTGAAGAAGCTTCTTGGGATGAGGCTTATGATTTTATCAAAAAAGAAATGAATAGAATTACTAAAGATAATGGCCCTGATGCATTTGCTGGAATTTCATCTGCAAGATGTACTAATGAAGAAAATTATGTATTTCAAAAAATGATTAGAGCAGCAGTAGGTACTAATAGTGTAGACTGTTGTGCAAGAATTTGTCACTCACCAACAGCATGGGGAATGCAACAAACATTTGGAACAGGTGCTGCAACTAATTCTACCGAAGATATTTATCATGCTGATTGTTTTATAGTTATTGGAGCAAACCCAACTAATGCTCATCCAGTAACTGGTGCAAAAATCAAACAACAAGTAATGAAAGGTAAAAAATTAATTGTATTAGACCCGATTACAACTGAACTTGCAAAACTTGCTGATTATCACATCAAGTTAAGACCTGGTACTAATGTTGCTGTTCTTAATATGATGTTGCACTTTATTATTAAATCTAAATTATATAATGTAGATTTTGTTAGAGATAGAACAGAGGGATTTGATAATTTTATTAAAGAAATTGAGAGACAAGATGTCGACCAATTAGCTAAAGTTGCTGGTGTTGATAAACAAATGGTTAAAGAAGCAGCTATAGCTTATGCAACAGCTAAAAACTCAATGGAATTCCATGGTTTAGGGGTTACAGAACAAGAACAAGGATCTAAAACAGTAATGCTGATTGCAGATCTTGCAATGATTACAGGAAATATTGGTAGAAAAGGAGTTGGGGTAAACCCACTTAGAGGACAAAATAATGTTCAAGGAGCTGCTGATATGGGGTGTCAACCTCACCAAGGAGCAGGGTACTTTGAAGTAGCTGATGAAAAAAATCAAAAATTTTATACTGAAAAATATGGAGTAACTCATCCAACAAAACCTGGGTTAAAAATTCCAGAAATGTTTGAAGCTGCAATTGACAAAGAATTAAAAGGTCTATGGATTATTGGAGAAGATATTGTTCAAACTGACCCTAACAGTGCACATGTTGTTGAGGCAATGAATTCATTAGAGCTTTTGGTTGTACAAGAAATATTTATGAGCGAAACTGCTAAACTTGCAACTGTTGTTTTACCTGGAACTACATTCTTAGAAAAAGATGGAACTTTCACAAATACAGAGAGAAGAATTCAAAGAGTAAATAAAGCTGTTGAACCCTTACCAGGAACAAAACCAGATGGAGTTATTGTAACAGACATGATGCAAAAACTTGGTTTTGACCAACCATCATATGATGCTGATCAAGTATTGAAAGAAATTGCAGACGTTGTTCCTTTCTTTAAGGGAGTAACAAGAAAGAGACTTGGTAAGCTTGGCTTACAGTGGCCTGTTCAAGAAGATGGTACTGATACACAAATATTACACACAGAATCATTCAAATTAGGTAAAGGAAGACTTAAAAATTTTGACTGGAAAGAATCTACTGAAATAGAAACAAATAAAAAAAAATATCCTCTAATCTTAACAACTAGCAGAGTTTTACAACACTACAATGCAGCAACAATGACTAGAAGAACTAAAAACATCAATATTGTAGATGAGGATGTTCTTTTAATTCATCCTAAAGATGCAGCACATAGAGATATTAACACTGGTGATATTGGAAGATTATATTCTGGAAGAGGTGAGGTAGCTTTAAAAGTAGAGGTAACAGATAAAGTTAAGGAAGGAATTGTATTTACAACATTTCATTTTCCAGAACATATGGTTAATATGGTTACTGGTCATGGTAAAGATGAAGAAACGATGTGTGCAGAATATAAAGTATCATCTGTAGAAGTTCAAAAAATTTCAAACCAGTTTAAGACAGAAGTTAAACCAAAAGAAAATCAAGCTGAAGTGAATTAATTTAAAATGACCATAGGTTGGCATTTTGATAATACATACTCAAAATTATCTAATGTATTCAAAGAAGAAATTAAACCAATACCAGTGCATGATCCTGATTTGGTAATATTAAACAAAGAATTAGCTAAAGATTTAAACTTAGATTTCGCAAAAATTAATAATAAAGATTTAGCAAAATTATTTTCAGGAAACTCATTGCCAGAAGGAGTAGATACTATTGCACAAGCTTACGCAGGTCATCAATTTGGTCATTTTACAATGCTGGGTGATGGAAGAGCTGTGCTTCTTGGAGAGCATTTAGTCAATAAAAACAAGCGTTTTGATATTCAATTTAAAGGTTCTGGTCGAACATCATTTTCAAGAAGTGGCGATGGTCGTGCTGTTTTAGGGGCGATGTTGAGAGAATATATAATTAGTGAGGCCATACATGCATTAAAAATTCCTACTACTAGAAGTCTTGCTGTAGTGAAAACTGGTGAGAAAGTTGTAAGAGAAAATTTATTACTAGGAGCAATTTTAACAAGAGTAGCATCAAGTCATATTCGTGTTGGTACATTTCAATACATTGCTGCAAAACAAAATTTAGATGATTTAAATACTTTGGTTGATTACACAATAGACAGACATTACCCAGAAATTAAATCATCCAATAATAAAGCTTTAGATTTGCTTAACCTTGTAATGGAAAGACAATGTAAATTAGTAGTTGATTGGATGCGTGTTGGTTTTATTCATGGTGTAATGAACACAGATAATATGGCAATCTCAGGTGAAACAATTGATTATGGTCCTTGTGCATTTATGAATCAATATGATCCTAAAACAGTTTTTAGCTCTATTGATAAATTTGGAAGATATTCATTTTCTAATCAGCCTCCAATTACTAAATGGAATTTAGCAAGATTTGCTGAATGTCTAATCCCACTAATCAATAAAGATGAGGATGCTGCTATTAAATTAGCAACCAAGACTATTGATAACTTTCAAAATATATATGAAGAAAAATGGCTAAATATGATGAGAGATAAACTTGGTTTATATGGAAATGATAAAAATGACAAAAAACTAATTAATGATTTATTAAATTGGATGCAAAAAAATAAAGCAGATTATACAAATACATTTTGTTATTTAATGAATATTAAGATTAATGATCAAATTTACAAAGATGAGTATTTTGTTAAATGGTGTAATGAATGGCAAAAAAGAATTTCTAAAAATAATAATTCAAAAGAAAAATCTCTTAAACTTATGAATAATGTTAACCCGGTTATTATACCAAGAAATCATAAAGTCGAAGAGGCCTTAACAGCTGCTAATGAGGATAATTTAGAGGTAATGAATAAGTTGCTATCAAAATTGAATAAACCCTATGATAAAAAAGTTGATGTACAAGATTATCAATTGCCTTCAAATGATAAAGATTATCAAACTTTTTGTGGAACTTAATTTATAAGACGTATGGTTCTGGTCTTGCGCTATTTCCAAGAACTCTTTCAACTGCAAAATCACTGATGTCGATTGTTTGATAAGATCCAGTTGTAATCAGTTCAGTTAAAGCTCTTCCAATACCAGGAGCTTGCATTAAACCTCTGCCTGTAAATCCAGATGCCATATAAACATTATCAAATTTTGGATGTTTGCCTACTACTGCATTGTTGTCTAATTTATTACAATCATAATAACCAGCCCAACCACCTGTTAATTTTAATTCTTCAAATGCAGGTATTCTCTGAGCTAATGCTGGCCATACTAATTCTTCAAAATCATTCCAAGCCGGTTCTAAATCTGTTGCATCAAAAACTGAATTAGGCGAACCTGCTAGATACTCTCCACCTTCAGGTCTCCAATAAACGCCTGTTGTTAAATCTCCAATAAGTGGCATTTCTTTTATATATTTAGGACATTTAACTCTAAAAACAGTGTGTTTTTGAGGAACTACCGGTATGTCTTCTAACAATTCTTTAGTCCAACAACCTGCTGCTGATACTATTGTCTTAGCTTTAAGTTCAGAAATACTTTTTACTTCTCCTTTAATAAATTCAGCACCTAATTCGATTGCTTTACTTTTTAAAGCACTGTGAAACATAAATGGATCAATCCAACCTTCACTTTGGTTGTCAGTATAAGTTGCTGTTTCTATTCCTTCACTATTTATGTAGGGAAATATTTTTGATAATTCAGAACCTTGAATATTTTTAGTCTCTGCTTCACAAGCTTTATGGTTTTCAAGGGCTTTATATTGTTCGTCTGCATGTTCTGGACCAAACATTAACAAATAACCATTAGTTACCATGCTAGCAGTTGGATTTGGGTTTTTTTCAGTTTTTAAAAGATCTGGAATTTGATAGATAAATTCTCTTGCAAATTTACCAAGTAAAATATTTTCTTTTTGAAAAAATTGTCTTCTAAAACCACCTAAAGATAATGGGAATGAAGCTGTTTTGTAAGTTGGATCTCTTTCTATTACTTTTACTTTCCTACCTTCTTTAGATAAAAAATAAGCACTTGCAGCTCCTATTATACCACCACCAATTATAACAACATCATCCATAATCAATTTAAAATTATTAAGTTAAAATTTAAAATCAAAGCAAAACTACACCACAATACATAGGGTATCATTAAATAAGAACTTACTAAGTTGACGCGCTTAAATCTAACAATAAGAATAATGATTAAACCAATTAGCGCTATCAGCACAATTAAAGCTAATAACATATGATGAAATACAAAAAAAACTATACTCCAAGTTGTATTAAAAACCAGATGAATAAAATAAATATAAACAGTGTTCATATCTCTATTTTTATTATGCCAAAAAATCCATATTGCAATGGTCATCATCAAATATAGCGATGTCCAAACTGGAGCAAATATCCAATCTGGAGGATTGAATGATGGTTTGTTTAGAAATGAATACCATGGCTCTTTAAAGCTAATTGTTGCCAAACCTCCTATTAAAGATGCTGAATATGTAATTAAACTAAATAGTAAGAATGATATGAATTTGTTTTTTAACATATTTCTATTATACAATAAATTATGGAAGAAAAAAAAGTTATTTGGATAACAGGTGCAAGCAGTGGAATTGGTAAAGCTGTAGCAACTAAATTTGCAAAAAATGGATGGATAGTAGCTGCATCTGCAAGACGCGAAAACTTACTAAATGAACTTAAAGAAATTAATGAAAATATTTATCCCTTCCCTTTAGACGTTACAGATATTGATAAATGTAAACTAGTTGCATCAAGTATAATTAATCAATTTAAAAATATTGATATTTGTTTATTTGGTACTGGAATGCATGATCCTAAATCAGAAAAAAAATTTAATTTAGAAAAAGTAAGAGAAATTATGGAGGTAAATTATTTTGGAACAATGAATTCTATAAATTCTATCTACGATTATTTTTCTGAAAAAAAAAATGGTCAAATATCAATAATTTCCTCTGTGGCTGGTTATCGAGGCTTGCCAGCTGCTGGTGCATATTGTGCTTCTAAAGCTGCACTTACTAGTTTTGCGGAAAGTTTAAATTTTGATATGCAAATGAAAAATGTACGTGTTTCACTTGTTAGTCCTGGTTTTATTAAAACACCAATGACCGATCAAAATGAGTTTCCAATGCCGATGATTAAAACACCCGAATTTGCAGCAAATGAAATTTACAAAGGTTTAACTATGAAAAAAAGTTTTGAAATACACTTTCCAAAAGCTTTTACATATTTTTTAAAATTTTTACAAATTCTACCAAGTAGTATTTATTTCAAATTGGTTTCTAAGGGTATGAAAAAGATAGATTACTAATCTTTTACAAAAACTACCGTTAACTCAGCTACTTTAATTCCAAACTTCGTCATTGTTGCTCTGTTTATTGCAACTCTATCGTCTTGTTTAAAAATCCAATCATCAAATGTGATTTTCATTTCCTTGCCTTTAACAGGAACTAATAGAACATATTCAAACTTAAATGCAGGTCCATAAGAGTATCCTATTGCTTTACCAACTACGTCTCCTGCTGTGCCTTCATAATTATTTTCATTTATTTTGTTGATGGTCCATTCTCTATTTTGCACTTCCCCATCATCCCAATTAAATTTTTCTTTTAAAATTAATTGTTTTCCATCCCATGTTCCATCTAGGTCTGCAGAAAACTGCCTTGTAACTTTGCCAGATCTATTTTGAAGTACGCCCCATGCTTTAACATTTCCTGTTAAATACTCTTCAATTATTAATCTTGGTTCTTTATTTTTAAAATCTTCTGGTTTCATTGCACTATTGTTTGAGCAACTTGTAATTAAGAATATTGAAATTATCAATAAAATTGATCTAATAATATTTAAATGACGCATTTGTATCTCCTCTATGTATTATTTGTTTTGAAGTGAAAATTGAATTAAATCAATATTTTTTGATTTAAAACCAGCCTCACAATAAGAGAGGTAAAATTCCCACATTCGTTTAAAGGTTAAATCAAAACCTTGGTTTTTAATCAAATCCCATTTTTTATTAAATTCATCTCTCCATATAGCTAAAGTATCAGCATAATGATCTGCATAAGAGATATAAGAATTCACAGCTAATCCATTATTAGACACAAGTTTATTAATGGTGTTTTTATTTGGTAAAAACCCACCTGGAAAAATATATTTTTGAATGAAATCTTGTTTGTTTTTATACCTATCAAACAAACTGTCATCTATAGTAATAGCCTGGATAGCAGCTATGCCACCGTCAGATAAATTATTTTTAATTGTTTTAAAATAACTCTCTAAATAATTTTGACCGACAGCCTCAATCATTTCAATTGATGCTATCGAATTATATTTTCCTTTTAGGTCTCGGTAATCTTTAATTTCTATATTAACCTTTTCATTTAAACCACAGTTATGAATTCTTTCTTTTGCATATTCAAATTGTCTCTTTGAAATAGTAATACAATCTAATTTGACATCATAATTTTTCCCTAAATATTCAGCAAATCCACCCCAACCACAACCAATTTCTAAAACTTTATCACCATTATTAGGTTTAATTAAATTAATTAACTTTTGATATTTGTTATTTTGTGCTTCAGACAAATCTTTATTTTGATCATCAAATATTGCACTTGAGTACGTAAGAGTTTTATCTAACCAAAGAGAAAAAAAATCATTTCCAAGATCATAATGTTTTGCGATATTTTGCTTACTTCTGTTTTTGGTATTTTTAATAAATCTATTTTTAATAAAATTTAAAAATTTTAAATCCAATAAACCTGCAAATTTATGAATTATGTTAATGTTTCTTGCTGTTAATTCAATCAAATCAGACAAATTATTAGTTTCAAATTCATCACTCATGTAACATTCTGCAAATCCTACACTTCCACCTTTGATTAAATTATAATTTAATGTAGTAGTTTTTATTTTTAAATTAGCTTTCAATTTATCATTGGGATTACCAAATTTTAATACTTTTCCTGAAAAGGTAGTGATTTCTAAAAAACCGGTATTTATCCTTTTAAGAATATTAAAAACTATTTTATCTGCAATTCTGTAAAGTAGCATTAATTTTCAATTGTAATATTATTTATAATTCTAATTTTTTTTTTTATGAACTTAATTCCTTTTGTCCATAGTTTAAACGCTTCATAATGTATCGCTAGAATGATCTTAAAAGTCATTATTGGATGTTTTAAATACGATTTAATTAAACATTTTGTATTAAAATCTGACCTAATTCCATCTTGTGAAGCGTATAGAATTTTATCTTGGGCATCATATTGATCAATTATTACTGATATTTTGTTTCCTGGTTTTAATAATCGAAAAAAATAATTACAATTCATTTCAATAAATGGAGATACATGAAATTTTTTAGAGCAATTATTTTGTATTAAATTTGTATCTTTCTCTACTCGAAATATATAGGTGTGTTGTTCTCCAAATGTATTTTTAACTTCATAAAAGATTGAAATTAATTGATCATTTATATTATAAACATAAAAAACACTTAAAGGATTAAATACAAAACCAAAAATTCTTGGATAACATAAAATTTTAATTTTAATATCTTTAGTAGAAATATTATTTTTTTTTAAATTATTATGCACCCAATCTACTAATGAGGATCCATTTCTTTCACCATGGTCTTTTTCATAGAAGCTGATTAAATTAAATTTATTATATGAAAAAAACCTAACTTTTTTATCTAATGTTTCAAGTTCAGAGAGGTCTATCAATAATGAGAACACATTATATTTAAAATAATGAACCTTCGGTTTAAATCTTTTGTGTATTACCTGACCATTATATATGGATGAATTAATCATTTAAGGTTTTAAGCATTTCAATAGAAGATTTTATGCCGTCCTCATGAAATCCGTAACCAAAATAACTTCCTGTAAACAGAGTATTATTTTTATTTTGAATAGAATTTAATTTTGACTGATTTTTTAATGTATTTTCATCATAATATGGGTGTGAAAAATTTATTTCATTATAAATTTTATTAGGATCAATTTTAAAAAAAGGGTTTATTGTTAAAAAAATATTTTTATTGATCTTTAAATTTTGTAATTGATTTAGCCAATAAGTGACTGATGAATTTTCTCTATTATTTCGATCTAATGATGAATTCCATGAACACCAAGCCTTTTTATTTTTTGGCATTGAACTTTCATCAGAATGAATTATTGCAATGTTTTTTCTATATTTAAAATTATTTAATATTTGTTTTTCTTGGTCAGTAGCATCTGAGATAATCTTTAAACTCTCGTCTGCATGTGATGCAAGAACAACTTTATCATAAGTAAAAAATTCACTCTCTAATCCATAATAAACTTTTACCCCATTATTGTCTCTTATAATTTTATTAATTTCATAATTTTTATAATATTCCCCACTAATATTTAATAAAATTTTATTAACATAAGTTTTACTTCTATTGGTGACTGTAAACCATTGGGGTCTGTTTTTAAGTTTAAACAATCCGTGATTTTTAAAAAAATTTAAAAAGAATGATAATGGCATTTGTGACGCCTCATAAGGTGGCATTGACCATATCGCTGAAACCATTGGTATTATGTGATAATCTATAAAGAAATTAGTTTTATTATTTTTTTGCAAATATTTTCCAAGAGTAATGTTGTTTTCAAGTGTATTGGGATCTAAATTTTCACATTTTTTGTAAAAATTAATTATTTCAAAAAACATTTTTACAAATTTGTAATTAAATATATTTAACTTATTTGAAAAAATACCATTTAAACCTTTACCACAATATTCGATATTGGTTTCTTTAACATTGACTGAAAATGACATGTCACTTTCTTCAATTTCAATCTCATTTTCTTCAAAAAAATTAATTAAATTTGGGTATGTAGTTTTATTAAAAACCATAAAACCAATATCAACAGCAACTCTTTCTTTGTCATTATATTCAACATCTAGAGTATAAGAATGTCCACCAAAGCGATCTTGTTTCTCAAATAAATCAACCTTATGTTTTTTAGATAAATAATAAGCTGAGCTTAATCCTGATATACCTGAACCTACGACTGCAATTTTCATTGAATAATCTTAAGCAGCAGTGTCTTCATATTCATCCATTGATGGACAAGTACAAAATAGGTTTTTGTCTCCATAAACATTATCTACTCTTCCAACTGGTGGCCAATATTTGGCTGTCTTTAAAAATTCAGAAGGATAAGCTGCTTCTTCTCTTTCATATTTATGGTCCCACTTGTTGGAGGCTAATTCAAGATGAGTATGTGGCGCATTCTTGATCGGATTATCTAATTTATCATATTTGCCTGATTGAATTTTATCGATTTCTTGTTTTATTTTTTTTAGAGTTGAACAAAATCTATTTATTTCAGCCAAATTTTCACTTTCAGTTGGTTCTATCATCATTGTACCAGCAACAGGCCAAGACATCGTAGGTGCATGATAGCCAAAATCTATTAAACGTTTAGCTATATCTTCCTCAGTAATACCTGTGTCAGACTTTATTTTTCTAATATCAATAATGCATTCATGCGCAACATTTCCACTTTTTCCTTTATATAGAATTGGAAATGAGTCTTTTAATTTATGAGCAATATAATTTGCATTTAATATAGCAACTTGTGATGCTTTCTTTAAACCTTCTGAGCCCATCATTTTAATATACATCCATGAAATTGATAAAATACTTGAGCTCCCCCAAGGTGCAGCTGATACCGCGCCAATTCCTGTTGAAGGACCACAATCTTTAATTACTGAATGTTTTGGCAAGAAAATCTCTAAGTGTTTTTTACAAGCTATTGGTCCCATGCCTGGACCACCACCACCATGAGGAATGCAAAATGTTTTATGTAAATTTATGTGACAAACATCCGGACCAAATTTTCCAGGTTTTGCAATACCTACTAATGCATTAAGATTTGCCCCATCCATATAAACTTGTCCACCATGATCATGGATCAGTTTACAAATATCGGTTATTTTTTCCTCAAAAACACCATGTGTTGATGGATAAGTAACCATTAATGCAGCTAAATTATCTTCATGTTCTTTAGCTTTTTTCTTTAAATCTTCAAAATCTACATTTCCATGTTCATCACATTTAACCACAATAACTCTCATTCCAACCATTTGAGCACTTGCAGGGTTAGTACCATGAGCAGAGCTTGGAATTAAACAAACATTACGATTAGATTCATTGTTTTTTTCATGAAATTTACGTATTACCATTAAGCCAGCAAACTCACCTTGTGCACCAGCGTTTGGTTGAAGTGATACACCTGAAAAACCTGTAATTGATCTAAGCCAATTTTTTAAATCAGTAAACAATTCTCTGTAACCATCATTTTGTTCTACTGGAGAAAAAGGGTGTGGTTGTGAAAACTCTTTCCAAGTAACTGGTATCATCTCAGATACTGCATTCAACTTCATTGTGCATGAGCCTAAAGCTATCATTGATCTATTTAAAGCGATGTCAGCATCTTCTAGTTTTTTTAAGTATCTAAGCATTTCAGTTTCTGAATGATAACTATTAAAAACTGGATGATCCAGATAAGTCGAACTTCTTAACAAGTTTTTTGGAATATTGGATAAGCTTTCGTTCATTGACTCTTTAATTGTTTCAGAGCAATTAAAAATTTTAAGTAACTGATTTGCTCTATAAAGATTTTTTCTCTCATCAAAAGAAACTGCAAGCATCTCTGAATTTACTCTTCTAATATTTACACCCTCATCTAAAGCATTTTTATAAATCTTATCTGTCTTATCTAAAGTTTTTACAGTTACAGTGTCAAAAAAATGATCTGAATAAAGCTCATATCCAGATTGCTTCAGCTTATCAGCAAAATTTTTTGTTAACTGAGAAACACTTTCTGAAATTTTTTTAATTCCTTTGGGACCATGATAAACAGCATAAGCTGCAGAAACAATTGCTAACAAAGCTTGAGCAGTACAAATATTACTCGTAGCTTTATCTCTTCTTATGTGTTGCTCTCTAGTTTGAAGTGCCAGTCTGTAAGCTTTTTTTCCATGTCTATCCACTGAAACACCAACTATTCTACCTGGCATTGATCTTTTGTATTCATCTTTTGTTGCAAAAAATGCTGCATGTGGACCACCATAGCCCATTGGAATACCAAATCTTTGTGAACTTCCGACAGCAATATCTGCTCCTAATTCTGCAGGTGTTTTTAATTTTGCAAGAGCTAGCAAATCACAAACTAATACTGCCTTACCATTTTTTTTATGTATTTTACTAATAGCTTCACTAGGGTCTTTTATATCTCCTAAAGTACCAGGGTAGCTAATTATACCACAAATAATTTCATCTTTGATATCAGTATCTTCATCACCAACAATTATTTCTACTCCCAAAGGTTCTGCTCTAGTTTTGATGACTTCAATTGTTTGTGGGTGACAATTTTTAGATACAAAAACTTTATTCGAGTCTGTCTTAGAAATTCTATAACTTAAACCCATAGCTTCCGCTGCAGCTGTCCCTTCATCTAAAAGTGAAGCATTAGCTATATCCATTCCTGTAAAATCAATAATCATTTGTTGAAAATTCATCAACATCTCAAGTCTACCTTGAGCAACTTCAGGCTGATATGGTGTGTATGAAGTATACCATCCTGGATTTTCTAATATGTTTCTTAATATAACGTAAGGAGTATAAGTTCCATAATACCCCATTCCTATAAAGCTCGAATAAACTTTATTTTTTTTTGAAATATTTTTTAATTTTCTCAGTGCTTTATACTCAGAATTTGGGTCACCAATATCCAAATCATCTTTCAATAAAATGTTTTCTGGTACAGTATTTTTTATTAACTCATCTAGATTTTTATACCCCAGCTCTTTGAGCATAATATTTTGCTCATCAACAGAAGGACCTATGTGTCTTTGAATAAAATCTTTTTGAGCATTTTTTAACATTTAACTACCACTTTCCTTTGCAAATTTATCGTATTCATCTTTATTCATCAAACTATCTAATTCTTTTTTATCTTTAATCTTTAATTTAAAAAACCAAGCATCATTTTCAGGATCTGAATTGATTTTACCAGGATCATCAACTATTAACTGATTATTTTCCATTACCTCACCAGATATAGGGGTAAAAACATCACTAGCTGCTTTGGTTGACTCAACTACTCCGGCATTTCCATCTTTTTCAACAGAAGTACCTACGTCAGGTAACTCTACAAAAACAATATCTCCAAGCATTTCTGTTGCATGTTGAGTTATACCTATAGTTCCGATATCACCTTCAATTTTAATCCACTCATGTTCTTTAGAATATTTAACTTCACTCATTTAGTCGCTCCTTTCACATAACTTTTTTTATAAAATGGTAACCCACAAATATTTGCTGGGTGCTTTTTTCCTCTTACTTCAAGAAAAACTTTTGTATCTTTTTTAGAAAATTCTTTTTTAACATAACCCATAGCTACAGGTCCACTCACACTTGGTCCAAAAGTACCACTGGTTACTTCACCAATAATCAATTCATCTGTGTTAAAGATTTTTGTTTTTTCTCTAGCAATCAATCTTCCCTCAGGTTTTATGCCAACACGAATTTGTTTAGCTCCATCATTTAGTTGATTTATAATTTTATCTGAACCTATAAATCCGCCATTTTCCATTCTTTCTTTAGATATCGCCCAAGCAAGGTTTGCTTCAATAGGAGTGATATCTTCGCCGAGCTCATGACCATACAAACATAATCCAGCCTCTAATCTTAGAGTATCTCTAGCTCCAAGCCCTATAAGTTGAGCTCCGTTTTCAATTAGTTTTTTTGTAAAATCTTCAGCTAAATCGTTTGGTATTGATATTTCAAAACCATCTTCACCTGTATAACCAGACCTTGTTACAAATAATTTTTGCTCTTTATAAATGAACCAATTTCCTGACATAAAACTCAATTTATTTATTCCATTAAGAATTGCATCTAAGATGTTTACTGATCTAGGTCCTTGTATAGCTATTAAAGATCTGTTTTCATCTAAATTCATTTCATATCTATTATTAAGAAGCTTAGATATGATTTTAAAGTCATTATCTTTACATGCAGCATTTAAAATTATTAAAAAACCAGTATCAATTTTTGTAATGATTAAATCATCATAAATTCCAGCCTCATTGTTCATTAAAAAACTATACTTTGAAGAATTTGTTTCTAAATTTTTTAGATTTAGAGGAAAAATTTTTTCTAGATCTTCTGTTAGCTCATCATCACCATAAATAAATAGCTGACCCATGTGTGAAACATCAAATATTCCAGAGTGTGATCTTGTAAATTTGTGCTCTTCAACAATACCTTTGCTATATTGTATTGGCATTTGGTAGCCTGCAAACTCTACAAATTTAGCCTTATTTTCTTGGTGAAGTTTATTTAAAGATGTTTTTTTAATTTCCATATTAACTCTTTTGTACCCATCTGTATATTTGCCTGAGAGTTTTGCTCCTTCGGCGAGAATTTAATCTCTTTCCAGAGTTAATATGCTACGGTCCTTTTACCTGAGAGTTTCCTGGGTGGTTGCTCCTTCGGTGCTACAAAATTTGTAGTCTCTCCCGTTAGAAAGTAATTTATCAATTATTTAAGAATGGTCAATGAGAAATACTTTTTTTATTCTTAGATAACAATGAATAAAACTGTATTAAAACGGCAAAAAGAATTATTGCTCCTCCAATCAATCCATACATTGAAGGTCTTTCACTTACAAATACAAAAGCCCAAATGGGACCAAGCACAGATTCTGATAGCATAATTATTCCAACCATTGCAGAAGGTGTTGTTCTTGCACCTGTGGTAATAAAAATAAAACCTAAACCAACTTGAAAACATCCAGCCAAAAAACCTAAAAATATATCATGAGGAGAAATCATAATCTTTGTTGATAAAAAATAACCAATCAAACAAGAGCATATTCCAGCAACAAATTGAGCAGGCACCATGTCTACGGTTGGAAATTTTCTTACAATTATTATTAAAATTGCAAATGTAATAGGCATTGTAAAAGCTGCTAAATTTCCTGATAATTCACCAGGTGTTAATGAGTTACCAACCATTAATAATACTCCTGTCATAGCAAGAATAATTGAGGTTAAGGTAATCGCTGAAATTTTTTCTTTTAAAAAGAAATATCCAAATACAGCTAAAAATAAAATTTGAAGAGATATAATGAAATTCGTATTAGCAACTGTTGTATTATACATTGCAAAAACATACCCACAAAAACCAAAAGATAAAATAATTCCACCTATAAATCCTGGTAATCCTGAGTTTTTGAATGCTTTAAATGTTTTTCGTCTGTAGCTAATGATTAAAAAAGCTAAGACAGTTATAGAAAAAAATAAAGATCTCCAAAACAATATCTGCCATAAGGTAGCTCCTTCAAAAGATTTTACAATCAGTCCACCAAAACTTAAACTACATGCTCCAAGAAATATTAATAAAGGTCCTGGAAGTTTTGTAATTATATTCATTAAATATGTGAAATTAAATTTTGAGTTTCCATTTGATACAACTTAAATAAAGTTTCTGCATCAGATAATTCAATTTCCTTAAATTTTATTTTTGATCCAGGTGATATTTGAACCAACTTATCGTAATCAACACTTGCGACAACTGCAATTTTTGGATATCCACCTATTGTTCCATGATCAGAAAGCATTATAATGGGATTACCATCAGCTGGAACTTGAATAACTCCTTTTAACAAACCTTCAGATTTAATATTAGTATTTACGATATTTTCTATCATTGGACCCTCTATTCTCATCCCCATTCTGTCAGAAAGTTTTGAGACAATAAATTCTTTTTTTAAAAAATTTTTTTTCCCTTCATCTGAAAAATAATCAAAATTAGTTCCTCTTATTATTCTAATATTTTCTATTTTTGAATTTAGATAATCAATTTTTTTTGTCTCTAAGTTTTGATTGACCTTTGAAATATTTATTTTTTGTCCATTTTCTAATTTTTTTCCATCATTAGAACCAATATTAGCTTTTGTGTTAATTGAACAACTACCCCACTGCAATTTTAAATCAAACTCTCCGCTTATAGCTAAATAACCATAAACAGACTTATTCGTTGATAAAATGTCAATCTCATCCTCATTTTCTAATTGATAACTTTCATAACAATTGCCATCAATTTCTTTATCTTTTATTTTTAGTTTGAAAATCACATCACCAGTAACCACTATATTAATTTTATTACCGTAAAACTTTAAATGTGGACCTTGATAAGCAAACTCTATAACGGGTAAATCTAATTGATTGCCAGCTAATTTATTTGCAAATAAATAATTTCTATTATCCATTGCTCCACTAAATGGTATACCTATATGATATAAATTATCTCTTCCTTGATCTTGGAAAGTTGTATTAATTCCAGCTCTTAATATTTTAAAAAAAGTATTATTCATTAAAACCCTTGTATTCTTCCATTGATATTTTCTTAAATACAATTGTATCTCCAGGATTAATAAAATTTGGTTCTTTTTCTTTAGAACTATCAAAAACTTTTAAAGGTGTATTGCCAAGAATATTCCACCCACCAGGACTTTCAAACGTATAAATATTTGCAAACTGCTCTGTAATTCCAACTGAACCTTTTGGGACTTTTACTCTTGGAGTTTCTAATCTTGGAACTCTCATATTTTCATCTAAATCTCCTAAAAAAGGCATTCCAGCAATAAAACCTGTCATATAACAAAAATATTCTTTATTAAAAAAATTTTCTAAAATTTTATCTCTGTTTAAATTCATTTTTTTTTCTAATCTTTCAATATCTAATGAAAATGCAGGATCACAGCAAACTGGAACTTCTAATTTTTTACTATTTATTTTTTTGGTTTCATTAATATTTAGTATTTCAATTTTTTTCTTAATTTCTTTAAAATTTGTTAAGCGTAAATCATATGAAATTATTAATTTGTTATATGATGGAGTAAGATTGTTAATTCCTTCAATATTGCTTTCTTTAATAGCTTTAAAGTATTTAATTACTTCAGAATTAATCTTTTTATTTACCTCAATACCAAAATCACAATATAAAGCTGCGTCACCAAGATTTGATATATTTTTTAACATGTAATGTTATACTTCAACAATTACATCTATGGAAATTAATATAAATTGTGATTTGGGCGAAAAATCTAAACATCATTCTAATAAACATGATCCAGATTTATTAGAAATAGTAAATTCTGCTAACATTGCCTGTGGTTTTCATGCAGGAGATGATCAGTCTATGAGTGAAGTGATCCAAATATCAAAAAAAAATGGAGTAAGTATTGGTGCGCATCCATCATTTAATGATCCTGAAAATTTTGGAAGACAGAGAATGAGTCTTTCTTCAAGCGAAATTAGAAAATTAATAATTGATCAGTATGAAGTTTTACAAAAGATTGCGGAAAATTATAATGAAATAGTTTCTCATATCAAACCTCATGGGGCTCTTAACAATATGGCTTGTGAGGATATTGAATTAGCAACTATTTTAGCAAAAAGTATTAAAGAAATAGATAAAGATTTAATTTACCTTGTCCCTACTGGTTCAAAAATGGAAGTTGCTGCAAAAAAATTTGATATGAAAATTGCATGTGAAATTTTTGCAGATAGAAATTATGAAGATGATGGAAATCTAGTCTCTAGAAAAAAACCAAATGCATTAATTACTGATCCAGAACAAGCAAAAAAACACGTAGTAAATATGGTTAAAAATCAGGCACTTAATTGTCACAGTGGAAAACAGATACCTTGTGAAATTGACTCTGTATGCATACATGGAGACAATATAAGTTCACTAGCTACAGCTAAATCAATTAAAGAAAATCTGATAGATAATGGACTTGAACTAAAACCTTTAAACTTAATGGAGAAATTTAACTAATGCTAAAAAAATTTTTAATTACATCTTTTTTAATAACTATATTTTCAATAAACTCACATGCTGCAGGTACAGATGATGGTTCGTCAAAAGTTAAATCAGATTATGACAAAGCTGTATCTTTAATTAAGCAAGCAAAAAAATATGAGAAAAAAGGAAAGAATGAAAAAGCAAATAAAAGATATGAGAAAGCTCAAAAATTACTAGTTATTTCTAATAAAAAAAAACCACTTCAAGCGAATACACTTAATTATCTTGGTTTTACTACTAGAAAACTTGGTGATTATGAAAATGGTGAAAAATATTATTTACTAGGTTTAGAAATTGACCCTAACCATAAAGGAATTAATGAGTATTTAGGTGAACTTTATGTTGTAACTAATCGAATTGATCTTGCAAAAGAAAGATTAAATGTATTGGCAAATTGTAATTGTGAAGAGTATGGTGAGCTTAAAGAAATAATTGATGGAACCAAACAATCTAAATATTAATAATCTTGATTGAAGAACTCATTATTTTAACTAAAATTATTTTTATTACTATTATCTTAACAGCAGATAATGCAGTTATAGTTGGTTCTATTGCAGCAAATTTTGTACCTAAAAATAGAAAACAAATTATTTTATGGGGTGTGGCTGGAGCTTTTGTATTTAAAATTTTTTTTGCACTATTTGCTACTTACTTATTTAAATTTTATTTCATTAAAATTTTGGGAGGATTATTATTAATTTGGATAGTTAATGATTTAAGAAAAGATTTAGTTGATATCAAAAGAATAAAATCTCAAACTAAAAAAAAACAAGAACCATCGTATATAAACAGTATTGGAAAGGTTTTATTTGCGGATATTATGATCAGCTTTGACAACGTTATTGGGGTTGTTGCTGCGGCTAAAGAATATTTCGGTTTTATGATTTTTGGTCTCATTCTATCAGTTGTATTAACTGGCGCCCTAGCAACCTACATGGCAAATTATATACAAAAGCATATCTGGATAGCTTATATGGGGTTAATATTTATTCTTATTGTAGGATTGCAATTAATAATTGGTGGATTAGTTGATCTGGAAATATTAAGAATTAACGAAGAATTTATAAAATATTTTTAGTTAATAAGAGTGCTTCTTTAGTGGAAACTTTTTTTGTTTCACCTCCTTAGAATAATTAGATACTGCTTTTTTTATTTCTTTTCTAATGTTGCTATATTTCTTAACAAACCTAACGTCGATTGGATTAAGTCCAATTAAATCATCAAATACTAAAATCTGTCCGTCACAATTATTTGAGGCCCCTATTCCAATAGTGGGAATACTAATTTGATTTGTTACTTTTTTTGCTAGAGTAGTTTCTACGCATTCAAGAACAATTGAAAATACACCTGCACTTTCTAATAATTTAGCGTCGTTTAAAATCTTATTTCTTTCAGAGCTTTTTTTTCCTTTGAATTTAAAAGTTTTATCTGATTGAGGAAGTAATCCTAAATGACCCATTACAGATATATTGTTTTTAGTGAGAGTTTTAACTATATTGTATATTTTTTTGCCTCCTTCTAATTTGACTGCATCACATCTAGTTTTAAGAATTATTTTTTTTGCATTTTTTAACGCTTCTTTGGAATTTCGGTATGTATTATGAGGCATATCTACAACCATTAAACTTTTCTTAATCCCCATTCTTACACTTTTAGAATGTTCAATCATTGTATTTAAAGACACTTCTCTTGTAGATTTATAATTATATAAAACTGAACCAAGTGAATCACCTACCAAAACAATATCGCATATATTATCTAAAATTGAGGCTATATTTTTAGAGTAAGCAGTTAAACTAACAATCCTAGATTTGTTCTTTTTATTAATTAAATTAAGTATTTTTTTTTTCATTGATCTACCAAGAACCAGTATTTTCCATTGAGCTCCAAGGTTCTTTAGGCTCCAAATTTCCTTCTTGCAAAATTTCAATTGAAATTTTATCAGGTGACCTAACAAACGCCATGTGTCCGTCTCTGGGAGGTCTATTAATTGTATAACCCATATCCATTAATCTTTGACAAGTTTCATAAATATTACCTACTCTATAAGCAAGATGTCCAAAGTTTCTTGAACCATTGCCTAATTCATCCTCATCCCAATTGTAAGTCAGTTCGATTTCAGCACTATTATCATTAGGAGCTGCAAGAAAAATTAGAGTGAATCTTCCTTTTTCATTTTCCATTCTTCTAGTTTCTTTTAATCCAAGACCCTCACAAAAAAATCTTAATGACTCATTAATATTTTTAATTCTAATCATTGTGTGTAAATATTTCATAAAGTTAATTTATATTAACAAAGCTATTCTAATTCAATAGTGCTTGGTGGTTTAGAGGTAATATCATACACAACTCTATTAATTCCTCTTATACTATTAACAATTTTATTTGAAATTGTTTGCATAAAAGACTTTTTAAATTCATAAAAATCTGCAGTCATTCCATCTTCGGAGGTAATAGCTCTTAATAAACATAAATATTCATAAGTACGATTGTCACCCATAACACCTACTGTTTTAACTGGTAACAAAGCAGCATAAGCTTGCCATATTTTATGGTAAAGACCATGATCTCTTAAAGCTTGAATAAAATAATAATCAGCTTCTTTAAGTATCTTAATTTTATCATTTGTAATTATCCCAGGCATTCTAATTGCTAATCCAGGTCCTGGAAAAGGATGTCTAGAAATAATATCCTTGCTTAAGTTTAATTCTAAACCTAATTTTCTAACTTCATCTTTAAAAAGAAATTTTAAGGGTTCCACAAGTTTAAGTTTCATCTTTTTTGGAAGTCCTCCAACATTATGATGTGATTTAATTTTTGAAGTTTGACTGCCTGTTACTGATTTACTTTCAATTAAATCTGGATAAAGAGTTCCTTGTGCTAAGAATTTTACGTTTTTAATTTTTTTAGCATATCTTTCAAAGATTTTTATAAAAAGATTACCAATAATTTTTCTTTTTTTTTCAGGATCGGAAACGTTATGTAGTTTTTTTAAAAATTCTTTTTCTGCATTTACATAAATTAAGTTCATTTTTAAACGTTTCTTAAAAGTCTGAACAACTTGTAGCTCCTCGTTTTTTCTCAAAAGACCAGTGTTAACAAAAATACAATATAATTTTTTACCAATAGCTTTATTAAGTAATTGTGCAACAACGCTACTATCAACACCTCCTGATAAAGCACAAATAACTTTTTCAGATCCAACTTGATTCTTAACTTCCTTAATAAGTTGAACTTTTTGATCTTTAGATGACCAATTCCGTTTAATTTTACAAACTAAAAAAATGAAATTACTAATTAATTTTTTACCGTTTTCAGTGTGAGTAACCTCTGGATGAAATTGAATACCATAAAATTTCTTGTTTTTATTTTCAACTATTGCAAACTTAGAATTTGTACTGGATGCTACAACTTTAAAGTCTTTTGGAAGTTTTGAGACTTGGTCAGCATGGCTCATCCAAACTTTTTTTGAATTTTTTTTATTAAAAAAGTTTTTTGTTAACAGACTTTCATTTTTTTTATAAATATTTGCTAACCCAAATTCACGGTGTTTTGATTGTCTAACTCTTCCACCATTAAGTTTAGATAATATTTGATGACCAAAACAAATTCCTAAAATTGGAATATCTAAATTAATAATTTTTTTATCAAATGAATATTTGTTTATTTCATAAACATTTAAAGGTCCGCCAGATAAAATTATACCTTTAATTGATCTATCTATATCTTTGATTTTAATTTTTTTATGACTTACAATCTCTGAAAAAACTCCTAATTCCCTTATTCTTCTTGCAATTAATTGTGTAAATTGTGAACCAAAATCTATTATTAAGATTTTTTTAAGATTTTGATCAAGACTCATTATTATCAGGTTCTATATTCTTTAGAGATTTTTGAATTCCATTATTTTCATCACATAGATTTTTACAAACTTTTACAAAAGTTTGAGACAGATCATTCACTTTTGAATAATTTGATTTCTTTAAGGCTATTTTCATTAACATTAAAATAGCTTCCTCATTATTTGGTTCAATTAATAATGTTGTTTCTAAATTGTATTCTTCCTTTTTTTGATCTTCTTCATGATTATAAATTTTTGCTAAGTACAAGTAAGATTTTGCATCTTTAGGGTTAAATACTATGTTGCGCTCAAACATAAATTTTGCATCATCATAATTCTGACTTTGGTACTTCTTTAGAGCTTCATCAAAAAAATTTTCTTTTGCAAACGCTAAGTTTGAAGAAACCAATATAAAATAAACCAAAATTATTAATTTAAATATTTTATTCATTAGTATTTACTATCATTTTTAATAACATCGACATTGTGAACCATACTTTCGTAAAAGCCTGCTTTGGTAATTTTTACAAAATTAGGTTTAACTCTTAATTTTATAATGTTTTTTGAACCAAGATAACCCATTGAAGATCTTAATCCACCAATCAATTTATATATAATACTCCCTACGTCTCCCTTATATTTTGCAAATCCTTCTACGCCTTCTGGAACATATTTTGAAGTATCTTTTTGTTTCGTTTGAAAATATCTATCAGCTGACCCTTTGTTCATTGCTCCTACAGATCCCATTCCCCTAAAACTTTTAAATAACTTTCCATTTTTTTTTATTAATTTTCCTGGAGCTTCATCTGTGCCTGCAAATAGTGACCCTATCATTACAGCATCAGCTCCTGCTGCAAAAGCTTTTGCAAGATCTCCTGAATATTTAATTCCACCATCTGAAATAATTTTTACATTTTTATTTTTTAATCCATTTCTTACTGATAGTATTGCGCTCAACTGAGGAACTCCAATACCCGCTACTAATCTTGTCGTACAAATTGATCCTGGACCAATTCCAACTTTAATAATATCAACACCTAATTTAATCAAAAACTTAGCAGCTTCTGGTGTTGCTATATTTCCAGCGCAAAGAGCGATTTTCTTATTTTTAAATTTTTTAATAAATTTAATTATTTCTCCAACTTTTTTTGTATGTCCGTGTGCAGTGTCAACTACTATCAAATCAACGCCCTCTTTAATTATAGCTTTAGCTCTCAAGAATTCATTTGGTCCTGCACCAACTGCAGCGCCTACTAATAATTTTAGTTTTTTTACTTTTTTAATCTCTAGAATTTGGTCTTTAATTTTTAGATTTCTATGAATAACTCCTATTCCACCTGATTTTGCTATAGCTATAGCCATTTTACTCTCCGTAACAGTGTCCATTGCTGAAGATAAAAGAGGAATTTTTAGCTTCAAATTCTTGGTTAATGAAACTGATGTTTGAACTTCTGAAGGTAATATTTCTGAATATTTTGGCGCTAATGTAACGTCATCAAAGGTAAGTGCTTCTTTTATAGGAACCATGATCTTTTATATACGATTCCTTTAAAAATTAAAGTCCCTATCTAAGTTTACTGCAAATTATAAAACTTTCTTTAGAGTCTTTTCTGCTAGATTTTGGTTTAAAAACCTTAACTTCTTTAAAATATTTTTTTCCCTCAGCAACTATTTCGTTAAATGTTCCACCCATAAAAATTTTTGAAATAAAGTAACCGTTATCTTTTAATTGATCTTTTGCAAAAAACATTGCTTCTTTGCATAGTTCACCTGTTTGAATAGAGTCTATATTTTTAATACCTGTCGTATTCACAGCCATGTCCGACATCACAACGTCTATTTTATCTTTTATATGTTTTTTAATTTCATCTTGAATTTTATCTTCTGTAAAATCACCCTGGATTTGAACTGTATTACCAATTGGTTCCATCTCTTTTAAATCAATTGATATTAATCTGCCACTTTTTGCAACTTTTGCAGCATATTGGGACCAACTTCCAGGAGCAGCTCCTATATCTATTGCTGAAATACCACCTTTAAATATTTTAAATTTTTCATCTATCTCAATTAATTTGTATGCTGATCTCGCTCTATAGCCGTCAACCTTAGATTGCCTTACGTAGGTGTCTCTTCTTTGTTTGTTAACCCAATTTTTAGAAATTTTATTTTTTTTCAATTAACTATTAAACCTTAAGCTTTTACTTAAAGTGTTACCTTGAAGTGTTTCAATATCTATAGTGATTTCTTTATTCAGTCTCATGTCTTTTTTATCTTTCCAAATACCTGCAGCTAAATGCATTATACCAATCTTATAGTTGGGCAAATAAGGTTCAACGAAAGTAGAACTTTCTTCATCAAACTTTGGTAAAAGATTACTTGTGATCCAATTACAATTAAGAGGTAAAAATTCAGTTTCAATATCGTCTATGTAGACAGACATATTCATTGCTAACTGTTCAGAGCCGAATATATCACCACCTTTTAAGGTTTGTTCAAGATTTTTCTGCCATGAATTCCATGAAGTTGAATTCTTTACTAAAGAAAAAACTCCAATATTTATATGAGGAGCAAACGCGAGTTTTCTTGCCTTTGCATAACCTATATTTGACTTTACAGCATGTTTAAAATTTTGGGATTTAATAATTGCTAACTTTCCTATTACCCAATTAACTTTTGAAGTTATTTTATAACCTGGTCCAATAGTTTGTGTTATTCCTAATTTTCCATCATCACATGCCTTAAAATAAAGTTCAATAGTCTTCCAATCGTTGACCCATGCATCGCAATCAATCCATAAATATTTTTCATAACTTGGAAAATATTTTGGAAGAAAGGCTCTTGAAACTTGACTCTTAAGCCACTCTCTTCCTTTTATTTTGCTATCTGGAACTTCTATATCCCATTCAGCTGATTTTATTTCATCAACTTTTTGGGATAATATTTCTTTTTGTTCCTTAGTTAGTCCAGCATCTAAAATACATATAGCAACTTTCCTACTCTCATTAAATCTTATAATTGAATTGATTAATTCGTCTAATAAAGGAAAATAGTTAGAGTCTGCTAAAGATACTATAACATTTTTTTTCATTACAATACGTCTTCAAGATCATCATCTTCTTCAACTGAATCTTTATCCTGATTTTGTTTTTTTAATTTTTGATAATGAAAAAAACTGATTGGTAGCATTAATAAATAAACAACTGCACTAATAGATATTATACTAAAAGGATAAATTAAAAGTAATCCAAAAAACAATACTATCCCAAATAATAAAAAAATAGTTGTCTTTCTTTGAATAACAATCTTTTTAAATGAATAACTAGGAAACTTACTAATGAGTAATAAAGAAGTGGTTATGAAAAATGCTGGCACAATAATATCGTAATTTAGTTCAATGTAATTAAAATTTGTAAGGCTAATTATTAGAGGAGTTAAAACAAGAATACCCCCAGCTGGAGATGGAACTCCCTCAAAAAAATTATCTCTCCAAGATGGTTCTTGATTTGAATTAACATTAAATCTAGCCAATCTTAATGCTACACAAATCACATAAATCAAACACACCAACCAACCAAATCTTCCAAGGGTATCTAACTTCCAAAAAAACATAACAAATGCTGGGGCTACGCCAAAGCTAATCATATCAGTTAAAGAGTCTAATTCTTTACCTACTTTTGATGTTCCTTTGATTAGTCTTGCAATTCTTCCATCCAAACCATCAATTAAAGCTGCAAAAATTATTGCTATTATTGCAAATTCAAATTTTCCATCTAACGCAAATCTAATAGAAGTTAAACCAATACAAACTCCTATTAAAGTCAGCATGTTAGGTAAAATTACTCTAGCATTTTTTTTTTCTGCTATGATTTTTAAGTTGTTTTTTGGTTGTTCCATTTTTATTTTTTGGCTAATAAAGTTTCACCCGAAATAGTTTTTTGACCAATTTTAACTAATGGTTCATAGTTTTCATAATAAACATCTGCACGACTTCCAAATCTAATCATGCCAATTCTATCACCTTGATTAAGCTCTTGACCATTATTTGTCTCACACACAATTCTTCTAGCAATCAAGCCTGCTATTTGAACTATAACAATATCATTTCCACTCTTATCTTTTAATTTATAATAATTTCTTTCGTTATCTTCACTTGCTTTGTCAAAAGATGCATTTAAAAATTTTCCCGGTTTGTATAGAATTTCTTCAACTGTTCCTGAGCATGGAGTTCTGTTTACGTGACAATCAAAAACATTCATGAATATACTTATCTTTTTAAATTTTTTATTTTCTAAACCTACTTCTTTAGGTCCATCCACTTCTTCTACTTTAATTACTTCGCCATCAGCTGGGCTAACTAAATAGTTGTCATCTCCAATTATAACTCTCTCTGGATCTCTAAAAAAATAATAAACCCAAATTGTTAGCAGCAATCCAACAACTCCAAGGAAACCGCTTAACGATAATAATATAATTGTGACAAAAACTGAGATTACTAAAAATTTGTAACCCTCTGTATGAATCTTTGGAAATATCTTACTAAACATATTCTTATATTTGCTAATTTTCGATTAATATGTATATAAACCAATCAAATTCAATTAATAAGATAAATTTATTTTAATGAGTAAAATCAAGGTAAATAACCCTATTGTAGAGCTAGATGGTGATGAAATGACTCGTATCATATGGAAGTTTATTAAGAATAAACTAATTCTTCCATATTTAGATCTAGGGATTGAATATTATGACCTTGGAATGAAAAGCAGAGATAATACTGATGATCAAATAACAATAGACTCTGCTAATGCCATAAAAAAAATCGGTGTTGGAATTAAATGTGCCACAATTACTCCTGATGAAGCTAGAGTTGAGGAGTTTGATTTAAAAAAAATGTGGAGATCTCCCAATGGAACGATAAGAAATATAATTGGTGGAACTGTATTTAGAGAACCAATTATCTGCAAAAATATACCAAAACTTGTTCCTTCTTGGAAAGATCCTGTTGTTATTGGAAGACATGCCTTTGGAGATCAATATAGAGCTACGGATTTTAAGGTGCCTGGTAAAGGTAAAATGGAAGTTAAGTGGACCTCTGAGGATGGTAAAGATGAAATAAAATATGAAGTATTTAATTTTACTGGTCCTGGTGTTGCACTTTCAATGTATAATTTAGATAAATCAATTGAAGACTTTGCAAAATCTTGCTTTAGCTATGGATTAATTAAGAAGTGGCCTGTTTACATGTCTACAAAAAATACAATTTTAAAACAATACGATGGTAGATTTAAAGACATATTCCAAGAAATTTTTGAAAAAGAATACAAAACAGATTTTGAAAAAAATAATCTAACGTACGAACATAGATTAATTGATGATATGGTTGCTTGTGCAATGAAATGGAGTGGTAAATATATTTGGGCTTGTAAAAACTATGATGGTGATGTTCAGTCTGATACCATGGCACAAGGTTATGGATCTTTAGGATTAATGACTAGTACATTATTAACACCTGATGGAAAAGTGATGGAAGCTGAAGCTGCACATGGAACAGTTACAAGACACTATAGAATGCACCAGCAAGGTAAAGAAACTTCAACAAACCCTATAGCCTCAATATTTGCTTGGACTAGAGGATTAGCTCACAGAGGAAAATTAGATGGAAATAATGAGTTGATAAAATTTGCTCAAACAATTGAAAAAGTGTGTATTGAGTGTGTTGAGAATGGCGCAATGACAAAAGATTTAGCTATTCTTATTGGGCCATCAAGCAAATATTTAACTACTAATCAATTTTTAGATGAAATTGATGGTAATCTTAAAAAAAAATTAAATTAAAGTTTTGAGCTTTTTAAAAGCTTCTTCAATTTTAGACTGATCTTGACCTCCAGCTTGCGCAAAGTCTTTTCTTCCACCTCCACCTTGTCCTCCAATAATCTCAGAACCTACTTTAACAAATTGAACTGCATCAAATTTATCTGTTAATTTATCTGTCACACCAACTGCAATTCCAACTTTATCATCTTTGCTAGCAAAGACTATTATTATACCTTCGCCTAATTCTTTCTTTCCCTTATCAACAAGTTTTCTTAATTCTTTAGGTGGCAGTCCATCAACATTTTGAAGTCTTAATTTAATTCCTTTAATTTCATCATCAGTAATTTTATTTTTTGATTTATCTTCTAGAATTGAATTTACTGAAATTGTCTCTAATTGTTTTGTTAAATTCTTTATTAATGTTTTTTGATCTGACTGATCTAAATTAGGTTTTCCACCTAATTTAGATATTTGTTCACTTAAATCTTTAATAGAATCATCATTTTTTTCAGAAGAAATATTAGATAGTTTTTCTTTATTCTTTAAATAATCTTCTAATTGTTTGTCTCTTAAAGCTTCAATTCTTCTAACCCCTGCAGCAATTGAAGATTGGCTTATTATCTTAAATTTACCAATATCACCTGTATTTTTAACGTGCGTTCCACCACATAATTCAGTTGAAAAATACTTATCACCTTCATCGCCCATTGATAAAACTCTAACTTCATCACCATATTTTTCACCAAATAATGCTAAAGCCCCATTTTCAACGGCTTCATCTGGTGTCATTAATCGAGTTTTTACATCAGATTTTTTTGAAACCATTGAATTTACAAAGTTTTCTACTTTATCAATTTCTTCAGTTGGTATTGGTTTCATGTGACTAAAATCAAATCTTAGTCGACTAGATTCAACCAAAGATCCTTTTTGTGTAACATGATCGCCTAATACTCTCCTTAATGACTCATGTAATAAATGCGTTGCCGAGTGATATGCTCTAGTATTATTTCTTCTTTCAACATTGATTTTCAATTCAACACTATCCTTTATCTTTATTGATCCACTAATTACTTTTCCATAATGAACAAATAAGTCTCCTAATTTTTTTTGGACATCTGTTACCTCAAATTTAAAATCATTTGCAATAATTTCTCCAGTATCACCTACTTGACCACCAGACTCTCCATAAAATGGTGTCTGGTTTACAATAATCATTCCTTCGTCATTTTCTTTTAATTTTATAACTTCTTTATTATCTTTTAAAAGTGATAAGATTATTCCCTCAGCTTGATTAGTTTCATAACCTAGGAATTCAGTGGCCTCTAATTTATCTTTTATTCCAAACCAAATATTTTCAACTGCAGCATCACCTGATCCTTTCCAATTTTTTTTAGCAAGTTCTCTACTTTTTTTCATCAAGGATTGGAATTTTTCTGTATCAATTGACATTGATTTATTTCTTAAAATATCTTCTGTAAGATCTAATGGAAATCCATAAGTGTCATATAATTTAAATGCTACTTCTCCAGGTAAAACTTTATCTATTTTAGATACCTCATCATTTAAAATTTTAATTCCTCTATCTAAAAGAACTAAAAATTTTTCTTCTTCCATTCTTAAAGTTTCTTTAATTAAAGACTCTGCTCTTACTAATTCAGGATAGTTGCCTGACATTTCATCTCTAAGTGTTTCAAATAAATTGAAAAAAACTGGTTCTTTGGATCCAAGTAAATGTGAATGTCTCATTCCTCTTCTCATTATTCTTCTGAGAACATAACCTCTTCCTTCATTTGAAGGTAGTACACCTTCAGCAATTAAAAATGCGCTAGCTCTTAAGTGGTCAGCTATAACTCTGAAGCTTGATTGATTAGATTGATCTTGTTTAATTTTAATAATGTCAGATGCAGAGCTTATAATTTTTTTAAAATGATCTGTTTCATAATTATCATGCGTACCTTGCAGCAAAGCTGCAATTCTTTCTAATCCCATACCAGTATCAACAGATGGTTTCGGAAGATTTATTCTTTTATCTTTTGTAACTTGTTCATATTGCATGAAAACTAAGTTCCATATCTCAATAAATCGATCTCCATCTTCATCTTTAGAACCAGGTAAACCACCAGCTAGATGATCACCATGATCATAAAAAATTTCAGAGCATGGACCACACGGACCTGTTTCTCCCATTGACCAAAAATTGTCAGATGTTACTATTCTAATAATCTTATCATCACTAAAACCAGCTATTTTCTTCCAAAAATTGAAGGCTTCATCATCTTCATGATAAACCGTTACATAAAGTCGGTTTTTATCTATACCAAAATCTTTAGTGATTAAATTCCAAGCATAGTAAATTGCTTGTTCTTTAAAATAATCTCCAAATGAAAAATTTCCCAACATTTCAAAGAATGTGTGATGTCTTGGTGTGTAGCCTACATTTTCTAAATCATTATGTTTTCCACCTGCTCTTACACACTTTTGAGAAGTGGTTGCCCTTTGATAGTCTCTTTTCTCTAAACCGGTAAATACATTTTTAAACTGCACCATCCCTGAGTTTGCAAACATTAAGGTTGGATCATTATTTGGAACTAAATTGCTAGACTCTACAATCTTATGATCGTTCTTTTCAAAATATTTTAAGAATGTATTCCTTATTTCATTTAAAGATTTGTCAGCCATATTTTTAAAATACAGCTTTTTTATTCTATGTCTATATAACAGTAAGGGAAAAAAGGCGCTTAAACTAAGCGCCTTTTAATAATTAAAGATGACCTTTTAACTAATTCTTTTTAGTAGGAACTACTTCTTCTTTAGTTGCTGCTTTTGGATCTTCAATTTGATCTTTTGCAGCTTTTTCTGGATCTAAAGGGTTTCCTTCAATTTTTTTTGAAATTACACCTGCTTTTTCTCTTATTGCCATTTCTATTTCTGCAGCAATATTAGAGTTTTCTTCTAAATAAATTTTAGCATTTTCTCTACCTTGACCTATCTTTTCGCCTTTATAAGCATACCAAGCACCAGACTTTTCAACTATTCCAGCTTTTGCTCCAAGGTCAACTAGTTCACCGACTTTGCTAATACCTTTTCCATACATTAGATCAAACTCAACTACTTTAAATGGTGGGGCTACTTTATTTTTAACCACTTTAACTCTTGTAGAGTTGCCTATAATCTCATCACCATTTTTAATTGCACCAATTCTTCTAATATCCATTCTTACAGATGAATAAAATTTAAGTGCATTTCCCCCAGAAGTAGTTTCTGGGCTTCCAAACATTACTCCAATTTTCATTCTAATTTGATTAATAAAAATCATCATAGTGTTTGTACTTGAAATTGAGCCAGTTAATTTTCTTAAAGCTTGACTCATTAATCTTGATTGAAGACCAACGTGATGATCTCCCATTTCTCCTTCAATTTCTGCTCTAGGAGTTAATGCAGCAACTGAGTCAACAACAATTACAGAAACTGAACCTGATTTAACTAATGTGTCAGCTATTTCTAAAGCTTGTTCACCCGTATCTGGTTGTGAAATTAATAATTCTTCTGTATCTACACCAAGTTTTTTTGCATAAACTGGGTCTAATGCATGCTCTGCGTCAACAAATGCACATATTCCACCAGCTTTTTGTGCTTCTGCAACAACTTGTAATGCTAATGTTGTTTTTCCTGAAGATTCTGGCCCATAAACTTCAACAACTCTTCCTTTCGGTAAGCCTCCTATTCCAAGCGCTAAGTCTAAGCTTAAAGAACCCGTCGATATTGACTCAACATCCATTGCTTTTCTTTGGCCAAGTTTCATTACAGAGCCTTTTCCAAAATTGTCAGTAATTTGTGCTATTGCTGCATCTAATGCTTTGTTTTTTTCGCTGCCTTCTGCTTGTTGCGCTTTTGTAGTTTTAACTACTTTTAAGTTGTTTTTAGTCATTTTTAGCCTTTTTTTTTAATTTTTTTAACTCTCGAATCATGCTCTAAATGTACACATTTTGTTCTCATTAGCAATATATTTATTTTTTAGTCAAAAAACACAAATAATTACTTAAGTTTTAGATATTGGCTATTTAAAAGTCCCACTGCTTTTAGCAGGTTATACTGAGCCATAAGATAATTTTTTTCAGAACTTGCTAAAGAGATTTGAGCTGAAAGCAATAAAGCGTTTGATTGAATAACATCAAGAGTAGTTCTTGATCCCCTTTCATACTCTGCAGCAATTCCATCATTTGCTATTTGAGCTGCTCTTACTTGGGCTTTTACAGAATTTAAAAAACTTTCTGAAGACTCTAAGCTAGACCATGCACTTGCAACATGAGTTTCATTAGTTCTAACTGCATCATCTAATAATAATCTTTTTCTAGTTGTTAAATTTGAATTTTTTTTAATAGTCGAGAATTTTTTTCCACCTGAAAAAAAAGGCCAGCTAACTGTAGCTTTTAAAGTTTCTTTCTCTCTTTCATCATATGTTGAACTAATATCGTCAGCATAAGATTTTTCTAAAGATAAAGTTGCAGTTGGTGCTAAATCTGATTTTGAGATTGATAAATCTTTTTCAGATTGTACTAAATCAAATTTTGCAATTTTAATATCTGGATTATTTTGTTTTGATAAATCAATTGCTTCATTTAAAGAATTTGGAACACCTACAATTGAATTTGAGCTTTTTTCTAACTGATTAACATCAGATATTTTTCCAATAATATTTTGATAAGTTAACTTAGCAATTAACAATTCACTTTTAGCTTGAGTAAATTGTGCTTGAGCTCCTGCAAATGAGGACTCTGACTGTGCAAGATCAGTAATTGTAATTTGCCCACGGTCCAATCTAATTTTATCATTTTCAACTTGTCTGGTTAAAAGATTTAAATTCTTTTCGTTAATATCATTTTTTTCTCTTGCTAAAATTAAATTTGAATAAGCATCAATTGCACTATGAAGAACATCCTGTTCTTTTTTAATTAATCTTGCTTTTGCTAAATCTAATCCTGCTTTACTTTTTTTAAGCTCTAAACCTCTTCCGAAATCTAAAATTGTTTGTTCTAATTTTATTGAAGTAGTAAAAGGATCCACATCAGTTATTGCAGCATTTGAACCATCTCGATTTGTAAGCTTACTTGTATCCTCTTGACTTTGAGTTCCACTTAAAGTCAAAGATGGTAGGTAGTTACCTTTTGAAATATTTACATCTTGCTCAGAGGCTTTTAAACTTTCTCTTTCTGCATTTAATTGAATATTATTTTGATAAGCTTGGTTCAATGCATTATACAAAGTAACAGCAGATACATTGCTAAAGTTAAATAATGTTAGACAAGTTAGTATAAATATTTTTTTCATTTTGCTTTATATACAGCAGATTTTATTTGATGGTTACTGTTTAAATTTAAAATAATAGACGCATATTTGGGCATTTTTTTGAACATGTTCTCTGTAATTCTTTGGTAAGTTTGCATAAAATTTATTACATCTCCTTTGTTCATTATTTTATGACCAGATGATTTTTTAGTTTTAAGCCTTAGTTTGTGCTCCTGCTTTAATCTCCATTTTTGTAGCAAACTAAAATTTTTTGCTTTTAAATAAATCATACAATTTAGTTGAGAATATAATTTCTTATATTTTGTCTTTAACTCTTGGTTAACATATTTTCTCCAAATAAGTTTTTGATCATTAACTTTTTCAAGTGAATTAATTGATTTTTTAAGAGTTTTGCTCATTTCTGCTTTAGCCCCTACGCACCAACCTTCAAATATTATAACATCAGGTTTTTCTTTTATTTTATACCAATTCTTTTTAGGAGATCTGTCATCCACTGCTTTATTAAAATTTGGTAATTCTATTTTCTTAAAATTCTTACTTTTTGCTTTTTTAAAAAAGTTTAACATCATTTGTGTATCATGGGTTCCGGGTACTCCTCTTGTCATTAGCATCGGATGAACTTTTTTCGATAAATTTAATCTTTCTTTTCGAGTTTTATAAAAATCATCAATGGAAATTTTAAATACTTTAAGTTTAAAATATTTTTCGAGTATAATTTTTACAATTGAACTTGTAGTTGTTTTGCCAGTTCCCTGCCCACCTGCCAAACCAACAAAGTAAGGTTTTTTATTATTTGCTTTTTTTGCAATCCAAAAACACATTGGAATTAAAAAAGACCTGAGCATTCCATCTTTGTTACCAAACTTTTCTGTTGGGGTTTCCTGTGATTTAATAAATCTAAAACAATCTTTTTTAACTGTATTAAAACATTCAGAAGCTAATTTCATTGAACTTTTATTTTTTTTGATCCATTGGATGATTTAGACCATCAAAGAAAGCTACATCTTTTAAATCTTCTACTTTAACTTCATCCACACAGCCTAAATTAAAACCCGTCATTGTAGGTGCACTTCTTGGATTGTGATGAGTATAAATTCCACACTCTTTACAAAAGTAGTGGTTAGCAACTTTTGTATGATATTGATAAAGACTTAACTTATCTTCTCCTTTGGTAACTTTAAAATCTTCATTCTTAACCATTCCCATAGTTGCATTTTTTCTTTTACAGATAGAGCAATTACATTTAACAATTTTTGCTAATTCATTAATTGGAACATTAATTTCAGCTTCGATAGCTCCACAGTGACAATTTAATTTCATATAACTCCTCTATCCTAATTTAATTAATACTCTTTATAAATTTGCTCCCTACTATCTTTATTCATCCCTTTAGTTTTTTCTATAAATTCATTTCTCAATTCTCTTGTTTTAAATATATAAAAACAAACTGTATCTTTGCTATGATAAATAGCTTTTAACTCATCCTCTATATCGTTTAACTCTTCTGGTATTTTGGCTTTAATACAAATCATTAATCTATTTTCTTAAATTTAAACTACTAGTGGTTAGAGTTATCCACAATAGCACAAAATGTGGTTTTGGATGTTCACGTTTTGATTCACTTTTGATTCAGTTACAGACTCAAAATACAACCTATTGCGTGTATTGTATAACTAGTCTATAAAGTAGAACAAAACAAGAACATGAAACTAACAATCCCATATTATCTACATAAAGCAGGCGCTGGTTTCCCTTCTCCTGCAACTGATTATATCGAAGAAGATATTGATTTAAATATGCATTTGATAAGAAATGTTCCAGCAACTTTCATTATCAGAGTGCAAGGTAAATCAATGGTCGATGTTGGAATTAATGATGGAGATTTATTGGTTGTCGACAAAAGTTTGAAACCAAAAAACTTTTCAACGGTGATTGCTAATGTTCATGACGAACTTGTGGTTAAAAGTTTAGTTCAAGAAAGAGATAAAAAATTTTTAACGTCAGGATCTAAAGAGTTTACTGACAGAATTTTAATTAACGAAGAACAAGATATCTTTATTTGGGGAGTTGTAACTTATGTCATCCATTCTACGTACTAAAAAAATAGCATTAGTTGATTGTAATTCTTTTTATGTTTCGTGTGAAAGATTATTCAATCCTAAAATAAGAAGAAAGCCTGTTGTCGTTTTATCCAATAATGATGGTTGTATCATTTCAAGATCTACTGAAGCAAAAGCTTTAGGAATTAAAATGGGTGAACCCTATTTTAAAGCAAAAGATATTATCATCAAAAATAAAGTAGAAGTTTTTTCATCTAATTATTCTTTGTATGGTGATTTATCTAGAAGAGTAATGCGAACTCTTAAAAGATTTAATTCAGATATGGAAATTTATTCTATTGACGAAGCATTTTTAGATTTATCAAATTTTCCAGATCAAGATGTAGAAAAAATTGGAAAAGAGATTAGGGAAACAGTTTTACAATGGACTGGTATTCCAACTAGTATTGGAATTGCTAAAACAAAAACCTTGAGTAAAATCGCAAATCAAATTGCAAAGAAAAAGCAATCAGGAGTTACTAGCCTAATTGGAATTGATAACTTAGATCCTGTGCTTGAAAAAATTGAAATTAATGATGTCTGGGGTGTTGGTAAACAATTAACAAAATTTTATAATAAAAATGGAGTTTATAATGCAAAGCAACTTAAGAATAAATCTAACAGCTGGATTAAGAAATCTTCTAATGTTTTGGGCTCAAGAACTGCAATGGAACTTAAAGGGATTCCTTGTATTAATTTGGAGACAACTACTACAAAAAGAAAAAGTTGTGTTGTATCAAGATCGTTTGGGAAAAGAGTTGAAAGATTTCAAGAATTAAAAGAAGCAGTTGCAAATTATTGTTTAAATGCATCTGAAAAAATTAGATCAGAATCGTTGGTTGCAAAAGCAATCACAGTATTTGTTAGAACCAGTCCCTTTCAAAGGAACTATGGTTACTATTCAAATGCAAAGACTATTGATTTTCCAATTGCAACAAATAACAGTATTGAAATAGTTAAAACCGCAGTAACAATTTTGGAAACAATTTTCAAAAATGGTTATCAATATCAAAAAGCAGGAGTAATGCTTACAGGACTTTCAAATGCTAATGAAAAAACAAACTTATTTTCATCTGAAAAAGATGAAAAGATAAATAGTTTAATGAGATCTATTGATAATACTAATCATCGATATGGAAGATCTACTTTAAGTGTTGCAAGTGCTGGTGTTCAAAAGAAATGGAACATGAAAAGAGAATATTCTTCCAAGATAGATACAGCTGATTTTTATAGTCTTCCAACAATTAGAGTTAATTAAGTTTAAAAGCCTTAGTAGAACCGTCTTTATATTGAAATTCTACTTCTGTTTTTGAGACACGTTTTAGAGATGAAAAACCATCATAATTAGTAATAAAATCATTTAAATTTTTTCTACCCTTTTTACTCATCTTCTTACCTGGTGCATTAACACCAACATCAACAATAACATCCGCTCCGTTTAAAAATGCATTTATCCAAGCTTTTACTGGGGGACCACAGGTCATGGCTTCTGTTAACCAAATAGGCTTATCAACATCTACACTTTTTAATAAGGCTGCAAACTCATCTACCCAAAGCTCTTTATCACATTTTCCATCAGGAGTGCTTATGTGATGAATATTAGCAATATCAAAATTATCTTTTATTTTTGGTAAAACATATTTCCAAAACTTTTTATTTTCTGGAAACATTCCAGCAGCACCTGCCATAACTATTATAGAGTCTTTTTGTTTTTCTTTAATAATTTTTGAAGAAAAATTAAAAATTTCTATAAACTCATCTTTCTTTCCTTTAAAGAACATCTTAAATTCTGGTTCGTTCATTATCTCCCAATATAAAATTGGCTTAGTTAATCCTTGCATATCATTATTACCATCTCCATCATAACGATCTACTAGTGCTAAAAGAAAAGTTTTATAATTATCCATTGAACAAGGTTTGCTTAAATACTTTGAAAAATGTTTACCAAAAGGACTTCTTGCTTTTTTTCTTTTACAAGATTTTTGTTCCCAATTAGAGTACGGCCAAATAGTTGCTATGATTTTTTGATTATGTTCTTGAGCATAAACAACTTGCACATCAGCTTCATCCCAGGAATAACTTCCTTGTTTCCTTTCAATTTTATTCCATACAAAAGGTCCTGGATGTGGCCTTACCCATTGACCCTCTTTTCCTCTCATTCTTTCATCGCGCATTTCTGTTAACTCACCAAATCTTGACTCAGAATAAGAAAATTTTAATGAAAAAATGAAAAAAATTAAAATATTAAAAAATATAATTTTTTTCATTTTAAATTAATCAACAGGCTTAAGTTTTGGGTTGATATTTCTGTCTACTTTTTTAATTGATTTTCCTCTTCTAACCTCATCATAAAAAACAACTTGAGTTGGCATTTTACGATTTTTGAGCTCTTTGTACTTACTAATTAAATTACGATATATTCCATGCTTAAAATATATTCCTTCTGGTTTAAAAAAAATTGGAGATTTTAATATTTCTACTTTTTTAATACCATCCACCCATGCATCTATTCTTTTATTTTTAAAATCTAAACAAAAAGAAATATCTGTCCAAACGTCTTTCATTTTTCTTAGTGGCTTTAATGTAGTATATACTGATTTATCAATAACGTCTGTTGCTGAACCACTAAGTTCGTGCCAATTAAAAAATAAATATCCTTTATGTGCATCAATTTGAATCAAGGGTGGAAAAGAAGCTAGGCCACCTGATGCTGTACCTGTAGGACCACCAATTTGATGAACTTGACCTAAAGTAGTACTTGCTGGAGCTACATCAAAAAAATCTTTAGATAACATTAAACTAAATCCATAGCACTGTTTTCCTTTTGGAGCCTGTCTTGGTTTTGTTGAAAACTCAACTCTTTCTCGATCAGTGTCACAATCACTCCAAAAATCATCTCTAAAGCAATCACCATCTCTAAGTTCAAATCGCTGAAAATATTTTCCAGCACGTGCTTTTGTTTCATCTTTAATGTATTGAAAGTTGTAATCATTGTGATCCATAAAGTTTTTATGAAACTTAAAACCACTATTCTTGGTTTTTAAACCAAATTTTCCCTCTTCATCTTTAAATGTTTTGGATATTGCCAGGGAAGGAATTAATAACAAACCCAGAACCACGACTGCTAAAAATTTTTTCATTATCCTCCGAAAGCGATCTGACTTGAGTAATGAACATAGCAGCCCTCAGAATGTTTACTTTTGCAATTCTTTAAACCAACACCCTCTGCAATTTTTTTAGATGGACCTTTGATTTTAAATAAATATTTTTCATTTTTTTTATTTTTTATAACAACTACAAAGTTGTTTCTTATCTCTGGTTTGTATTTTCCAGTAAAGTAATAACATCGCTCTCCCATGAAATCGTTTTGTTTTTTTAATTTTTTAGTATCTGATTTTAAAATTTCTTTAAAAGTAACTTCTTGATTTTTTGATGTACAATACTTCATTCTTTGTTTTTTTGGTACATCACACATTCTTTTATCAAATACCAAATTTTCAAATTTTTTAATATTTGGATGATTTGGAAATTTTTCTTTATAAAATGAATAAAAGCTTAGTTCAGATGGAAAATGTTTTGAGTGAGTTTTTTTATATTTTTTGGCACTGCCTACACTATCATTCACTTTTGCATGTTTCCAAATAAGTTTGTTATTGTTTAAGGTTTTTATTAGAAATTCAATAGCATGATGTAAATTTTGATATTCTTTTTTATACTTTCTATCCCATAAACTATAACCTTGTATTTCAGCAATATGAGCCATCTTAATCAAACCCATTATTGTTTTAGCGGTATAACCTATTGCATGAGCACCTCTTTGAGCCTCTAGGGGAAATGCACCTGATTTTGTCATTGTTAATAAATATAAATCCCAAAACTCTAATTCTTTTTCAAAACCTTTTTTATCATTAAGTATTGATAATGCTCCTAAATGCATGTTTGTTAATTCAAGTAAATGATTTTGAGGAACTTTCTTCTTACATAAATTATATTTTTTAAGACTTTCAAATTTACAATTTTTTTGAGTATGAGTGTAATATTTTAGGTTTGGTTCATATCTATCATAAAACCATTTCTTAAAACCAGCTACAGGTTTCATATTTTCGGCTTTTAAAGCAATTGCATAGGCCTCAATCATTGGCGCACCAAAATATTTTTCAAATAAAAAAACAGCTTCAGAACTTTTAATTTTTTTATAATCATGCGGCCATTCAGACCAGTTAGTAGGTTTTAATAGATCATTTTTAATTATTTTTTCCATGCTTGATATTATTTTTTTACAAGCTTTCTTTTCACCAATTAGACAAGCTCTTGATACAGCATTTATATTGTCAGGAGCTTCATAAATCCACTGCTTCATGTTAAAATATTTTTTTCCTTCTCTTAATAAATTTTCATCCAACCATTTATCAGTAAAGGTATCTGGAAAATCTGGTAAAATATAACTTTCATCAATTTTTTCAAAACATTGATAATCACAATTCGCAGGAGAAAAACTTTCAAAATCAACCATTATATCTCCAGGATTTTTTAAGCCCTCTGCAGAGACTTTTCCAAATATTAAAAAACTTAAAGTTAGTATAATGATAAAAAAATTTTTCATTTAACCTTTAATCACTGAATGAACAATTTTTTTCCAATTATAATTTCTATATAATGAACTAACTACTATTATCCTTTTATTATCCAAATCAATTAAAATTTGCTGGCCCGCAAATCCACTTAATCCTAAAATTATTCTCTTCTTATCAATTCCAAAAATATCAAAATGAATTTGACCGCCATATGATTTTGTATAAAGGCCTACGTCTGTTGCATGTTTTGTGTTATCTTTCTTTTTAATTCTATTTTCATAAATATTTTTTAAATATTTACCAGCACAAGTATCATTATGCCAATCATCCATCATTGTTTTAGCAATTCTTAAGTAATCATATCTATTTGCATAAAAGGAGTATCTTGCAGAAACAAAGTCTTCATATTTTAAATATTTTCTAGATTTTTGAAATTGTACTTTATTTTTAACTCCAACATGTTCATTGAATACTTTATGTAATAATTTATCCCAATTATCACCAGCTTTAAATTTCACATAATTCATAATCACATTAGTAGTCAGAGCACTGTAATTATAAATTAATTTACTTTTTTCTGTACCTCTTAAATATTTATTCATCACCTTAACAAGACCAATTACATTTACATTTTCTTCTTTTTTCAAACCTTTGATCCTGTTGTCGGAACCAACATTTCTTCTTTCACCAACCCATTTTTGATCCCCACCTTTCATATTCAAAAGATCAAGCAGTATTGAGTCTTGATAAAGGGTATTTTGAATTAAAGGCCAATCATCTAATTTTACATTTATATTATCAATATAACCTTCGCAGATTGCGTGCCCTGTTACATAAGACACTAAACTTTTACCCATTGAGTGCGATGGAAGCATACCGTTAATAATTTTATCCCCTTGAACTGAAGATGGTATATCAGACTCATCAATTACAATTTGATCATTTTCAAAAAGTAAGTAACTAATAATTCCAGTGTTTTTATTATTTTTAAATTCTTTTAAAACATTTTTATCTTGTCTTAGATTTGATTTAAACTTGTAGTGATTTTCTGATCCTTTAACTACCCAACCTTCATAATCTCTAAGTGGATAATCCCAAGTATTTTTGTTTTTATTTGCGTAAGTTGAAGTTGAAAATATTAATATACAAATAACTATTAAGATTTTTTTCATTTACCTTTTTTAAACCGATCGTGTAGTAGTTTTTTGTGATTATATTTATATTTTTTATTATTATAATGGAGTGAATTAACAACCAGTATTCTTGAATTTTCCACATCAATTAAAATCATATTCCCGCCATAGCCACCCATGCCAAATATAATTTTGTCTTTTAATCCTGGAAAATCCATATGAAATTGACCCCCATATGATTTTGTGCGATTAAATAAAGGCTCTTCTTTTTCTTTGCTTCCTTTTGGTATTCTTCTTTTATAAATTTCTTTTAAATATTTTCCAACACAAGTATCATTCTGATAATCATCCATTATAGCTTTTGCAATTCTAAGATAGTCAAATCTTGTTGCCATTATGTTGGGATGTCCATTTCCATTCTTTTCTTGAAAACTAGTATAGCCATAACGAATGCTATTTTTGATCTTTATCTTATCATTGAAAACTTTGCTATAAAATTTGTCATAATCTTCACCGATTTTAAATTTCATATAGTTTAAAATTAACTGAGTAACAAATCCATTATAATTGTATTTCTCTTTAGATTTTTTTGTATTTTTGTTTCTAAAGTGTGAGCGCATAGTTGTTTCAATATCTCTATCTTCATATGCACCTAATTTACTGGTACCATCTTCAAATTCATCAATATATTTTTGATCACCAGTATTCATATTTAAAAAATTAATTAATTTTTGATCATGATAAAGTGAATCTTTAATTACAGGCCAGTCATTTACTCTTGCATCAACTCCATCGATATAACCCTCACATATTGCGTGACCTACTAAATAAGAAGTTACTGACTTACCCATTGACATTGAATAAAATTTTGTTTCATTATTCAAAAATTCTCCCAGTCTTTCTTTAGGAGAAAGTTCGTCAATCAATACTTCACCATCTTGATAATATAAATAACTAAGGATACCTTTAGTTTTCATTTGTTTTTTTAAAAATTTATCTTCCATTAAGTTAAATTTAAAATCGTAGGAACTATTTGTTGTTTTAAACTCTTTTAAATGTGAGCCTCTATCTCTATAAGAGTATTTCCATAAATAATAAATCAAGGTGTCTCTATTTGGGTTTGAGTGATAAGCAATATTTGTGCCTGATAATGCTTTATTATCTATCTTGATATCTAGATTGTTAGATCCTTGAAATTGATCACATTTATTATAATACCAATTATTGCTATATTTTGGTTCTTCTTTGCAAATTGGGTTTGGTTCTAAGTTTACATATTGATGATAACCGTTTTCTAAAAGCCATTGATTGAATTGATTTTGGTTGGAGGCCTCAGAAGCAAATAGATTGTTTTGAAATGAAAAGATTAATACAACAATTAAAATTATATTTTTCATAATTTATATGTTGTCCCTTGATTTAAAAGTCAGCACAACCAGACTTTGTTATAATATTACAAACTTAGCAAATATTAAAGATACGGTCAAAATAAATAAAAAACAAAATAGGTTTATTTATTAAGCTTTAAAGAGCTTGTCGGAAAGATTTTGTAAATCCTCACCCCAAAAAACTTCTTTTTGAATACGTTTGAAATCTAAATCAAAAACAGTGGACATTGCTGATGCATAAACGGATCTAGCATCAATTGTAGCGTTAAGATCTCTGCCTTGATATAATTCTTTTTTCTTTAAACCTGGCCAATCTGTATGAACTTGGCTTTTCTTTAATAAACCCCCTGCCATAAATATTGCGGTTCCATAGCCATGCTCAGTTCCATTTCCTCCGTTTTGTTTTATGGTTCTACCAAACTCAGTCACTGTTAAAATAATTGTATCTTTGTAAGCTTCCTGAAGATTATCCTTCAAATTATTAATAATTTCATCCATTTCAACTAAACATTTTGTATGAGTGCCATCCACACCCCCTTGTGCTGCGTGAGTATCAAAACCATTAACTTCAAACACTGCTACTCTTGGACCATCTGATTTTCTCAAATATGTAGCTGCTTGTCTTGCAAGATTTTTATTTTTTCTTTTTCCACGACGATAGGAACCGCCGCCCATCATTTGTTCATCTTTTCTTTTTTTAATGAAGTCCATCATCTCGTAAAGCTCATCTTCTGAGCTTTCGGCATAAACTGATCTTAAAAGATCCAAAGTGTCTTTCTGTGGAAGTTTTCCATCTGCTGGAAAATAGTTATTATTTTTTGGAATACCTCTAAGCAATAATGGCATTGGTAATGATAGTGCTAATCCATCACCTTGTAGTTTCGCTAGCTTCATTGCTCTTCCAACCCATCCTGTTTTTTCTTGGTAGGCAATTTTTCCACCTGACTCCATTAAATTTTGGCCTTCAAAATGTGATCTTTGCGTGTAGGGAATACTAGTTGCATGAACTATTGATCCTGTATTATCATTCCAACATTTATTAAATCCTATTAATCTTGGATGCAAAGCAAAATCAGAATTAAGTTTTATTGTATCTTCAATTAAGATATTTTTTCGTCTTTTTTCAAAATTTTTGTCTCCAATTATAGGTACCGCACAAAGACCATCCATACCTCCACGTAACATAATTACCACTAAGTTCTTTTTCCTTGATGATGAAGCTAAAGCTGGAAGATTAAATCCTGCTAAAAATAAAGTTGTAGCTGAACCTTTTAAAAAATCTCTTCTTGATATCTTCATGCTCTTAATACCTCTGGTAAATTAAATAAAATCATATGCTTTTCTTCATTACTTTTAGCTTTTGAAACTATCTTTAAAATTTTGTCTGGATTATCAAAATTTGTTCGAATAATTTTTTCATGAATAGTATCGTCTATCTGATCTTTAATTTTGTATGTATGAAAAGCTCTTTTCGCATACATTAATCTTCTAATTATCAATTCAGTAGATAACCAATCAGTTGATAAATCTGAATATCCATTAGGTTGTTTGGATCTATATGGATGATAACCTATATCTTTTAACAACCGATCAGGTTCTCTCAACTCTTGACTAATTAAATTACCTAATTCAAACTTATCCATCTTCTTTTCTGGTATTGGATATGCGTATGTAGCGCCTGACATATTTATAGTTTGCAACCACCAATTTTCAGGGTTTTGAAATTTTTTATATTTATCATTGTATTCAAATGCAACTTTAATTGCAGCTTTATGAACTTCTGGTAGATGTCCATCTGATTGTTCCCAAGCTTTAATAATTGGAGCAATCATCTCTTTTGTTGGGTTGTCAGTAATTAGATACCTACAAAGTTTTGTTGCTATAAATTCTCTACATGAAGGATGATTTACCAAATCTTTAATAGCAATTTTCAAACTTTTTTTTCCTGCTTTATACTCTTTACCAAAAACATATTTTTTTCCTGGCTCATGTCGCTTTGACATAAATCTAATATCTGTTCCTTGATCTTTTGATTTTGTCCACTTTGGTCTCCAGCCCGTCATTATGCATGCAAGTCCCATGACATCTTCTTGAGTATAACCAGCCTTTGGTGAAACCGTATGAAGTTCCATTAATTCTCTAGCATGATTTTCATTTATTGTTGCAGGTTCATTTTCTTTCTTACGCCAATCTTCTTTTCCACTTATAGATTTTGGTCCAATATTATCTTTATTATCTAGATGCATTATCATCGGCCATGCAATAGTTCCTTCTATTGCCATAGTTTCAAAAGTTTTGTCCATGTTAGCTCTTATGAATTCTCTTTGATAAGCTCCTGTTGAAAAGCTTGGTAACCTTTGAGTGTCACTTATTGTAAAATGATTGGTCCAAAAATACCAAAGTTTAGCAAGTACAGGGTTATCGCTTCTTACTGCTTCTGCATGTCTGATACAAATTTCGTTATTAGGCCAAAATTTTGCCCCACTATCATCTTCAAGTTTCTTTTCAGCTATTCTTAACCCTTCAGGATCATTTTTATATTTCTTTTTAAAAGTGGTTTCTTCAGTAACTCTTTGTTTGATCCAATGTTTTCTCATTTCTTTTTCAGAAAAAATATATTTACCCTTCCAATTTAATTCAGGTATTGTTTCAACTTGTTTTTGAGCCCAAGATAGTGGATCAGATGGAGCTTTCTCTCCAGGTTTCAGACCAAAACCAACTTTTCTAAAAAAGCTTTTCATAACTATTTAACTGTATCAATATTATTTATGTTTTCTAGTGATTTGTCAAATTCACTCATATTTTCTCTTAGAGCTAGATTAGAAATCGAATAAATCATTATCAATAATAAAACTAGTGGTAGTGAAGTGATAATAGAAGCATTACTTTTTATTAAAAGAATATAAAAAACTATAAATAATGCTGAACGAATTAGAACCGTTTTTCTAAAAACACTAATCATAGAAAGAGAGTGTTTTAATAAATTAAAAAAACTCATTTTTGATGGACCAAAATACCTAGTGCCTCTTATAGAAGGAATAGATAATAAATTTTTTTCTATCTTTTTTAAAGAACCAGAAAAACTATTCCAAGTCGCTTTTTCATTAAGCATTTTCTCAACTGTTGATTTAGATAAACAAGTGAAATTACCAAACTTTATAGATTGATTAGTAAATGCTAAAGTTAAAATTTTATGAGCTTGATAACAAAATTTAAATATTAAACTTTCAGATCTTTTTACTCTTTCACCAATTATAGTTTTATCTTCTGATTGATCTGCAAGTTGAATAAAATTTTTAATTTCCTCTGGTCTATCCTCACCATCGCCATCCATAGGTATTACATAATCAAATTCTTTTTTCTCAAAGATATATTTAAGTCCAGAGGCAATACATCGTGCGTGTCCCCTGTTCTCTTTCATATTAATAATTTCAATAGAATTAATATTTTCAGTATTTTGATATTCATCAATTATCTGATGGGAAGATGCATCGTTAATAACAACAATTGATATCTCTGAATTTAAATCTTTTATTTCAGAATTTATATTTTCAATTAACTTAGTTAAGCTCTCTCTGTCATTATAAATTGGAATTAAAATTGAATATTTTTTCATAACTATTTTGAACCAACACAGACATTATCAAGACACATATAGTCTTTCAACTGATCGAGTTTTTCTCTTACAATAGCTCCTTCCCAAACAGGCCTTGATTGAAGATGATATGATAAATTTCCAGCATTCCACTCGTTTCCATAAACCACATTTATCTTTGAGTTAAATTGTTGATCCCAAGCATACTGAGTTTTAATAGCAATTTCTTTACCTGGATAATCTGTTCTTTTGTTATCCATTGATATTGAGACAAAGGAATAAAGTATGGGTGATAAAAAGAAAAAAAAGATAAATCCAATCACAAATGGTTTTAATTTTTTAATGTTTATTTGAGCTTGAAATAAATAAACAAATAAAGTTCCAAAAAACAAATAAAACGGTGTCATCCACATTGTTCTAACTTTAGAGCCTGTAACTACTGAAGTTAAAAACATTAAAATGATTGGTAAAATGTTAATAGCTAACAAAAAAAGTAGTTTTTTATCTTTAAATTTAAATTTGATTTTGATTTTTTTTACTAACAACCAAACTAAAATTAAGAATGGAATTAATAATAAAACTTGTTTCAAGAGAAAAATAAGTGGGAACTTAATATGATCAATTAAATTAGATTGTTCTAATCCAGTTCTAGCAAGTCCGTAGGTTATTGTAATAAATTCATTATTATTAAGCCAAATTAAATGAGGTACTAAAATAATCAAAAATACTTCTAACGTTATTAAATATTTAAAATCAAATTTTCTATCTTTTTTTATATAAATTAAATATATGAATAAGAGATCTATTGAGGCCAAAAGATAAACAAACAAATATTTAGATAAAAAACCGAAAGCCGCAAACAACCCAACTAAAAAACAATCAGAAAATTTTACCTCTTTACTATTATAAATTTTCCATGAAAAATAAACTGTTAATGACCAAAAAGGCAGCTGACAAACATTTACGTTAAATTCTGGAGTGGTAAAATTATAAAAATAAATAGCTTCTATTAGTAAGACTGAAATTAAACCTAGTAAATTATTATTAAAAAATTCTTTAGAAAATTTAAATACATAAAAAAAAGAAATAAGCATAAAAATTTGACTTAACAAATAATATGACCAATCTTGGGATCCAAAAATTTGATAAAAAACTTCTGGAAAAAAGGCACTCATTGGTGGGTGTTTATTAAATCCCCAATCTAAGTTACTTCCCCATGCTAATGCCTCAATAGTATCTAGTGGTAAATTATGATTTGCTATGGATGGAACTAAAGTCCAAAATATAAGATTTGATGTAACGAAAATATAAAATATATTATTTATATTTCTATTATTATTGGTCATTTATAAATATTTATAACAATTACACTCGCTTGACACCCCTAATTTGCTGAATATACTCCGGAAATTCAAATTTAAACTATGCCTAAGACAACTAAAGTTAAAAAAAAAGTTTCAAAACCAAAAGCTAAAGTTGCAAAACCAAAAACAAAAACTGTAGCTAAACCCAAAGTTGCGGCAAAAACTCCTGTAAAAATTTCTAAAACATATATTCCAAAAGATACTGAAAAATATATGTGTGAAAAACATAAGGTGTTTTTCAGAATGAGATTGACAGAATGGAAAAAAGAATTAGTTAAAGCCAATAACGAGGCACTTTACTTTGGAAGTATGGACGATAATAGTATTTCTGCAGATGTAGTTGATCAAGCAAGTTCATACACAGATAAAAATGTCGAGATGAAAGCTATCAATAGACAAATCAAATTAATTTCCGAAATTGATAAAGCACTTGCTAGAATTAGAGAAGATATTTACGGATATTGCTTAGATACAGCTGAGCCTATTGGATTAAAAAGATTAATAGCAAGACCTGTTGCAAAATACACTATTGCAGCTCAAGAAAAGCATGAAAAAAATGAAAAAGTTCATGCTGACGATTAACTTTAAATTAATCTAGTACCTTTATTTTATCACCTATTTTGATACTAGAAGAGGTAAGCACCTGACATCTTAGACCACCTCTTCTTAAAAACTCTTTTAAAATATTATCTTGTCCAAGAACTTCTGTTAAATGTCTGCATGGCCGACATAAATCAATGCCTTCAATTTCTACATTGCCAACTAATATCTTTTTACCAACTAAATCATTCAATTGAATTCCTTTTGTAACAATATTTCGTCTAAAATTTATATAAGGGATGTTTAATCCAAATTTGACATTGTAATAATCAATATTTTCAGACTCGATTAAAGATAACTGATTATATGGATCATTAAATTCTTTAAAATGTCTATCTCCTACAACACCTTGATTAGTCAGGACTTCAATTGAGTTTACTTCATTTATTGGTTGATTATTTTTAATTGAAATTCCTAATTTATAAACTTCAGACATATTTAAATGAGGTTAATTTAAATCTTAAATGAAAACAAGCAAACAATGGGATTTAAAGGCTTGGAATTTTTGAACCATCTTTTAAAAGATCGTACCCTTTTATAACTGCATCACGGTTTGATATCTCAAGATACCATCTAGATAAATTTTTGTAATTCTTTAATCCAATATCATGCCACTCATGTCTCGCAAACCAAGGGAAAGTTGCAATATCAGCAATTGTATACTTTGCTCCAGCAAGAAATTTTGACTCTTTCAATCTATTATCTAATTCTTGATATATTCTCTTTGCAATTTTAAAGTATCTCTCTTCACCAAATTCACTCTTGCCAGGATTGTAGTGATGAAATTGATGGTGTTGACCTATCATGGGTCCAATGGTTCCCATTTGGGCCATTAACCATTGATTAATTTTTAATCTATCTTGTTGATCATAAAGCTTTCCACTCTTTTCTCCTAGATATATTAGAATAGCTCCAGACTCGAAAATACTTTCATTGTTATCATGGTCGGTGATTACTGGAATTTTACTAAAAGGACTTAACTTTACAAACTCTGGTTTAAATTGCTCATCTTTACTTATGTCTATTTTTGTTACTTTATAATCGTAACCAATCTCTTCAAGCATAATAGAAATTTTTTTACCATTTGGCGTGTCAGCTGTAAAAAGTTCTATCACTCTTTAACACCAAGTCTATTTTTTATAGTTTTAGACGAAGTAGTAAATTCAAATCTATACTTTTCATCGGGTCGAGCTAATTTAAAACAAGCTCTAGCAGCTAATGCTCCTTCATGAAAACCTGACAAAATAAGTTTTAACTTTCCAGGGTAATTACATATATCTCCAACAGCATAAATACCTTTTTTGTTGGTTTCAAATTTTTCTGTATCAACTTCAATAGTTTTTTTATCAATATTAAGTCCCCAATTTGCAATAGGACCTAACTGCATTATCAATCCAAAAAAACCTAAAACATAATCAGTCTTAAAAGTTTTGATTTCACCATCATCATGTTTGATACCAATACTATCCAAACTTTTTTCACCACTAACATTTGCTAACTGATATTTTGTGTAAAGATTGATTGTGCCTGATTTTGCAAGTTCCTGTACTTTATCTACCGTTGATTGTGCACCTCTAAAATCATCTCTTCTGTGTATTAAATTTACTTTAGAAGTTTTTGATAATTCAACGGCCCAATCTAATGCACTATCTCCACCTCCAAAAATAGAGACTGTTTTTCCCTCAAATACCTTTTTATCTTTTACAGAATATAAAATTGATTGATTTTCGTATTTTTCACACTCTTTTGGTGCAAATTTTCTTGGCTCAAAAGAGCCAACACCACCAGCAATAATTACGTTTGGCGTAATAAAAGTTTTTCCAGCGTTTGTTTTTACCAACCAGTTATTGTTTTCTTTTTTAACTTCGTCCACTCTTTCATTTAAATGAATAGGTATATTAAAAGTTTTAATTTGGTTTATTAAATTATTTGTTAACTCTTCTCCCGTACATTCAGGAACTGCTGGAATATCATATATTGGTTTATCCGGATAAAGCTCGATACATTGCCCTCCAATTTTATCTAGGTTATCAACAATCTCACAGTTAAGACCAATTAATTTTAATTGATGGGCGGTAAAAAGTCCTGTTGGACCTGCTCCAATTATTAATGCATCTGTTTTATTCATCTAACCTTGTTTTGATGGAATGTTTACAACTAGACCCTCTAATTCATCTGAAACAACTAACTGACAACTTAATCTGCTATTTTGTTTTGGCTCAAATGCCATATCTAACATATCTTCTTCACCATCTTCTTTGACTGGAAGTTTATCTTGCCATTCTTCATTTACATACACATGGCATGTTGCACACGCCATTCCACCTCCACAATCAGCATCAATTCCTGGAATATCATTTTGAACTGCACCCTCCATAACTGTTAATCCATTTTGGACTTCGATCGAGTGAGTTTTATTGTCGTGAGTATTATAAGTTATTTTGACCATGAGTTAGATATAATGACTTAAAAAAAAAGGGCAAGTACGTAAAAACATACCTGCCCTTAATTTAAACTTTTTAGTAAAACTACTTAGCTCTACCAGGTTGTTGCATTGCTGCTGCCCAAATGATTAGACCAAAAGCGATCTTGTTCAAAAAGTCAGCTGCGTTGTAAATCACGTTTAGTGAGTTAGCGTCTACTCCACCTGTTAGGTAACCAAAAATGTAACCTAATGGGTAAATAGCCCAACCTACAGTAACGATCATTCTCATTGCACCAAAAGCAGTTACAAGTGCTTTGTTACCACTTTTCGCTGCTCTCTTACCTGCTTCACCAGAGAATACTTCATAAAGAATGTATACCCAACCAGCCATACCGATAATGAAACCAAGTGTAGCGTTGATGTATCCTGCTTCTCCTAAGTATCCACCTAATAGCATTACTAGTGTACCAAGCATCAATCTCCAGAAAATTCCTGAATCTGCTTTGTTTACTGCTGATAGAACAAAATAGAATTCTAACATTAGTAATGGAACTGTAATTAACCAGTCAATGTATCTGTAAACAGTTGGTGAGTCACCAGTCATGATCCATACATCTCTCATGTACATGTAGTGTACGAATGCAATACCAGTTACTAGACCAGCAACTGTCATTGAAACTCTCCAACCAGCTGGAACTGAACTTCTTTCTAAGAAAAAGAATACAGTAGCAGCTAAACAAGCCATTGATACTAACCAAAATGAAATACCTACGAAATCATCTTGAGCTAACATCACTGTCTCTGCGTTTGCTACACCTGTAACACCCATTAGGGCAACAGCTGTAAGAGCAAACAATTTAAGTTTTTTCATAAAAAACTCCCTCTTTAGTTAGTTTTTAATTTTTAGTTTATATAAACTAAGCTCGAGAAACCTCGAACAAAGAATTTGGCCTAAATAACAAATAATTTTAGATTAATAAAGATATAAAAACGAAGCAGAAGATTTAATTTTTTATTAATTTACGTTGATTTTACTTATTTTTTAAAATTAAATGCAATTTGTGATTTAAAAACCAATAAAAAATAAAAAATCGAATCAAAATTATGTCAGATAAATTTCAAAAAATTTACGACCAATCTATACAAAATCCTGAAAAATTTTGGCAAGAAGCATCTAATGACATCTTCTGGTTTAAAAAACCTAGTAAAATTATAAATAAATCTAACCCTCCATTCTATAAATGGTTCGAAGATGGTGTGACCAACACTTGTTACAATGCTTTAGACATCCATATTGATCAAGGTAGAGGAAAAAAAACTGCTCTTATCTATGACAGCCCAATTACAGGAAACAAAAGTCAATTCTCATACGAAGAGCTAAGATCAAAAGTTTCAAAATTTGCAGGAGCACTAACTATGCAAGGAGTTACTAAAGGGGATCGAGTAATTATTTACATGCCAATGATTCCTGAGGCAGTTATTGCAATGCTAGCTTGTGCAAGAATTGGCGCAATTCACTCCGTTGTCTTTGGTGGCTTTGCTTCAAACGAACTTGCAAGCAGGATAGATGATAGTAAGGCAAAATTATTAGTTACAGCCTCATGTGGTTTTGAACCTGGAAGAACTGTTGAATATAAACCATTAGTGGATGAAGCTATTAAATTAGCTAATCATAAAATTGATAAAATGATTTTATTTCAAAGACTAGGTCACGAGGTAAAATTGAATGCTCCAGTTGAAGTTAGTTGGGAGGAAGTAATATCAAGCGCATCTGATGTTGATTGTGCAGAAATGAATTCAAATGAACTTGCTTATATTTTATATACCTCAGGCACAACTGGAACGCCCAAAGGTATAGTAAGAGATATAGGTGGTCACATAGTTGCTCTTAAATGGACTATGAAAAATATCTACAATATTGATGCAGATGATATTTGGTGGTCAGCGAGTGATATTGGTTGGATTGTTGGACACTCTTATATTGTCTACGCTCCATTATTTAAAGGATGCACTACAGTATTATTTGAAGGTAAGCCAGTCGGTACTCCTGATGCTGGAGCTTTCTGGAAAATTATATCTGACTATAAAGTTAAATCTTTGTTTACAGCCCCTACTGCTTTTAGAGCTATTAAAAAAGAAGATCCTGAAGGTAAGTTTTTTTCAAAATATGATTTAAGTAATTTTGAAAGCCTTTTCCTTGCAGGAGAAAGGGCAGATCCAGATACAATTAAGTGGGCGGAAAATTTATTAAAAGTTCCAGTGATTGATCATTGGTGGCAAACTGAAACTAGCTGGGCAATTAGCTCTAATTGTACTGGAATTGAAATGATGGAAACTAAATATGGTTCGGCTTGCAAAGCTGTACCAGGTTATGACGTTAAAATTATTAAACCCGATCAAACTTTAGCAAAACCAAATGAAATGGGAGACATAGTTGTTAAGCTTCCACTTCCTCCAGGAACTTTTCCAACATTATGGAATGCAGATCAAAGATATAAAGAAAATTACATGACTAATTATGAGGGTTATTACCAAACTTACGATGCAGGCCACATCGATGAGGATGGTTATATTTGGATTATGTCTAGAACAGACGATATTATCAATGTTGCAGGTCACAGATTATCAACTGGCGCTATCGAAGAAGTCTTATCTGAACATCAATCAGTTGCAGAATGTGCGGTACTTGGAATTGCAGACAAATTAAAAGGACAGCTTCCTATAGGGCTTGTTGTTTTAAAATCAGGAGTAGATAAAGATAATGAAACAATTTCTAAAGAATGTGTGCAGATGGTCAGAGATAAAATTGGACCTGTTGCAGCATTTAAAGTTGTAATTGTTATTAAAAGATTACCAAAAACAAGATCTGGAAAAATTTTAAGAGGAACAATTAGAAAGATTGCTGACAATGTTGAATATAAAGTGCCACCAACAATTGACGATCCAGCAATTTTAACAGAAATTAAGGAAGATTTAATTAAACATAAAATTTTAAATAATGATTAAAACATATTTATTTCTTACAGGTGCAGTATTTTGTGAAGTTGCTGGAACAATGTTATTGCCAGTCTCTCAAAATTTTACAAAACTTGCACCAACAGCCGCTCTTTCATTTTTTTATCTTTGTGCGTTCTATCTTTTAACCTTTGTTGTAAATAAACTTCCAATTGCAATCGTTTATGCAACATGGAGTGGTCTGGGAATTTTTACTATTGCTATAATGGGCTATATTTTTTTTAAACAAACTTTAGCTTGGCAAGCAGTTTTAGGATTATTTTTAATTGTTTTGGGAGTAATTCTAGTAAATAGTTTTACAGGAAAAGTTAGCTAAATTTCAGAGGTGTACCATCAGGATCACCTAAGATTTTACCATTTTGCATTTTAATATTTCCAGCAATGATAGTTGAAGTTGGAGTTCCTTTAAACTTTTGTCCATTAAAAGGAGTCCAGCCACATTTACTTTCAATATTTTCATTTTTAATTTCAATTGTTTTATTCATATCCACAATTGTAAAATCAGCATCAAAACCTTCTTTAATAAAACCTTTGTTTTTAATTCCAAAAATCTTAACTGGATTTTCACACACAAGATTAATTAACTGGTTAAGAGAAAGTTTCCCATCGTTAACATGATTAAGCATAACTGGCATTAAAGTTTGAACACCAGGCATACCAGATGGTGAATTGGGATAACTTTTTTCTTTATTAATTTTTAAATGCGGAGCATGATCTGAACCTATTGTGTCATTCATATTATTTCTTACTCCATACCATAATCTATCATAATGAGACTTATCTCTTAAAGGGGGATTCATCTGGGCATACGTTCCAAGCTTGTCATAACAATCTGGTGCATAAATTGTTAAATGCTGAGGAGTAATCTCAAAAGTAATGTTTCCTTTATGTTGAGATAAAAAATCAATCTCTTCTTTAGTTGTTATATGAAGAATATGTGCTTTTTTATTATGTCTTTCAGCAATTCTTACAATCCGTCTTGTAGATGATATTGCACATTCTGAACTTCTCCAAACTGGGTGTGAGTGAACATCACCATCTTTAATTAACTTTTTATTTGCATTTAAAATTGCTTCATCTTCAGAGTGAACTGCTACAACTTTTGAACTATTTTGAAAAACCTTATCAATATCGTCTTCTTCTGCAACTAAGAGATTGCCAGTAGATGATCCTGCAAAAAGTTTAATTCCACAGCACCCTTCTAAACCTCTTAAACTTGCCAAATCTTCTGCGTTATCAGCCGTTGCACCAAAATAAAAAGCATAATTGCAATACATTCTATTTTTTGCGAGATCTAATTTTCTTTGAAACTCCTCCATATTAGAAGTTGGTGGGTTTGTGTTGGGCATTTCAAATACGCTGGTAATTCCTCCAGCTATTGCTGCTCTACTTCCAGAGTGTAAATCTTCGGTGTCAGTTGATCCTGGTTCTCTAAAATGAGTTTGGGTGTCTATGCATCCTGGTAAAACTGTTTGACCTTCAGCATTTATAACTTCTTTCGCTTCCTCAGAAATTTTACCAATTTTATGAATTTTGCCATCTTTAATAGCAACATCAACATTTTTTAATTCACCATTAATATAACATTGTCCATTTTTAATTATAAGATCTAACATTTGAGAAAAAAGTAATTATATTAAAATCAATAACTAATCAATTATGAATATAAAAAATGTATATATTTTAGATGATAGAGCCATTCTTTACTTGAACGGTGTGGATGCAAAAGAGTTTCTACAAAATCTGATTAGTAACGACATCAATAAAGTAAGTGAAACTAATACTTGTTTTACTTCTTTGCTGTCTCCTCAAGGAAAATTTTTATATGAATTTATAATAATCAAACATAAATCTGGCTATTTGATTGATTGTGAAAAATCTCAAGCTGATGGACTATTTAGACAATTAAGTATTTATAAATTAAGATCAAAAGTAGAAATACTTAACCTAAGCAATGAATTTGTCGTTGCTGCATTTAGTCATGAAAAATTCCTAACCTTTGATGGAGGACAAGATATTTCTGGGTTTACTTTAAAATATAGAGAAGATCCTATTTTTCTTGACCCAAGAAATAAACAATTAGGAGCTAGATTAATTATTAATTTAGAAAAACTTTATTTATCACTAAAAAAATTAGACCTACATGATTCAAATCTGAGCGAATATTATTCTTATAGCCACAAGCTAGGGATAGTTCCAAAAGATCTAAATAAATTACAAAATAAAATATTTGGAATTGAATGTAATTATGAAGAATTGAATGGAATAGATTTTAAGAAAGGTTGTTACGTTGGACAAGAAAATACAGCTAGAATTAAACTTAAAAATAAACTTTCAAAAAGATTACTACCAATAAGTATGGTTAATGGTGAATTAACTGAAGGTGAAAATATTTATTATAACGATAATGAAATTGGTAAAGTATTAATAGATAAAGAATATCCATTTGCTTTAATTAAATATCTAGACGAAAACTTTAATGTAAAATCTGATTTTAATACAAAAGAAGCTTCAATAAAAATTGAAAAGCCTGATTGGATAAAAAACTAATCTATTATTTAAATATATAAATAATTATAAAGATTATAAGTATTACAATAATCCAAATAATTAAATTTTTAAGAAATTGTTTTAGCTGTGAATTTGATTGTAAAAAACCAGGAATAACTAAAAGCAAAACTCCAATCATAAATATGACTGAAAGCAATTTATCCATTAAAAAACTCCTATAAATTTTTGTTTTGGTGCGATCGGAGAGACTCGAACTCTCATGGACTAGGTCCACACGGCCCTCAACCGTGCCTGTCTACCAATTTCAGCACGACCGCAATATGTCTCATAATAAATGAATGACAACTAACTTTCAAATTGGTAAAAAACACTATGGAATTTAGTCAAGAAGTTCAAAAAGCAACAGATCCAATTTACCAAAAAATTTCAAAGGTAATGCCTGAAATCGAATGGTCTGTACATGCTCCTTATATTCATAAAATTAACAAACTTAAAAAAGAAAAGAATGCTGTAATACTAGCTCATAATTATCAAACACCAGAAATTTATCATGGTGTAGCTGACTTTGCTGCAGACTCTTTGGCATTAGCTATTGAAGCATCAAAAACTTCTGCAGATATAATTTTAATGGCAGGAGTTCATTTTATGGCTGAAACTGCAAAATTAATGAGTCCTGAAAAAAAAGTTATTTTACCAGACATGGACGCAGGTTGTTCATTGTCATCTTCAATTACTGGAAAAGATGTGAGATTATTAAAAGAAAAATATCCAGGTGTTCCTGTTGTATCCTATGTAAACACATCAGCAGAAGTTAAAGCAGAAACAGATGTTTGTTGTACTTCGGCAAACGCAGTTAAAATTGTAAAATCATTAGGAGTGAAAAAAGTAATATTTTTACCTGATGATTATCTTGCAAAGTACGTTGCTTCTCAAACAGATGTGGAAATCATATCTTGGAAAGGTATCTGTATTGTCCATGACCAATTCAATGAAAAAGAAATACATGATATTAGAGAAAAGAACCCAGGAATTAAAATCATTGCTCATCCTGAATGTCCTCCAGAGGTTATTAAAGCAAGTGACTTTGCTGGCTCAACATCAGGTATGATAAAATATGTTCAAGATAACCAACCTAAAAAAGTTATGATGGTAACAGAATGTTCAATGAGTGATAATATTCAAGTAGAAAATCCAAATGTTGATTTTATAAAACCTTGCAATATGTGTCCATACATGAAAAAAATTACTCTTCCTAAAATTTTAGATTGCCTAGAAAATGAAACTGGTGAAATAATTATGGACAAAGAGACAATTGAAAAAGCCAGAATATCAGTTGAAAAAATGGCTGCCATCGGCAGATAATTAAGTGTTAAAAATAAAACTTAGCAAAGATTTTATACGTAATACCGTTAAAAGAGCATTAAATGAAGATCTCTATCCTTCAGGAGATATTACATCAAGTTTAGTAAAAAATAATAAAATTATAAAAGTTAAACTTCTTTCAAATCAAAATGCAATTATTGGTGGTTTGTTATTTGCAGAACAAGCTTTTGATTTAATTGATAATAAAATTAAATTTCTAATTAAAAAGAAAGATGGTGCTCAAGTAAAAAAAGGATCTTTAATAGTTACAATAGAGGGTAAGGCAAAAAATATATTAGTAGCTGAAAGAGTTGCTTTAAATTTTCTATCTCATATTTCAGGTATTGCCACAAAAACAAATCAATTTGTAAAACTTGCTGGTAAACAATGTAAAATTTGTTGTACGCGTAAAACAATACCTAATATGAGAGTTATTCAAAAATATGCTGTTAAATTAGGAGGTGGCACAAACCACAGGTTTAATCTTAGCGATGAATTTTTAATTAAAGATAATCATATCGCTTCATCAGATATAAAAAATTTAGTTTCTTTGGCTATTAAGAATAAAAAAAGAAAAAAAATTACTGTTGAAGTTGATAATTTAAAACAACTAAAAACTATTATGGGCCTTAAATTTAATACAGTCTTATTTGACAATATGTCTTTAAAAAATTTAAAGGAAGGAGTTAAAATTGCTAGAAAGTATTATGAAACAGAAGCTTCAGGAAACATCAATTTAAAAACAGTTAAAGGAGTTGCTAAAACAGGGGTAGACAGAATATCTGTTGGCAGCATTACTCATAGTGCTTCAGCTATTGATTTTAAATTAGAAATCTAAGATACAAATTTAGACAAATCAGGTTTAAAATAATTTGGACCCTTCATTACTTTTCCTGACTCATTGTAAATAGGTTTGCCATTTTCACCTAGTTTACTCATGTTGGAGTTTTGAACCTCATCAAAACATTTATCTAAATCAATACCAAAAGCATGACCCGCACCATAAGCTACATACAAAATATCAGTAAGCGCATCAGCCACTTCTAGCAGATCATTATTTTTCATTGCTTCCTGAAGCTCATCAAGTTCCTCTTTAATTAAATCAATCCTTAATTTATTGATTTTATCACTACTAAATGAAGGTTTGGTTTTGACCTCTTGACCAAAAGTTTTCATAAAAGTTCCTACTTTATTAAAATTCGACATTTTGCTCCTGTAAGTTTTTTAAAATTATTGTATGTTATAGTTATTTATTACTTACAAATTAATCAATGAAATTAAGAAAAGAATTTGACAGTATTGGAAGTGTTAATGTTCCTAATGATAAATATTGGGGTGCATCAACACAAAGATCTAATAAATTTTTTAATATTGGTAAAATTTTAGTAAGTATTTCAATGATAAAATCTATAGCAATTATTAAAAGGTCTGCTGCAATAGTTCATCAAAAAGAAAAACAAATAAATAAAAAAATTTCAAATTCCATTATTAAAGCATCTGAAGAAATTATTAAGGAAAAACTAAACGGAAATTTTCCACTAAAAGTTTGGCAAACTGGGTCAGGTACTCAAACTAATATGAATGTAAATGAAGTAATAGCTAATCGAGCAATAGAAATATTGGGAGGAAAAAAAGGAACAAAAAAACCTGTTCACCCTAACGATCATGTAAATAAATCTCAATCTACAAATGATGTTTTCCCGACAGCGATGCATATAGCTGTAGCACAAGAGACTGTTTCAAAACTTTTACCGAGTTTAAAAGTTTTAGAAAAGGAATTGGCAAAAAAATCAAAAGAATTTAAAAATATAATTAAAATAGGAAGGACACATTTACAAGATGCAACTCCTTTATCTTTAGGGCAAGAATTTTCAGGTTATCAAGCACAATTAAAAAAAAGCATTAAAAGAATAAAAGAAGCACTAAAAGAAATATACTTTCTTGCGCAAGGAGGAACAGCAGTAGGAACTGGAATTAATTCAAAAAAAGGTTTTGACAAAAAAATTGTTAAAGAAATAGCAAAATATACAAAGTTACCTTTTAAGCCCTCTGAAAATAAATTTTCAGAAATAGCAGCACATGATGCTATTGTAAATTTCTCAGGAACATTAAACACATGTGCTATTACTTTAATGAAGATTTCAAATGACATAAGATTTTTAGGTTCTGGACCAAGAGCTGGTTTAGGTGAATTAATATTACCTGAAAATGAACCAGGTTCTTCTATTATGCCTGGAAAGGTTAATCCAACGCAGTGTGAAGCTGTAACTATGGTTTGTGCTTACGTGATGGGAAATAATACTGGAATAGCTGTTGCAGGATCACATGGCCATTTTGAATTGAATGTTTTTAAACCTATGATCGCTCACAGCATCTTACAATCAATAGTTCTAATTTCAGATAGTACAAAAAATTTTTCTCAATATTGTGTAAAAGGAATTAAAGCAAACAAAAAAAGAATTAAGGAACATCTAGATAATTCCTTAATGCTTGTTACAGCTTTAGCTCCCAAAATTGGTTACGATAATGCTGCAAAAATTGCAAAACGCGCACTCAAAAATAATACAACATTAAAATTTGAGACATTAAAAACAGGTCTAATTAACGAAAAAGATTATCATAAAATTGTAGATCCTAAGAAAATGATCTATCCAGCATAATTTTTTATTGCCTGGTTCATTAAATTTTTAAAGTAAATCCTATTTTGAAGTTTATTATTTTTTAAAATTAATTTTTTAAGACTTTTATTTACTTTTGGATCAATTAATCCATCAATCCTAATATCATTTAAATCAGCAGTGAATTGATCAAAATTATAGCTCAGATTAAATTGAATATTTTTTACTTCTTTTCGATAATTTCGTGGTGTCTGAAAAAACTTGTAAAATTCCTGAAAATTATTGATCTTAATTGTAATTAATGCGTCTAAAAATAAGTTATTGTTATTCATAAAGATTAGGCTGTCTGATATTTTTAAATCAGCCATATTTAGCCAGCTAAGTGTAGTTTCATTTATGTCTATTAAACCTTCTCTTATCTTTACCTTAAGTGCTACATTATCTAAATCTTCAATTGCATCAATTTGTTTTACATTAAAAAAAGTATTCATATTTAAATTTTTATTATTTAGTATTTTAGTTTTTAAAAATTGAAGCAAAATTGAATTCGGATTTAAAAATTCTTTTGAATTTATTTTTTTTAACAAACCTGATGACTCCAAAAAAAAAGGTTTTAAATTGATAGTGCCTTTATAATTAAAATTTGGGTTAATTGGTCTATCAGAAAAATTAAATTCAAATAAGTCTTTACTGTAATTATATTTAGCGTTAATTTTTTTTTTATTATAATAAAAATTTATTAGACCTTCTTTTTTTTTAAGATTTTTATAATCTAAATAATTTTCAGTTTTAAGATTTAATGAACTAGAATTTATATTACTTGTAATTTTTTTATTAACAAAATCATTATTAAATTTAATATTATAAAATAAATTAAATATTTTATTATCTGAAATAAAAAAATTTGATAATTTTTTTTTATCATAATAATATTTTAAATAATCAATTTTGTTAATAAATAAAACATCATTTTTAATATTACGATAAAAAATATTACTATTCTTAATTTCAAACTTAAAATTAGAAAAATCATTTTTTAAAAGTTCTGTAAAAAAATTATAGTTTTTTTTATTAACATCAAAATTTACATTACTTAGAATAATATCTTTAATTTGTAAATTTTCCAAAAATAATAATTTATTAATTGGAATGTCAACTTTGATTTTACCTGAATTTTTAAATTGATTTAAAAATGAAACTTTTTCAAAAGTAAAATAAGGTCTTGGAAAAAAACTATAACTAAAATTTTCTGATAAGTTAAAATCTATATTCAAATTTTTTGATAATTCACTCTCTACTTTATTAATTAACTTATCGTTATTATAAAAATATGGTATGGATAAATAAGATAATATAAAAAAAATTACCCCTAATACAAAATAAGAGGTTCTATTACTAATTGTAAATGTTAATTTTTTCTTTTTGGAAAAAAAATTTAATTTGATTAATTTGATCTTTAAAAAAGTATTTAATTTGATTAACTTGATCTTTAATAAATTATTTAATTTGTTTAATTTTTTTTTTAATAGACTATTTTTAATATGATCTATCTTTTTAAAGATCTTAAAATTATGTTTAAATTTGCTCAACATGTGATTAAAGCTTATAAAGAATTATTTTAAATGATAAACTCAGATTATCTAAATAACTTAAATAAAGCCCAAAAAGAAGCTGTATTATATTTAGAGGGACCTTTATTGATTGTTGCGGGCGCTGGGTCTGGAAAAACAAAAGTTTTAACATCAAGAATTGCACATATAATTAAGGAAAAAAAAGCATTTCCTAATCAAATTCTCTCAGTAACATTTACCAATAAAGCTGCAAAAGAAATGCAAACTAGAGTAAGTAAAATGCTCGGATCTGCAGCAACCGGATTATCTTGGCTTGGCACATTTCACTCCATTTGTGCAAAAATTTTAAGAAAACATGCAACTGCAGCTAAACTTAATTCAAACTTTACAATTATAGATACAGACGACCAAACAAGACTTATCAAGAATATTTGTAAAAGTGAAAATATTGACATTAAACAATTAGCACCGAGGTTTATATTGGCAATAATTGATCGCTGGAAAAATAAAGGATACTACCCTTCAGAGGTTATGATAAATAACAAGGATGTTTATGAAAAAACTATTTTACCTCTATACAAAATTTATCAACAAAAATTAATAGATTTAAATTCATGTGATTTTGGAGATCTAATTTTACATGCTGTAAAAATTTTAGAAAACTATCCGGATATAAGACAAATTTACTCTACCAACTTCAAATATATTTTGGTTGATGAATATCAGGATACTAATTTTATTCAAAGCAAATGGTTAAATTTATTATCAGAAAAAACAAAAAATTTATGTTGTGTGGGCGATGATGATCAATCTATTTATAGTTGGCGAGGTGCTGAGATTAAAAACTTTTTAGAATTTGATCAAGTTTATAAAAACACAAAAGTCATAAGACTTGAACAAAATTATAGATCCTCTCAAAATATTTTATCTGTTGCGTCAAATCTAATTGCAAATAATCAAAATAGAGTGGGCAAGACTCTTATAAGTGAAATGGAAGAGGGAGATTTGGTTAAGTTAAACTGTTTTAAGAACGGTAAAGATGAAGCGATAGGTATTTCTGATGAAATTGAAAAAAAATTAAAAAAAAAATATTCATTTAATGAAATGGCTATTTTAGTAAGAGCAATATTTCAAACAAGAGAATTTGAGGAAAGATTTCTCAAAATTGGTATGCCTTATAGAATTTTAGGAGGTACAAAATTTTATGAAAGAGCAGAAATTAAAGATTGTGTTGCATATTTAAGATTAATCCATCAAGAAAAAGATGATTTGGCTTTTGAAAGAATAGTCAATAATCCTAAAAGATCGATTGGAGATACCACTTTGAAAACTATTCATGAATTTGGCAAGAAAAATAATTTGAGTTTAGAATCAGCTGCAAAAAAAATGATTGACCAAAATTTGATAAAACCAAAAACAAAAATGGGTCTTAATTTTTTTCTCAATACATTAAATAAATGGAGAAATGATATTAATATTAAAAAGATTAATCACGTAAAACTACTACAGACTGTTTTAGATGAGTCTGGATACTCAGCTATGTTAAAAAACAAAAAAGATTTAGATAATGAAAATAGATTAGAAAATATTAAAGAATTAATAAGTGCAATGAAAGAATTTGATAATTTAGAAAGTTTTTTAGAACATGTGTCTCTTGCAACTTCAATTGACCAAGATTGGGATGGAGAAAAGATTAATATGATGACTATGCATGCTGCCAAAGGACTAGAATTTGATGTTGTTTTTCTTCCTGGTTGGGAAGAAGGATTGTTTCCTCATCAAAAATCAATTGAGGAAAAAGGGCAAAATGGTCTTGAAGAGGAACGACGACTTGCTTACGTTGGAATTACAAGAGCTAAAAAAAAAGCAATAATTTCTTTCTCTATGAACAGGTTTTATCAAGGTGATTGGATCGATAGTATGGCTTCAAGATTTATTGAGGAATTGTCAGAAAAATATTTAGAAAAAAATTCTTTTTTTGATGATGAAATTGATGATGGTCAAGATTTTGATTTTAATCAAGACCTTGAAATTGAAGAAGGAACAAGAAGTCCTGGATGGATAAGATATCAAAAAAGAATTAAATGAAAAAAAGAATAAATAGTTTAAAAAAAAAATTCAAAAAATATGGTATTGATGGTTATGTCATACCTAAAAATAACGATTACTTTACTGAATATTCAAAAATAAATAGATTAAAAATAATCTCAAATTTTAGTGGATCAGCTGGATTAGCTATAATTTTAAAAAATAAAAACTATTTATTTACAGATGGCAGATATACAATTCAAAGTGAGATAGAGTCTGGAAAAAATTTTCAAATTTTTAGCTATGAAAAAATAATTAATTGTAAGTTATTTAATAATTTGAAATTAGGACTTGATCCAAAACTTTTTACCTCTGAGCAAATTAAAAAATATTTTTTAAGACAAAACCAGGTAAAATTTATATCTAATAATTTAATAGACGAGATTAAAATCGATAAAATTAGTAATGATGCTCCTTTTTTTTCTCTTAAAGATGAAATAGTTGGAGAAAATAAAATATCAAAAATTAATAAGATTGTTAATTACTTAAAGAAAAAAAGAGCTGATAATTTATTTATAACAGCCCCTGAAAATGTGGCATGGATTTTAAATATTAGAGGAAATGATGTACCTAATAGTCCAATACCTAACTGTAGATTAATAATAAATAAGTCGAAAAAAATTTTTTTAATAACAGAACCTAAAAAAGCAAAAATATTAATTAAGAAAAAAATAATCAATAAAAACCAATTGATTAATATAAACGACCTACAAAAAAAAATTTTGTTAATAAATGGAAAAAATTTTATAATTGATAATAAATCATGTTCTGTTTTCTATGAAAATATTATTAAATCCAAATTTGATATAATAAGTAGAGAAGACCCAACATATCTTTTAAAAGCAATAAAAAATAAAACTGAAGTCAAAAATATGATTAACTCCCATATTCTAGATGGTGTTGCTCTAACAAAATTTATTTATTGGATTAAAAATATTAATAAAAAAAACATCACTGAAGTAGATGCTCAAATAAAATTAGAACAATTTAGAAAAAAAAATAGGAATTATTTGTATCCAAGTTTTGATACCATTGCCGGGTCTGGAGCAAATGGAGCGATTGTTCACTACAGAGCCAAGAAAGAAAATTGTAAATTTATTAAGAAAAATGATATTTTTTTGTGTGACTCTGGAGGACAGTATAAATATGGAACAACAGATGTTACTAGAACACTCTGTTTTTCAGAGCCAAAACAAAATATTAAAAATATTTACACTAAAGTTTTAAAAGGACATATCGCTGTAGCCACTACAAATTTACTTAAAGATAACATTGGAAAAAAAATAGATAAAAGAGCCAGAAAATACTTAAATAAAAGTAATTTAAATTATGCTCATGGCACTGGCCATGGTGTAGGTTTTTTTCTAAATGTCCATGAAGGTCCACAGTCTATTTCAAAATTAAATAACATTAAAATTAAAGAAGGTATGATTTTAAGTAATGAACCAGGTTATTACAAAAAAGGAAAATTTGGTATTAGAATAGAGAATTTAGTTTATGTGAATAAAGTTAAAAACAAAATTTTTTTTGAAAACTTAACTCTTGCACCGCTAGAGAAAGAATTAATCAATTTTAATCTTCTTACTAAGCTTGAAAAAAACTATCTCTTTAAATATCATTTATATGTTTATTCAAAAATTTCAAAATTTCTAAATGTAAAAGAAAGAAAATGGTTAGCCAGTTTTATTTAGCATTTTTAAAAATTGTTTTTGATCTAATATAGAAATGTTAAGTTCTTTAGCCATATCAACTTTTTTTCTCGTCGGCTTTTCTCCAATAATTAAATAGTTTAATTTTTTTGTTATACTGCTTACAGATGTTCCAGAATTTTCCTCTATTAAAGATTTTGCTTCTGCCCTACTGATACCATTTAGTTTTCCTGTTAACATGAATGTTTTATCTTTTAACAAACCACTTGGATCCTGAATTTTAGCATCTTTAATAACTAAGATTTTTTCTAATTCATTTAAGATGTTCATATTATCTTTATTATTAAAAAAAAATTTAATTGAATTTAGCTGAGTTTCTCCGATCCCATCAATATTTAATAGATCATTAAAATTTTTATCTTTTGATAAACTCTTAAATTTTGAAAATGACTTAAAATATTTTGATAAAATTTTTGCATTTTCTAATCCAATATGTCTTATACCCAATGAGTATATTAACTTATCTAGAGAAATATTTTTTTTTTGATTAATTGAATATTTTAAATTCTGCATTGATTGATGTCCCCAACCTTCAAGATTTTCTATTTTTTTAAAATCTAATTTAAAAATATCTTGCGGAAATTTTAACAATTTGAGTTTCCAAAAATTTTCTACAATTTTTTTTCCAAAACCTTCAATATTAAAAGCATCTTTCGATACAAAATGTTTTAATCTCTCTATAGCTATTTTTTCACACATGTAGCCTTCACTAGTACATCTTCTTACAGCGTCATTTTTTTTTGTTATTGTATTGAATTCTTTCACTGTTTCAGATCCACATGAAGGACATTTTTTGGGAAATATAAATTTAGAACTTTTGTTATTTCTTTTACTTTTATCGACAGACAAAATATGTGGTATAACATCACCAGCTCGTTCTATATTTGCAATATCACCAATTCTCACGTCTTTTCTATTAATTTCATCTTCATTATGTAAAGTTGCATTTGAAACAACTACTCCACCTATATTTACAGGCTTTATTTTTGCTACTGGTGTTAACGCACCAGTTCTTCCAATTTGAATATCAATATTTAATATTTCAGAAACTGCTTTATTTGAAGAGAATTTATGAGCTATTGCCCATCTTGGGGCATTTGCAATATATCCAAGTCTTTTTTGAAGATTAAAATCATTAACTTTATAAACAATGCCATCTATATCAAAATTTAATTCTGTTCTTTTTTTTTCAATCTTTTCATAATTTATTAATAAATTTTTAACTCCAATGATTAAACTATTTAAAGAATTTGTTTTAAAGCCCCATTCATTTAATTGTTTTAAATAATCAAATTGATTTTTTACATTTAAACCTTTTTCATATCCATGTGTGTATGCAATAAATTTAAGGGGTATTTTTCTTGTTTCTTCTGGATCTTTTTGTCTTAATGAACCAGATGCTGCATTTCTTGGATTTGCAAATTTTTTATTTAAACTTTTAAAATCACTATTTTGGATAAAAACTTCTCCTCTGATATCTATTTCTTTAGGGAAATTTTTACTTATTATTTTTTTTGGAATATCTTTAATGGTTGCAAGATTATTAGTTATATCCTCGCCTTCATTACCATCGCCTCTGGATAACCCCTTTATAAATTTACCATCTTGATAAATCAAGGAAGCTGAAATGCCATCTATCTTTGGTTCTGCACTGTATGTAATCTTATAATCTTCTTCCTTAGATATAAAATTTAATATTTTTTTCTCAAAATTTAATAAATCTTTCTCATCAAAAGCATTTGACAAAGAAAGCATAGGAATTCTATGTCTTAATTTGTTAAAATTTTTGGAAGGCTTGTAACCAACTATTTGGCTGGGGGATTTTTTTGAATTTAAAAAATTATATTTTTTTTCAAGCAGTAAAATATTATGCTTGAGTTCATCAAATTCTTTGTCTGAAACAATTGGTGAACTATTATCATAATAATATTTACTATAATCGTTAAATAATTTAATTTTTTTATTATAATCTTTTTGAATTTCTTTTTTATTCATTAAATTCAAATAATGATTTAATTTTTTTTAAAGTACTCTTATTTTTAATCTTATTTTTCTTTATACGCTTATATTTTTTATCAAATAAACTATAAGAATTTTCATACCATTCTGATGATTGATAATTATATCCGAGTAATTTAGCATATTTTTTTGCTTCATCTTTTAAACCAATTATATAGTGAACTTCTACCAATCTGTGTAATGCTTCTTCGGCATATATGGTTGTTTCATAATCATTAATAATTGTTTGAAATCTATTTATTGCTGATATCCATTTCTTTTTTTCAAAATAATAACGACCAATATACATTTCTTTAGCAGCTAAAATATCATTGATCAGATCTATTTTGAATTCTGCGTCCAATGCATAACTAGTTTTTTGATAGTCTCTTATGACAATTTCAAAATATTGTTTTGCTTTTATTATTGATTGTAAATCTTTCTTTTCATCAACAATCTGTTCATAATACGAAATAGCTATTAAATAATAAACATAATCTAAATTTTTATGTTTTGGATAAACTTTTAAAAATCTATCTAGCTCTGCTATCGCATCTTTTAGATAATCTTGTGAATAATATGCATATGCTGCCATCAAAGCAGATTTTGGGGCCCATTCAGATTGTGGGAATAAAAGCTCAGCTTCATTAAATTTTGAAGCAGCATAAAGAGCGTCCCCCTCCTCTAAATAATTCATTCCCTCTTCATATGTCTCTAAAACTTGAAGATCTAAACTTTTTTCTTTTATGACTGATTTTCTGGCCTCTTCTTTTGAGCAAGACACAAGTATTAATATGAAAAAAAAGGATAATAAAAATTTATTAATTTTCATATAAGATTTATACTTATTTAAAGGACACTTTGGAAGTTGTCTTTGTTATGAAGCGATAGAGCGTAAAATATTTTTGTTTATAAGTGTATGGGGTAGATTTTTTTCTTTAATTTCTAAAATTGAAAAATTTTCTTTATTTTGAAAGACTTTTCTTAATAATTGATTAGTTAAAAAATGTCCTCCCTGAGAGCATTTAATGCCAGCTATAATTCTATATCCAGAAGTATATAAATCTCCAATGCAATCTAATATTTTGTGATTAACGAATTCTTTATTATTTCTTAAACCTTCCTCATTTAATATTTGGTCATCTTTAACCACAATCGCATTTTCTAAACTACCACCTTTAGCAAGTCCATTCTTTTTAATTATTTCAATATCCTCGAATAAGCAAAATGTTCTTGAATTATAAACATCGGTTAAATCATCTTCAAAAACTTTAACTTTGTTTCTTTGATTTCCAATAATCTGGTTTTTATATTTAAGTTCAAAATCTATTTCTAAACTTAAAGTAGAAGGTTGTATCGAAATAAATCTATCACCATCTGTATATTTTATTTCTCTATTAATCTTGATAATCTTAATTGGAGCGTCACTTACAGTTACTCCAGTATTTATGATTTTTTCTATAAATTCTTTTGCAGAACCATCTAAAATTGGAACTTCCTCATTATCAATCTCTATTAATGCATTATCAATACCAAGCCCAAACAATGCTCCCATCAAATGTTCTATAGTTGAAACTTTAATACCAAATTCGTTTTCAATAGTTGTATTTAATGATGTATTTGTGACATGCATAAAATTTGGGTAGATCAAGTTATTTATTTTGTGATCAATTCTTTTAAAAACAATACCAAAATTTGGTGAAGCTGGTTTAATACAAATATTTACATTTAATCCACTGTGCAGCGCTACACCATTAAATGAGACATTACTTTTAATTGTTTTTTGAGTTAAATAAGACACACAGGACTTTTAATTTGTTTTTGACCAATATTAAAAACAACAAATATTACTGGAAAAAACAATACTAACTAAATAATTGAAAAAATTTTTCAAAAAATCCCTTATTTTCAGTATTTTTTGAAACTAATGTTATTTCATTTTTATTTAAGCCATTTTTTAATTTACTAGCCATAATTGATAGTTCGCTAATATCAGAACCAAAAAAACTCTGTATATATTCTCTTGACATATATTGATTGACTTGAATTTGATGTTTTTCTAACAACTTTTCAAATACAGAAGTTAGGTTGTTTGAAATAGATATAAATTTCACTGACAAATATAAATATCCTTCATTAGTATCAGAATTGTTTGATAAATTTTTTATACTATTTTCATCAGAATCATTAATTAGCATATGCATAATAACTTGATCTTGATAGTTTTCTTTAAATGAGTCTTTAACCTCCATTAAATAATTTTTTATATTATCTTGATTTTGGAGTTGTTCGGAATCTTTTTTTTTATTCCTATGTCAGTATTTAAAATTTTATCATTTTCAATTATTAGAGTAATATCTTTAATAAAGTTACCTACTAATTTTTCTATTCTATAAATATTTTCATCAAGAAATTTTGGTAAATAACTTAAATCATCTGGATTGATTTTATCGTCAATTTTAAATTCTTGTTTGTATAAATTTTTTGAATTTTTTTTATCATCAACAAATATTGTATATTGGTTTTCAGAAATATAGAGAAATGTTTCAAAATCTGGCTCTTCAATCATTTAAAATAATTTGATTTTTAATTCTTGCATCAATTATTTTAATATCTTTAAATTCATTATTATGCAAAAACTCTGATGCTAATTTTAAACTTTCTTTAATATTATCATTAGGTAATTTTATAATTATATTATTTCTTAATTCTAAATCCCATCTTTTAGATAAAAAAAAATATAAACTTTCTATTTCTTCAAAAGATATTTCGGACTCATCTATGATTTTTTTAATATTAAAGAATTCGATAATTTCAGGATTTCCAAACACAAAAGGTAATTGATTATTAGAATACTTATTTTCGATAAGTTTTCCATTTGAACCTAAATCATAAATTTTTCCATTTTTACTAATTCTTGCTAAAAAACTTGTCTTATCAATATTTATATTTAGTGAGGACGGGTATTTTTTGAAAATAAAATATTTTTCCACCAAATTGTTAGACTCTATTAGAGTGTTAAGATCTTTTTTATTAATTAAATAAATATTGTCTAATTTTAAATTTTTTATTTTTTTTGATATAATTGAATTATCCTCGTTCTCAAGTCCAGTAACATTAATATTTTTAACACTTTGAAATTTTAGATTGTTAATATTAATATTGTTAATTGAGCCCACTAAGAAAAGTAAAAAAAAATATATTAAAATCTTTTTACTTTTTCGTTGATGCATCTTTTAAAATCCACTCAATTAATTTTATAAAAGTTATTCCTTTGTATCTTGCTATCTCTGGAACAAGAGACAATCTTGTCATTCCTGGTTGGGTATTAATTTCTAATAAATAAAACTTATTATTATAAAATTTAAAATCTGATCTTGTTACACCTTTGCAACCAATAACTTTATGTGCTTTGAGAGCCATGTTCATTACTTCATCAAGTTTATTTTTAGATAATTCTACTGGAATAATATGTTCAGTTTTTGCTTTAACATCATATTTAGCCCGATAATCATAAAACTTTCTTTTAGGTTTAAGTTCAATTGCACCTAGTTTTTTATGTCCCATAATTGCAACTTGAATTTCTCTTCCGGCAATAAATTCTTCAATAATTATTTGTTTGTAATTTTCCAATAATTTCAAAAATTTTGAAATATTTTTTTTAGTACAAATGAAAACATTCACGCTTGAGCCTTCATTAATTGGTTTTAATACTACTGGAAATTTTAATTTTTTTTCAATTGTTTTTATTAAATCTAAATTTTTTTTATCATATGAATATTTAATAAATTTTGGTGTAGAAATTTTATTTTTAATAAAAATTTTCTTTGAAATTTCTTTATCCATTGCCAAAGCTGAAGCCACTGTACCGGAGTGTGTGTATGGAATTTTAAATCCTTCAAGAATTGTTTGTATGTATCCGTCTTCACCAAATTGTCCGTGCAAAGCATTAAAAATAATATTTGGTTTAAACTGATTAATACTTCTAGCAAGTTGATTGTCTGGTTCTGAAATTTTTACCTTATAGCCATTTTTTTTTAATTCTTTTGCAACTTGCAAGCCGGTATCAAGACTTATTAATCTTTCCTTTGAGATTCCTCCTGAAATTATGAGTATTTTTTTTTTCAATCTATTCTAAAATTTTAATTTCTGTTTCTAACCTTATACCAGTTTTTTTTAAAACCTTTTTAGAAACAAATTCTATCAATTTTTTCATATCTTTGAACTCAGCATTTCCTTTATTTACAAAAAAATTACAATGCTTTTCTGAAATACAAGCATCACCAAAAGATTTCTCAATAGAAACTGACTCTTTTATCAATTGCCAAACCTTTTTATCTGACTGTCCTATTGGATTTTTAAAAGTGCTACCACTTGTTTTAATTCTTGTTGGTTGGGCTTTTTCTTTTTTTTCTTTTAATTCTTTCATCTCTTTTTGAATTAAATCTGAATTCTTTTTAAAACCTTTAAAAGAAGCGCTTAAAAAAATTAAATCATCAGACAACCCACTGTCTCTATATTTAAATTTAATTTCTTTAGCTGGTATTGTAATAACTTGTCCTGACTTGTTGATTGCTTGGATTGATATTAAGATATCTTTAAACTCTCTTCCAAAGCAACCGGCGTTCATCTTTATTCCTCCACCTACTGTCCCTGGTATACATGAGAGAAATTCAAATCCACCCAAACTATTACTCATAGCATATTCTGAAAGTGTTTTGTCTCCAACTGCACTTCCCGCTATAATTATATCTTCAGATAGAAGTGACATATTGCTAAAGTTATTTGAAAGCTTAATTACTACACCGTCATAAGTACTGTCAGTGATTAAAGTATTTGATCCACCAGACAGAACAAAAATTTTCACCTTGTTTTCAATTTTTTTTAAGAATTTGATTAGCTCTTTTAAATTATCAGCTTTATAAAAAATTTTGGTTTTGCCACCTATATTAAACCAATTTTTTTTTTTAAATCATAGTCAAATTTTACATTGTTGTTAAATTCTGACGATAATTCTTCGAGATTAATATTCATTATAATAATTTAGGTAGCTCTCTCATCCATGCTGATATGGTACCTGCACCCATTCCAATAACTATTTTTTTTCCATAAATGTTATTTTTAATGTATTTTGCTAACTGATATTTATCATCTACTAAAAATAACTTTACTTTTGAGTTCTTAATTAATTCTTTTGCAAAATTTAAATAACTAAATCCTAATTTAATTTTTTCTCCAGCAGTATAAATTGGAAACAGGATTACCTTATCTGCACCTCTAAAAGCATGAGTAAATTCTTTTTTTAAATCTTTTAATCTTGAAATTCTATGAGGCTGAAATATACATATTTTTTCATAATTATTGTAAACATTATTTACCCCATCAAGAACAACTTTTATTTCTGTGGGATGGTGTGCATAATCATCAAAAAAATCTACCTCATTATATGTAAAAATTTTATTAAATCGTCTTTGTACTCCTTTAAAATTTTTTAAGCCTTTCTTAATGTTTGATACTGTCAACCCAACAGTTATTGATAATGCTGCAGCTGCAACGGAATTTCTGATATTATGAAGACCCAATAAGGGTATTCTAATTTTCTTAATTAATTTATTTTTTTTATTTGGTAGAATTATTTTTAAATCAAATTCTGAATATTCTCGAAATTGTTTTATATTTTTAATACAAAAATTTGATTTTGGGTCTAAACCATAAGTGTAAAAATTCTTATTTTTTAAATTTTTAATTAAACTTTTATTGTTGTTATCATCTAAACAAATAAAAGATTTTCCAAAAGATGGAACTTTATTTACAAATTTAATAAAATATTCATTAAGCTCTTTCATGGAACTATAAAAATCCATATGTTCTCTATCTATATTTGTAATTATTGAATAGGTTGGAGGGATATAAACAAAGCTACCATCAGACTCATCTGCTTCCAAAATAGACCAATCACTTTTACCTAATTTTGCTGAATTATTTATAGAGTTAATCACGCCACCATTAATTATAGTTGGATCTATTTTGGTCTCTTGAAAAATTGAAGCTATTAATGAAGTTGTGGTCGTTTTACCGTGTGAACCTACAACTACAATATTTTTAGTTAAAGACACTATATGTGCCAACATTTCCCCTCTTTTATAAACTGGTAACTGTTTTTTTTTAGCTTCAATTAATTCTGGATTATTTTTTTTTATTGCAGATGAAACAACTACAATAGTTGCTTTATTTATATTTTGCTTTTTGTGGCCAATTGAAATCTTAATTTTTTCTTTTTTTAATCTTTCAATATTTTTATTGCTAGAAATATCACTACCCTGAACTTTAAAGCCTTTGCCTTTCATTATCAAAGACAAGCCACTCATGCCTATGCCACCAATACCAACAAAGTGAATTATTTCAGATTTAGCTAATTTAATTTTCATTTATTATTTTTAGTAAATTTTGATTAACATTATTCCATGTATTTTCATAATTTAAATTTTCTAGATTATTTTTTTTCATTATAAAATCATCATCATCTTTTAAAATATCCAACATTAAGTTTTCAAATTTAAGTTGGTCAAAATTAGTTTGATCAATTATCCAGCAACAATTTTTTTTTTCATAATATTTAGCATTTTGAAGCTGATGGTCATCTTTGGAAGTGGGCAAAGGAATGGCTATGAAAGGTATATTAAAACTTGCAATTTCAGCTAAACTAGATGCACCAGCTCTTGTTATACATAAATCTGCTTGATTTAATAATTTATCTAAATTTTGATCAAATTTAAAAACAATATTTTCAATCTCATTTGTTAAATAAAGTTTTTTAAGAAAATTAATATTTGTTTCATTTGTTTGATGAATTATTTTTAGTGGTCTTATTTTTGAAATTTTTATAAAGGTCTGATGCAATAATTCATCAAATATTTTCGCCCCTTGACTTCCGCCTATAACAATTACAGTAAATTTTTTATCTTTCTTTAAATTATTGTTTTTTTCATAATATTTTTTCCTTAAAAGTGGAGAAAGTACAATCAACTTATTTACAAATTTTTTTGGGAAATTAATAATATTACTATCATAACATATTATCTTTTCACAAAAATTTAAGAAAAGCTTATTTGCTCTTCCAATAATCATATTAGGTTCTAATAACAAAATTTTAATTTTTAATATTTTAGCAGCTAAGCAAAGTGGTAAAGACATGTAGCCCCCTGTAGAAATCAACATATTAATTTTTTCTCTTTTAAACAAAAATAAAGATTTTAAAGTTAAAAAAAATACAACAAAAATTGAAAATGGCATTAAGATTAATCTATTTAACCTAGGAGTATCAATTAAAAAAGTTTTATATTTTTCGCTATCTAAATATTTAAAACCTCTCAGATCAGTAGAAATCATAACCTCATAATGACTTTTTAAATGATCATAAATCGTAATTGCTGGCATTACATGTCCACCAGATCCACCTGTAGAAATTAAAATTTTTTTTTTCATTTCTAATAATTTATTTTTCTCTTAGTCAAATTTAAAATTATTCCTGATAATATTGAAACACTTACAATTGAGGAGCCACCATAACTTAAAAATGGTAATGTCATTCCTGTAGTTGGAAATAATCTAATATTTACTCCTATATGAATTGTAGCCTGCATTAAAATTAAGCTAATACAGCCAATTAAGACTAATTTTATTTTTTCACTTTTTTCAAAATTAATTTTTTTAAAAACCATATAAATAAATACTAAAAACAATAATAATATTAATATTATGGCAACAACACCAAACTCCTCTGAAATTACCGATATAATGTAATCAGTATGTGCTTCTGGAACTCTATTTTTTAATACACCTTCTCCAATTCCCTTTCCAAAAAAACCACCACTAGTAATTGACTCAATTGCTTTTTCAGATTGAAAATTATGAGTACCAGCATCTCTATCAAAAAAAGAAAGTATTCTGCTTTGAATATAGTCAAACCTGGGAATATAAATGATCAAGTAAATCAAAAAACTTAATGCAAACAAAGAAAAACCTAAAAGAAAAAAAATATTAATACCTGAGGTAAAAATTAAAATAGCCCAAGAAAATATCACTAGCAAAGTTTGACCGATATCTGGTTGTATAATTAAAAGTAAAGAAACTATAGAGACTATAAAGATTGATATTAAATATTTAAAATAGAGATTGGAAATATTTTTGTTACAAAGAATGGTAGCTAATATTATAATTAAAAATGGTTTTAGTATTTCAATTGGTTGAAATCTTGGTAAAAAAAATAAATCTATCCATCTTTTTGACCCCTTAACTTCAGCACCAATTATTGGAACCAAAAATAATGAAGTTAATGAAACAAAAAAAAGAATTATCGAATATTTGAATAATTGGTCAGTACTAATTGAAGAAAAAACAAAAATAATAAATATTCCAATACAAATATAAATTAAGTGTTTAAAAAAAAAGAAATAACTGTTTGTATCTAATTTATCTGAGGCAATTAATGAAGTCGAGACTAGAGAAAAAAATAACCCAATCGCAAATAAAAGAGTTATAAGAAAGAAAATTGATTTATCTATATTTTTCCACCATTGATAATAAAATTTATATAAAAAGTTATCGTTTATCATTAATTATTTTTTTAACTAGTTTATTAAAATAAAGACCTCTATCTTCAAAATTTTTAAAACTATCAAATGATGCACCAGCTGGGCTAAAAAATATTATATTTTTTTGTAGTTTTTCTTTTTCAATAGCTAATAATATTTTTTTCAATACATCTTTTAAGTTTACAAAGTTTGTAACAAACATTTTATTTTTTAAATGCTTTTTGAATTCTTTATAATTATTACCAAATATAAAAGCCTTAAAATTTTCACAATTTTTTTTCGTTAATTTAAATTTATCATTCTTTTTAGGAATACCACCTAAAATCCAATAAACTTTATTAAAACTTTTAAGCAAATTTTCTGAAGATGCAAAGCTAGTTGACTTTGAGTCGTTTATTATAGTTAAATTTTTTTTTTCAAAAATTATTTGTTGCCGGTACTTTAACCCTTTAAAATTATTTAAAGTTCTAAATAATTTTTTATTATCTAATTTTAATATTTTTGAAATTTTCAAAATAAAAGAAAGATTTTCTTTATTTCCAAAAGATAAAAAATATTGATTTTTTAATTGATTAAAAATTTTATCATTTTTTAAGGTGTCTACTTTGATAATTTTTTGTTTAAATTTACCTTTCTTAATAACTTTACTTATTAATGGATCATTTTCTTTTACTAATGCAATAGATTTATTTGTTTGAGAATTTAATAATTTGAATTTAGCATTAACATAGTTTTTTAAATTTTTGTGTCTTTCTAAATGGTCAGGACTAATATTAAGTATTAGTGCATATTTTGAAGTAAATATTTTACTGTAATCTAATTGATAGGATGATGCCTCAATAACAAATACAGTTTTTTTAGTAATTTGTTTCTCAGATAAAACAGGATTGCCAATATTACCAATTAATCTTGAGTTATATTTTTGATCCATCAAAACTTCATGTAAAATTTGTGCAGAAGTTGATTTTCCGTTAGTTCCTGTAATAGCAATACTTTTATTTTTATAAAATGAGTAAAAAACGTCCAGGTCAGTAAAAATTTTAGAGAGGTTTTTTTTTAAGATGTTAGCTAATCTACAGTTAGAAATATCTATGCCTGGACTAATAATAATTTTATCAAATTTTATTTCAGATACTTCTTTTATATCTTTTAGTTTTTGATTTGATTTACACTTGATTTTTTTTTTAAATTATCATCAAACAAATAAACTTTGGCTTTGTTGTTTAAAAATTTATAAGAAGAAATACCACTTTTACCAAGTCCATAAATTAATATTTTTTTTCCTAAAAAAATATTTTTACTTTTTGTCATTACCTTAGTTTTAAAGTGGCTAGACCTATCATTGCTAAAATAATAGAAATAATCCAAAACCTAATTACAACAGTTGACTCTGGCCAACCTTTTTTTTCAAAATGATGGTGTATAGGTGCCATTCTAAAAATTCTTTTTCCAGTTAGTTTGAAAGAAATAACTTGAACGATTACTGAAATAGCCTCAAGAACAAATAGTCCACCTGTTATCGCTAATACGATTTCATGTTTTGTTATTATACCTACAGCTCCCAAAGAACCGCCAAGTGCTAGTGAACCTGTGTCACCCATAAAAATTTTTGCTGGTGGCGCATTAAACCATAAAAAACCTAAACAGGATCCAATTATAGCACCACAAAAAATTGAGACTTCACCCGTACCTTCAATGTAAGGTATCTGCAAATAGTCAGAAAAAACTATATTTCCAGTTACATAACTTATAAATGCAAAACAACCTGCAACTAGAATTACAGGCACAGTAGCCAATCCATCTAATCCGTCTGTTAAATTTACCGCATTAGATGACCCAACTATTACAAATACTGAGAAAGGAATAAAAAACCAACCGAGATTAATTATTAAGTTTTTAAAAAAAGGGAAATATAAATTAGTAATTTCTTGATAATCTACAAAATATATAAAAAAACTAATTCCTGAAATTGCTAAAATAATTTGTGATAATATTTTAAATTTAGATGAAATCCCTGACGAATTATCGTGTTGTATTTTTTTATAATCATCAAATGCACCAAGTAAACCAAATGAAATTGTAATATAAACGCAAAATAAAACACTTATATTAGATAGGTCCCCCCAACATAGAACTGAAACTAACAGTCCAAATAAGATAATTGCTCCTCCCATAGTTGGAGTACCAATTTTTTTGATTATATGGTCTTCTGGACCATCATTGCGAATAGGATTAACAATTTTTCTATTAGAAAAAAAATTAATAAAAGGTCCACCTATTAACAAAACAATAATGAGTGAAGTAAATAAAGATAATCCTGTTCTAAAAGTTATATATTTAAATACATTTAAAAAACCAAAAGTATCTACAAAATTTAATAAAAAATGATAAAGCATTTATTTTAAACCTTTCATACTATTTATCATCATATTGAATCCTGTGGCATTTGAAGCCTTTACCATAAGATAATCATTATTATTTAAATCATTTTTAATCAAATTAATAATCTCAGAATTATTATTTAATATTCCGCCTCTTTTTAATTTTGTAATTGAATTGTAAGTAAATAAAATTTTATGTCCCTTAACAAAGACTTTATCGATCTTTGTTCTATTAATTATTCTACCAATAGATTCATGAAGTTTTTTGGAGTATTTCCCAAGTTCTAACATATCACCTAATAATAAATATTTTTTTGATTTATTTGATTTAATTTTATCAAAGTTGAGAATAGCTGATTTAAGCGATAATGGATTTGAATTATAACTTTCGTCTATCAAATTTAAGAGTTTATTCTTGAGTCTAATTTTGGAAATATCTCCTCTACCATCTGGTGTTTTAAAATTATAAAAAATATTTTTATCAATTTTGGAAATATCTAAATAGATACTCATTACTGTCAGAGCAGACAGAATATTTAAGATATTATTTTGAAAATCATTTTTTAATGAAAAATGGGTTTTAATGTTATTTACTTTAATAGTTGCTTTATATTTTTTAGCCTCTTTTTTAATATTGATAAGTTTTATATTTGAATTTTTGTTTCTAATTCCAAATGATAAAATTTTTAAGTTTTTTTTAATAGCTATTTTTTTATGCATATTAAAAAAATTATCGTCTGCATTTAGAATTATAAAACCATCATCTTTTGTATTCTTAATTATTTCTGCTTTTGCTAATGCAATTTGGCTAATACTTTTAAAATTCTTAACATGCGCGTAACTAATATTCGTAATTACGCTCACATCAGGTTGAACAATTTTAGAAAGATGATCAATTTCCCCTTTTTTATCCATTCCAATTTCTAAAACTCCATAATTATCTTTTGAATTTAAGTTAAATAGACTTAAAGGAACACCATATTTATTATTATATGACTTAGGAGAAATACTTACTTTTGAAAGTTGTTTTAATGAATTTCCTAATAATTCTTTTAAAGTTGTTTTTCCACAACTACCTGTAATAGCTATGATTTTGGTATCTATATTTTGCCTGTAAATTTTTGAGATTTTTGTTAAAAATTTTAAAGTATCATTTACCCTTACTTGATTTTTTCTACTATTATTTTTATTAATTGTATTTACTATTGCAACTGATGCTTTTTTATTAAAAGCCTCACTTACAAATTTATTGCCATTATTTTTTTTTCCTTTAATTGCAAAAAAAATATCATTTTTTTTTATTTCTTTAGAATTAATTCTTGCATACTTTAAGGAAACTGCTGGAGATATTTTTTTTTCACCAGAAAGCTCATTAATTATATTTGCTTTCAAATTATTTGATAAAGTTATATTTTTTATTTTTATTGCATTGAGAATAATTTTTTTATCTGAAAAAAAGATTTTTTTCTCACCAATTTCCTGAACTGTTTCGTGACCTTTGCCAGCTACTAGTAAAATTTCTCCTATATTTAAATTGTCTATTGCTTTTGAAATTGCTCTTGCTCTACTTGTGAACTCAAAAACTTTTTGCTTTTTTATCCCTTTTTTAATGTCTTTTCTGATTTTGCTTGGTTGCTCCGATCTTGGATTATCATCTGTAAGATAGATTTTATCAGAATAAAGGTCTGCAATTTTACCCATTTTAGCTCTTTTATTCTGATCTCTATTACCCCCACACCCAAACACCAAAGAAACTTTGTGATCTGGAAATTGCTCTTTTAAATTTTTTAGACAAGTTTTTAAAGCATCAGGTGTATGCGCATAATCTAAAATTACTTTAGAATTATTTTTAATTTTACCAATTTTTTCAAACCTTCCATTTACAGATTTAATTCTTGGTATAACCTTAAGAATGTCTTTAATACTAATATTACTTTTTATTGCTGCAAGTGTTGCCATTAAAATATTTTTTAATTGAACTTTTCCTATTAAATTTAGTTTAATTTTGTATGTAGAATTATTGTATTTTATTCTTAATAATTGAGACTCACCTTCAAATTGATGAGATAGAAATTTAAAATTATTTTTTTCATCTAATAATGAAAAAAAATTTAAATTCTTTTTTGATGCTATTTTTTTTATCTGATTATATTCTGATATTTTTTCGTCAGTTATTATATTTCCATTTTTTTTAATTAATTTTTCAAATAAATAGAGTTTAGCCTTTAAGTAATCTTTAATATTATTGTGATAATCCATATGATCTTGGGATAAATTTGTAAATATTCCTGTATTAAAAGATAGCCCATCCAACCTATTTTGGCTTAAGCCATGACTGGAAGCTTCCATAATAACATTATTGATATTTTGCTTTTTTAGATTACTTAAAATTATACTCAATTGAATTGGATCTATTGTAGTATTTGATAAATCTTTTTTAAATTTTTTTGATTTAATTCCTAAAGTTCCAATTGAGGCAACTTTTTTTTTGTTTAAATCTAATATTTGATAATAGAAATCTGCAACAGATGATTTTCCATTAGTTCCTGTAACTGCAATAATATTATCAGGAATTTTTTTATTAATTTTAAAACATATTTCGGCTAATAATTTTCTTATATTATTTGATTGAATAAATAAAATACCGTTTTTTAACCCTTTAATTTTTTTTTCAGTAATGATTATTTTTGCACCATTAGAAATTGCAGATGGTATAAAATTATTACCATCGACTTTATTTCCTTTAATTGCAAAAAAAATATAATTTTTTTTTACTTGAGCGCTATCAAAGGAAATTCCTGAAAAAAAAAATTTTTTATAGGTAGCTTTAATATTTTGAAAATAATCACCAAGGAACATAATTAATTAATTTCTAGATATTTTGTGGCTAAAATAGGCCCAATTTTATCCATTATTTTTCCTGCTACCTCGACCGAAGTCCATCCTGCTGTATTATATAAAGTTCCCTTCCAACCACCTTTTCGATGTCTATATTTATAATAATAATCTTTTGCTTTTTGTGGTGTGTCCAACATTACAATGAATACAAATTGTGGATTTGATGTTGGAAATATTGAGGCAAAAGTGTTTATTTTTGCTTCAGAATAAAATCCATCTTTTGGCTGGTCTGCAGTTCCTGTTTTGCCGCCAATTTCATAGTTTGCAACATTTGCAAATTTTGCAGTGCCTTCTTCTGTATTAACTATTTTTCTTAAAACTGTAACGACTTGTTCTGAAACTCCCTTATTAAGCAATCTTTTACTTTTTTTATCATTTTTATCAATTAATGTTGGTTTAACATCATAACCACCATTTGATATTACCGCATAACCTTTTGCTAGCTGGAGAACTGTGGTTGCAACTCCATGACCAAATGAGACTGTTGCTAATTTACATTTTCCAAAATTATAGTTTTTTTGTGGAGCCACTTCATCAATATCAAAGTTAATTTGACTCAACACACCTATTTTTTCTAAAAAAGACTTATGTTTATTAGATCCAATTTTTTGACCTATTCTGACAGAACCAATATTTCCTGATCTAATTATAATCTCTTCAGCTGTTAAATCAGTTGGAATTTCATTATCATACTCTCCAATCCTATGTTTGTCACAGCTAATAGATTTAGGTAAATCTAAAAACTCAGTTTCTGGTTTTATTAAATTTTCATTTAATGCACTTGCAAATGTAAAAGGTTTGAAAACTGAACCTAGCTCGTAAGTTCCTTTGGTAACTCTATTAATGAAATTGACATCAGTTAAATTTTGTCTTTCATTTGGATTAAAATCTGGCAATGAAATAAGTGAAAGTATATGTCCATTATTTATATTCATTAATATAGCTGCACTACCTTTGCTTTTAAAAATTTCCTGATATTTGATTAATTCTTTTCGTATTAAAAACTGTACATCTTTATCAACTGTTAATTTTATATCTTTTTTTGATTTTCTTAAAATTTCATTAAAAGATTTTTCAAGGCCTGAAATTCCATTATTATCATCGTCTATTTGACCAATAATATGACTAAAAAGATTTTTTTGAGGGTACATTCTTAAAACCTTTTCCTCAGGTTTTATTGATTTGTCTCCAAGCTTCATTATCTTTTCATAATTCTCTTCTGAAATTTTCTTCTCTAAATAAAAATATTTTTTTTTATTTAGTTTTTTTTCAATTTTACTGAAATCTTTATCTGGAAAAATGATCTTCAAACTTAGTAAAAGTTTTTTCTTATCAATTACATCAGAAGTTTTTATACCTATATCAATTGATCTAACAGTTTTTGCTAAATAATTTCCATTAATATCCAAAATATCTGCTCTATAAAGTTTATCAATGACAACTGGAATATTTTCAGTTTTATCTACTTTAGATGAACGTGTACCTAAATGAATTAAGTGGATAGTGTAAATAAGGTAGATAATAAAAAAAATAAAAAAAATAAAAGCTACTCTATTAAATTGGATGTTCAAGTTTGTTTCATTTTTTTTATAAATAAAATTATTTTTATAGTCTTCAATAATTATTTTTGATCTAGTTTGTTTCATTTTTCTTTTGTTATCTTCAAATCTTGAATTTTTTTGTCCTTATTTTTAAAATTAAAAACTTTTATATTTGCAATATTTTTTTGAACCAAATCATCTTCAAAAAATTGAGATTGAAATTCTAGCAATTTTTCTGAAGAACTTAGATAATCATGTTCCAATTTTATTTTTTCAAATTCAGAGCTTAAAATTCTTAAATTTTCCTTTACTGTAAATATTTCATCTTCATTTTTTTTTGCTGAATTTTTAATAATTGCTGTTGATAGAATTAACAAAAATATAACAAATATTAGACCAACCTTTTTCAAAGTTTGTCCCCATAATTTTCTATTTCAATTAAATTTTTAAATTGGTCTAAAATATCAGTTTCAAAATCATAAAAATCAGTTTTCTTTTTTACATATCTAAGTTTTGCAGAGCGCGAAGGTAAATTCTCCTTTATTTCTTTTTTAGAGGGAATAATTGCCTTTTTTTCAATTAATTCAAACAAAGTTTCAGCTTGTTCCATGACTGGAACATATCTAGATATGCTTTTTTTTTCAGAAAGGCTTTTAAAAAAATATTTTACAATCTTATCTTCTAATGAATGAAAAGTAACAACAACTAACAATCCGTCTTTTTTTAAAACTTTGGCTGCATTAATAAGTCCATAAATTAACTCACTAATCTCCTTATTAACCAAAATTCTTAAAGCCTGAAAAACTTTAGTGGCACTATGTACTTTAAAATTTTTTTTTCTTTTTGTCTTTTCTATGATTTTAACAAGAGTTTGAGTGTCTATTTTATTCTTTAATCTTTCTTTAATAATACTTCTTGCAATAAATTTGCTTTCTTTTTCTTCTCCAAAAAATTTAAATACTTTGTCTAATTCTTTTTCATCTAATTTATTTATTGCATCTTCAGCTGAAAAATTATTTAAACCCATCTTCATATTCAAATTTCCACTTGACTCAAAAGACAAACCTTTTTTGGGATCTTTTATTTGGGTATAAGAATATCCAAGATCAAAAATTACACTTTTTATATCTTCATTTTTGAGTTTTAGATTAGTTAATTGACTAAATTTTAAATTTTTGAATAAAAATCTATCATCAAACTTTTCTTTTACTTGGCTAGCAATTTTTTCACTCTCTATATCTCGATCTAAAGCAATTACTTTTGTATCATTAAAATCAAGAATTTTTTTTGAATATCCACCTTGACCAAAAGTACAGTCAATAAATGTGCCACCATATTGAGGGGTAATAATGCTAATAATTTCTTTTAGCAGTACCGGATAATGCTTTTGCATTTTTGGTACTATGGTGGCGTCCATTTATTCTTTTAAAGACCATTAATTTTTTTGTCTTCTTAGGAATGCTGGTATCTCAAGATCATCCTCTTCTTCTTCACTTGAGGACAATAAACCTTCAGTGCTTGAATTATCAGTTTCTGAACTGAATAAATCTGGTGCTTCTGAGTCAACACCAAACTCTTTCAGATCATTAGAAACATCTTCTTCAATACTTTGTTCTAATATTTCTTCTTGATCTGTTTCTATGGCTTCTTGAGTGAATGATTTCTCCATTTCATTTATAGAACTATCTTCAACAATACTTTCAGTTTCAAGAGTGCTAGAATGCAATGCTTGTTCATTTGTTACATTCGAATTTAAATGTCCTTCATCTTGTTCTTGAACAATTTCATTCTCAAGCTTTAGTGCATTTGCGCCATGAGTAACTGGATTTGAGATTGAATTAGAGAAGTTAAAAGAAGCAGATGATCCCATATTTGTGAAATCTGAGTATCCTGGATTTCTGTTTTGAATACGGTGAACCATATTTATTACAGATTTTGTTTCAGGCTGTTGTCCATCCAAAGATGTAGCAACTATTGAAACTCTCATTTTGCCATCAAGTTCTGAGTCAGTAATTGCTCCTATGATTAACTCTGCCTCAGGATCAACTTCAGCTCTAACTTTGTTTACAGCTTCATCAACTTCAAAAAGTTTCAGATCTTTACCACCAGTAATATTAATTAATAATCCTTTGGCTCCTTTTAAAGTATAGTCATCAATTAATGGATTACTAACTGCCATCTCTGCAGCCTTAATAGCTCTTCCTTCACCCTCTGCCTCACCTGTTCCCATCATTGCTTTGCCCATTGATGCCATAACTGTTTCAACATCTGCAAAATCAAGATTAATTAAACCTGGTCTTACCATTAGATCGGTTATGCTTTGAACACCATGCATTAATACATTATTTGAAAGATTAAAAGACTCTTCAAAAGTCGTTTGTTCATTTGCAATTTTAAACAAGTTTTGATTTGGAATGACAATAATCGTATCCACATGTTTTCTTAATTCCTCCAAACCTTGTTGTGCTCTTCTCATTCTAGAGGGGCCTTCATATAAAAATGGAAGAGTTACAACGCCGACAGTTAAGATATTTAATTCTTTAGCAGCTCTTGCGATGACATGGGCAGCACCAGTGCCCGTTCCACCACCCATACCAGCTGCAATAAAAACCATATTTGCACCTTGAAGTGTATTTACTATTTCATTTAAAGACTCGTCAGCAGCTGCTTGGCCAATATCAAGTTTTGCACCAGCTCCTAAACCTTTTGTTAAATTTAGTCCTATTTGAATTCTTGCTTTTGCTTTGCTTAACTTTAAATCTTGTGCATCAGTGTTGACAGCAATAAATTCTACCCCTTGTAGATTATTTTCTATCATTTCATTAATTGCATTTCCACCTGCTCCACCTACTCCTAGTACTAATAGTCGTGGTTGTAATTCTTTTATCTCTGGTGCTTTAAAGTTAATTGTCATCTTATTTCCCCTCGTTGTTGTTTAAATGTTTTTCCCATTTAAGACTTGCTCGATTTAAATTTGCTTTTTTTCTTGCAGTTGTCTTAAATTTCTCAAATGCTGTTGGCTCCCATATTTGAAAGGTTTGACCCTGACCAACAAACAACATGCTGTTTTTAATTTTTGCATGTTTTAATAATTTTGTTGAAAGTGAAATTCTACCTTCGCTATCAAATTGCAAATTTGTACTTTCCGATAATATTGATGTTGCAAAATAATCTCTTTTTTCCTCAAAAGGATTTAGAGAATCAATTGCAGAAGAAATTTTTTCAATTCTATCTTGAGAACATGCTTCTATTGAAGAATTATTAAAAGATGGATAACAGATAACTCCATTGTAACCCATATTTGACAAATGTGATCTGAAACTAGCAGGCACTGAAACCCTTCCCTTTTTGTCCAATTTGTTCTCGTAAGTAGATAAAAACATATATTTTTAAATTTATAAATTCCATAATTGGGAATATATGGGAATATATGGGCAAATAGATATGGTGTCAAACAATGATTTTAAGTTGATTTTCAACGATAGTAATCACTTTTTAACTATCAAAAATAATTATGGTTTTAAATTATTAAACCTTATTGCGATACATCATTTAATAGAAAAAAAAGAACAAAATTGATTCAATAATGAATCAAAACGTGAACATTTGATTAATTAAAAGTCTAGCTTGTGGATAATTTTGCTAGATAAACTATAAGCCGGGTTCTGTCATTTAAATCTATCATTTGTCTAGGCTTAAAATCACTCTTAAGCTCAAGCAACTAACCCTGATGACTAGCCAAGGATGGCTTTTAGTTTTTCAACAATGTCATCTCTACTTAGTCTTGCTCCCAGTGGGGTTTTCCAGCGTTCATTGTTACCAATAGAACCGGTGTGCTCTTACCACACCTTTTCACCCTTGCCATGTTATGGCGGTTTATTTTCTGTGGCACTATCCCTAGGGTTACCCCCGCCAGGTATTATCTGGCACTGTATCCTTGTGGAGCCCGGACTTTCCTCTTTAATAAATTAAAGCGATAAATCATTTATCTAGCATGTTCAATTTAATACCAATATCTAAAACTACAAGTAAATAATTATTTAACTAAATTTTTGCTTATAATTAAACATTCTTGATCTGCTATCCCGTTTACAAGATCTTGTCTAAACCTTCTTTGAAAAGCTTTTATTAAAATTTTTTTACATTGAATCCCTTTAAATTTGAAATTTTTAAAGTTTTTTTCTGAATATCCAATTTTTAATATATTTTTATAAAATAACATTTTTTCTAAATCATTAATTTTTAAAGTTCTGTATCCAATTAATTTTTTTTTATCTAAATTGTGCCAAAGTCCAATTCTATTTTTAAATAAAAATTCCCAAGGAAATTTTTCTCCCGGATCTTTCTTTCTATTTGGGGCAATATCTGAATGTCCTAAAATATTCTGTGGTTTAATCTTATATTTCTTTATTAAAAATTTAGACAATGATAAAATAGATTTAATCTGTTTTTTTGAGAAATTTTTATACTTAGAATTATGACCTGGATTACTTATTTCAATTCCAATCGAATTTTTATTTAATGATTGATAATTTTTCCAAAATGAAACTCCTGCATGCCATGAGATATAAAGTTCTGGAACTAAAGTAATTATTTCACCATTATTTTTTATTAAATAATGAGAACTAACTTCTGATTTAATGTCTATTAATCTATTGATTGCCTCTGACTCTTTTTTCATTCCTGTATAATGGTAAATTAAAAATTTTATTAGCTTCGAATCTCTTTTTTTCTCATCAAAGTTTGGTGAATAATTTAAAATTGTTTTAAAACTCATTTTGGTTGTAAATTTATGCTATTTTTTGGACATTTTATTGACAATTTTTATAAATAAATCTTAATTTACTTTAAATAATTATATATTATAAAAGCTCTAATGTTTAAAAAATTAATATTAATCTGTTCATCAGTCATATTGATTGTATTTAATGTAAATGCTGCATCCGATGGTGAGTTAATTTTAAAAAAGAACCAACCAGCTGAAGTTAAGGATTGCTTTGAAAATTTAAACAGAGTCACTTTTAAATTTAATCAAGCTTTGGATGGCGTAATATTTCAACCCGTTGCTAGTGTGTATAAAAAATTACCTACACCAGTAAGAAATGGTGTTGGGAATTCTCTAGACAATATATCTAACTTGGTAACTATTCCTAACAATATTCTTCAAGGAGATTTTAATAAAGCAGGTATAAACACCGGTAGGTTTGTAATTAATACGACTATTGGAATATTGGGTTTAATAGATGTTGCGCAACACATTGGGTTATCAGAATATGTAAAAGAAGACTATGGTCAATCGCTTGCAAAACTTGGTGTTGGGCCTGGGTGCTACCTAGTGCTTCCAGTTTTAGGTCCAAGCACTGTTAGAGATACCGCAGCTTCTTTTGTTAATGTTTTAGGCGGAGATGCCTGGTACAACGTTACTGTAAAAAATGATACACAGCACTTCAGTGATGTTGATTATTACTCTTCAAGACTAACCTCTGGAATTAATTTTAGAGCGAAAAATTTTGACTTTATTGAAAATTTAGAAAAAAATTCTTTAGATTTTTATGCGTCAGTGAAAAGTTTATATTTACAAGATAGACAACAAAAAATTCTAAATACTAATGCTATTATCGATACCCAAGATGATAGTGATTGGGAAGAAATAGAAAATCAATAAATCAATTAAAAAATAATGAGCATTAAAAAAGTATTTGCTTTAATTATTCTTTTCTCTCTAAACTTTAATAGTATTCAAGCAATAGAACCTGATGTTTTTGTTCAATCAACTGTAAATAGAGCATCTCAAATTTTATCAGAAAATATTTCTAAAAAAGATAAAATGGACAAACTAGAAATTATTGCAAAAGAAACAGTGGATATTAGGGGTATTGGGTTTTATTCATTAGGATCAGCTAGGAAAGCTTTAAATGAAGATCAGAAAAAAAAGTACTCAGAACTATTTGAGAAATATTTTTTAAAAAGCTTTTCAAGTAGATTAGCTGAATATACCAATCCTGAAATTGAAGTTAATAATAAAGAAGTCCTAAATAAGAATTATACCATTGTCAACAGCTTGCTTTTAGGAACATCCGAAAGACCTGAAGTGAAAATTGATTGGAGAATTTATACGAAAGATCCCAACAATCCTCTTATTAGAGATTTAATCATAGAAGGTTTAAGTTTAGCAAGAACTCAAAAAGAGGAATTTTCCTCAATATTAAATTCTAATGATGGAGATATAAATATTCTTTTCAAAACATTAGAAAAGTTTTCAAAAAACTAGCAAGTGAAAAATAGTATTTGGTGGGCCCGCCAGGACTCGAACCTGGGACCAATACATTATGAGTGTACTGCTCTAACCAACTGAGCTACAGGCCCAAAACTAAGGTTGATTATATCATTTTTCACAAGTTATCAATTAAAGATAATCATTAAATGGTGGGCCGTGTTGGTTACGCTCCAACTACCCCTGCAATGTCAATGCAGTACTCTACTATTGAGCTAACGGCCCAGTAAGTTTAACTTTCTAAGAAACTTTTTAGTTGTTTAGATCGGCTTGGGTGTTTTAGTTTTCTAAGAGCTTTTGCTTCTATTTGTCTAATCCGTTCTCTAGTTACAGAAAATTGAAGACCAACTTCTTCTAGAGTGTGATCAGTATTCATCCCAACACCAAATCTCATTCTTAAAACTCTTTCCTCTCTTGGAGTTAAAGTAGATAAAATTTTAGTTGTTGCTTCACCTAAATTTGATTTAATTGCCTGTTCTAGTGGGGCTAGAGCTTTAGTATCCTCAATAAAATCTCCCAAACTACTATCTTCCTCGTCACCAACTGGTTTTTCTAGTGACACAGGTTCTTTGGAAATTTTTAATACTTTTCTGACTTTATCTAATGGCATTCTAAGTTTTTGAGCTAACTCTTCAGGAGTTGCCTCTCTGCCAAACTCACTTAAAATTAATCTCTGTGTTCTTACAATTTTATTTATTGTTTCAATCATATGAACTGGAATTCTGATAGTTCTTGCTTGGTCAGCAATTGATCTAGTGATAGCTTGTCTAATCCACCATGTAGCATATGTTGAAAATTTATATCCTCTTCGATATTCAAATTTATCTACAGCTTTCATCAAACCAATATTACCTTCTTGAATTAAATCTAAAAACTGAAGACCTCTATTAGTGTATTTTTTAGCAATAGAGATTACTAATCTTAAATTAGCTTCAACCATTTCTTTTTTTGCAATTCTAGACTCTTTTTCACCCTTTTGAACACGACTAACTAATTTTTTAAAATCTGTTACAGAAATTCCTAATTTATGACTTATTTCAATTAATCTTTCTCTAATATTTTTAAACTCTTCTTTGTTTTTAGAGAAAAATTGTTTCCAAACAGAATTGGTATCTAAAAATTTTTTTAGATTTGGGTTAATTTCATTACCTATATAAAACTTAATAAACTCGTTTCTAGGAATATTATGGTCCATTGCTAATCTTAAAAGATTACCCTCTAAAGATATTATCTTTTTGTTTTCTACATAATGTTTTTGAACAAGATCTTCTAATACTGAGGGTGACAATTGAAGAGATTTAATATTTTCTAAAATATCATCAATAATTTTTTGATATCCTTTTTCTTTTGCAGGAGAAAATTTTTGAGAATTTAGAACACATTCTAGTTTTTCTTTTTGATATTTAATTAATTTTGTATACTCTTTAGTTAAAATGTTAATTGTTTTTAAAACTTTTGGTTTAATTTCAGTTTCCATTGCAGCAAGTGTAGGATTAAAATCATCATCATCATCACCACTAGATCCTTCTTCTTTATCTGTCTCCCCGGCATTTTTTTGTTTCGCACTGGGACCAGTGGACTCATCTTCCATATAATTTGTATCGATATCTATAATTTCTCTAACTAAAATTTCGTCCTTTTGTAATTGATCATTCCATTCATTAAATTGTTGTGCTGTCATTGGACTTTGAGAAAGAGCAATTAACATTACATCTTTTCCTGCTTCTATTCTTTTGGCAATTGCAATTTCACCCTCTCTTGAAAGTAATTCAACTCCACCCATCTCACGTAAATACATTCTGATAGGATCATCACTTTTCTCAATTGTTTTACCTTCGTCTTTAGAAGAACCTTCTTTTTTTCTTAAGACTTTGAAATCAGCTTTCTTTTCTACTAAGGCAACACCTTCGTCTAAAATATGAATAAAGGCTTGTGATAAATTTTCATCTGAAAGATTTCTTTTTCCAAGTGATTTATTTAATTCTTCGTAAGTTATGAATCCTCTATGGGTACCTCGACCCATCAATCTAGCAAATGATTTAGTAATAATTCTTTCCACAGCAATATAAGTTTGAAAGTCTTATATAATATCAAATTAGCAAAAATCCATTGCTAAATTGATCAGATTAATTGATTTTTCTCTCGTTTTTCAGCTCTTTTAGCTCATTGAATGTTGATTCACTCATATCTTTTGAGAACTTCAATTCTAACTCTTGGATTCTAAACTCAAGGTCATAATTAAATAGATCTTTTGAAATATCATCTAGCAACTCTATCACTTGGTTATCATCATCAGGCTTATTTTTTAGAATATGTTTAATCGGTGCAAACTTATTAATCTTATCCAATAACTGTTTGTCTAAATTTAAATCCTCAATATTTATTTGTTCACCTGATTTTAATCTTTCAATAGTTGAGGTAAATATCTGCTTATTTATCTCAGTAAATAACTTAATATTTTCTATTAAATGAATGTTGGCTTGAAATAGAGATAAATTATTTAAAATTAAATATAGTAAAGAAAATTCTTTTAGCTCTACCCCACTCACAGATTGGCTTTCATTGAAATGTTTTTTAGTAGTCTCTAAGGATTTAGTTTTTTTAACAAAAAACTTTTTCTTATTTTGATTAGAATGTGGTGTTAATTCTGCTATTTTTTCTAAAAAATATTCAAGCACATACTTTTTAATAAAATCATCTTTAATTGTATTTGCTATAGATCTAAGCTTTTTTTCAAATATTGCCATTGAAGAAGGGTTGTTTTCAGTTTGTTTTTTATAATGGCTGAAAATAAATTGATGTATGGAAAGTTTACTTTGTCTGGTAAAATCTACAAAATAGTTTTTACCATGTTTGTTAACATAACTATCAGGATCTTCTTTATCTGGTAAAAATAAAAAAGATATTTGTTTTTCAGGTCTTAATTCTTTAATAGAATTTTCTGCAGCTCTAACAGCAGCTTTATAGCCACTTTCATCTCCATCAAAGCAAATTATAATGTCATCAAAGAACTGGTTTAAAGTTAAAATTTGTTTATCTGTTAATGATGTACCTAAATTTGCAACAACATTTTCAATTCCATTTTTACTTAAACCAACAACATCCATATAACCTTCAACTAAATAAATGTGATCCACCTTGTTAGATAATTTTCTAGCTGAGTCTAAATTATATAAATTTGAACCTTTTTTAAAAAAATTAGTTTCTGGTGAATTGATGTATTTTGCTAAGTAATCTAATTTTTCTATTATTCTTCCACCTAGGGCAATGGGTTGACCAGAGATATTATTTATTGGAAAAATTAATCTTCCTCTAAATCTTTCAACATACGTATTCTTTTTTTCGTCTAAATAGAATAAGCCACTTTCAACTAAAGTTTGTTCACTAAATTCATTTTTTAATTTTTCAAAAAAACTTGGGTTTTTATCAATAAATCCCATTTTAAATTTTTTAACTTCTTCTTTACCTAAAGATCTGTTTTTTAAATAATCCCTAGCATTTGAATATCTTTCATTTTTTAATAATTCACTGTGATAAAAATCAACGTACTGACTATAAATTGATAAATACTCTTTCCATTTTTTCTCTCTTTCTTCATCTTGTTTTGAAAACATATATGGCTGCATACCTGCTAGTTGAGCTAGATGTTTTACTGCTTCGCCAAATTTAAAATTTTGGGTTTTCATTACAAAGTCAAAGATATTTCCATGCTCTGATGTTGCGAAACAATGGTAAAATTCTTTTTCATCATTGACGGTAAAAGAGGGAGTTTTTTCTGTTTTAAAAGGAGACAAGCCAACATATTCTTTGCCTCTTTTTTTTAAAGCAACTGACTTTGATACAACTGTTGAAACTTTGAGCCTTGTTTTAATTTCATCAAGATACTCTTTTGGGTATTTCATTAACTATTTAATAATTCCTTAATTAGAGGACCTGCTTTTGCAAAATCAATTTCATCAGCATGTGTTTTTTTTAGCTCTCCCATTACCTTGCCCATATCTTTAACAGAACTTGCTCCAAGTTTTGAAATAACATCAGCACATATTTTTTTCGTTTCTTCTTCACCAAGTTGTTTGGGTAAAAAACCTGATAAAATTTCAAGTTCATTTTGTTCAACTTCTAAAAGATCTGTCCTGTTATTTTTCTTATAAATATCTATCGATTCGGCTCTTTGCTTGACCATTTTTTTTAAAAGCTTCTTAATATCCTCGTCATCCGTGTCCTTTTTGTTAGGACCTGATCTGTTCACAATGTCTAAATCTTTAATAGAAGATAATATTAACCTATAGGTTGATATTTTAGTTTTCTCTTTAGCTTTTAAAGCGTTTTTATATTCAGTTTCGATTGTTTCTTTTAATGCCATAATTTTTTTAATCTACTGCAAAGAAAAAATTCTTCAAAAGAAAAATTGTTTTTTTACAATTTTATAATACATCTCTGTTGCGATAATAATGCATTTATTGTATTAACCTTTAACTCATGAGTTGTAATTGACCAAAAAAGCAAAAAAAACTAACTCAAAAAATTCACAAATTCATACAGGCATTTTAGTTCTTGAAAACAAGAAGGTTTTTAAAGGAATTGGAATTGGTTACCAAGGTAATGCTACCGGAGAAGTCTGCTTTAATACATCGCTAACAGGATACCAAGAAATTATATCTGATCCCTCTTATGCTGGACAAATTATAAACTTTACTTTCCCTCATATTGGAAATGTTGGAACTAATAAAGAAGATCACGAGTCTGATAAAATATGGACTAAAGGAGTAGTGTTTAATTCAGAGATAACTTCTCCTTCAAACTATAGATCTTTTCAACATTTAGATGCCTGGCTTAAGAAGAACAAAATAGTTGGAATTACAGGTTTGGATACCAGAAGTTTAACCAATTTTATTAGAGATAAAGGTGCTCCAAAAGGAACTATTGCTTATTCTAAAACTGGTAAATTTAATATCAGTAAATTAACTAACTCAACAATTAAATGGAGTGGATTAAAAAATCTTGATCTTGCAGAAAAAGTTACAACACCAAAAAACTATATTTGGAAGGGTCTTAAAACTTGGAAAAAAGAAACAGGCTTCATTAAAAATAATAAAAATTCATTTCATGTGGTTGCAATTGATTATGGAATAAAGAAAAATATTCTAAGGTATTTTTCTGACTTTAATTGCAAAGTAACTGTTGTTTCATGCAAAACACCCTCTGATAAAATTTTAGCTCTTAAACCAAACGGTATATTTTTATCCAATGGTCCAGGTGATCCTGCGGCAACTGGTAAATATGCAATCAATATACTTAAAGATTTAATTAAAAAAAATTTACCGATATTTGGTATTTGTTTAGGCCATCAAATACTAGCTCTCACCCTTGGGGCTAAGACTAAAAAGATGAAATTAGGTCATAGAGGAGCAAACCATCCGGTTAAAAACTTAATTCATGATAATGTTGAAATCACTAGTCAAAATCATGGCTTTGAAGTTATCAAAGAAAATTTACCAAAGAATATTGAAGTCACTCATAAGTCTTTATTTGATAACAGTATTGAGGGTATCAGATTAAAAAACAAACCAATATTTTCAGTTCAATATCACCCTGAATCTAACCCTGGACCACAAGACAGTGTTTATTTATTTCAAGAATTTATTAACAACATGAAAAAAAATGCCAAAAAGAAAAGATCTTAAAAAAATATTAGTAGTTGGAGCGGGTCCAATTATCATTGGCCAGGCTTGTGAGTTTGACTATTCAGGTACACAGGCTTGCAAAGCATTAAGAGATGAGGGTTATAAAGTTGTGCTTATTAACTCAAATCCAGCAACGATAATGACTGATCCTGATGTTGCAGATAAAACTTATATAGAACCTATTACTTTAGAGATTTTAGAAAAAATTCTTAAAAAAGAAAAGCCAGATGCAATTCTTCCAACCATGGGGGGTCAAACTGCTCTGAACCTTGCAATGGAGGCTGAGAAAAAGGGAATTCTTAAAAAATATAAAATAGAACTTATTGGAGCTAACTCTAAAGCGATTTCAAATGCAGAGGATAGAAAAAAATTTAGAAAAAACATGATCGATATAGGTTTAGATTTACCAAAATCTGAAATCGTCAATAACATCAACCAAGCTTCAAAAGTTTTAAAGAAAATAGGATTACCAGCAATTATTAGACCTGCATTCACTCTTGGAGGTCTTGGAGGTGGAATTGCAAAAAATCAAAAAGATTATTTAAAAATTATTAAAAGTGGATTGCACGAGTCCCCTGTGAGCCAAGTTCTAGTTGAAGAATGCCTAGAGGGTTGGAAAGAATTTGAGATGGAAGTTGTAAGAGATAAAAAAGACAACTGTATTATTATTTGTTCAATTGAAAATATTGATCCAATGGGAATTCATACCGGAGACTCGGTTACTGTCGCCCCTGCTCTTACTTTAACGGATAAAGAATACCAAGTAATGAGAAATGCATCCATTGCCTGTCTTAGAAAAATTGGGGTTGAGACCGGTGGATCCAATGTTCAATTTGCAATCAATCCTAAAAATGGACGAATGGTTGTAATTGAAATGAATCCAAGGGTATCCCGTTCATCAGCCCTTGCATCAAAAGCAACAGGTTTTCCTATTGCAAAAGTTGCAGCAAAACTTGCGGTTGGCTACACATTAGATGAATTAAAAAATGAAATCACAAAAGTAACTCCTGCATCATTTGAACCTAGTATTGATTATGTGGTAACAAAAATTCCAAGATTTACCTTTGAAAAGTTTTCAACGTCTCCAGCAACCTTAGGTACTTCGATGAAATCTGTTGGGGAAGCAATGGCAATTGGTAGAAACTTTAAAGAGTCGCTTCAAAAAGCACTAGTTTCACTTGAGACAGGATTTTCAGGTTTAGATAGAATATTTGATCTAAACAAAAAACAAATTGAAAAAAAACTTAAAGAAAGTATTCCAAATAAAATTCTTCTTGTTGCAGAAGCGATTAGAAAAAAAATCAATTTAGAGAGAATATTTACTTTATCTAAAATTGATCCATGGTTTTTAGAACAAATTAAAGAAATTGTAGATAATGAAACTAAGATTAAAAACAAAGGATTGCCTAAAGACTATAATGAATTTAACCGAATAAAATCAATTGGTTTTTCAGATAAAAAATTATCAGAATTAACAAAAACTTCTGAGGATATCGTTAGACGAAAAAGAACTGCCCTTAAAATACTACCTGTATTTAAAAAGGTTGATACTTGCGCTGCTGAATTTAAATCTTTCACTCCTTACATGTATTCAACATATCAGCGAAATTTTTCAATTAATTCAGAGTGTGAAGCTGATCCATCTGCTAAGAAAAAGATTATAATATTAGGTGGTGGACCTAATAGAATAGGACAAGGAATAGAGTTCGATTATTGCTGTTGTCAGGCTAGTTTTGCCCTGAAAGACGCAGGATATGAGACCATTATGATCAACTGTAATCCTGAAACAGTATCAACTGATTATGATACTAGTGACCGATTATATTTTGAACCCTTAAAAGAAGAGTACGTCTTTAATATAATTAAAAAAGAAAAAGAAAAAGGAAACCTAATTGGTATTATCGCTCAATTTGGTGGCCAAACTCCAATTAAACTTGCTAAATTTTTACACGATAACAAACTTCCAATTTTAGGAACACAGTACACATCGATTGATTTAGCTGAAGATAGAGATCTGTTTAGAAATCTTCTTAATAAATTAAAGTTAAAACAAGCTGAAAGTGGAATTGCCAAAACATTTAAGCAAGCTATTCAAATAGCAGAAAAGATTGGTTTGCCCTTAATGGTTAGACCTTCATATGTATTAGGGGGAAGAGCAATGGAAATTGTTCATGAAAAAAGTCAGCTTAAAAACTTTGTTGAAGAAGCTTTTAAAGCAGCTGAAGAAAACCCAATTTTAATTGATAAATTTATTGATCATGCAATGGAAGTTGATGTCGATGCAATATCTGATGGAAAAAAAGTCCATATAGCAGGTATCATGCAGCATATTGAAGAAGCTGGAATTCATTCAGGGGATTCTGCGTGCAGCCTCCCTCCAGTATCAATTAAGCCATATTTGATTAAAGAAATTGAAAATCAAACTAAGAAATTAGCTTTAGCTTTAAACGTTAAAGGTTTTATGAATATTCAATTTGCAATTAAAAAAGATGAGATTTATGTAATCGAAGTAAATCCTAGAGCTAGTAGAACGGTACCGTTTGTATCAAAAGCAAAAGGTCTGCCGCTTGCTAAAATTGCATCTAGAGTGATGGCTGGTGAAAAATTATCTAAGTTTAATTTAAAAGATAAATCTAAAGGTATGTATGCAGTTAAAGAAGCTGTGTTTCCTTTTAACAAATTTCCAAACAGTGATTTACTTCTAGGGCCTGAAATGAAATCAACAGGTGAAGTAATGGGATTTGACAAAAATTTTGGTATGGCATTTGCCAAAAGTCAAATTGGTGCTGCAAATTCATTACCAAAACAAGGATTAGCATTCGTATCCTTAAAAGATTCTCACAAAGATGAAGGAATAGATCTTGCAAAAGAATTAATTAAATTAAATTTCACGCTATGTGCAACTAAAGGTACTGCAGAATATTTTAGAAAGTATAAAATTAAATGTAGAATTATTAATAAAGTAAGTAGTGGATCTCCTCATATCGTAGATGTCTTAGATTCAAAAAAAATAGCTCTTGTGATTAATACGGGTGGTGGAAATAGTGAACATAGATTAAATGATGCAATAGCCCTTAGAAGAGCAACATTAAAAAATAAAGTTCCATATTGTACCAACATGTCTACTGCTCAAGCATGTCTACAGGCTATTAAATCTCTTAAAACTAAGAAATTAGAAGTAACTGCTCTTCAAGATATTTAAATTCAAATTAAAAAAACCTATTTTGGACATATTACAATCTTCAAAATAAAGTTTTTATTAAATATTTAGAAATTAAGAAATTAAATTTTTTATTGATGATTTAAAAAAAATTAATATTTTATCGTCATGATACATGGAGATAATGCCAAAATTTTATCATTTCCAAAATTTAAAATTATAAAGCACGAAAAATTAAAAGTTAAAAATTACAAAGGGTTTAATTTAATAAATATAACACCTGATTTAAAAAAAATATCTCAAAAAATAATTAATAGAAAATTATTTTCATATTTAGATTATTACAAAAATTTAGCGAGCCTGCATGGTTATGATTTCATTTTATATGATGAAATTAAAAAAGATAAAAAAATATCAAGAAATTTATTAAATTTTAGAAAAAAAAATAAACACATTTCATACCTTGAAAATAGATGTCAACCTTTTGCAAAACAAGATGATAAAACTTTAATTTTAGCAACAAATATAGATAAAAAATTAATAGATTTTTTATTGTCAGAATATCAAAAGGATCAAATAAAAATTGTATTAACAACACCTAGAGACTTAAAATTATTTTCTCAAAGAATATATAAAAAATCTGATACCAATAATGCATCTGAATTACTTCATGATAGAGATCCCAAACTATCTGCAAAAAAAGTTTTTTCCTTAAAGCTTAAAATTATTTTATTGTCATTAATTGGAACGTTAGTCACCTGTGGCTACAAATATCCAGCTGAGACCTCTTTTTGTTTTGCCTTTTTTTGTACATGTATTTTTTTAATAAATTCATCATTTAGGGTTTGGCTTTTTGTAGTAGCTGTTTATCTAAAAATTAAAAATAGATATAAAAAGGAAATTCCTATTTTAAGACAAAATAATCTCCCAACTTACTCGATATTAATTCCTATTTTTAAAGAAACTGAAGTTTTAAAAAAACTGATCAAAAACATATCTGCATTAAAATATCCCAAAAAAAAGCTTGATGTAAAATTAATCTTTGAAGAAGATGATGTGGAGACTATTGCATTAGCAAAAAAATTAAATCCGCCTCATTTTTTTGAATTCATTATTGTTCCCAAAAGTTATCCGCAAACAAAACCTAAGGCATGTAATTATGCTTTACCATTTTGTCGGGGTGAATATGTTTGTATTTATGATGCTGAAGATAAACCTGAGACAGACCAATTATTAAAAGCTGTAGCTAAATTTAGATCTTTGCCTGATGATTATGTTTGCTTACAAGCATCTCTTAATTATTACAATCAAGGTTATAATTATTTAACTCGATTATTTTCATTAGAATATGCTCAATGGTTTGATTGGTTTTTACCTGGTTTAAATAAATTTAATTCTCCAATTCCTTTAGGGGGAACATCTAATCATTTTAAAAGAAAAAAATTATACGAACTTTATAATTGGGATTCGTACAATGTAACTGAAGATGCGGATCTAGGTATTCGTATTTATCAAAATAGATTAAAGACAACACTTTTAGACTCTACCACATGGGAAGAAGCAACTGGCACTAAGAGTTCATGGATTAAACAAAGAACAAGATGGATTAAAGGACACATGATAACTGTCCTTATTCATAATAGAAATCCATTTAAATTTTTATGGAGAACTGGTTTAAGGGGATTTGCAGGATTTCATTTATTTTTAACATTACCATTAATAAACTTCTTAATTAATCCCTTTGCTATTTTACAAGGATTTTTCTTGCTTACATCACCTGATTATTCAAGCTGGGTGGGGTTTGGAGATGATTTATTAACATATTTTATTTATGGAATACTTTTATACAATTTATCTAATATTTTTATGTCAATGGTAGCAGGTATAAATAGAAAATTTAGTAAATTATATTTTATCTTACCGCTAGTTCCTATTTATTGGATGTTGCATAGTTATGCAGCTTTCATCGGACTTTTTGAAATAATAACCAAGCCACATTATTGGGCCAAAACTACACATGGTAAATATTTAACTTAAATATGATAAAATTATTAATAAGTTTAAAAACAAAACATAAAGTTTTACTTTTATTAATTTTATCTATTGTAATATTTTCAGTTTTTTTTTTAATTCATTTATTCTCACCTGTTCACGATCATGAGTTTGAAAGTATTAATGATATTATCAAAAATAATTTTATTATTGTTTTTTATTATGAAGCTGTATTTGTTTTTATAATATTTTTTTTATTAGTAATATTTTTATCTTATGTTGTAATTAAAACAGATAAATTGGAAAGAATAGTTAATGTTGATGAACTTACACGTGTTCAAACAAGACGAAGTTTCTTTTTTAATAATAGTGATAATGGTAAAAGAACATTTGATTATTTAATTCTAATTATTGATATTGATTATTTTAAAAGTGTTAATGATAGTTATGGTCATGAAGTTGGTGACAAATATTTAAAAAAATTTGGTCAAGAACTAATAAAAATTGGAGTAGATAGTTTAAATTCTGTAAGATTAGGTGGTGAAGAATTTGCACTACTTTTCAATTTAAAAGATATTGAAAAAAAATATGAAACTACAAAAGGATATAAAGGTTTTACTCTATCTCAAAAGATAAATAAATTTTCAAAATCTATTCATAATAAATTGAATAGTATTTTCTTAGATGATAATAAGATAGTAATACAAAAAACGTGTTCATTTGGTTCTGCATTACTTCCTGTTGATGGTAAAATTTCAGATTCTTTATCATACGCCGACAGAGCTTTGCAAGTTGTTAAAAAAAAAGGTCGTAATAATTATAAATTTGCAGATGATAAATTTATTAGTGTCTCTAAAGAATTAGATGAAATTATTACACTTGATGGATTAAGTGAAGCTCTTAAAAAAAGTCAATTAAGTTTTTATTTTCAACCTATTATTGATGTAAAAAATAATTCAATTAAATTTTTTGAATGTTTAATTAGATGGACTAAGCCTAATGGTACTATACTTTTACCAAAAGATTTCTTATCTAAATTTATTCACTTAAATGCAAGATCTATGAAAGAAGGTACTAGAATATGGAGAACGGTTTTTGATAAAAGTTTTAAAAATATTAATATCGATAAAAGGATAAAATTTTCAATTAATTTTCAAATGTCTCACTTTGCAAATATTGGAGCAGGAAAGCTAGTGATGGAAGAAATAGAATATATAAAAACTTTAATTGATAATGAAATAATAGTAGAAATTACAGAAGCGCAAAATACTAGAATTGATGACAAAGTGGCCAATAAGGAAATACAATATGCGAAAAATCAAGGAGTGTCAGTTGCTTTAGATGATTATGGAGTAAAAGGAAGTAATCTTGAACGTTTGATTAATACACCTTGGAATATCATTAAATTAGATAAACAGTTAATTGATAATGTTGTAACTAATAAACGCTCTCGTGTTGCGGTAGAAGGAATTAAAACAATGGCAACTAGATTAAATAATCAAATAATAGCTGAAGGAGTTGAAACTAAAGACCAGCTAAAATATCTAAAAGAAATTGGTATAAATTTAATACAAGGTTTTTTATTTTCCAAACCAATGCCAGGTAATCAAATTGAAGGATATATAAAACAATTTTCTGCTAAATATCAATAGACTAGTCTCTATCATTTTTTTCTTTTTCTTCTTCAATCAAAATTCTTTCAGAAGCTCCTTCTAGATCTTCGTATTGATTATTTTTTAACGTCCATAAAAATGCTAGTAACCCTATTAAACCAAGAGTAAGTGCAATAGGTATAAGATAGAGCAAAATATTCATGATTAAATTTTTTTCCTTTTTAGATTTAAACGAAAACTATTTCCAATTACAAATAATGAAGAACTTGACATTGCAATAGCTGCAATTAATGGTGTAACTAAACCTATGATCGCCATAGGAATAGCAAAGATATTATAAATAATTGCCATTAAAAAATTTTGTTTGATTAATAAAACTGATTTTTTTGCAACTTTAATACAACTAATAATTGGAAATAGTTTTTCACCTTGAAAAACAATGTCTGCAGTATTTTGGGTAATATCCATTGCGGTTGATGGTGAAATAGATACATCAGCTTCAGCCAGCGATGGGGCATCATTCAAACCATCTCCAACCATCAGAATTTCTTTATTTTGTAATTTTAATTTTCTAATAAATTCACTTTTCATTTCTATTGAAAATTCAGAATAATAATCATTTATACCAAGGTGTTCTGCTATTCTTTTTACTACTTCATTTCGATCACCAGATAAAATTATTGGAATAACTCCTAATTTTTTAATCTCATCAATTACATCCTTGGTGTCTTCTCTTAATTGATCCTCAAAACTAAAACAGATTTTTTTTTCATTTTCTACCGAAAGCCATATCTCTGAAAAAATTTCATCTTCATCTTTTTGAGAAGGACAAGACCAATTTTTTTTTCCTAGTTTTAATAATTTACCTTTAAAATATCCTTCCACTCCACAACCAATTATTTCTTTTACATTATCTAAATTAAGTAATTTGCCATTAAATTGATTACAAATAGATCTTGAAAAAGGATGCTTGCTATAATGTGCTAACGATGCTGCAATTTGTAGATCTTCTTCTGAGTATGATCCTATTAAATTAGGCTTACCCACTGTTAGTGTTCCTGTCTTATCTAAAATTACATACTTCACTTTTGATAATTTTTCCAAAGCATCACCAGATTTTAAATAGATACCTTTTTTCATAAGCGAATTATTTGCTAATACCTGAACGACTGGAACTGCTAAACCTAAAGCACAGGGACATGTAATAATTAATACGGTTACCGCTATTAAAAGTGAGGGTTGCCAAGCTAAATCAGCGAACATCCACCATCCAATAAATGTAAATAAGCCAGCTAAATGTACTATTGGTGTGTATAGTTTGGCTGCTTTATCAGCAATTCTGGTGTACTTGGATTTACTTATCTCTGCTTTTTCCATTAGTTTTACAATATTTGTGAGTAAATTATTTTCTGTAGATTTAGAAACTTCAATTTGAATTGGTGCTGAAATGTTAATTGTACCAGCAAATACATTATCGTTTATATTTGCTTTTCTAGGCAATGTTTCACCACTAATAAGACTTAAATCTATTTCTGTAGATCCATTTAGAATGATTCCATCTGCAGGTATTTTTTCTCCTATAGAAATTGTAATAATATCTCCTGCCCTTATGTCTTTTACCGGAACAATTACTTGTTTTTCATCCTTTATAACTGTTGCGGTTCCACCTAAGGCTGACAGTAATTCTTTAGCAGATTTTTTTGCCTTACCTTTTGCAAAAACATCCAGATACCTGCCAATAAGTAAAAAAAATAATAACATTATTGCAGAGTCGAAATAGATATGTTCACCATTATTAACTGTTTCAAATAGACTTATTAAACTAGTTAGAATTACTGCTAATGAAATTGGCACATCCATATTTGTATTTTTTTTTAGCAAAACCTTTAATGCTGAATAAAAAAATGGTCTCCCAGAATAAATTATTGCTGGTAGTGCAATTAAACTTGAAATCCATTGAAATAGTTCTCTAGTTGCAAATCCCATTGTCTCAACTGATGATGACCACAAGCCAACTGAAATTAACATTAAATTCGCTGCTGCAAAGCCTGACACTGCAATAGATCTTATCAAGACTTTTTATTCTCTTCAAAATCATTATCTAAATTATCAATATCATACAAACTTATTGGATATCCCAACTCAGATACAATTTTAGCAAATTTATCTGCTAATTTTTTTTCACCTACCCACTTAATTTCTAATTTTTCAGTAGACATATTCACTCTTACAAAAAAAACATTTTTTAAAGTGTAAAGTGATTTTTCAATAAGATGGATACATGAAGCACAATGAATATTTTTTACTTTAAAAATAATACTATTATTATTTTTTGGATCAATTTTAACAAAAGGAGAAAATAATTTATTTATATCTACTTTATTAAAATTCGTTTTATTGTTTGATATTTGTGTTTGTTCCATATTACTAATATCTTTACATCCCACTGTCCTTTTAAAGGAAATTTAATTAATTTTTGGAATTTACCATTTCTTTGTTTTTCTAATTTAATTGAAAAATCATAACCAGTTTGAGTTGGTCTAACTAAAAAAGCTGTAACAGAAGCTCCATCAAAACTATCTTTTTTTTCATTTTCTAAATAAAAATTTAGAAAATCATCTTGATAAATGATTTCACTTTTCCAATTTAAATCATTTTGTTTTTTACTAGCCTCAATTATTTTGTTGTAATTTAATCCTTGATTGTAAGCGTTCTCAGTTACTACACCTCTATGAGTCGAGGTTGCTAGATAAACAAATATGCTATCTAAAATTATCAAAATAACGAAGAAAACTATAAAATAATGAGGAAAACTGTTATTTTTTTGCTTAATCATACTAATATTTCCCACTAATAAATATGTTTTCTACTGTATCCGATATTTCATCATCTAATTCTTTAATATTGAAAATTACTTTTTTTCGAACCTCTTTATTTTTATCCGCTATAAGAAAAATACGATAATGACCAACACTATTAGCCACAACAGGTAAGTTGTTAGAAGATAAACTTTCTATACCTTGAATTTTAATTTTTGAATTTTTTAGACCTTCAATAGAGAGTGAATATTTCTTACTTTTAAATGATTTGTTGAGAATTTTAATATCATAACTATTTCTTATTTGACCATTTGAAAGTTTTACAAATAATGGATTTCTATTATGCAAAACATTAAGTTCTAAAATTGATCTATTTAACAGCATATAAAGAATTGCAGCACTTAAAATAAGAAGGATTGATAAATAACTGTATGTACGTCCTCTTAATAGGCTTTTTTTTTCTTTTTCATTTCTAAAACGTCTACCTTTATTTTTTTCTGTGTCATATCTAATTAATCCTGCTGGTAGATTAATTTTCTTCATAATCTTATTACATGCATCTATACACAAACCACAGGCAATACATTCCATTTGCAAACCTTGTCTTATATCAATACCCATAGGACAAACTTGAATACATTCTGTACAATTAATACAGTGACCTTTGTTCTCCCAACTATCACCAGCTTTATGTTTGCCTCTTGGTTCTCCCCTAAATTCATCATAACTTATAATTAATGTATCCCTATCAAACATTGCTGACTGAAACCGAGCATAGGGACACATATAAGTACAAACCTGCTCTCTTGCAAAACCAGCCATCAAATAAGTTGAAAAAGTTAAAACTACAATCCAGCTTAAAACAGACCAAGGAACATCAAAATTTATAATTTGTTCTAATAATGTTGGTGCATCATTAAAATAAAAAACCCACGCACCTCCAGTTAATATTGCAATTACGATCCAAGCTATATGAGTTGATAGTTTTCTCCATATTTTGTTAAAACTGATCGGTGCATTGCTTAATTTCATTCTAGAGTTACGATCTCCTTGAAAAATTCTTTCCACCCAAACAAATAAATCAGTCCAAACAGTTTGTGGACACGCATAACCACACCAGGCACGCCCCACAAGACTTGTGCTTAAAAATAATGCTACTGCTAAGAATATTAATATTCCAGTTAAGAAATAAATTTCCTGTGGCCATATCTCAATGAAAAAAAAGTATGCTCTTCTATTCGGCATATCAATTAATATTGCTTGATTTGGTATCTGTGGACCTCTATCCCACCTTATCCAAGGAGCAAAATAATAAACAAACAATGTGCAAGTCATAATAATCCATTTTATTTTTCTAAATTTTCCCCAAACTCTTTTTGGAAAGATGATTTTTTGCTCAGAAAACAAACGTAGTGGATTTTTTTCCAAACTTTCTTGCATAATTAATGTCTTATTGTGACGCTGATAGTGAATGAATATATAAAGCTAACATTCTTATAGTTGGGTCATCTAAACGATCCTCCCATGCAGGCATAATTCCATGTTTTGGCTTTTTAATTTGCGAAATAATGCTCGATTTATCACCACTACTATAAAACCAAATATTATCTCTCAAATTAGGAGCGCCCAATTCTTGAATTCCCTCACCATTGTTTCCATGACAAGCAGCACAATTATCAGCAAATAAGGTATTTTCACTTGATTGGTTGTTATTTTCATTGAGAGATAAGATGTATTCAGCCAACTCATTAATTTGCTCATCATTTAAAACTTCTGCAAACTCTGGCATTTCAGAATATTTACCTTCATCATGACCAGATCGAATACCATATTTTATGGATGAATAAATTTGCTCAACGTTTCCTCCCCACAACCAATCATCATCGTTTAAATTAGGATACCCCTTGGCTCCAGCGGCACCTGATCCATGACATGTTGCACAATTATCTCTAAATGCCGCTTTACCTCCTGCTACAGCATAAGTGTAAGATTTTTTATCTTTAAGTATTTCGTCAAATGAGGTTGCTTTAAAAAACTCTTTATAATTTTCTCTAATATCTAATATTTCTTTTTGATTATCTCTTAATTTTTTATATTGAGTCCAATCTAGTATTCCAACTGTGCCTCCACGGTAACCGCTTCCAGTCAAAGTTGGCCAAGAAGGATAAACAATCCAATAACCAACTGACCAAATTACTGTAACTATAAATACCCATATCCACCACCTTGGTGCAGGTGTATTTAATTCTTTTAAACCATCCCACTCATGTCCAGTAGTTTCTTGGCCTGTTATTTTATCAATCTCTTTATTGTTATTTTTTTCGGACATAGATTACTTTTTCATTTTTAATTGGTATAAATTTATGTGACTCAATTTTTTTTTTAAAATTTGGGTTAAATAACCAAATAACAACTACTAAAAAAATAGAGAAAAAAATAATTAGACCTAAAACACCTGCATTGTCAGAAATAAAACTTATCATTTTTTAACCTCTTCAACTATTTGAGGGTCATAATTTTTTAGATCCGCCATACTTCCTAAGACCTGAAGGTAAGAAATCAAAGCATCTAATTCTGTGGGTAAGTTTTCATTACCATCAAAATCTCTGATATTTACTTTTTCACCATATCTATTTCTTAAATTTTCTGCTAAATCTGTTTCTGGTCTTAATTGTGCAAGACCATCCTTTGAAGCATTTTCAATCATCTCCTTTGTGTAAGGAACACCAGTAATTTTTAATGCTCTCAGATGTTTTCCCATGTCATCAAAGCTTAAAACTCGATTACTTAAATGTTTGTAGCTAGGCATAATTGACTCTGGAACTACATTTTGAGGTTTGATTAAATGTTCTACATGCCACTCATCAGAATATTTACCTCCTAAACGTGCAAGGTCTGGCCCTGTTCTCTTTGATCCCCATTGAAATGGGTGATCATACATACTTTCTGCTGCTAAAGAATAATGCCCGTAACGTTCAACTTCATCTCGTAATGGTCTGATTTGTTGACTATGGCACGTATAGCAACCTTCTCTTAAATAAATATTAAATCCTTTAAGTTCTAAGGGTGTATAAGGTCTAACACCTTTAATTGGTTCAATTGTAGTTTCCAATCTAAAAAGTGGAACGATTTCAATTATGCCCCCAATTGAAACAGCTATAACCGTAAAAATTAATAATAGAATTGAGTTTTTTTCTAATTTTTTATGTTTTTCCATCATTGGATTTGAGCCTTTTGAGAAATTGTTGATTTATTTGTGCTGGGTATCTCTAAAGTTTTGATTAAATTGTAAATCATAATCAAAACTCCAATAAAGAATAAAACTCCGCCAATACCTCTAATTAGATAAAATGGCTTCATCGCCATAACCGTTTCAACAAAAGAATACTCTAAAAACCCAAGATTATCGTAAGCTCTCCACATCAAACCCTGCATAATTCCTGATACCCACATTGAAGATATATAAAAAACAATACCAATAGTGGAAATCCAAAGATGAATATTAACTAATCTTAGTGAGTAAAGATTTTTTTTATTCCATAAAACTGGAAACAAATAATAAATTACACCAAAACTAATAAATGCTACCCAACCTAATGTGCCTGAGTGAACATGGCCAATAGTCCAGTCAGTATAATGACTTAAAGCATTAACTTCTTTAATAGACATTAAAGGACCTTCAAAAGTACTCATCCCATAAAATGCTAGAGAAATTATCATAAATTTTAAAACAGGGTCTTCTCGAAGTTTGTACCACGCTCCAGATAACGTCATCATACCATTTATCATTCCACCCCAACTAGGCATCCAAAGCATAATTGAAAAAGTCATACCCAATGTTTGGGCCCAATCTGGTAAAGCTGTATAATGTAAATGATGAGGACCTGCCCAAATATATAAAAAGATTAAAGACCAGAAATGTAAAATAGATAATCTATAAGAGTAAATTGGTCGATTAGCTCTTTTTGGAATAAAATAATAAACCATTCCAAGAAATCCAGCTGTTAAAAAGAATCCTACTGCATTATGTCCATACCACCATTGGATCATTGCACTTTGAACACCTCCCCATAATGGATAACTTTTTGCACCAAATAATGATACTGGAATAGAAACACCATTAACCAAATGTAGAACTGCAACTGTAACTATGAAAGCAAGAAAAAACCAATTAGCTACATAAATGTGAGGTTCTTTTCTTTTTGTAAGTGTAACTAAATAAATTATCAAATATATTACCCAAACTATTGTTAACCATAAATCAGCATACCATTCTGGTTCAGCATATTCTTTACCTTGGGTAACTCCAAATAAATATCCTAAACCAGCCATTAAAATAAATGCCTGGTATCCCCAAAATGTAAAATTTGCCCATCCATCACCTGATAATCTAGTTTGGCAAGTTCTTTGAACTACAAAATAACTTGTTGCAAACAACACATTGCCACCAAAGGCAAATACTACAGCAGAAGTGTGTAGGGGGCGCAACCTACCAAATGTTAATAATGGTTCAAAATTTAATGATGGGAAAACCATCTGAAAAGAAATTAGTAAACCCGCTGCTAATCCTGCTACAAGCCAAAATATAGATGCGATAGTAAATTTTTTAACTATCTCATCATTATAGTTGATCATTAAAAAGATATATCTTTTATATTTTTTATTAGATTTGATGCAGATCAATCTTTATTTAAAAAAAAAAGGTTAAAAAATAATATGATTAATGAAATATTATATCTAAATGGCTATGGAATTTATATTTGGTCTGCATATATTTTTACACTTATAAGTTTTTCAATTTTACATTATTCAATTAAACGACAGTTTGAGAAAGAGAGAGAAATCTTTCGTAAAAAATTTGGTTTACTTGATAATGAAAAAAAACAGGCGGCTTACAGACAAGAAACTAATAGAAAATTATTGGCCTAAAACATAGCTTTTTGACAATATTTAGATTTATTAGATAGGAATTGATGAAAACAAATTACTCAGGTCTTATTTTTTTATTTCTTGGAATTATATTTTTGTGGAAAGATATTAACCAGGGAGCAATGATATCTCATAGCAACACTTTATTTTTAATTAATGAAATGACTTGGATGTGGTTTTCAATGGCGTTGATTCATTTCTTTCTTGTTAAAGAATGTAATTGTAAAAAATAATTTTAATTCATTTTATAAAGTTCACTAGTACTTTTCCAATTACTTGATACATAATTTATAATCAAATTCCTTCTAACTCCAAAAATATATTGTTTAGGTACCCCATGCCAAGTGTCTTTACCTGGAACAAACATAAATCCGGTATTCTGCTTATAAGGTACTTTTGAATTGAAAGTTAAATCTTTGTTATAAATTGTAGTTCCCCAATCTTTTGCATATGTGTTTGTGTCACTTGAAAGATAAATTAAGAATGTTAGCATTTTTTCTTTAATATCTAAATGTGGTTCTAACCAAAAATCACCTGTATCCAATGTATACTCAATTCGAAGTTTTCCTTTAGATAATTCTCTACCACTAATTAAACTTAGTGTATTAATAATTCCATCACTATTAAAAATTTCTGCAATTTCTTCCATACAATCATATTTTTTACAATTTTCATTATTAAAAAATATTCGTGTTTTATTATTGCTTTCTCTTTTACCCGAATAAGAATTTATAACTGGTGGATCAATTGGAAGTTTAAGAAATTTATCTACTAAATCTTTTGGTAGAACTTTATCAAATGCCCAGTGGTTGAATGGGTCTTTAATTGTTAAAGCATTATTTAAATTCTTTCTAACATCATTGTACTCTGAAAAATTTTCACATATTGGTTTATCTTTTATTTCAGTTTTATTTAGCATATCATTTTCTCACTAATGTTTGGGTTTAAAAAATTCTGTTTCACCAATAACCTTATTTTTTTCAAGTAAATCAAAATAAGGTGATTTTAGATCTTCAAAAGCTTCCTGCCATGTACCTTGAGTTGCAGCTTTTGAATATTCTGTAGATCTACCCTCGAAGAAGTTCATATGCTCAACAGCATTTAATATTGAATCTAACCAAGTTAATGGATTTTTTTTGATATTATAAATTCTATCAAGTCCTAATTGAACAAGTCTTCTGTCTGCAATCCATCTTATATAATCTTTTACCTCTTGAGCTTTTAGATTTTCAAGCGGTCCCATTTCAAACGAAACATCTATGAAGGCATCTTCCTGTAATACTGCTATTCTACAGGCCTCATAAATCTCATTTTTTAATTTATCTGTCCAAATTTCTTTATTTTCCTTAATGAACTCCTGAAACAATCTTATCATTGAATTGCAATGCAAAGTTTCGTCTCTCACTGACCAAGTTATGATTTGTCCCATTCCTTTCATTTTATTGTGACGTGGAAAGTTTAGTAAAATTGCAAAACTAGCAAATAATTGAACACCCTCAGTAAAAGCACTAAATATTGCTAGTGTTTTTGCAATATTATGCAGTGAATTCACATCACATTTTTGAAGGTAATCATATTTATCCTTCATAGCTTTAATCTTTAAAAATTCAGAATATTCTGTCTCAGGCAAACCTATTGTGTCTAATAAGTGAGAATAAGCAGCAATATGAACTGTTTCCATCGCAGAGAATACTGACAACATCATTTTCACTTCTGTCGGTTTAAATACATTCATACAGTGACCCATATAATAGTTATTTACCTCAACATCTGCTTGTGTAAAAAATCTGAATATCTGTTTTAATAAATTTTTCTCTGAAGCGGAAATTACTTTTTGCCAATCTCTTACGTCATCTCCTAACGGAACTTCCTCTGGCAGCCAATGAATTCTTTGTTGTGTTAGCCAAGCATCATAACACCAAGGATATCTAAAGGGTTTATAAATTGGATCACCAGTCATTAATCCACTTTTATTTGGGAGCTTAGATATATTAGAATTATTTTTTACTGTTTGTGTCACTTTTTAAATTTGATCAATTAATACTTTTGATAATTTTTTAGACTGTCCAAAAAATCTTATTTTTTTAATCAAGTCTAAATTAGATCTATCATCACCAACGATAACAAACCCTATCATTCCTAAACTCTTATGAGGAGTGCACCAATAAGCATAAATTCCTGGAATTATAAATTCATAACTTACATCTTCATTTAATTTAGATTTAAATTTTTCTACACCATCAGGTACACCACCTTTTATAAATTCGACGTTATGCCCTTTATCTGTTGCTTCCCAAAAAACTTTATCTCCAACATTAACATTTACGATTTTTTCAGAAAAAACCATAGACTCCTTATCAAGTCTATTAAGCATTTTTATATTTATATCTTCACTCATCGCGTAATTAGAAAATAATAAAAAAAGTATTAATATATATTTTTTCATGATGTAAACCGTTTTCTCCTTTGTGTTTTTTTTAGATTTTTAATTTCTCTGTTTAGTATGTCGGTATTATCTTTATAGAACTCAATCTCTCTTTTAAGAACATTGATAGTTTGTACAAATTTTTGTGATTCTTCATCCATTTCATCTTTGAGATATTTATTTTCATTTTGTAATTTTGATATTTTTTCTAATGCTATACTTTCATTCAAGCTTTTATCGTATACATACATATTATTAATCTGCAATTCTTGTGGGCTCCATTAGTTGTTCCATTAAATCATTATTCCATTTACCTGTTACTTTCACTTCAGCTTTTGCACCCAAGATAAATGCTTCAATAAGATTGTGGTTTAGATAAACATAAGTTCCTGGTTGTCTAAATTTATAAACCATTGCTCCCGCTGCACCCCCTGGTACAAACCAAGTTTCTAAATTAGTTCTAGGAGGATCATTAAACGATCCGTTTGGCCATACATAATCACCATGCCCACCAATTAAGTGAGGTCGTGTATCTCTATTTGCTTGTGCATGAATAAACATTACTGTTTCACCTACTTTTGCAGTCAAAGCGTTATCTCCCTCTAAAGCACCTTCTGATCCATTAAATACAACATGGGTAGGTGTTAATGTTTTCATCACCTCTAAAACATCACTAAAACCATCACCAGGGTGAATATATTCTTTGTAATTTCCGTTATCATCTTTTGGAAGATAAAAATCCTGTTCACCAATGTAAAATGCTTTGTCATATGTGATTGGATTTCCTTCTCTGTCTTTCAATCCATCTCTTGGTAAAACCATAACAGCACCGTTCATTCCTTTAACAACATGCCAAGGTACCATCGCACCACCTGGTGCACAGTGATAAACAAATACCCCTGGTTTAGTTGCCTTCCATCTTAGTACTACCGCTTCACCTGGTAAAATATGTGTAAGACCTCCTCCACCTAGAGCACCTGTTGCTGCATGAAAATCTAAGTTGTGCTCAAAGTTATTTTTTTTAGGATTGACTAATGTTAGCTCAATATAATCTCCAACATGGGCAACGATAAGTGGGCCTGGAACACTATCATTAAAAGCAAAAACTCTAAATTTTGTTCCTTGTTTATCAATAGTGATGACTTTTTCTGTAATACTCATTCTCACTTTAATTACTTTAGGTCCGCCTTTTGCAACTATGTTATGAGTTGGAACTAATGGTGCTGGCACAAGCTCCTGGATAACTACAGGAAGCTTGTCTGCCTCACCACTTTTTGCCTGTAATGTAATTAAAATTAATACTAATGAGATAAAAATAGAAATATAATTTTTTATATTCATAAAAACTACATTAATATTTGAATTAAATATTTATTTGATATCAATCAAAGTTTTTAGAATTTGATTTAAATCAATTAATTAAATTTTTAATAAAAAGTATATAAAAAAATAATGCTATTGTTGCAAATATTAAAGATAAAATTTTAAATAACTTTGCAGAGTTACCTTTAAAAATGCATGAGAAAGCACTAAAGACCACAAAAGGTAAATAGGTAATTGCAATTATCATCGGTAACGACATTCTCAATAAATATAATAAAATAAAAATTAGATACTTGATTCAAATCAATTTTAAATATTTTTGTTCTAGATCAATAAACTTAATTAACTAAAAATCTATTTGTAGCTCATGATTATCATGAGACGTATTTCTTTAATTTTTATTTTTTTAGTATTATTTTTGCCGTGTTTTTTTCTTTATATGACTACAAATCATCCAAATTATTACGGTCAATATGAAGAAAGTTCATACCTAATCACAATGAAAAATTTTATGAGATTAAATTGAATATCTTAAGACAATATAAGGAAGCAAAACAAAAAAAACTGTTAAGGTTACATGGAGAATGATGCCTTTGTAATGTGCTTTTGCAAAATCTTTATGTGAAACTTTAAAGAATGAATGATGTATCTTATAAATAAATCTTTTAGGAAAACTTCCAAATATAAATACTCGGAAAATTATAAATAAGAAATTAGCTATAATTAGCCATGCTAAAAAGTTTACTAAAAAATTTAAATCTAGCTCGCCCATTGATCCCACAGTTGATTATAAGTGTACTTTCTTTTGGTAAATAATTTACTATGTGGAAGTGTTGCCACTAAATGTATTCTATCCTCTTCTCCACCATTAAAAAAGTTATGGTATTTTTTGGCATTGACTATCCATACACCGCCATCTGCAGGTAGATGAAAAGATCTGTCTTCAATTACAAATCTGCATCCTGGATTAGTAATAATTGGAATATGTAACCTTGGTTCTGGATCTTTGTGCCAACTCAAAGTTGATCTTGGTCCTTTTTTTAGTATTCGAGTTCTTCCTAAAGCGAATCTTCTAGATAATATATCGTAAACAAATTTAAAATATGTATTTTCAAACTCTGGTAAAAACTCTGTAAAATTGTTTTCTTCAATATAATCAGCTCTAGCCACTTCTTGGCCTGAACTATCTGGTTTTGTCCAATAAAGTCCCCAAGAATATTTTCCTGAAGTACTATCATCATTACCTGGAATTTTATTAAGAGAAATGCTATCTATATGTGATACCGAACCATCCCCTTGATCAAATTTTTTGTTTCTTAGGATTTCTTTATAAGTTTTGGTTAATCTCTCTACATTAAATGATAACCCTGGAACCTTATAAACAAGATTTTTATTAATCATTATTTTGTATTAAAGAAATTAAAAAAAAGAAAATTGATGTAAATCAATGTTAATAAAATATGTTTTAATAAAAGTGAATTGGTTTCACCATAAATTTTATCCTACAATTCATATTGTCTCTACCTATGGTGAGACCTATCCTAAAAAGTATAAGGTGAGATTAAAACTGCAATAAATGTAACTAAAGAGCTTATAACAATTGCTATAATTAAAGTTGTTACAAGATTATCTATTTTCATAATTATAAAATAGATCTTTTTAAAAATATGATATTGATTTAAATCAAAACTAACATTGGGGTCCGGACCCATCTATTTTTTATATTATGGTATTTGATTGTAATCTAAACCAGTACCGCCTACTCCAGTCTTAAGATTAGAAGTAAATTCTGGCATATAAACAGCAATCAACATAACCGCAAATGCAATGAACATCATTGCAATCGCAATATTAGACTTACCGTGATAAGGTCTGTTAGTTAACATGTAGTTCATTATTACTCCTTTCGTTACAAATATATTTTTATGATTAATTTTTGCACTGATATGCATCAAAAAATATCAGTTTTGATCAAAATCAATAATTAATAATTTTGATATAGACCAAATTTTTTTTTTTCAATTTTGTTATTTTAAATTAATAGAAAGGAGAAACATGAAATCACTATCGATTATAGACACGTTAAAACCTTTTTCAGTTGGTTTTGATGATATGTTTAAACATTTTGAAGATATTCATCATAGAGAATTGGATGCGTTTGAAACTAACAGAGGTGGCTACAATATTACTAAGATAGGAAAACAAGACTATAATATTGAAGTTGCATTACCTGGTATTGATAAAAAAAATGTCAAAGTCAGTGTTGAAGATAATGTACTTATAATAAAATCTACTTCAAATAATAAAATTGAAAAAGATGATAAAGAATATCTTTATAAAGGTGTTGAAAAAGAAAATATCTGTGCCAGCTTTATTATTAGCAAAGATGTAAAAGTCAAAGAGGCAATCATGGAAAAAGGTTTATTATCAATTAAGTTAAGAGAAGAAAAACCTTTGCCAAAATATGTTAAGGAAATACCAATTACTAGCAGGCAATAATATTATGAATAGTCTCAGTTAAATACTGAGGCTATTTAATTTATTTTGAAAGATTGGATAATTTATCAAAATCGTTAATATAGATTTGCTTAGAAGATAAGACTTTGACTATGTTTGAAGTTTTTAATTTAGAAACTTCTCTACTTACTGTTTCAATTGTTAATCCTAGGTAATCAGCTATATCTTGTCTGGTCATTGGTAAACTTATTGGATTTTTTTGCCAGCCAATTCTTTTTCTTTGCTCTGATATATTCATCAAAAACTTAGCAAGTCGTTCTGTTGCATCTAATTTGCCTAAAACACCCATTCTATCTTGAGCAAGTGTTAATTCATGAGATGTTTGATTTAAAAGTTCCTTTGCTAGAACCATATTTTTATCAATGTAATCATCTAACTTTTTTTGTTCAAAAACACATACACGTGCATCCCCGATCGCTTCTGCACAATAATTATATTTGCCATTTTTATAAGAGCCAAAAAAATCACCAGGGTAGAGAAAGCCAATTATCTGAATACGACCATCATCAATTAATTGATAAATCTTAACATTCCCTTCAGTAATATTATAAATATTTTTTGCTTCATCTTGTTGTAAAAAAATATTTACTTTATTTTGAAATTTTTTCTCTGATGAAATACTTGAAAATTCTTTAAGTTTCTCTTCCTGTAAACATCTACAAAATGAGTAAGGTCTAATATTGCACTCTGAGCATCTGCTCTTTTCATTAAATTCTTTATTTAATTGTGCTGACTGCATACGAGAATATATAATTTTAACTATAAATTGTTTTTGATTTAGATCAAATAGTTCTTGGTAATTTAAGAATAAATAAGGACCATGCTTAGTACAAATAATATTAACAATTTACCAGGCTTAAATATTATAAGATTTAAAAATAATGATTTAAATTTAATAGGTATCTTGCCATTGATAGCTGAAGAATTTCCATCTTGGGGATTGGATAGACTAAAAAGCTATATTAGATTAGTTCTAAAACAAGATTCGAACGGCATATTAGTTGCTAAAAATGACTCTTCATACAACGTTGGTTTACTAATTTATTCAATACAAGATATTATAAATAAAGGCTTTTCAAAAAATACTAAAAAAGAATTTTCTAAATGTTTGGTTGTAGAAAATCTAATTTCATCAAGCCCTGTCTTAGAAAAAAAAGTTTTTCTACAACTTACTAATAAAGCTGTTGATATCGCTGAAAATAACAGTTGTGAAATTGTTGAGCTACCTAGATTTAATACTTCATTTGATTTGGTAAAAAAAAAATATAAAAAAAATATTATTAATTTTAATGGTTGGAGAACTTTTATTAAAATTGATAAAATTTTGACTGCTAATAAAGAGCTCTAATAAATTAAAAAACTTTCCAATCAGTTTTAAAGGTAACATAGTTTACTTGAATACAGCGTCTTTCTTTAACTATTGTCTTCTTTTCCATGCCATGCCAAGTATTAGGCCCACTGGTAAACATATATCCAAAGTTATTTTTGTAAGGAACTGTTTTTACTTTTTCTAGTTTGTCGTTGTAAAAATCTGTTCCAAGCTCTTCTGAACTCGTTAGTATTATTAACAAATATTAGTCCTGACATTAGTTTCTCTTTAATATCACAATGAGGTTTTAACCAAAATCCCTCTCGATCACAAATAACTTCAACTCTAACATATGAGTTTGATAAATCTTTATTGATCATTTTTGAAATAGTTTGATGCACTTCTTTAGATTGAAGTTCGTTAATAAATTTTACCAAATTTGGAAATTGTTTTTCATTTTCTTTTGTTACAAAACATCTAAATTTTATTGCCTCCCCTCCTGAAGCTATACCCTCTCTAAATTCAGCAGCCCCACCATCAATTGCTCTAGTTCCATCATAATTAAGATTATGCTTACTTACATCAGGAATATCTGCTTTGATAATTTCATCAATTGCACCATCTGTAAGTGCATTATAATATTCCCAATGATCAAAAGGAAATTCATGTTTCTTTGATTGATTTTGAATTGAATCTAAAAGTGACATTATGAATTAATTTTTTGTTTGATAATACTTGCTACTCTATTCGTTTCGTCTAATTTTTGATAGTTCCAATTTTCAATCTCTTCACCTAAAATTCTAGTTATATTTAATTCTCGAAATAAATTTCTAAATCTTTGAAATCTTTTGTCATTTTTTTTAGGCAAAATATTAGCTACATAAATAGGTTTTCCCGTTAAAGCTGCCTCAGATATCATTGAGCTAGAGTCGCATGTAACAATAATGTTTTCAGCAATTGCTAAGGCTGATAGATAGGCTTTTTTATCAACATCCATTATAACTGTATGATTGTCTCCAAAAAATTGTTTAGCATAATGAATGGTATTTATCGGTGTCCTCATTGATGGAATTACTACCAGTTGAAAATCATGTTTTTTTAATAATTTATCTAACACCGTAAAAATATTTTTTATATTTTTTATAGAGTAATCGTAATATTTTGTGGGACCCCCTAAGATTAAAGTCCAAACTTTTCTTTGATCTTTTTTAATGAATGATTGTAGATAATCTTTATTTTCATTGATTTCACTTTCAGTAAGATAATGAATGGCACCTTTGGTGCTAATAACATTTTTGCCATCTATTGCATCATGTTCAGGGGCAACAATAAAATCAAAATGATTTAGATCTACTTTTGGATCTTGAATATGAATATTAAATACTTTTTTATTAGCTGTATTTTTTAAATGGATTGAAGGAATAACACTTTTCCGACCACAAGAAATAATCACATCAAAATCATCCTGGTTAATTTTTTTATAAACGTTCTGCGAAATCGGTGTAAGCTTTGGAGGAATCACTTTCCAAAAACTATTTGGTTCAACCGTGTGGTGTGTAAAATCAACATCTAAAGCTTTGGCCAAACCTTCTACCTGACTAATCATGCCATGCATTCCTTGAGTTAATAATATGCCTTTTAATTTAGTCATTAATCACTATATAGCTTTCATATGAGTCAAAATCCAACTAAACACACAAAAGTGTTAATAATAGGATCTGGTCCTGCCGGATACACTGCTGCAGTTTATGCGGCACGTGCAATGTTAAACCCTGTTTTAGTTTATGGTTCTGCACCAGGTGGACAATTAACAACTACAACTGATGTTGAAAATTACCCAGGATTTTCTGATGTAATTCAAGGTCCATGGTTAATGGATCAAATGAAAGATCAAGCAAAAGCAGTTGGAACAGAAATGATTGAAGATCATATTAGTTCTGTAAATTTAAAGTCTAAACCATTTGAAGCTGTTGGTGATAGTGGTCAAAAATATACTGCTGATAGCATTATAATCTCTACAGGTGCTCAGGCAAGATGGTTAAATCTTAAATCAGAACAAGAATTTAGAGGCTTTGGGGTTTCTGCTTGTGCTACTTGTGATGGTTTTTTCTTTAAAGAAAAAGAAGTTGCAGTTGTTGGTGGTGGTAATGCAGCCGTTGAAGAAGCAATGTTTCTTACAAAATTTGCGTCTAAAGTTAAATTAATTCATAGAAGAGATGAATTAAGAGCTGAAAAGATGCTTCAAAAGAAATTAATGGAAAATAAAAAAATTGAAATAATTTGGGATAGTGCTGTTGATGAAGTTATAGGTGATAGTGATCCTAAAAATGTAACTGCAATTAAGATTAAAAATTTAAAAACAAATAAAATTGAAGAAATGAAAATAGATGGCTTATTTATTGCTATTGGTCATGATCCAGCAACAGCTTTATTTAAAGAACAGTTAGATATGGATAAAGAAGGTTATTTAATAACTAAACCAGATTCTACAGAAACTAATGTCCCTGGAGTTTATGCTGCAGGAGATGTTAAAGACAAAACTTTTAGACAAGCTGTAACAGCTGCGGGGATGGGCTGTATGGCTGCACTTGAGGCTGAAAAATTTTTATCTCACTGATAAGAATTCTTAAAACTTAATACAAACCGAGGGAAAAACAAAATGACTGATAAAGTATTACTAACTGGAATAAGTGGCTGGATAGCAAAACATATAGCAATTGAATTATTAAATTCTGGATATGAAGTTTTGGGAACTGTTAGAAGTCAAAATTCATTAGAGAAAACTAAAAAAACTATAAGCGAATATGTTTCAACAGATAAATTATCATTTGTTGAATTGGATCTTTTAAAAGATGAAGGTTGGAATGAGGCTGCTAAAGACTGTAAATATATTATACATACTGCTTCTCCTTATCCCATGAAAAGTTCAAGAAATAGAGAAGCTTTAGTTCCAGCTGCTAAAGGAGGAACTTTGAGAGTTTTAAATGCGGGTATAGAGGCTAACGTTGAAAAGATAGTTCTAACATCATCAATAGCCGCAATGTTTAAAAGACCCAATAGAACCAACCCTTACAATGTCGGAGAAAATGATTGGTCAGATACTGAATGGAGTGGTTCTAATGATTATATTATATCTAAAACTAAAGCTGAGAAAGTTGCCTGGGAATTAATGGAAAGCAAAGGATTGAAAGATAAATTAACAGTGATTAATCCAGGTGGTGTTAATGGTGATGCATTAGATGATAAAGAAAATACATCAACTAAATATGTTCAACTTTTCCTTAAAGGAAAATATCCAATGGCTCCAAATTTTGGAATATTAATTTCTGATGTAAAAGATGTAGCAAAAGCACATGTGCTTTCATTAAAAAATTCTAAAGTAAATGGCAGACGTTTGTTGATCGGTTCAGAAGTCAAAAAAATGCTTGAGATTTCTAAAATTATGCAAGATGCATTTCCAAAGTATGCAAAAAAACTACCAAAAAAAGAAATGCCAAACTTTATGCTAAAGCTAATTAGTTACCTAGACTCTTCTGCAAAACTTATGGTGCCGGAACTAGGAATTCTAATGCAGACAGATACTTCATATTCTGAAGATTTACTGGGTATGAAATTTAAACCTGCAAAAGATAGTATTGTAGATGCTGGAAATTCTGTAATTAGACTTGGTTTAGTTTAGACTTTTACAAAAAGTAGATATTTTCTCTAAAGCTTTTTTAAGATTTTCCATTGAAGTGGCATAAGAAATTCGAAAGAATCCTTCTAGACCAAATGCAGAACCTTGCACTACTGCTATACCACTGTTCTCTAATAAAGATTGAACAAAATCAGTATCCGTTTTTAATTCGTTACCATTAGAATCTTTTTTACCCATTAAACCTTTGCAGCTTGGAAAAACATAAAATGCACCATCTGGATTTAAACATTCAATTCCATCAATTTCATTTAACGCTTTAACAACAAAGTCTCTTCTTTCTTGAAAAGAATTTGCTCTTTCTTTTATAAAATCTTGTGTGCCACTCAATGCTTCAACTGTTGCTGCTTGGCTAATTGAAGATGGGTTTGAAGTTGATTGAGACTGAATTTTACCAATTGCTTTAATGATATCTTTTGGACCTGCCGCATATCCTATTCTCCAACCAGTCATAGAGTAAGCTTTACTTACACCATTCATGGTAAGTACTCTATCTTTTAAACTATCAATTTGAGCAATAGTAAAAAATTTAAACCCTTCATAAGTAACATGCTCATAAATATCATCACTTAAAACATAAACATGTGGATGCTTAGCTAAAACTTCAGCAATTTCTCTAATATCTTTTTCTGTATAACAAGCACCAGTAGGGTTTGATGGTGAGTTTAATATAATCCATTTTGTTTTTAGAGTAATAGATTTTTCTAGTTCGGCTGGATTAATTTTAAATCCTTGTTTTTCATTACACTCTAAAATAATTGGAGTTCCCCCTGCTAATATAACCATATCAGGATAAGAAACCCAGTAAGGTGCTGGAACAATAACTTCATCTCCTTCATTTAGAGTTGCCATCATTGCATTATAAATTACGTGTTTTCCACCTGCGCCAACTGTAACTTGATCAGTTGTATATTCTAAATTATTTTCTTTTTTAAATTTTTTTACAATTGCTTTTTTTAAAGCTTGGGTTCCATCAACCGCAGTATATTTAGTGTCTCCATCATTAATCGCTTTAATTGCAGCTTGTTTGATATTCTCCGGAGTATCAAAATCAGGCTCCCCTGCTCCAAGGCCTATTATATCTTTGCCAGCAGCCTTTAATTCTCTTGCTTTTTGAGTTACAGCAATCGTTGGTGATGGTTTAATCTTTTTTAAACTGTCTGATATTATGCTCATTGAAATATAATTTTAATCTACTAGTTTTATAAATAATGCAGAACACTTATCAAGATCTAATTACAGCAGTACAGAATAAAAATCCTGCGATAAACCCTAAACTTGAGGGTGGAAAAAAATTTCAGATGAAAACTGACTTTAAGCCAGCAGGTGATCAGCCAGGAGCTATAAAACAATTGGTTAATGGTGCTAATAAAGACCAACTTAGCCAAGTTTTACTTGGTGTCACTGGATCTGGAAAAACTTTTACAATGGCAAAAGTTATTGAAAAGACAAACAGACCAGCTTTAATTCTTGCACCTAACAAGACATTAGCTGCACAACTGTATGGAGAAATGAAATCTTTTTTTCCAGATAACGCAGTTGAATATTTCGTATCTTATTATGATTATTATACACCAGAAGCATACGTACCACGTTCAGATACTTATATTGAAAAAGAAGCTTCAATTAATGAACAAATCGATCGAATGCGTCACTCAGCAACAAGATCTTTGTTGGAAAGAGATGATGTAATTATTGTATCAAGTGTTTCTTGTATCTATGGCCTAGGTTCTGTTGAGGCTTACAGTAAAATGACTTTAAGTTTAAAAACCAATTACGATTATAATAGAGAAGAATTAATAAAATCTTTGGTAGCACTTCAATATAAAAGAAATGATCAAAACTTTTATAGAGGAACGTTTAGAGCTCGTGGAGAATATCTAGAAATTTTTCCATCTCATCTAGAGGATCGTGCTTGGAGATTAAGTTTATTTGGAGATAAGCTAGAAAAAATAGAAGAGTTTGACCCACTAACAGGAGATTTAGTTAGTGAACTTGATGTAATTAAAGTTTATGCCAATAGTCATTACATCACACCTAAACCGACAATCGAGCAAGCAATAATAAAAATTAAAAGAGAGCTAGAAGCAACTTTAAAAAAATTTAAAGAACAAAATAAATTACTTGAAGCACAAAGATTAGAAGAAAGAACTAAATTTGATTTAGAAATGATTGAAGCAACCGGTTCTTGTGCTGGAATTGAAAATTACTCAAGATTTTTATCTGGCAGAAAACCTGGAGAACCACCCCCTACTTTGTTTGAATATTTTCCAGATAATACTTTAATTTTTGTTGATGAATGTCACGTAACAGTTCCTCAATTAAATGGGATGTATAAAGGTGATAGATCTAGAAAAAGCAACCTTGCAGAATATGGTTTTAGATTACCTTCTTGTATGGACAACCGACCTCTTAAATTTGAAGAATGGGATGCAATGAGAACTCAAACAGTTTTTGTATCAGCCACCCCTGGACCTTGGGAATTAAAACAAGTTAAAAATAAATTTGTAGAACAAGTAATTCGACCTACAGGGTTAATTGATCCGCCAGTTGAAATAAGACCTGCAAAAAACCAGGTTGATGACTTGATGCATGAATGTAAAGAAGTGATAGATAAAAGTTTCAGAGTCCTTGTAACCACTTTAACAAAAAAAATGGCAGAAGACTTAACTGAATACCTTCATGAAAATGGTATTAAAGTTAGATATATGCACTCTGATATTGATACACTTGAGAGAATAGAGATCATGAGAGATCTTAGATTGGGTGTGTTTGACGTTTTGGTGGGTATTAACTTACTTAGAGAAGGTCTGGATATACCTGAGTGTGCATTAGTTGGAATTCTAGATGCAGATAAAGAAGGATTTTTAAGGTCCGAAACATCTTTAGTTCAAACTATTGGAAGAGCTGCGAGAAATCTTGAAGGTAAAGTTATTCTTTATGCAGACAAAGAAACAAAAAGTATCAAAAATGCAATTAAAGAAACTGATAGAAGAAGATCTATTCAAGTAGCCTATAATAAAAAACACAACATCAGTGCAAAAAGTATCCAAAAAGAAATTGCTGATGTACTCGAAAGTGTTTACGAAAAAGATTATGTCAAAGTTGGAACTGATGAAAATATTGGTGGCAATCTTAAAAAACACCTAAAAGCTCTTAATAAAAGAATGAAAGAATCTGCAACTAACCTCGAGTTCGAAGAAGCAGCTAAAATTAGAGATGAAATAAGAAAACTTGAGGCATCTGAACTAGAAATTACTTTAAATCCTAAAGTAAAAAAATATAGTTCAAATAATAAAATTTATCCTAAAGGTAGATCAACAATGGGCCTGCCGGGTACGAGAGCACAAAAAGGAAAGAAAAAATGGAAGCAAATAAAGTAATTATTACAGGTGGTGCCACCAGAATTGGGGGCGCAATATCAAGAAAGCTTTCTGGTCCTGGAGTAGAAATAGTAATTCACTACAATGAATCTAAATTAGATGCAGAAAAACTAAAGAAAGAATTATCAAAAAATAAAACAAAAGTATATTTAGTCAAAGGTGATTTAAGCAAAGAAACGGATGTAAAAAAAATAGTAAAATTTGCTAAATCTAAATTAAAATATTTTGATTGTTTAATTAACAACGCCTCATTATTTGAAAATGATAAACTTGAAAATTTTACAACAAATAGCTGGGGACGTCATTTAAGGACTAACTTAAGAACTCCCGCTCTTTTATCAAAAGAATTTGCAAAAAATATTAAAGGTAAGAATAACAATATAATTAATATTATTGATCAAAGAGTATTTAAATTAACACCCTTCTTTTTTTCTTACACAATAAGTAAAACAGGTCTTTATACGCTAACAAAAACAAGTGCCATGAGTTTAGCTCCTAATATTAGAGTTAATGGTATAGCACCAGGCCCAACTTTAAAGAATAAAAGACAATCTGCAAAACACTTTAAAAAACAGTACATGGCAACTCCTCTTAAAAGGCAAGTAGACGTTGAACAAATCTGTAATGCAGTTGACTTTTTTATAAAAAATAGATCTATTACTGGACAAGTAATTTCGGTTGATAGTGGTCAAAGTTTAAACTGGCAAACACCGGATGTAATAGGAAAAGAATGAAAAAAAGTAATTTTAAAGTTGTAAAAATAGATAAAAATAAGGGTTTATTTAATTATGAAAAAAAAATTCTTATTAAAGAATTAACTTTGGATTTAAAACTTGGTTATTATGAGTTTGAAAAAGAGAAACCTCAAAAAGTAAAATTTAGCCTTGAAATTGATTACGAAGATAAAAAACCAACAAGCGATAAAGATATCAAGTCTATTGTAAATTATGGACAAGTGGTAAAATTAATCAAAAAACTTACTAAAAATAAGCATTATAATTTTTTAGAAACACTTGCAGAAGATGTTTTTGATATTTTGTTTAAAGATAAACGTATTGGTAAAATAATGCTTCAAATTGAAAAATTAGAGATATTAAAAGAATGTACCTCTGTTGGTATTCAAATTACCAAAAAAAGAAGTCATGAAAAGCTCTGAACTTGGAAAAGAAGTAATTAAAAAAGAACTTCCATTAATTCCTAAAAGCCCTGGTGTTTATAGAATGCTAAATCATAAAGATGATATTCTTTATGTTGGAAAAGCTAAAAATCTACCTAACAGATTAAAAAGTTATGTGGCTGAAAAAAATCACATAATAAGAACTGAACGAATGTTATCTCAAACCTTTAAACTAGAGATCACAACTACAGCAAATGAGAGTGAAGCCTTACTTTTAGAGGCAAACTTAATCAAAAAACATAAACCAAAATTCAATATTTTACTTAAAGATGACAAATCATTTCCATTCATATTTATTGGTGAAAAAGAACAGTGGCCAAGAGTTACAAAACATAGGGGTAAAAAAGAAAAGGAAGGGTTTTATTTTGGCCCCTTTGCATCTGCAGGTACGGCTAATTGGACTATTAAAATGCTTCAAAAAATATTTCAATTAAGAGTTTGTGATGATGGAACTTTTAAGAATAGAAAAAGACCCTGTATACTTTATCAAATAAAAAGATGTTCAGGTCCTTGTGTGGGATACATAAATAAAGATGATTATAAAAGTTCTGTTGATCAAGCAATTCAGTTTGTCTCTGGAAAATCTAGAGATATTCAAAAAAATCTCTCTAAAGAAATGGAAGCTGCAAGCGATCAACTCGATTTTGAAAGAGCTTCGATTTTTAGAGATAGAATAAAATCTCTAAACATTATTCAATCTTCGCAAAGAATTAATGAAGCAAACCTGGTTGATGCCGATGTAATTGCTGGATATAAAGAATCTGGAAAAGCTTGTATTCAAGTTTTTTTTTATAGATCAAAACAAAACTGGGGAAACCAAGCTTACTTTCCAAAACATGATCCCGATCAAGATGTTTCGGAAATTATGTCATCTTTTTTAATGCAATTTTACGAAAATAAAACTGTTCCAAAATTAGTTTTAATTAATAGCGATATTAAAGATAAAAAATTAATAGAAGAAACTTTGAGTAAAAAAGAGGGAAATACTATTTCTATCAACACTACCAAAAAAGGAACTAAAGCAAAAGTTGTGGCAATGGCTGAAAAAAATGCCAAAGAATCCTTGAATAGAAAGCTTTATGAAACAAATAATAACAAAAATTTATTTGAGGGAGTTGCTAAAAAATTTGATCTTAAAAATGTTATCAATCTAGTTGAAGTGTATGACAATAGTCATATTTCAGGAACAAATAGTGTTGGGGCTATGGTTACTTTTGGTAATGAAGGTTTTGTTAAAAAGAGATATCGAAAATTTGATATTAAAACAAAAGGAGCAGAACAAGATGATTTTGCTATGCTTAAAGAAGTTTTGTCTAGAAGATTTAAAAGAGCAATTTTAGAAAAAGGTAATTATTTAACCTTACCAGATTTAATACTGATTGATGGTGGAAAAGGACAATATTCTTCAACAAAAGAAGTGCTAGATGAATTGGGTTTACATGACCTTCCAATGATTGCTATTGCAAAAGGTAAAATGCGAAATAGTGGAGATGAGACTTTTTTCTATAATGGTAAAAGCTATAAATTTGAAAAAAATGATCCAACTTTATTCTTTATGCAAAGACTAAGAGATGAGGCACATAGATTTGCAATTACTTCCCATAGAGCCAAAAGAGCTAAAGGATTATCTAAATCATTGCTAGATCAGATAGATGGTATTGGTGCTGTTAGAAAAAGGGCATTATTAAACCATTTTGGTTCTGCAAGATCTGTTGAGTCTGCTAGTTTTGATGAAATAAAATCTGTAGAAGGTGTTGAGGAAAAAGTTGCAAAAAAGATATATAACTTCTTTCACGAATAATTATGCTTAGAAAAATTCCAAACATACTGACCATAGGACGAATAATAATTGTGCCCTTCTTTGTCTTGGCTTTTTATCTGCCTGGGTTTTATGGGGATTTGACTGCATTAATATTATTTATAGTAGCTTCCTTCACTGATTTTTTAGATGGAATGTTGGCTCGGATGCTAGGAGAAGAGTCTAAATTAGGAGAATTATTAGATCCAATTGCAGATAAAATTATAGTAGCTACAGCATTAATCCTATTAGTAATGGATGGTACCATTAGACACTATGAAGTTATTGCAGCAATAATTATTCTTACACGAGAAATATTAATTTCAGGATTAAGAGAATTTTTAGCCAAAGGACAAATAAAACTTCCTGTATCAAATCTTGCAAAATTAAAAACTGTTTTGCAAATGATATCTATTGCTCTTTTACTCTCAGGTGAAACAGGAAATAAGATTATCAATTTTCAAGATTATAATGCACAAACTATTGGGATTATACTTCTTTGGCTTTCTGCATTTCTAACTTTATTCACAGGATATGATTATATGCGTAAAGGAATAGATCACGCAATGTCTGAGGACAATAAAGATTAGGCGGCTTTTTTCTTTCTTACTAATGCTTGATAACTTTCATTTAAATCAATTATAGTTTCACATACTTTAAATTGATTTTCTGCAATACATGATACCGGCGTAACTTCTGCTGCAGTACCTGTTAAAAAACATCCAACAAAATTTGAAAGTTCAGATGGATTAATTTTTCTTTCATGAACTTTTATATTTTTTGATTTTGCAATTTCTATAACTGTTCTTCTTGTTATTCCATCTAGGAAAGAGTCTGGTATTGGTGTGTGTATTTCTCCATTTTTATCTTTAAAGAAAATATTTGCCCCTGTTGCTTCAGCAACATTTCCTTCATAATCAAGCATTAAGGAATCGGTATAGCCTTGTTTTTCTGCTTCATGTTTAGATAAAGTGCAAATCATATAAAGACCTGAAGCTTTTGTGTCCCAAGGTATAGTGTTTGGAGCTGGCCTTCGCCAATTTGAAATATTTAATTTTATACCCTCCACTTTTAGCTTTGGATCAAAATACGAGCCCCACTCCCAAGTTGCAATGGCGACATGAATTTTTGTTTGTTGTGCAGAAATTGCCATCATCTCGCTACCTCTCCAAATAGTAGGTCGCACATATCCATTTTCTACATTTTGAACTGAGATAATTTTATTACATGCATCATTAATTTCTTTTTCAGTATAAGGAATTGTCATTCCCATTCTTTCTGCTGAATAGAAAAGTCTTGATGTATGTTCTTCTAGTTTGAATATAGAACCATCGTAAACTCTCTCTCCTTCAAAAACACAGCTAGCATAGTGAAGCCCATGATTTAATACGTGTATCTTGGCATCAGCCCAGTCTACTAGCTCACTATTATACCAAATTTTTCCAGATCTCTTATCGTAGGGTATCATGTATGAAATTTATTTTAATTATAAGCGAAAATTATCTTTGTATCTTTAATATGTCAATATAACTTACCTAAAATGAAAGAACTTTTATATTTAAAAGACGAACAACTAAAAGGTCTAATTGAAAAATTATTTATCAGCTATAGGGAAACATTCTCAGATGCCAAAAAAGTATTAGACAAACACTCAATTGGCTTAGCTCACCACAAAGTTATTCATTTACTATCGATGTATCAAGGGATCTCGATATCAGAACTGTTAAAACGACTAAAAGTAACTAAGCAAAGCTTAAATAGGGTGCTTAAAGATTTAATCAAATTAGAAGTTGTAACCTTTAAAAAAGATAATGAAGACACAAGGGTTAAGCATGTTTTTTTAAATGAAAAGGGCAAAAAGCTATTTAATGAAATTTTTGATCTGCAAAAGAAAAGAATTTACAGTGCATTGCTGAAGTCTAGTTCAGATGAAGTAATAAATTTTGACAATGTGTTAAGTAAAATCATTAATGGATAAATTTATAGCACATATCCTGGTAGTTGATGATGATGATGGAATTAGATCTTTAGTCAAAAAATATTTAAATGAAAATAATTTTTTAGTCACAACAGCAAATAGTGCTGAGGACGCATCTGAAAAGATTAAAATCATAAAATTTGATTTAATAATTTTAGATATAATGATGCCTGGAAAAAATGGTCTAGAATTTATTAAAGATAATAAAAAGAAATTAGATTCACCTATTATTCTTTTAACTGCTAAAGGAGAGGCTAGTGAAAGAGTTGAGGGTTTAGAAATTGGTGCTGATGATTATTTAGCAAAACCATTTGAACCAAAAGAATTAATTTTAAGAATTAAAAATATTTTAAATAAAACAATAAAAACTGAGCAGATAAGAATTTTAGAATTTGCAAATGTAAAAATTGACTTAAATAAACTTTTAATAATCAAAAATGATAATGAGTTCAAAATTAACAATACAGAAAAAACTATTTTAGAAAAAATGATTAATAATCCTGGAAAAACTTTTTCAAGAGAGGATATTGGACAACTAATTGAGTTAGACAAAGAAAGATCAATTGATGTGATAATTACTAGATTAAGAAAAAAAATTGAGATTGATCCCAAAAATCCAAAATTTTTACAAACTATAAGAGGTGCAGGATATGTTCTCTGGATTAAGTAATTTCTTAAAAAAAATATTACCCAAAAGGTTATTTTATAGAGCACTATTAATAGTAGCTACCCCTATATTGGTTCTACAATTAGTAATAACCTTTGTATTTTTTGACAGTCTTTGGATTAAAACTAATAAGGGAATGACAAAAGCACTCGTCAACGAAATTAATACATTTATTGAAGTTTATGATAATGAAAAACTAGATAAAGACGAATTAACAAATCTATTTTCTCTTTTTTTAGACTTAAACATAGAGTTTATTGATAATAAAAATTTTGACGATCAATATAATGAAAGATGGTTTAGTCCAATAGATAGAACTCTCAGAAGAGAATTAAAATCTCACTTTAATTCTTTAGAATATTGGTTTGATACTACAAGTTATAAAGAATTAATTGATCTTAGAATTAAATATAATAGCGGTTACTTTAAATTCTTAATTCCAAAGGATAGAGTTACAAGTTCATCTGCAAGACTTTTTGCTCTATGGATTACTGTCCCAGCAATAATAATGGTAATTATTTCATTAATATTTTTAAAAAACCAAACTAGACCAATCACAAATCTTGCACGAGCTGCGGAAAAATTTGGCAAAGGAGAAGAAGTTGAAGAATTTAAACCATCAGGCGCATTAGAAATAAGACAAGCTGGATATGAGTTTGATAAAATGAGAAAAAGAATTCTTAAACATTTAAATCAAAGAACTGAAATGCTTTCTGGAATAAGTCATGATTTAAGAACACCTTTAACAAGAATGAAACTACAAATTGCTTTCATTAAAGATAAAGATTTATCAAAAAAATTAACTGAGGATATTAATGAGATGGAAAAGATGCTTAATGAATATCTTCAATTTACAAGCTCATCATATGTTGAGAAAGATGAAATGTTTAATCTATCAGAATTAGTGGAAGTAGTTATTAAAAAATATGACAATGATAACATTAAAGAAGATATCACACCAAGAATTTATATTAATGGAAGAAAAAATTTAATTAATAGATGTTTAAATAACATTATTGATAATGCTTTAAAATATGCAAATAAAGTTGAAGTAAAGCTCAATAAAAAAAATACAAATTTATTTATAATAATAGATGATGACGGGCCTGGTATATCAAGTAAAGAGCGCAATAATGTATTTAAACCGTTCTATAAAATTGATAAAGGCAGAGCAGAGTCTAAGTCAAGCGTAGGTCTTGGTTTATCTATCGCATCAGATATCATTAGGTCTCATGGTGGAAATATAATGCTTGAAAGATCAAGTATGAATGGTTTGCGTGTTAAGATCTTTTTGCCCGTTTAGTAGTTTTTTTTTTTCTAATTTTTTTATTTTATTTTCTAAATTTTCAACTCTTTTAGATAATACATCAAATTCATCTTTGCTAGTAAGTTTCATTTTGAAAACAATTTCATCTCTTTTAGATTTTAGAATATTTAAAAGCTCAGAACTTAGATCTTTTGTAGAAATTATGCCCTGCTCAAAAAGTTTAGCCAACTTATTAATTATAAATTTAGAATTTTTCATATATAATATATACTTTATAAGTTTTATATAAAATGTTCATCAATAATTTTGACCCAGTTGCTTTTCAAATTATTTCATTTGAAATTAGATGGTATTCCTTAGCTTATATTTTCGGGATTATAATCGGCTGGTTGCTATGCAAAAAGATATTAATCAAAAATACAAATATTAATGAAAAGTTTGATGACTATATAACTTATTTAATCATAGGAATTATTCTGGGTGGAAGACTAGGATATGTATTCTTCTATAACTTTAATTTCTATTTAAATAATTTCTTTGATATTTTTAAGATTTGGCAAGGTGGCATGTCCTTTCATGGAGGCTTATTAGGTATAATTATTGCAAGTATTTTATTTGCTAAAAAAAATAATCAAAATCCATTTCTATATATGGATCTCGTATCCTTAGTTGCTCCTATTGGGATTTTTTTTGGAAGATTAGCAAATTTTATAAATTCAGAACTTTATGGAAAAGTTGGCAATGTTCCATGGTCAGTAATATTTGTCAAAGTTGACAATTTAGCAAGACATCCATCACAATTATATGAAGCATTTTTAGAAGGTATAATTTTATTCCTACTATTGATGTACTTTAGAAGAAAAAATTATTTATTGAAACCTGGTACAATTTCAGGATTATTTTTAATTTTTTATTCAGTATTTAGATTCTTCGTTGAATTTTATAGAGTGCCAGATGAACATATTGGGTACTTGGCTTTTAATTTATCAACTGGACAAATCGTTAGCGTGGTATTCCTAATCATTGGAACAATTGTTTTTTATCTTAAAAATGAAAATAAATAAAAACACTAGTTTACCCTTAGATAAATTCATAGAATTTGCACTCTACGACAAAGACACTGGCTACTATATGAAAAAAAATCCTTTTGGAGCAGAAGGTGATTTTATTACAGCTCCAAATATTACAAGGCTTTTTTCTGAAATAATTGCTGTTTGGATAATAACTTTTTGGAAAAGTATCGGCTCTCCTAAGAAATTCAATATCCTGGAACTTGGAGCTGGAAATGGTGAAATGATGAAAGTGATAATATCGACACTAAAAAATTTTCCAGAGTGCTTTAATAATTGTAAATTCCTAATACATGAAAAAAGTACTTTTTTAAAAAAACAACAACATAAAAATTTAAAATTAGAAAATGTAATTTGGAAAAATGATATAAAAAAATTAAATTCTTATCCTACAATTTTTCTTGCTAATGAATTTTTTGATGCCCTACCTATTAAGCAATTCTTTAAAAAAAATAAAGGATGGGTCGAAAGATTTGTGAATTTAGAAGAAAGTGATCAAGCTAAATTTGAAGAACAATTTATAGACATTAAAAAAATTGAAAAAGAATTAAATTTCGAAATTTCTAAAGATCAAAAAATAATTGAATATTCTCCAAGTTCATTTGAGTATTTGAAAGAAATTTGCAGTATAATTAATAAGAACAATGGTGGATTATTAATTGTTGATTATGGGTATTTAAATTCAAAAATGCATGAAACTCTTCAAGCAATAAATAAACATAAATATTCTAATGTTTTGGAAGATATAGGACAATCTGATATTACATATAATATAAATTTTAATATATTTAAAAAATATATAGATCAATTTGATGATCTTAATTCAATTTTCAGTAATCAAAAAAAATTTTTGACCAGCATGGGAATAATTCAAAGGGCAGAAATTGTAAGTGAGAACATACCTTTTTCAAAAAAATCAGACTTATTTTACAGAATAAGACGACTTATAGATGAAAAACAAATGGGAGAACTATTTAAGGTAATGCTCATAAAGAAAACATCAAATGAATTTAAAACAGGTTTTGAAAGTGATTAAATCAAAAAAACTCTCAAAAATAAAAAACTTAAAACATGGTTTTTTTAATAGTGTGGGTGGTCATTCAAAAAATATTTACAAAAGTCTTAACTGTGGCCCAGGTTCTAACGATAAACAATCCAGTGTTAAAAAAAACTTACAAAAAGTAAGAAAAAAAATCAGTATTAAAGCAAAGAATATTTACTTAGTAAGTCAATTTCATAGTAACAAATTTGTTTATATTGATGAGACATATAAAAAAAAGAAAAAACCTAAAGCGGATGCTATAATTACAAATCAAAAATTCTTACCTATTGCAGTTTTAACTGCTGATTGTGCTCCGATATTAATTTATGACGACAAAATTAAGATGGTGGCAGCAATTCATGCGGGATGGAGGGGTGCTTTTAAAGGCATCATAAATAAAGTAGTCAATTTTATGATTAAAAAGGGATGTAAAACCGAAAACATGACAGCCGTTATAGGTCCATCTATTTCAAGTAAAAATTATGAAGTTAAAGAGGATTTTAAGAAAAAATTTATTAAAAAAGATAAAAAAAATTCATTATTTTTCAGAGACGGAAAGAAGAAATTATACTTTGATTTAACAAAGTTCATTCATTCTTCCCTGAAAGTTATTAACATTAAACATATTGATAATTTAAAAATTGATACTTTTGATATTAAAAACAATTTTTTTAGTGCACGAAGAGCTTTAAAGTTAAAACATAATGATTATGGTAGAAATATTTCCATAATTATGCTTAATTAGGTTTTTTAATGAAATTATTATCCGGTAACAGCAACAAGCCTCTTAGTAAAAATATTGCAAAATATTTAAAGTCTAAATTGGTAAATTCTAGCATCAAAAATTTTTCTGATGGTGAGATTTATGTTGAGATAAATGAAAATATAAGAGGGAACAGTATATTTATTATTCAATCAGTTTCGTCTCCTGCTAATGATAATCTAATGGAACTTTTGCTGTGTATAGATGCACTGAAAAGATCATCAGCAAAAAATATAACTGCCGTAATTCCATATTTTGGATATGCAAGACAAGATAGAAAAGTTGTTCCAAGGACTTCGATATCAGCTAAGCTTGTATCAAACCTGATCACAAAAGCAGGAGCTGATAGAGTTGTAACAGTTGATTTGCATGCAGGTCAAATTCAAGGTTTTTTTGATATTCCAGTTGATAACTTATTTGCAACACCTATTTTTGCTAGACATGCAAAAAAAAGAATAAAAAGTAAGAATATTATTTGTGTTGCTCCTGATGTAGGTGGAACTGAAAGAGCTAGAGCCTTAGGTAAACTTTTAAATGTAGGACTTGCAATTGTAGATAAAAGAAGACCAAAACCAGGTCAATCACAAGTCATGAATGTAATTGGCGATGTTAATGGAAAAACTTGCGTAATCGTTGATGATATTATTGATTCAGGTGGAACGATAGTTAATGCTGCCAAAGCTCTTAAAGATAGAGGAGCAAAAGATGTTTATGTGTATATCACTCATGGAGTTTTAAGTGGTGAGGCTGTTAAAAAAATTAAGAATTCTGTAATTAAGAATCTTGTAATTACGGACACGATTGACAATAACGATAAAATTAAAGGTGCTAAAAACATTGAGGTTCTGCCAATATCGGGTTTAATGGGAGAAGCAATCAAAAGGATATCAAACTCAACATCTGTATCAGATTTATTTAAATAATTACCTTGAGTTATTAAAGAACTTGAGCTAAAAACCCATGATTTTATGAATTTATTAGACGCAAACATTAGAAATACTAAAACAAAGGGTGAGTTAAGTACTCTTAGAAATAATGGGAGTGTGCCTGCTGTTATTTATGGTGGCGAAGCTAAAAATGAAACAATATCTATTTCAAAAAAATTATTAAAATCTTTAATCGAAAAAGAAAACTTTTTATCAAATATAGTCACACTAAATGTTGATGGTAAACCACAAAACGTACTTCCAAGAGAAATAAAGTATCATATCATTTCTGATGAGCCAATACATGTAGACTTTTTAAGAGTAGTTCCAGGAGTGAAAATAAGAATAGAAGTTCCAGTACAATTTATTAATCATGAAAAATCTCCAGGTTTAAAAAGAGGTGGGGTTTTAAACATTGTAAGAAGAAAAGTAGAATTAAGATGTCCAAGTGAAAAAATTCCAGAAAATCTAGTAATTGATCTTGATGGAGTTGATATTGGCGAAAGTTTTAAAATTTCATCAATAAATTTAGAAGCAGATGTTACTCCAACAATTGTAGGAAGAGATTTTGTTATAGCAACATTGGCTGCACCTACGGTAATGAAAGAACCTGAGAAACCAGCTGAAGCAGAAGCAGCAGAAGGTGAAGCAGGAGCTGAGGCAGCGACAGCTGAAGATGGTGATAAACCAGCAGCTGAGGGTGATAAAAAAGAAGGTGATGATAAAAAACCTGCCGAAGAAAAGAAATAATCTGTTAAAGTTAAAAATTACTATCCATTAAAAATATGCTTTTATTTGTAGGTCTAGGTAACCCAACACCAGATAGTGAAAACAATAGGCATAATGTGGGCTTTAAAATCATAGACTCTATTAATAAAAAATTTGGCTTATCAAAGCAAAAACCTAAATTTAAAGGTTTACTAACAACTGGAATTGTTGGCGATCAAAAAGTATACGCCATTAAACCATTAACATTTATGAACAATTCGGGTATTTGTATTAGAGAGCTTATTGAATACTTTAAGATAGATCCAGAAGATGTAATTGTTTTTCATGATGATTTAGATGTAGAATTTGGGAAGATTAAAGCAAAATTTGGTGGATCAAGTGCAGGTCATAATGGAATTACCTCTATTGATAAGTTTATAGGTAAAGATTATTCAAGAGTCAGAATTGGCATTGGAAAACCAAAAGAAAAAATTGAAGTTGGTGATTTTGTTCTTCAAAATTTTGATGAGGATGAAATGACTGCAATAGAAAAAATCTCAAAAAATATCAATGAAGCTATTTCAATACTTGTAGAAAAAAAACTAGATCTTTTTTCAAGCACAGTAAATAATAATAAATAATGAGCTTTAAATGTGGAATTGTTGGTTTGCCCAATGTTGGTAAATCTACTTTATTTAATGCTTTAACAAACTCTAGTAAAGCTCAAGCAGCAAATTTTCCATTTTGCACTATAGATCCAAACGTTGGTGTTGTGCCTGTTCCTGATAAAAGACTGGATGATCTATCAATGGTTTCAAAATCAAAAAAAATAATAAATACCACTATTTCATTTGTTGATATCGCAGGTTTAGTAAAAGGTGCATCAAAAGGTGAAGGATTAGGCAATAAATTTCTTTCACATATTAGAGAAGTGGATGCAATTATTCATATGATTAGATGTTTTGACTCTGATGATATTCAAAATGTTAATCCAACAGTCGACCCAATCAGAGATTTGGAAATAATCGAAACAGAGATGATGTTAGCAGATTTAGAGTCTATTCAAAAAAGACTAGAAAAGAGCAACAAAAAAAACGTTGATGAAGAGCAGTTAAAGATTCTAGAGGTTGCACTTGATTGTATCAATAATGATAAAGATATTTCAGTTTTAAAATTTCAATTTGAGGACAAACAACTTAATCAAAGCGGCTTACTATCAATTAAACCAAAAATATTTGTTTGCAATGTAGATGAACAAAGTGTTCAGGAAGGCAATCAATATACAAAAAAATTTATTGAAAAATTTGGTGAAGAAAACACTTTAATTGTATCAGCAGATATAGAAAATCAAATTAATGAGCTGGAAGCCTCTGAAAGAAAAAATTACATGGAAATGATCGGTTTAAAAGAAACTGGATTAAGTATGCTAATTCAAAAAGGATATAGAATTTTAGAATTAGATACCTATTTCACATCTGGTCCAGAAGAAACTAGAGCTTGGACTATTCAAAAAAACTGTACAGCTCCTAAAGCTGCTGGTGAAATTCATACGGACTTTGAAAAAGGTTTTATACGAGCTGAAACAGTTTCATATGATGATTTTGTAGCAAATGATGGCTGGGTAAATTCAAAGACTAATGGAAAAATGAGACTAGAGGGTAAAGACTATATTGTTAAAGATGGTGACGTTTTAAACTTCAGGTTCAATACGTGACCAGATTTTTTTCATACTTAAATAAACCAAGATAGTTAAAATAATTAGATAAATAATTGCCTTAAAACCCATTTGGTGTCGAGACTCTAAATGAGGTTCTGCTGCCCACATTAAAAATGTTGTTACATCTTTTGACATTTGCTCAACAGTCGCTTCCGTTCCGTCGCCGTATTCTACTATGCCTTCTGACAGTGGACTTGCCATTTTAATTTTGTTTCCATACATGTATTTATTATAATGAACACCTTCATCTAAAGTCATTCCATCAGGTGCATTCTCATAACCTTGAAGTAAAGAATAAATATAATCTACTCCACCACCTCTTGCTTTAACTAGAACTGACATGTCAGGTGGATAAGCCCCACCATTTGCAGCTTCAGCAGCTTTAATATTTTCATATGGTTTTACAAATTTATCTGATAATTTTGCGGGTCTTTCAAACATTTCACCATCTGCATTTGGCCCATCTATTACTATAAATGAGGCTGCTATTGCTTTAACTTCAGCCTCTGAAAATTCTGGCCCACCTTTTTCACCCAAATTTCTATAACTTAAATATTTCATTGAGTGGCATGAAGAGCATACTTCCGTGTAAACTTGATAGCCTCTTTGAAGTGACCCTCTATCAAATTTTCCAAAAACACCTTTGAAACTCCAATCTGTCTTCAAAAATTTTGCTGTTTCAGCTGAATTAGATTGAGCAGTCGTAAAGCAAATTAAAATTAATATTGATGATAATTTGATAAAATTTTTCACTTTATTTTTCAAAACTTTCTTTGTTCTTAGCAGTCGCTAAATTAGGAGAGCCTCCAAGCACAGGTTCTGTAATGCTTAAAGGAACTGGTAAAGTTTTTTCCTTAAACCCTAAGACTGGGAGAAATACTAAAAAATGAAGGAAATAATATGCTGTAGCAACTCTTGCAACCAACAAGTAAAGGCCTTCAGCTGGCATAGCTCCAACGTAACCTAGAATTAAAACATCTGCTACAAGTATCCAGTAAAACTGTTTGTATAAAGGTCTAAATACTGCAGATCTAATTTTTGATGTATCAAGCCATGGCAAAGCTGCTAAAATTAAAATAGCTGAAAGCATTGCAACAACTCCAAGTAATTTATCAGGTATAGATCTTAAAATTGCATAAAAAGGTAGAAGATACCATTCTGGAACAATATGTGCTGGTGTAACCATTGGATTAGCCTCAATATAATTGTCTGCATGACCTAAAATATTTGGTGAATAAAAAATAAAAAATGCAAAAATGATCATAAACATTAACAATGCAAAACCATCCTTAATTACAATATAGGGGTGAAATGGGACTGTATCTTTAGAAGGTTTTTTAATATCTATTCCAATCGGGTTATTATTACCAGGAACATGTAGTGCCCAGATATGTAGTACAACTAAGCCTAAAATTAAAAAAGGTAATAAGTAATGTAGAGTGAAAAATCTAGTTAAAGTTGGATTGTCTACAGAATAACCACCCCATAGCCAATTCACAATACCCTCTCCTACAAATGGGATGGCACTAAATAAGTTGGTAATAACTGTTGCTCCCCAAAAACTCATTTGTCCCCAAGGCAATACATAACCCATGAAAGCAGCAGCCATCATTAATAGATAAATAATTATTCCAATAATCCAAATAATCTCTCTTGGAGATTTATAAGATCCATAAAATAAAGATCTAAATATATGAATATAAACTGCTAGAAAAAACATTGAAGCACCATTTGAATGTATGTATCTAATTAACCAACCATAGTTTACATCTCTCATAATATGCTCAACACTTTCAAAGGCCATATCTGCGTGTGCAATGTAATGCATTGCAAGTGTTAAGCCTGTAACAATCTGAGTTATAAGACAAAAAGTTAGTATTCCACCAAACGTCCACCAATAATTTAAATTTTTGGGAGTTGGATAATCTGTTAAATGATTTGCAAGAGTGAGTAATGGCAATCTATCATTGAACCATTTTCCGAATTTTGAAGTAGGTGTATATTCGTGATCACTCATAATATTATTTATCCAATTTTAATTGTATTGGCATTAACAAATTCATATTTTGGAACTTCCATGTTTAAAGGTGCAGGACCTTTTCTAATTCTACCAGATGTATCATAATGTGAGCCATGACATGGGCAAAACCATCCATCGTAGTCACCCTTATCATTTAGTGGCACACAACCAAGGTGAGTACAAACACCAACCATCACTAGCCACTCTGGATCTTTTGCTCGATCCTCATCTTTTTCAGGATGTTTTAAATCTTCCATCTTAACAGATTTTGCTTCTGAAATTTCTTCTGGAGTTCTTCTTCTAATAAAAACTGGTTTACCTCTCCAAAGCACTGTTATTGTATTTCCAGGTTTAACCGAACTTACATCAACCTCTGTACTCGCTAGAGCTTTAACAGATGCATCTGGATTCATTTGATCAATTAATGGCCAGACAACTGCGCCAACACCCACGGCACCTACAGCATATGAGGCTGTAAACAAAAATTCTCTTCTTTCTGGCTTTTTATCTGACATTTTTATAAATATTATTGTTAAAATTTATTTAATATACAATTTCTTATAAGATAATAGTTTTTTTTCTACTGAAAGAATGACACATAAATATGAACCATAAACTAAAAATTGCATTATATGAACCAGATATTCCACAAAATACGGCAGCAATAATTAGAACATGTGCCTGTTTAGGCGCAAAACTTGAAATTATTGAGCCATGTGGTTTCCTTCCAAGTGATAAACGGTTTAAAAGAGTGGTGATGGATTATATGGATTGGGATAAAATTGATTTATATCAAAGTTCTGAACATTTCTTTAATGCAAAAAAGAATCAAAGAATTGTATTGATGACAACAAAGGCATCAATATCTTATACAAAATTTAAATTTGATAAAAATGACACAATATTATTTGGAAGAGAAAGTGCTGGAGTTCCTGAAAAGGTTCATAAATTAATAAATGACCGTTTAAAAATACCCATGAATGAAAATACTAGATCACTTAATATTGCATCTTCAGTTGCAATTGTTTTAGCAGAAAGTTTAAGACAATCAAAATTAATATAATGGATAACGAAATTAAAAAAGACCTCACTAGTAATTGGTTTAAGCTATTACAAAATGCTATTTGTGATGACATCGTTAAATTAGAAAAAAATAAGATTAAATTTGACTCAACAACATGGAAAAGAAACAAAAATAAAGATGAAGGTGGTGGTGAGTATAGAATTATAAAAGGTGGTAAAATTTTTGAAAAAGTAGGTGTAAATTTTTCAAAAGTCTATGGAAAATTTCCAAAAAAATTTCAAAAAAATATTCCTGGAGCAAGTAAAGACCCTAGATTTTGGGCTTCTGGAATTTCAATAGTAATGCATATGCAAAATCCTCATATTCCAGCAATGCATTTTAATACTAGATATATTTGCACAACGCAAAATTGGTTTGGTGGAGGTATGGATGTAACCCCTACAATAAAAGATGATAATGAAAAAAATAAATTTCATCAAACTTTAAAGTCAATGTGTAATCGTCATAATAAAAATTATTATAAAAAGTATAAAAAATGGTGTGATGAATATTTTTACTTACCCCACAGAAATGAAGCTAGAGGAATTGGCGGAATTTTTTTCGATTACAAGAAAGATAATTTTGAAAGAGATTTCAAGTTTGTACGAGATGTAGGAGTTACATTTCAAATGATATTTAATAATATTATTGAAAAAAAGATTGAGAAAAAATGGACTTTAAAAGAAAAAGAGATGCAGTATATTAAAAGAGGTAGATATGCAGAATTTAATTTGTTGTATGATAGGGGTACCAAATTCGGCTTACAAACCGGTGGAAATGTAGAAGGCATATTAATGTCGTTACCGCCAATTGTTAAATGGAAATAAAAAAATGGATAAAGAACCAATAACATTAAATGGTTTAAACAAACTAAAAGAGGAATTAGTTTTTTTAAAAGAAAAAAAGAGACCAGAAATTGTAGCTGCAATTGCAGAAGCAAGATCACATGGGGATCTCAAAGAAAATGCGGAATACCATGCTGCTAAAGAGGAACAATCTCATAGTGAAGGAAGAATAACAGAAATTAACGATATCATTGCAAGAGCTAATGTTATTGATGTAACAAAATTAAATAATGATGGAAAAATAATCTTTGGCTCCACTGTATTTTTGGAGAACCTAGATAATGGTGAAAAAATTAGCTATAAAATTGTTGGAAAAGACGAAGCAGATCTAAAACAAAAACTAATTTTTTTTCAATCACCGATTGGTAAGGGTTTAATTGGAAAGAATAAAGATGATCTAGTTGAGATAACAACTCCTGCTGGAGTTAAAAATTTTGAAATTAAAGACGTTAAATATATTTAGCTTTTAATAATTTTTTGAATTTGTTTTTCTGAAATTTGGAAACCATTTTTAACCCACGTTTCCTCTATTAATTTTAATTTAATTCCTAATAATTTTCCTTCTGGAATTTTGTATTTACTCATAAGTACATTTGCCCCTATTGGTAATGTTGGGATAATTTTATCTTTATATAACTCAGCTAACTTAAGTAATTTTTTTTCAACTGTTTTTGATGTAAATAATTTAAAGTTGATAATATCAATTACAGCTTGTCTGCCATTAAAATAAAAAATTTCATTAAAATTCTTTTCAGTAAAATTTTTAATACTTACATTTTCTTTATAAAAAAAATCAATAACCTTTAATCTTTTTTGATCTTTTTTAGAGATATTAAATTTGTAAATAAAATAATCAACGTTATCAGATCCATCTACTATCATGAGCGATAAAAGAAATATAAAATCAATTTTAGGTAAATTTTTAAGAGCATAAGAATTTAATTTTTTTAAATTTTGTAAATTTTTTAATTGAGGAAAAATAATTTCTAAAAGCTTTAGGCCAATCTCATCTTTAAATATTTTAATAAATGCACTTGATTTAGTAAGTTTCTTTAGCTCATCTATTAATCTCTCTGAAGATAGTTTGGAAACCCCTTCGATATTTCTTTTTATTATTTTAATGATCTCAGGATTGTGACTTTGATTTGAATAATTTAGGAAAAATCTAATATATCTCAGAATGCGTAAATAATCTTCTTTAATTCTATCTTCTGCATTACCTATAAAATTAACAATCCCATTTTCTAAATCTTTTTTGCCGTCATATGGATCAAACAAATTTCCTTCTTTATCTGAATATATAGAGTTAATAGAAAAATCTCTTCTTGCAGCATCTTCTTTCCAATCAAGAGAAAATTCAACATTTGCATGTCGCCCATCAGTAGTGACGTCTTTTCTTAATGATGTAATTTCATATTTACATTCATCAATTATCGCTGTGATGGTTCCGTGTTCAAGCCCAGTTTCATAAAAGTTTATATTTTTTTTTTTAGAGCATCACAAACTTCACTTGGTTTTAAATTCGTAGCTAAGTCAATATCATCAACAACTTCTTTTTTAATAATTTTTCTTATACATCCTCCAACATATCTAACTTCACTGTTATCTGAATAAGTATTAAGCGCTTCAAAAATTTTATTAGCTGGCGTTTGTTTTGTTAAATTTGCAACGCTATGGCTTATATAATTAAGATTGCTAGATCTAAAAAAAAATTTATTTAAAAAGTTTTCCATAAATGGCTGGGGCGCTAGGATTCGAACCTAGGATGCCGGTACCAAAAACCAGTGCCTTACCACTTGGCTACGCCCCAATATTATTTTCGTATAACACAAAAAAATAAAATTTATATAGTTTTCGATGTAATGCACCAATAATTTCTATATTTTCTTTTAAATCTAACTTTTGCTAATTCACAATCTTGTTTTTTTTGGTAATACGCAACTAATACTGAACCAGAGCCTGTCATTCTAACAAATAGCGGTTTATTCAAATTTTCTAAAAAAGATTTGATTATCTTAAGTTTTGGATATTTTAAGAATGCTACTTTTTCCAAAGCATTTTCTTGTTTCAATAAAAACTTCGGACTAAACATATTTTGTTTGGGGTCATTAAAAATTGGTTTTGTATATTTTTTTACCCCTGAATAAATTTTTTTTGTAGAACATCCAAAATTAGGTCGAACAAGCAGAGTGTGAAAATTTGGACTTTTTGGAAACTTTTTAATTATATTTTTTGATGACAATACAGTGTTAATTGAATTGATGCCTAAAATCACATCTGAACCAATTGAATTAGTTATCTCTAAAATTTTTTTTTGATTTAATTTTATGAATTTTTTTTTTATTAAAAAACTAAAAATATTTGCTGCATTCATTGATCCACCTCCAAGACCAGCCTCTTGTGGTATATTTTTTTTTATCTTTATTTGAAACTTTTTGTTATTCAATAATTTTTGGTCATCTAAGATAGTAAACAATTTATTTACTGTATTATTTTTATTTATATTTTTAGAAAAAATTCCATAAAAAGAAACTTTATGTTTTTTGCTATTAATCTTTTTAATAGTAATTAAATCGTGCAATTTAATAAATTTAACAATACTTTCAATTTTATGAAGTTTGGTACGTTTTCCAGTTACATGAAGTGCTAAATTAATTTTACCAAATGATTTTACTTTATTGATATTCATCTAAGATTTTTTGAGACCTTCAATAATTTTAATATTTACTTTTTTTTTAATTTGTTCATCAGCGTTGTCTAAACTTAAAACATAGTTCCAAAAATATCTTGCTTGAATTTTTCTATTTAATTTCCACAAAATATCACCGTAGTGATCATTTACAGTCGCATCTTCTGGCATTAACTCTACTGCCTTTTTTAAATATTTTTCTGCTTCAATATAATTTTCTATTAGATAATAAGCCCAACCAATTGAATCTGTAATATATGGGTCATTACTGCTTAAGGTGTAAGCTTTCTCTAGCATTTCCATCGCTTCATCTATTTTGTAATCACGTTCTAGCCAAGAATAAGCCAAATAATTTAAAACATAAGCATCATCTGGATTAATTTTTAGAGAATTTAGCAAATCTTTATCGGCTTTTTCATAATTGCCTAATCGCTCATAACTACCTCCCCTTCTGTATAATAAATCAGATTTCATTTCAAGATTGTCACTCAATGATGAAATAATTTTAGTATAATGCTCTATTGCTTTTTCATAATTTTTTGAATTTTTATAAAAATTTGCAATATCAAAAACAATTTTTATATTTGGTTCATTAATTTTATTAAACTTAGAATTTATGAAATCTATTCCTTCATTATATCCTTTTTTTTTGATAATTATTTGAGCTTCTTTTTTTAATCTAAACCAATAATAGAACTCATATTTCTTATCAAAGTTTTTCAAAACTTTTTTGGCCTTGTCATATTCTTCATTAACAAAAAAATTTTCAGCTACAAGCGACAAATTCAAAATAAATTTTGGATTTAGATAGCTTGAAAGATTTAAATAAAAATTAGACTTTTCGATATCTTCTTCAGATGAATAAAGATTTGAAATTAAAAATAAAAACTCACCAATAATATCATTCTGATTATTGCATGAAAAAATTTTACTAAATTCTTTATATTTTTCATCTTCAACCCAACTTTTACTTTGAGATAATAATAAGGTTGAATTTATATATTCGAGTTGGTTTGAAACTGCATTTGCTTCATCTATCTTATTATTTTCAATTAAAAAATTGATGTAAAAAAATATGTATCTTGAATAATCTCCATCTGGGTTATTGATTAAATTTAAAAATGAAGATCTGGTACTTTCTTTTTGCAAATAGCATCTTTGAAATGCTTGATTAATAATTGATATATTTCCAAAATTTTTTTTATTAGTTAATATTTTTTTATTTTTAAAAGTGTAGAGAAACTGTCTTAAAGTTTCAAAAATGACTAAATTAAATCTATTTTCATTTTGAAATCTTAAGCTTAAATCTAGATATTTTTCAGCTTGATCTAAATTATTTGTCTTTAAACTATCGGCTATTAACAGCATATAAGCATCAAAAAAATCTAAATCATCTTCATTAGTGTCATTTTTTATTACATTAATAGCTTGAGCCACTTTATTATCTAAAACTAAAGAATAAGTGTATCGTTTTAAATATGGATTATGTTTTTTAAGCAAAACCTTAGAAGCATTAAAAAATTTTAGCGCATCAGAATTATTTTTATTTTCAGACGCAATAATTCCTGAAAAATAATTTGATAAGTCTCTTGAATTAAACTCGTTAAAACTAGCACTTTTAGAATACACTGGTGTCTGATACAATAATGCTAGGATAACAAATAGTTTTGTTAGTTTGTTAAACATTTAATCATTGTATGACTAAAAAAGTGATAAATCAAAAAGGCAAATTCGACGAAGAATTAATAAATACAATAGAGCCAAATTTTGTATTTAAAAACGAGCCTATTAATAGATTTAATTCAATAATGAGTAATGAAAATGAAAATCAAACAGATAAAACCGATCAGCTTAATACTTTAAAAAAGCAAATAAACTCAATTGAAAATTGTAATCTAAAAAATAACTCACAAAATATTGTTCTGGGAGATGGCAATATAAATAGTCCTATTATGCTTATAGGTGAGGCTCCAGAAATTGAAGAAGATAAATCTGGCACGCCATTTAAAGGAGAAATTGGGGAACTATTAAACAAAATGCTTTTGGCGATACAAATTAAAAGAAAGAATATTTATTGCAGTTATGCAATAAATTTTAGACCACCAGAAGATCGAAAACCTACATCAATAGAAATCAAAAGATACTCTGTTTTTCTAAAAGAGCATATTTCAATTATTAATCCAAAGATTGTTATTGTAATGGGTAGTTCTGCGATGGAGGCAGTGACAGGAATTAATACTAAAATATCTTCTGAAAGAGGAGAATGGAAAGAAGTGATATTAAAAAATGAAACTTATCCAATAATGATTACATTTAACCCTTCATATTTAATTAGATTTCCAGAAAATAAAAAATATTCTTGGGAAGATTTAAAAAGAATTAAACAAAAAATTCAAGATTTAAAAATAAAGATTTAATGAAAGTAACTGCGGGGGTCGACGAAGTTGGAAGAGGAAGTTTAATAGGTCCTGTGTACGCTGCTGCAGTAATTCTAAATAGATCGATCAATATAAAGTTATTAAAAGACTCTAAGTTGGTTGCTAAAGATAAAAGAGAATTGTTATCTAATTATATCAAAAAAAATTCAATTTGGGCTGTTGGTAAAGCTTCCGTTAAAGAGATAGACAAAATAAATATATTACAGGCAAGTTTGTTAGCAATGAAAAGAGCTATAAAAAAACTCAAAAAAAAGCCATCTCATATTTTAATTGATGGCAATAAAGTTCCTGATTTAAAAAATTATAATTTGAAAGCAGTAATTAAAGGTGATCAAAAAATTCCTTCAATCTCTGCTGCTTCTATAATTGCTAAAGTTTCAAGGGATAAGTTTATAACTACGCTTGCTAGAGATAATAAAGGATATGGTTGGAATCAAAATTTTGGCTATGGAACTAAACATCATTTAAAGGCAATTAAAAAGCTTGGCATTAATAAGCATCATAGAAAAACTTTTTCCCCAATATCTAAGTTTAAGGCACACAATATATAGCTGTCATCAATTCACTTAACACAAATCGAATCCAAATAATTCAATCCTAGGTTGACCGAAGAATCCATTTGGAGTTTAATTAATTTCTACAAATGAAAAGTGAATTTAAAAATAAAATTATTAACGGAAACAGTCTCGAAGAATTAAAAAAAATTCCACGTGAAACTTTTGATTTAATTTTTGCAGACCCTCCATACAACTTACAATTAAAAAGTGAATTAACTAGACCAGATAGATCTAAGGTTAGTGCCGTTAACGATAAATGGGATCAGTTTGAAAATTTTAAAAAGTATGACGACTTTACTTATCAATGGTTGTCAGAATGTAAAAGAATTTTAAAAAAAGATGGAGCTATTTGGGTTATTGGAAGTTATCACAATATATTTAGGGTAGGAACAGCAATACAAAATTTAGGTTTTTGGATTTTAAATGATGTTATTTGGAACAAGAATAATCCTATGCCAAATTTTAGAGGAACACGTTTTACTAATGCACATGAAACTTTAATTTGGGCTTCAAAAAGTGAAAAGTCAAAATACACTTTCAATTATCAATCATTAAAATGTTTAAACGATGATCTTCAAATGAGATCTAATTGGAATTTGCCAATTTGCAGTGGGGCTGAGAGATTAAAGAAAAATGGAAAAAAAGTACACTCAACACAAAAACCAGAATCTCTTCTACATAGAGTGTTATTGGCATCATCTAATAAAAATGACATGATCTTAGATCCGTTTCTAGGATCTGGAACCACAGCAACTGTTGCAAAAAAATTGGGTAGAAATTATTTTGGTATAGAAAAAGAAAAGGTTTATTTCAAAGCAGCAGAACAAAGATTAAAAAATACAAAACCTATTGAGGATGATTTATTAGACACTCTTAAAAATAATAGATCAAAACCAAGAATACCTTTTGGCTCTTTAGTTGAACTTGGAATAATTAAACCAGGTACTAACATTTTTGATAACAAGCAAAAAATATCTGCAAGAATTATGGCTGACGGCAGCATTAAACATGACCAAACTGAGGGATCTATCCATAAAGTTGCAGCAACCATTTTGGGCGCTGAAAGCTGTAATGGCTGGACTTACTGGCATTGCGATATTAATGGAAGAATACATCCAATTGACTACCTAAGACAAAGATTAATTTCAAAAAATTAATTATTATAAATTTTACCTAAATAATTTTCTAAAAATTTCTTATTTTTTGTTAATAATTTTAAGCTGATGTTTCGAAAAAAAACTATCACTGGGTTAGATGCATGAAAAGCAAATTGATTTAATTTTGATCTGTTGTTAATCATTTTTACTTTTGCAACTCTGTTTTCATAAAAATTATTTTTATTATTTATAATATTTTCAAATAATTCTGATGCACCCTCGATTGATTGTGATGCTCCTTGGGCAAATGAAGGTGGAAAGGCAAAAAATGCGTCTCCTAATAAAAAGATATTTTTACCAGGTTTGAGGTAACCTTTGCTAACAAAAACTGGGAAGCATTTAATATTATTAATATTTTCTAGAACAGTTGTTGAAAATTCATTTTGTAGTTTGTCTTTAATGCCCTGAATGAAAGTTTCTTCTTTAAAAAGGGTATAATTGTCGAGCTCCTTTGCTTTTAATTGATATTTTAAAACTCCAATAAAGTTATAATTTTCATTTTCTTTATTTACTGGATAAATCACATAATGAAAATTGTGCCCCATGAATAAAGAAATATTTTTTTCATTTAAATTATGAAGTTTGTTTTTTAAAATATTACCCCTAATTGCAACGGAATTATTATAAGAAGACTTTATTTCATTATTAGAAATTAATGATTTTCCTTTTGAAAAAACGCCATCAGAAATAATTAAATGATCACAAATTGCTTTGTTATTTTCATTAAAAGTTAAATGTATTTGATCGTCTTTTTTTTCAATTTTTTCAATACTGTGGTCATACTTAATTACATTATCGTTTAATCTATCTTTTAAAAATTGAACTAATTTAGATCTTTTTAGCGTTGTATACTTACAGTCCTCAGAATTAAAATCTGAAATATTTAGATCACATATTTTTTTTTCTTGTTTGATTGTATAAAAATCAATTTTTTCGGGATTAAATATGTCTTTACTTTCTAAAGTATTAAATCCAATTCTATTAAGAAGTTTGATGCTGTTAATTGATAGCTGTATTCCATATCCTTCATCTAAATTGATTGATAAATTTTTTTCATAAATATCTACCTGATAATCTTGATTTTCTTTAAATAAGTTTGCAATAAATAAACCTGAAATGCCCGCTCCTATTATCGCAATTTTTTTCATTTATTATTTTCTAAATATCTAACAATTTTTTTTGTAAAAGAGGGTAAAGTATAGTTTTTTAATTTTTTAGGATCAATCCAATAAGACAAAGGTATAGATTTAATCACATTATCATATTCAATTTTAATGTTCATATTCATATTAGACATTTTAAAATTTATATTTTGAGTAAAATTTTTAGGCTTAATTAATTCATGCATTGGAAAAATATTAAAATTCTTTAAAAAATTAAACTTAATATTTTTAACTAATAAATATTTATTATTCTTTTTATAAACTTTAAGTAAAAAGTATTTATTTTTATTCTTTTTTTTAATTTTGGTTAATACAAAATCCTTTTTTATAAAAGATTTACAATTTCTTGATATTGGACATTTATTACAAAGTGGATTACTTGGTTTACAAATTAATGCTCCTAATTCCATCAGAGCTTGGGCATAATCACTAGACCTTATGGACGTTCCAAAAATTTTTTTTTTTTCAATTAAATTTTCTTTTTGAATTTGTTTTTCTTTTTTTAAATTAAGATATCTTTTTAAAACTCTTTCAACATTTCCATCTAAGGGGATTAAAGGTTTATTGAAAACAATAGCTGAAATTGCACTTGCAGTATAATCTCCAATACCAGGTAAAGATTTTAATTCTAAAAATTTACTAGGTAATTTTTTATTAAAATCATTAATAATAACTTTCGCAGCTTTTTTTAAATTTCTAACTCTAGAATAGTAACCAAGACCTTCCCAAAGCTTAATAAGTTTTTGATTATTATAATTAGCCAAAGTTTCTAAATCAGGAATATTTTTGATAAACTGATTAAAATAAGGAATCACTGTTTTAACTTGAGTTTGTTGAAGCATAAATTCACTAACTAAAGTGTAATATTGCTTTTTTTTTAAGGAAGTCTTTTTTCTCCAGGGTAATAATCTTTTGTGAATATCATACCAATTAAGAATTTTATTTGTTATTATTAAATCTTTCATATGCGGACTAAAAATAATATTAATCAGAGAAGTAATACCGTTCAAGGTTTAAGATCTTTTAAAGACACTTTGCCTAAAAATGTAAAAAAAATTATTAATAAGAAAGGTCATATTTATTCTGAAACACTCTCCAATTGGAAGTATATAGTTGGAATAGAATTATTTAAATTTTGTTATCCAAAAACTTTTAAGAACTCTAATAAGTTTGGTGTTAGCACCTTAGCGATTATGGTAAAAAGAGGTCATGAGGTTGACATGGAATACTCAAAAAAAGAAATTTTAGATAAAATGAATAGTTTTTTTGGTTATACAGTTGTTGAAAAATTGAAGTTTATTAGCTTTGATGATCAGCAAAAAATTATTTCACATGATATTGATAATCGAGAAAATGTCGCAAATAAAAAATATCAAAATAAAATAAATGATGTTAAAAATGAAAAAATTAAAAAGTCATTAATTGAACTAACCAAGGTATTTAAAGAAAAATGAAAAAATTTTTATTATTTATAACAATATTTTTATGTACCATTTCTAAAATAAACGCTGAGAGTATCAAAAGAATTGCTGTTGGCAATGTTGATGCAAAAATAACTATTATTGCGTTTGAGTCATTAACTTGTAGCCACTGTGCAAATTTTCATAAAGATGTTTATCCTCAGCTTAAAAAAGAATATCTTGATACTGGTTTAGCTAAAATTGAATTTAGACATTTTCCACTAGATATTGCAGCTTTCAATGCATCTAAGGTTTCGCAGTGTAAGAATGATGGTGACTTCATCTATGCTTAATAGTTTGTTCGCAAATCAACAAAAATGGGTCAAAGGCAGTTCGGTAGAAGAAGCCAATGAAAATCTTGAAAAATTTTTAGAAAGTGAAGGTTTCAGTGTAGATTTTAAAAAATGTATTAAAAATAAAGAAATTGAAGAATTTGTATTAAACGATCGAATCGATGGTGTTAAAAAATTTAAAGTAAATTCTACTCCTACGATAATAATTAACGATAAAAAGTTCGAAAAATCTCTTAATTACAAAAATTTAAAAAAAGCTCTAGAAAAACTGATATAAGTTAAACCATGGAGTTTAAAAAAATCCAGTTAAATGGATTTAAATCTTTTGCTGATAAAACAAATTTCTTAATTGAAGAAGGGCTTACTGGAATTGTTGGTCCTAATGGATGTGGAAAATCAAATATTGTTGAATCTTTAAGATGGGTTATGGGAGAAACATCTGCCAAGAGTATGCGTGGATCAGGAATGGAGGATGTAATTTTTTCTGGAACCTCTAATAAAGCCTCGAAAAATATTGCTGAAGTTTCAATTGATGTTGAAAATAAGAATAATGAAGGACCGGTTCAATACCGTGAGCTTGAAGAAATCAGCGTAAGAAGAAAAATTGAAAAAGATAAAGGTTCAAAGTTTTATATTAATGACAAAGAAGTTAGGGCAAGAGATGCTCAAATGTTTTTTGCTGACCTGTCAACTGGTGCTCATTCACCTTCAATGATTAGTCAAGGCCGTATAGGAGCTTTAGTAACAGCAAAGCCAACAGATAGAAGAGCTATATTAGAAGAAGCTGCAGGAATATCAGGATTACATGTAAGAAGACACGAAGCTGAACTAAGGTTGGGTGCTGCAGAAAATAATCTTAAAAGAGCAGATGAACTTAGAAGACAACAAGAAAAACAATTGGCTAATCTTCAAAAACAAGCTGAAGAAGCAACAAAATATAAATTAATCACTGATCAAATTAAAAAAATAGAAGCTGGACTTTATTACTTAAAATTAATTGAGATAGATAAGGAAATCCAAATTGAAAATGAAATTAATAGTGAAGCTGGAGGTGAAGTTGAAGGTTTTAATACTAAAATATCTGAACTGGAAAGTTTAATCAAAACAGCAATGGATAAAGTTTCACCATTAAGAGAAAAAAATATTGAAAATTTATCTAGAATTCAAAGATTAAACCTAGAACTCCAAAGTTTAGATGAAGAAAACACAAGAACACAAGATGAAATTGAAGCTATTAAAAAATCTCTTCAAACTCTAGATGAAGATATCACTAGAGAAAGAGGTATTATAATAGATGCCAATTCTAATGAAAAAAGACTTAAAGAAGAAAAGGCTGATCTAATAGAAGTTAACTCAAAATATTTTGAAACAGAAAAACTATCCAATGAAGAATTGGAAAACGCAAAGACAAAACTTGAAGAAGAACAAAAGGCAGTTGATGACGTGGTTAATACTATTGCGGAAGGTACAATAAATATAAGTGTTGGACCCATCAAAAATGTTAAAAATTCTATTGATAGAGTGAAAGAACTAATTGATAGGAATGAAATAAATCAGGCGGTTACTTTGTTAGATAGATGCAACATGGAGCTTGATAGTTTCTTAAATGACTTAAAAAATGAAAAATCAAGGGATGAATTATTAAGTGTTAATGAAAAATCAAAAAACATTAAACAGCTTCAAGAAAAATATGCAGACGCATATAGTAAAAATCAATCAATCAAAAATGAGTCTATTAAACGTAATGAAAGAATTAAAACTATTGAAACTGAAATTGAAAGTTGGATAAATTTATTATCAAATTCAGAAAAAATGGTTTCAGAATTAACTGAGAGAAAAAATAAATTAACAACACAATTAAAAGAATTAGACAATCAGCCTAGTGTTCAAGCTGAAAGAAAAGGTCAAATTTCTGAAAACTTAAGAATTTCTGACAAAGAAAAAATTGATAATGATGAAATCATAAAAGAAACGGATCAAAAAATTGAAACTTTAAGAGTACAATTAAATGAGATACAAGAACAATCAATTCAAATTAGAGAACGAAAAGCAAGTTCTGGTGCAACTATTGAAGGATTACAAAAAAGAAAAAGTGATTTACTAGATAGAATTAGTTCTGAACTTAGTTTAACTGAAGAAAATATTTTAGAAAATTCTAACTTAAATGGTGTTGAAGAACTACCAAATGCTGTTGATCAAGAGGACTCTTTAGATAAAAAAAAACAAGAAAGAGAAAGATTAGGATCAGTAAACTTAAAAGCAGATGAAGAAACAAGTAAATATGAAGATGAAATAAAAAAAATGGAGCAAGATCGTTCAGATCTAGTTACAGCAATAGTTAAATTAAAAGACAGCATTAATGAGCTTAACCAAAAAGGAAGAGAGCGTCTAACCGAAGCGTTTGAAAAAGTTAATAGGAAATTTAATGAAGTTTACACAAAACTTTTTAATGGTGGAAATGCTAAACTTGAGCTAGTTGACTCAGATGACCCTTTAGAAGCGGGGTTGGAGATGTTAGTAAGTCCCCCTGGAAAAAGACTTCAGTCAATAACTTTATTATCTGGTGGAGAACAAGCATTGACTGCTTTGTCATTAATTTTTGCAGTTTTTTTAACCAACCCTTCACCAATTTGTGTATTAGATGAAGTAGATGCGCCACTTGATGATGCTAATGTAACAAGGTTTTGTAGCCTTCTTGAAGAATTAATTAAAATAACAAACACAAAATTCATAATTGTAACTCACCATGCTTTAACAATGTCCAAAATGAACCGACTTTACGGGGTAACTATGCCAGAAAAAGGAATTAGTCAGCTGGTTGCTGTAGATCTCCAAAAAGCAGAAAGCATGGTTGCTTAACTAAATAAATGCCTAAAGATCAGTTTAAAACTCGCTTGGAGATTGCAAAAAAGAAGATTTCAAAGAAAAATTTATATAATAAGAATAATAACCCCTCTCCTATTGGAACAGCCTTTAAATTAAGCACTGAATTGGTGTCCGCAGTGGTAGTAGGGACAATTATTGGGTTTATTTTTGACAAGACCTTTGGTACTAAACCCTGGTTTATATTAATATTTTTTTTTGTAGGTGTGGTTGCTGGAATAACTAACGTAATTAGATCTGCAAAAAATATGCAAAAATAGATAGAATTTTATGGCTGGAAATCCAATGACCCAATTCAATGTACATAGAATTGGACCTGAAATTAAAGTAGGAGCATTTGATATATCTTTTACAAACGCAAGTTTGTTTATGATTATAAGTTCAGTTGCTATTTTATTAATTTTTAATCTTGGCTCTAAAAAAAATTCATTACTGCCTAATAAAATTCAACTTTTGGCAGAACTAAGTTATACCTTTGTATCCAAAATGATTAATGACACTGCTGGATCAAAAGCAAAACCGTATTTTGCATTTATCTTTTCTCTTTTTATGTTTGTTCTTTTTTGTAACATGTTCGGAATGATACCTTATACTTTTACAGTAACTAGTCACATTATAGTTACTTTTATACTTGCTTCATTTATTTTTATTGGAGTTACAGTTATTGGATTTATAAAACATGGTTTTGGTTATTTAAAACTATTTGTTCCAAGTGGAGTGCCCGCAGTATTACTTCCTCTAATAGTAGTTATAGAAATTATTTCATATTTAAGTAGACCAATCAGTTTATCTGTAAGGTTATTTGCTAACATGATGGCTGGGCACACTATGATGAAAGTTTTCGGAGGCTTTGTAATAAGTCTTGGAATAGTTGGTGGATGGCTTCCACTGAGTTTTTCGGTTGCATTAACAGGTTTGGAGATACTAGTTGCTTTTCTTCAAGCATACGTTTTTGCAATCTTAACCTGCATCTATTTAAATGATGCATTAAATTTACACCATTAATTAACATAGGAGGATATAATGGAATTAGAAGCAGCAAAAATGATCGGAGCAGGTTTAGCAGCAATAGCTTTAGCTGGTGCCGGTGTTGGTATTGGAATAATTTTTGGAAATTATTTGTCTGGTGCTATGAGAAACCCATCAGCAGCACAGAAACAATTTCCTAATTTGCTTTTAGGTTTTGCACTTGCAGAAGCAACAGGATTATTTGGATTAGTAGTTGCGTTAATCATTCTTTTTGCGTTTTAAATTAATGATTAAAAAAATATATTTTCAGTCGATATTTTTTAGCTTCCTTTCTTTGGAAGCTTTTGCAGCTGAAAGCGGAGGTATGCCTCAATTAAATCCTGAATTTTGGATTTCACAAATTTTTTGGTTAACACTAACCTTTGGAATTTTGTATTTAGTTTTATCTAAATTTATCCTTCCAAAAATTGGTGGTAACTTAGAGTCTAGAAAATCCCAAATATTAGAAAATATTGAGGCTGCAGAGAAACAAAGAGAAAGTAGTGAAGCAAAGCTTAAAGAGTATGAAGAAATTGTTACAAAAAGCAAACTTGAGGCTAAAAATATTTTTAATCAAGCAAGAGAAAAAGCATCAAAAGAAATAAATTCTAAAAAAGAAGTGCTAGATAAACAAATTGATGAGGAAATCGTAAAAGCTGAACAAGAAATTAAGACTCTACAAAGCGGTGCTGCTGATAAAATCAATAAGATAGCAATAGATACATCGTCTGAACTAATACAAAAACTTATTGGAGCTGAAGTAAACAATAGCAGCATATCAGCAATTGTTGATGATTTGTCAAAAAGAAGTGGAGATAAATATTATGGCAATTGATGCAACTTTTTGGGTAGCAGTATCTTTCATTATATTTTTTGGAGCTTTAATCTACATTAAAATTCCACAAAAAATTACAGAGATGTTAGATAAGATGATCTCTGATATTAAAAATGAGATTGATGAAAGTGAAAAATTAAGAACTGAAGCAAAGATACTACTTGATAATGCTCAAAACAAATTGGATACAGCACAATCAGTTAATAATGAAATTTTAGAAGAAGCGAAGAAAGACTCTGACAAGCTTATAATTGAATTAAATGACAAATTTCATAAATCATCAGAAATTAAAAAAAATTTAACTGAGAATAAAATAAGCCAGATGAAAGAAGCAGCTATCAAAGAAATTAAAGATGCATCAATTAAAATTGCTGTAGACTCAGTTAAAAAAATTATTACGACATCTATTGATAAATCTAAGCTTGATGCAGTATTTCAAAAAAACTTAGATGAAACTAAAGAAGAGTTAAAAAAAATTAACTCATAATATTCTTACAATTTTTTTAAAAAACTATAAATTATTAAAATGAATTCTATAGTTATTGGTTCCGGATTTGGTGGAATTGCTGCAGCTCTAAGGCTGAAAGCAAAAGGTCATAAAGTTACATTGGTGGAAAAACATTCTGATCTTGGGGGTAGAGCTAGGGTGTTTAGAAAAAATGGTTTTACCTTTGACGGCGGACCAACAGTAATTACTGCACCATATTTAATTAACGAATTATTTGAATTATTTAAAAAAAATCCAGGCGATTATATTAAACTTTCGCCACTTAAAATTTGGTACCAATTCATTTTTGAAGATAAAACAAAATTTGATTATTCAGGAGATGATTCGGAAATGAAAAATCAAATTCAAGAAATAAATACTGAAGATATAAAAGGTTATGAAAGGTTAGTAAATTTTACAAAAAAAATTTTTGATAAAGGTTTTGCTGAACTTGCAGATGTCCCTTTTGATAAACCATTTGTGATGATGCAACAATTGCCTGCACTTTTAAAACTTAAAAGTTATAAATCTGTCTATTCCCTAGTTTCTTCATATATTAAGAGTGAAAAATTGAGAAGAATGCTTAGTATGCACCCTCTTTTAGTTGGTGGAAACCCTTTTACAACAACCTCTATTTATGGACTAATTTTGTACTTAGAAAAAAAATGGGGAATACATTATTCGATGGGTGGAACTGGAAATATAATAAAAGGTTATGAAAAATTAATGAATGAGGTTGGAGTAAAGATATTAAAAGAAAGTGAAGTTACCAAAATAATTTCAAAGAATAATAAAATTTATGGCGTACAAATAAATAATCAAACTAATATAGATGCTGATAACGTGATTTGTAATGCAGATCCACCTGCTGTATATGAAAAATTGTTAAGTCAAAATAACAATAATTCACTCCTATTTAATTGGAAAAAAAATCGTATGGAATATTCTATGGGGTTGTTTGTATATTATTTTGGAACAAAAAAAATTTATGAGAACGTTGAACATCACACAATAAAATTTGGCAATAAATATAAAGAACATCTAGATGATATATTTGATAAAAAAAAATTAAATGAAGATATTAGCTATTATCTTCATAGACCAACAGCGACTGATAAGTCAATGGCCCCTGAAGGTAGCGATTGTTTTTATGTGTTAGTCCCAGTTCCTAACAATCAATCAAAAATTGATTGGGATATTGAAGGTGAAAAAATGAAAAAATTAGTGATAGGTAAAATGGAAAAAGATTTGTTGCCTAACCTTAAGGAAAATATTGTAGAAGATTTTTACCTTACACCAGATTACTTTGAAAAAGATTTGAATACTAAATATGGTTCTGGTTTTTCTATTCAGCCAAAATTTACTCAATCAGCCTACTTTAGATTTCATAATAAATCAGAGGTATATGATGGTCTTTACTTTGTTGGAGCAGGAACCCATCCTGGAGCTGGGGTGCCAGGTGTGTTGTCTTCTGCAAAGGTATTAGATAAAATCATATAATGGCTGATCAGAGTTATTTATCGATATACGCAAAATCATTTAATTGGGCAGGTTTTTTCTTGCCAAAACAAACTTATTTAAAATGTTCAGTTTTGTATGATTTTTGCAGAGTTGCTGACAATATTGCAGATAGCGATGAAGCAATTGAGATAAAAAAAATAAAATTTTTAGATTTTAAAAATAATTTTAATAATCAAAAATTTGATGATCCTATTATTAAAAATATGTGGCAACTTATAAATGAATTTAATATTCCCTTAAAAGTCGTTCATGACTTATTGGATGGAATAAATTCTGATATTCAAAAAAATATAAAATTGAACAAAAAAAAAGATTTATTACTCTATTCTTATAGAGTGGCAGGTACTGTTGGTTTAATGATGGCTAAAATTTTAAGAGTAAATAAAAAAAGCTCATTAAAATCAGCTATTGATCTTGGTATTGCTATGCAATTAACAAATATATCTAGAGATGTTGTTGAAGATCTTAATTTTGGAAGATCTTATATAAATCTTAATTTTGAAGAGATAAAATCTACTATAGAACTTTCTGAAAGTTATTATGAAAACTCATTCTATTCAATCAAACAAATTCCTTTCACTTTTCGTTTTGCAATTTTAGTTGTTAGAAGAGTTTATAGAAAAATTGGTTATAAAATTTTAAAAAAACAAAATTTAGAAAATTATAAAAAATCTGGGAAAATTTATGTTTCAAACATTGAAAAAATAATTGAAACTTTGTTATCTATTTTTGACTTAATTAAGATATCACTTATAAGTAAAAACGATGATAATATTGAACATAATCATGATTTAATTAATGAAGTAATAAATTTAAATGAAAGAATTTGATTATATAATTATAGGTGGAGGTTGTGCGGGTCTCTCATTAGCATATGAAATGGAAATTTATGATAAATTAAAAGATAAAACTTTAGCAATCATTGAGCCAAGAGAAGAATATATAAGAGATAAAACTTGGTCTTTTTGGAAGGTTTTTTCACATAATTTCGATGACTGTATTAAAAAAAACTGGAATAATTTTACAATAAATACTCCAGATGAAACAAAATATGTAGATTGCCAATCTACCCCATATCAGGCAATTGATAGCGGTATGTTTTACGAAAAAATACTTTCAAAAATTAAATTAAATAAAAATATTCACTTTTTTAAAAGCATTAATGAACTAGATAAGTCAAATTCAATTGTATTTAATAGTGTACCTAATTTTGAAAACAAACAGAATGAGTTATGGCAGCATTTTTGTGGAGTTGAAATAGAAACTGATAAAGACTTTTTTGATGATGAAATATTTAATTTAATGGACTTTGCTTGTGATCAAAGAAACAAAGTTCATTTTTTTTATACGCTACCATTTACAAAAAGAAATGCATTAATTGAAACTACGTGGATATCCGAACTAAATGATGAAAAACTTAAAGATTATGATGAACAAATTGATGATTATTTAAGCAAACACCTAAATATCAGAAACTGTATAATCAATTTTAAAGAAACTGGTGCAATTCCACTTTTTAGACAAAAAAATAAAAATAAATTCAATGAAATTTACATAGGTTCAGCGGGAGGCATGACTAGATTAAGTACGGGTTATGCTTTTCTAAATATTCAAGAACAGAGCAGATATATAAGAGAAAACATAGAAAATATAAAAAATATAAATTTATTTAAAATTAATTCAAAATATGATTTTTTGGATAAAATCTTATTAAGAGTTCTTAAAAATAATTCTACTGAAATGAGTAATATATTTTTCAAGGTTTTTAATTCAAAACCTAAAACAGCTATTAATTTTTTATCAAATAAAAGCAGTTTTTTTGAAGATTTGGAAGTTATTCTAAAAATGCCTAAGTGGAAATTTTTAAAAGAATTAATTTAAAATGAACAATAAAATAAAAAAAATAAATCTAAATCATTCATTTATTTTTTTCTTTGTCGTAAATTTTTTTTGTGTTTTATCTTTTAAGTATAGTAATTTAGATATTTCATCAATTTTGTGTTTACTTTTAATTTTAATTATAGGTGTTTCCCATGGTTCATTAGACCATAATAAGGGAAAAAAACTGCTTGAGTTATTTAATATAAAATCAAATTATATATTCTACATTACATATATTTTAGTTTCGACGGCAGTCATAATAACTTGGATACTATTGCCATCAATGACTTTATTTTTTTTTTTAATAATCGCCTCCTACCACTTTGGTAAAGAGGATACGCAATTTTTGATTAATGATAGATCTTATTTCACTCAAATGCTTTATTTTTTTAAAGGATTTTTAACTATACTTGCTCCCTTGTATTTTCATTTTCAGGAAACTATAGCGATTTTCAAATTATTATTAATTGATAATGAGATGTTTTATTTAAGTTTAAATTTTATTGAGACAAATAAAGTAATTCAAATAGGAATAATCTGCAGCACCTTATCTAGTATTTTTTTTTTCATAAAGAATTTTGAAATAAAAAAATTTGTAATTTTTTTAGATTATTTTTCAATTTTAATATTAAATTACTATTTATCTCCCCTGCTAGCTTTTACTGTTTATTTCTGTTTTTTACATTCAATTAGACATTCAATTTCACTAGCTATCGAGCTTGATCCATATAGTGTAGTTAATGGATTTAAATTGTTTGTTAAAAAAGCTTTACCTTTGACAATTTTGACAGGTGTTTTTTCTTTTATTGCACTGTATCTACTAAGTAATTCATATAATTTAGATAGTGCAATTTTAAAAATAATATTTATAGGTTTGGCGTCTTTAACCTTTCCGCATATATTGCTGGAATATTTTTTAGAAAAAAATGAAAAATAAAGAATTAAAAATATTATTATCTGCACCTCGTGGTTTTTGTGCTGGTGTTGAAAGAGCTATAGAGATTGTAGAAAAATCAATTCAAAAATATGGTGCACCAGTTTATGTCAGACACGAAATTGTTCACAATAAATTTGTTGTTGATGATTTAAGAAAAAAAGGAGCTATTTTTGTAGAAGAGCTTGAAGAAATAAAAGATAAGTCAAGACCAGTTATATTTTCAGCTCATGGGGTACCCAAAAAAATACCAGAGGATGCTAAGAATTATAACTTGACTTATGTGGACGCAACATGTCCGTTGGTTTCTAAAGTACATAGAGAAGCTGAAAATTTAAATAAAGCTGGGTACCATATAATTTTAATTGGTCATAAAAATCACCCTGAAGTTATAGGTACTATGGGTCAATTACCTAAAGGATCAATTGATCTCATCCAAAATGAAGAAGAAGCAAAAAATTATGATAATAATGAAGATAAAAAAATTGCTTTTGTTACTCAGACAACCTTATCCGTGGACGATACAAAAGAAATAATTAAAATTTTAAAAAAAAGATTTGAGAATATACGAGAGCCTAAAAAAGAAGATATTTGTTATGCAACAACTAATAGACAAATGGCTGTTAAAAATATAGCTAAAAATTGTGACATGTTTTTTATAATAGGTAGTAGAAATTCTTCAAACTCAGTCAGGCTAGTAGAGGTAGCCAAAAAATCTGGTTGTGAAAATTCAATACTGATCTACTCGGATGTAGAAATACCTTATGATAAAATTCAAAACGTAAATACGATTGGTGTTTCATCAGGAGCATCAGCTCCTGAAATATTAGTGGATAATTTTATCAATAATTTAAAAAATAGATTTACTGTCAAGATAGATGAAGTAGAAATAATTAAAGAAAACGTAGTATTTAAAATCCCAAAAAAATTAAATTAAATGGCTGTTTACACAAAGATTAATAAGAAAGACATTGTTTCAATTAATGATCAGTATGAAATTGAAAAAATTACTCACTTTAAGGGTATTAAAAAAGGAATTGAGAATACAAATTACTTATTAAAAACGAAAAAAAATAAGTTTATTTTGACAATTTTTGAAAAGAGAGTTTCAAACAAAGAAATACCATTCTTCATGAGGCTAATGGAAACACTTAATAACTCTAATATTAATTGTCCAAAGCCTTTAAAAAGTAAAAATGGTTCAGTCTTAATAAAATTAAAAAATAAAAAAGCATGTATCGTTTCATTTATAAATGGAAAAGATAAAATTAAATTAAATCTAAAAAATTGTTTTGAAATTGGCAAAGTAATTGCAAATATTCATGAAATTACGAAAAATATTAAAATATCTAGAAAAAATTCAATGGGTATAAAAGAGCTAGAACCATTATTAAAAAGAATAAAATTTAAATCAAAAAAATTTGCTAACTTACAAAAATTTTTAACAAACAATTTAAAAGAAATTAAAAAAAATTGGCCCTCAAAACTTCCTCAGGGGGTAATACATGGAGATTTATTTATAGATAATATTTTTTTTAATAAAGATAAATTATCAGGAGTAATTGACTTTTACTTTGCTGCAAACGATTATTTTATGTATGAAATTGCAATTTGTATTAATGCTTTATGCTTTGATTTTAAAAAATCAAAATTTATAATTAATAAACAAAAAGTTAAAAACTTAATTAAAGGATATGAGAGTATAAAAAAAATCTCTTTGAAAGAAAAAAAGTCATTAAATATTTTATGTAGAGGTGCAGCGATTAGATATTTGCTTACTAGACTATATGATTATTCAAATACTCCCAAAACAGCATTAATTCAAATTAAAGATCCAAATGAATACTATCAAAAACTTATCACACATAATAATTTAGGTTCGTATAAAAATTATTTAATCTAATGATTGAAATTTATACAGACGGTTCTTGCTTAACAAATCCTGGAAATGGTGGTTGGGCAGCAATCATAAATAAAGACGGTGAAATTACAAAAATTAGCGGTAATGAAAAAAATACCACAAATAATAGAATGGAATTAATAGCCCCAATTAATGCTTTAAAAAATATGGATGCTGACTCACAAATTAAAATTTATACCGACTCTCAATACGTAAAGCTTGGTATAACTGAATGGATTAATAAGTGGGTAATTAATAATTGGCAAACATCAAAAAAAGAAGACGTAAAAAACAAAGATTTATGGATTAAATTATATGATCTTAATAAATCTTTAAGTGTTGAATGGCACTGGGTAAAAGCACATGCTGGTAACCCAATGAATGAAGAAGTTGATTTATTAGCTAAAAAAGCAGCAAATTTAGACTAATTTTATAAAATTTTCAGCAGCAGAAATTTCACAAGAACCAGCATCTTCCTCCTCTTGTAATTTGGTAACCTTTAAATTATCAACCAGCATTGTATATCTATTGGACCTAACACCAAGTCCTCTTGCGCTTTTATCTACATCCGCACCAATAGCTTTAGTAAAGTTTAAAAAAGGATCTCCAACCATTAAAATTTTTTCACCCACATTATGCTCTTTACCCCACGCATTCATTACAAATGGATCATTAACTGAAATACAAATGATATGCTCAATACCTTTTTCTTTATATTGTTCAAACATATTTACATAGCCAGGCAAATGTTTTGCGGAGCATACTGAGGTATAAGCACCTGGCAGGCCAAATATAACTACTTTTTTATCTTTTAAAAATTCTTGTATTCTTATTTTATTAGGACTTCCATTTTCCATAACAAAAACTTCTGAATTTGGTATTTGATCGTTTTCTTTTATATTCATTGAATTCTTTCTTTTATATGTTTTTTTACTTTATCAACGTCGTTTTCAATGATGTCGAATTTCTCTTCTTCATTCAAAACAAACATTAACTCTTCAGGAAGATCTGCTTTTAAATTTATAGCTTTTTTAATTGCATCTGGAAATTTACACGGGTGTGCTGTTGCTAAAACTATATTGTTTCCATTTAAATTAATTTTGTCAAATACCCCATAACCTATTGCGCTATGTGGATCTAAGACAATACTATATTTCTCATAAACCGTATTTATAGTTTTTAAAACTTCTTCTTCACTCATTCTTGATGATAAAAAATTATTATTTATTATATTCAATTTTTTCTGATCAATTATATATTTACCATTTTCTTTAATATTTTTCATTACCTCTGCTGTCTGTATATCATCACCATCATTTAAATCATAAATCAGCCTTTCAAAATTACTAGCTATTTGTATATCCATACTAGGTGATATTGTCTCATGAACTTTTTCCACTTCATAACTACCCTTTGAAATTGCTCTATGCAAAATGTCGTTTTGATTAGTTGCAACAATTAGCTTATTTATTGGAAGGCCCATTTTTTTTGCTAAATATCCAGCATAAACATCTCCAAAGTTACCTGTTGGCACAGAAAAATTTATAGGCTGCTTGTTATCTTCAACTAAAAAATAGCTATAAAAATAATACACACTTTGAGTAATAATCCTTGCCCAGTTTATTGAATTAACACCTGACATTTTTATGTCCTGTGAAAAATTCTTATCAGCAAACATTAATTTAACCAAATTTTGACAGTCATCAAAGTTTCCATTGATAGCAATATTAAATACATTTTGTTCTTTTCCAGTAGTCATTAGTTTTCTTTGAACTGGTGAAACTCGATTATGTGGATGAAGCACAAAAATATTAACATTTTTTTTTCCTTTAATTGCATCAATAGCTGCTGCACCTGTGTCACCTGAAGTAGCCACAACAATATTAAGTTTTTTATTTTCATTATTTAAATAATATTCATAGAAACTGCCTAAAAGTTGCATGGCAACATCTTTAAAAGCTAATGTAGGTCCATGAAATAATTCAAGTACAGATCGATCTCCAACTTTGACAAGATCAACCACATTTTTTTTTCTAAAAACTGAATAAGATTTATCAATGATTTTACTTAAATCATTTTCATTCATAAAATTACCAATGAATGGATAAATGATTTTTTTTGCTAATTCTTGATAATTAAGGTCTTTAAATTCATCAATATCACTTTTGCTAAATTTGTTAAAAGATTTTGGAATAAATAGACCACCATCATCTGCAAGTCCTTTTATAAAAACATCTTTGAATTCAAAAGTTTTTGAGCTGTTTCTTGTGCTTATGTATTTCATCTAATTTTTTTAAAAATATAAATATATTAATTGTAAAAAAATGGCTAATAAAAACCCATTTACAAATATAAACTAGTTAAGAATATAATTGTAAATTAATGACTTATTATCTTTTAACTTTGTCTTAAATTATATACCTTTTAAGGATAAAGATATAGGAGGTAAAATGAGTACAATTGGTCTAGTTGCAATGTATCTAATTATTCAGTTAGTGGTATTTTTTTCTATATTGTCAATTGATGTAAATCGAAATAGAAAGTTTTTAATACCAGCAAATGAAGTTGGGGCACCTGAAAATCCTAAAATTCTTAAAAAGACTTTTTATTCTATTGGTATTACGACTATTATTTTCACAATAATTTGCTTATTGATGAAATATGAATATTTAGATTTAAAAAGTATAATTAGTTAAAAATAAACTATCTATTAAAAACAATACAAAAATTAAAAATAAATACAAAATTGAGTAACCAAAAACCTTTTTTGCTTTTTTTAAATCAAATTTATTTTTTTTATATTTATAAAGATCGTAGCAAATAATGTTATAATAAACTGTAAGAATTATTGCTGGCACCAAATAAACAAATCCTGAAAAACCAATGAGATATGGAAAAATAATAACAGGCAGCATTAATAAAGAGTAAACAAAAATATATAATTTTGTTTTTTCAATACCATCGGTTAAAGGCAACATTGGAATCTTTGCTTTTTTATAATCATCAGCTTTATACAAACTCAATGCCCAAAAATGTGAAGGTGTCCAAAAAAAAATTATTAAAAAGTAAGCCAGTGGTTCTAAACTGATAGCATTAGTGGCTATAGTCCATCCTATAACGGGTGGCAATGCACCAGCAACTCCACCAATAACAATGTTTTGTGGCGTTTTTCTTTTTAGCCAAATTGTGTAGACAAAAAGATAAAAAAATATTGTAAACAACAATAAAGATGCAGATAAAAGATTTGAGAAATAATTCAATGCTATAACTGAAATAAATGAAAGCGCTATTCCAAAGATAAGCGCTTGTTTTCTATTAATTTTACCTGTGGGAATTGGTCTCAAGCATGTTCTTGTCATTAACGCATCTAAATCTGACTCATACCACATGTTTAAACACCCTGCTGCTCCAGCACCAATTGACACAAAAGCTATACTGATCATTGCGTCTAAAGTATTTGTATCTGAATTTGAGGTTAAAAATCCAACTGCACAAGTAAATATAACAAGAGACATTACTCTTGGTTTCATTAAAAGGTATAAAGATTTAATTAATTCATTTAAATCTAGTGGAGCAGTTTTTTTTCTAATCATTTAGGATAAACGACTATCAGATAAAATAGACCTATTCTACATTTATTAAAATAAACACTAAAATTAATACCATTCCAATAATAAGAATATGATTTCCTAAATCAAAAATTCCAATTTGTTTATTTTTTTTATCAATAAATTTTCTGCTAAGAGACATATTGTCATATGGATTAATTGTAATTGTAGGACCTTTATCTTTTTGTTTTTCTAAATTTAATTGAGTTCCAAACCATGTTGCGTAAATAAAAATTATAAAAAATATTAAAGCTCCCGCAAGTATCGTATATCCAGTCATAATGTTTATCCTCCAGTAAAAAAATATAATAATCTAGTAAAAACAGTATATTGTGCTTCAGCAACCATAAGAATAATAAAACAAGCTATTGCTGTCATTGGCCACAAAAGAACATTTACAAGGGCATACCTTTCCCAAAATAAATGCATAAAGAAAGCCATTATTAAACCAGCTTTTAGAAACATAAATGTTAAAATTAAAGACCATCTCAATAGTCCTTGGAATGCAAACCAATCAACCATATAAGAAAAAAAACTAAGTACAAATAACAATCCCCATATCCAAAGATAAATTCCTATCTTATGAGTTGTCGATTGTTCTTTATTTTCTATATTGTCCATAAATTATTTTACCATAAATAAAAGAAAGCAAATATAAACACCCACACCAAATCAACAAAATGCCAATAAAGACCTAAGATCTCTATTGCAACATAATCTGATTTCATTGTGGTAAAAAAGCCTCTTTTACCGTTATCAAAATCACCTTTAAAAACTTTTCTTGCAAAAATGAACAGAAAGATCACACCAATCGAAACGTGAGTTCCATGAAAGCCTGTAATCATAAAAAAGAAAGAGCCAAACTGTTTAGCTCCAAATGGATTTTCCCAAGGTCTAACACCTTCGTGAATTAATTTTGACCATTCAAATGCCTGCATTCCAACAAAAGTAAGTCCACCTATGGCTGTAGCTAGTATAAGCCAACCACACATTTTTCTATTTTTTTCATAACCGTACTTGACGGCAAGAGCCATAGTTCCGCTACTTGTAATTAAAACAAATGTCATTATTGCAATTAATAATAATGGAACAGGTACTCCGCCCACATGTAATGAAAATACTTCACTTGTGTTTGGCCAATCTACTACCGTTGAAGCTCTTCCTTTCATGTATGAAATTAAAAAACAGCTAAATATAAAAGTGTCACTTAATAAAAAAATCCACATCATGACTTTTCCCCACTGGACACCTTTAAACATTGTTTGATCAGAGCCAGTATCTTCAGCCATTCCTCGAAACCCTGGTTTAAATGTGTAGCCTTCTATTTTTGGATCAGACATAAATATTTATCCTTAAGTTTTTTCTACCTCAGCATTAATAACTTCGCTTGGTGGTGTTGTTTGGGTTATATAATCTTCTTTTGCTCCTGGTACGTTAAAATCATATGGCCATCTGTGAACAGCTGGCAATTTCTCTCCAAAATTACCGTGGGTTGGTGGTACGTCAGGTGTTAACCATTCTAAAGAATTTGCTTTCCAAGGATTTTTGCCCGCTGGTTTTCCAATTTTTATACTTGTTACAATATTATAAATAAAAATCAGCTGCGCAGCACCTACAATTAAGGCAGCAACTGTGATAAATTCATTCATGCCCGTAGCTGACGTTACGTAAGGGCTATCATACATTTCAAAATATCTTCTTGGCACTCCAATAAATCCCAAATAATGCATTGGAAAATAAATTGAATATGCACCTAAAAATGTAAACCAAAAATGCCATTTTCCTAATTTTTCACTTAACATTCTGCCAGTAACAAGAGGAAACCAATGATAAACTGCTCCCATAATTACCATAAGTGGAGCGATACCCATCACCATGTGAAAATGAGCTATTACAAAGTACGTGTCAGATAATGGAATATCTACAGCTACATTTCCTAAAAAAATTCCAGTAATTCCTCCATTTACAAATGTTATAATAAAACCTAAACAAAAAAGCATTACTACATTCATTCTTATATTTGCTCTAAATAACGTTATAATCCAATTATAAACTTTCAATGCAGTTGGGACTGCAATAATAAGTGTGGTTGTTGCAAAGAAAAACCCAAACCAAGGATTCATTCCACTAACATACATGTGGTGAGCCCAAACAAAGAAACTTAAAGCACCAATTCCAACAATAGCCCAAACCATCATTCTATATCCAAAAATATTTTTTCTAGCATGAACTGATATTAAATCTGATACTATTCCAAATGCAGGAAGTGCTACAATGTATACTTCTGGGTGCCCAAAAAACCAAAACAGATGCTGAAAGAGAACAGGACTTCCTCCTCCATAATTTAATACTTCCCCTGCCTGCATTATTGTCGGCATAAAAAAGCTAGTTTCAAGCATCTTATCTAAAGTCATCATGATCGCACTAACCAATAAAGCTGGAAAAGCTAACATGGCTAAAGCAGTTGCGGTAAAGATTCCCCAAATAGTTAAAGGCATTCTCATTAATGTCATACCTCTAGTACGAGCTTGTAAAATTGTAATTATGTAATTTAACCCCCCCATAGTAAATCCAATTACAAATAATCCTAAAGAAACTAACATTAAAATAATTCCCATATTTTCACCAGGTGTACCTGGCAAAATAGCTTGAGGAGGATAGAGTGTCCATCCTGCACCCGTTGGTCCACCTGGAACAAAAAAGCTAGCCATAAGAACGCACACTGCAATAAAAAACATCCAAAAACTAATCATATTTACATATGGAAAAACCATATCTCTCGCTCCAACCATTAAGGGAATTAAATAATTTCCAAAGCCTCCTAAAAATAGTGCTGTTAGAAAATAAACAACCATTATCATTCCGTGCATAGTTACAAATTGATAATAATGTTCAGCTGTAATGAATGGAACTAGATCTGGATAACCTAATTGTAAGCGCATTAACCAAGAAAGAATTAAACCAACTATTCCTGTAAACACGGCAGTAAGAAAATATTGAATACCAATAACTTTTGCATCCTGACAAAAAACCCACTTAGTGAGAAAACTATGACCATGATAAAGATCTTGATCAGGAACTTCTGCGGGTCTTACGTAATCAATATCTTTTGTTGTTTCACCAGAAGAACCAGACATGTTTTCTGAAGACTGTGCTTCGAGAGGTGTGTTTTGCTGGTTATATTCGTCTGACATAATTATCCTTTACATTATTTAATTGTTATTTTTAACAATTAATGTTGTTTTTAATTTATCATTTTCTTGTTTAGCAATTAAATCTGAAAAAGTTTCTTGTTCTTTAATCCAATTTTCATAATTGCTTTCACTTTCAACTATAACTGTTGCTCTCATGGCATAATGACCTACTCCACAATATTCAGCACATAAGACTTCGTACTCTCCTATTTTATTTGGCTCAAACCAATAATAAGAAATAATTCCAGGTATAGCATCCATTTTTGCTCTAAATTGTGGAACATAATAATTATGTAAAACATCCAGTGATCTTAATAAAATTTTTACTGGTCTATCTGTTTTTAAGTGAAGTACATCGTCTTGAATTAAAATATCATCTTTTCCATTTGGATCATCTAAATTTATTCCAAAAGGATTGTCATCACTAATTTTTGCAACATGAGCTGTTCCCAATATTCCATCTTCACCTGGCAATCTATACTGCCATCCCCACTGCCATGCATTCACTTCTACTTGCAGCGCATTTTTTGGGGTATTGATATAATTATTATAAACAATAAGCCCAGGCGCTAAAAGAGCAATAACTCCTACCGTAGTTGCAATTGTTAATATTTTTTCTAATTTATGATCTTCTGGTTTATATTCAACTTTTCGCCCTTCTTTATAAGAAAATTTTAGGATGCAATAAACCATAAACAAACAAACTAAAATAAATACGCCACCACCAATCCAAAAAGTTAAATTAATGGTATCATCCATTGCTCCCCAGTTTGAAGCTATATCTGTCCACCACCATGGAGTAAATATATGAAATAAAACCGAACCTATAATTACTGCTAAAAATATTATTCCTGCATGCATGCTATTTAATTTTATTAATTATCATAACTATAAAAAACAATAAGTTTTTAATCTAGAGAATAATTTATTATTAAAATTGATTTATATCAAATAAAAGCTCTATATAATAAATTTAATATGCTCGGTAAGATTGAAATTTTTATAATTATACTTTTTTTAGTTTTTTTATTTTATATTGTAATATCATTTGGTGCTGGTCAGTTCTCTAAAAATAAAAAAAACTTGGAAATAAAAAAATATTTAAGATCGGTAAATATTTTATTAATTTTTATAATAATTGTTGGAGCTATCTTAATGTTTTTTCTTTAAAATATTAACTAAGTAATGCTCGGCACCAAGCAATAACAGTATCATTAAATATATACATAATTAAAAAAAATACAATCCAAACAATTAGTAAAAAAGTCCAATAAAGCGATAAAGCATCAATACTTTTTTTTTCATTTATGATCTCATTTGTTTTAAGTTTATTAACTTTAGAAAAAATTTTACCCCAAAAAAATAATCCTCCTAAAAGATGCAATCCATGAAGTGCTGTAAAAATATAAAAAGATGAAAAGTAATTATTTGTAGAAACATAATTGCCACTTTCCATTAATTGAAACCAAAAAAATATTTGTCCAAATAAAAAGGCATAGCTTAAAAAACCAACTATAAGTAAATTACTTTTAATTTTTTCAAATTTATTATTTTTTAAATTTTTTGTAATTTTGTTAAAAAAATAAGTTACAAATAATAGAACTAGAGTATTTAGCCATAACAAATTTGGTTTCAATAAATACCCAGTATCTTGACTCACGGGTATGCTATAAAGGTATCCTGTCACAAGCAAAGTAAAAAGTACTGTGCTCATACCAAATATAACTATTACTGCTGATGTTTGTAGTGATATATCAAAAGTTTTTCCTTGATGATAATTGTCGGTTTCCATCTGTTCTTTTTCCCAAGGCTTATGAGACAAAGTGCCAAAAAGTTTTTTAAAAAATTTAGACATAATTAAAATATATAATATATTAATTTATAAAATATGAAATTAAAGACATCAATAACTATACTGGGTGGTTGTTTTTTAATTTTCTTATTTATTATGCTGCCTATTGTATTGTCGATACAAGAAAAAAAAGAAGATATTGTTGCTTCATATAGCGGCTCAACATTTAATTTAAAAGATGTTAATAATGAACCAATAACAGAAAAATCTTTTCAAGGGCCATTAACTGCAATTTTTTTTGGTTTTACAAACTGTCCAGATGTGTGTCCATTGACTTTATCTAATCTTGACCAAGTTATCGAAAAATTAGACGATAATGATAATAAAAAATTTAAAGTCTTTTTTATAAGTATTGATCCAGAAAGAGATAGTCCTCAAGTAATTAAGGATTATTTAGATTCATTTAAAAATAAAATTTATGGCATAACTGGAGATCCTCAAAAAATATTTTTACTTTCAAAATCATGGGGTGTTTTAAGTGAAAAAATTTTTAATGAAGATGGTAGTTATTTAATCAATCATAGTTCTTCAATACTTTTATTAGATAAAGGAAAATATATTGATCGAATTAGTCATCATGAAAATTTGGATAATATTTTGAAAACGATTAAGAATTATTTATAAGATCTCAAAAATTAATATGTGTTTTTTCTAACATATAAATAAAATAAAAAAATCGACAGTGCTAAAGAAAACCAAGTAATAGCATACTTTTTATGACTATTTGGAATATTTACAGTAATAATTTTTGGCTTTGGTAATTCTAAATTATTATTTAAGTAAATTATGAATGGTGAAAAATTTTTATTTGTATATTTAAAAACATCATTTCTATCTAAAGTAAACCAATAATTATCTTTAATATCATTTACTGGCTTAAACTTACTACCCTTTGTTTGTTTTTTTAATGTTCCTAAAATAATTTTGTAATCAAAAATATCAATTTCTTGAGTATTTTTTTTATCAAAAGGTATCCATCCTCTATTTAGTAAAAAGTTTTTGTTATTAATTATGATTGGATTAACGACATTGAATCCTGGCGCACCTTTTTCATTTAAACTGTATAAATAAATTTGTTTATCAAAGTCTATAACTCCTGAAGTTTTAATTTTTAAATAGTCTTCAGGAACATTAGTCATTAAATCAACGGGTTCTTTTTTCAAAGAAACATCAATTTTATTTAATAATTCAAGTTTCCAATTTAACCTTACTATTTGCCAGGTACCTAAAGCTATAAATATAGATATGGAAAAGAATACAAAAATTGAAAATAAAAGTTTATTTTTCAAGGTTAATAATTAACTACCCCAGATATAGATTGCAGCAAATAAAAACAACCACACCACATCTACAAAATGCCAATACCATGCAGCAGCTTCAAAGCCAAAAAATTCACCTTCTTTATATTTTTCATTTTTAGCTCTCCACCAACACACAGCTAAAAATATAGTTCCTATAATAACGTGAAATCCATGAAAACCTGTTGCCATATAGAATACTGAACCGTAAATGTTTCCAGCAAAATCAAATTTTGCATGTTGATATTCGTAGGCCTGAAGTAAAGAAAAACATAAACCTAAAAAAACTGTGAGTGCCAAACCTTGAATAAAACTTTTTTTATCACCTTCTTCTAAAGCGTGATGAGCCCATGTGCAAGTAGTTCCTGATAGTAATAAAATTAATGTATTAATAAGTGGAATGTCCCATGGGTCAAAAGTTACTATATCTTTTGGTGGCCAAATATTTCCAACAAACTCATTTGGAAATAAACTTGTATTAAAATATGCCCAAAACCATGCTACAAAAAACATTACCTCTGAAGCAATAAAAAGTGTCATTCCATATCTATGATGAAGTTTAACAACAGGTGTGTGATAATTATGATCTACAGATTCGTTTATAATATCTCTAAACCACATGCTTGCTCCATAAATTAAAAGAATAAATCCGACATACATTGCCCACGAAACGTCAGTATGCATATAATAAATGCATCCAATCGCTAAAAAAAGACATGAAAACGAAACATAAATAGGCCAAGGACTTGGATCAACTAAATGGTAATCATGTTTAGGTTTTTCTGAAGACATATTCATTAATTATCAATTTTTAGCTGGTTCATAGTAGTCTGATGGAAAAAAGGTATAGGACAAAGTGACATCTTCAATATTTTTAGTACTTAAATCATTTACTATTTCGGGATCTAGATAAAAAGTTAACATATACATAGCTTTTTCACCTGGGTCTAATTTTTGTTTTTCAAAGCAAAAACAACCTATTTTTGCAAAATATTGTCCAAAGGAGGAAGGTGATACATTAAAGCTCGCTACGCCATAAGTAGTTTCATCACCGTAATTTTCTACTTCAAACTGAGCTCTACTGACCTGTCCTATTTTTACATCAATAACATTTTCTTTTATCTTAAAATTCCAAGGAAGTTTATTTACATTGGTATCAAATCTAACACTGATCTTTTTATCTAAAACTATCTTTGGAATATCTTTTGAAATTTGAGTAGTTCCCCCAAAACCCGTAACTCGACAAAATAAATCATACAAAGGTACAGCTGCAAACGAAAGACCTAACATTATACAAAATATTCCAGCTAAAATTATAGGTGTAAGTGTTTTTTTTTTATCACAACTGTCTATCAAACACTCCCACATTATAGAGAGTAAAAAAAAATAAAAATACCATAAAAGCGACTATTGCTAATGCAGTAAAAATATTTTTTCGTTTAGTCTTTTTATTTAGTGTTATCATAATATTTTATTTATTTAAATTTCATTAAAAACTTCAACAAAAAATTATAACTTAGTATTTTATTAAACAGTAGGTTTTTTAATACTTCCAGCATCTTCAAACTTTGGTAGTTCTTCAAAAGTATGAAAATTCGGTGGCGATGGTACGGTCCATTCTAAAGTTGTAGCACCCTCTCCCCATGGGTTTTTGGCTGCAGCTTTTTTTTTTGAAAATGAATAAATTAGATTAACAAAAAATACTAATAAACCGATCACTGATATATATGATCCAATAGATGATACATAGTTCCATCCAGCAAAGGCATCTGGATAATCAGCATATCTTCTAGGCATACCGGCTAATCCTAAAAAATGTTGAGGAAAGAATACTAGATTAACGCCAATAAAAGTTAACCAAAAGTGTAATTGACCTAAAAACTCTGAATACTCATATCCAGACATTTTTCCAAACCAATAGTAAAATCCTGCAAAGATTGCGAATACTGCACCTAGAGATAACACGTAGTGAAAGTGAGCAACAACATAGTATGTGTCATGCATTGCGGTATCAACACCAGCATTTGCAAGAACAACACCTGTTACACCACCAACTGTAAATAAAAATATAAATCCTAATGCCCAAACCATTGGCGTTTTAAATGAGATAGATCCACCCCACATTGTTGCTATCCAAGAAAATATTTTAATACCTGTTGGGACTGCTATAATCATTGTTGCAGCTAAAAAGTATGCTTTAGTATCTGTACTTAAACCAACCGTGTACATATGGTGAGCCCAAACAACAAAACCCACTATTCCAATTGCAACCATCGCATAAGCCATACCTAAATAACCAAATACTGGTTTTTTAGAGAATGTTGAAATTATATGACTGATCATTCCAAAGCCTGGTAAAATCAAAATATAAACCTCAGGGTGACCAAAGAACCAAAATAAGTGCTGGAACAAAACTGGATCTCCTCCTGTTTGTGCATCGAAAAAGGCGGTACCAAAATTTCTATCTGTTAAAAGCATTGTGATTGCTCCAGCTAAAACTGGAAGTGACAATAACAACAAGAATGCTGTAACTAAAATAGACCATGCAAATAAAGGCATTTTATGCAATGTCATTCCTGGGGTTCTCATATTTAAGATTGTAGTAATAAAGTTAACTGCACCTAAAATTGATGAAGCTCCAGCTAAGTGTAAACTTAAAATTGCAAAATCCATTGCGGGTCCTGGCTGACCAGCTTTAGAAGATAAAGGAGGATATATAGTCCATCCACCACCAACTCCTGTTTGACCTGGAGGGCCATCCATAAATATTGAAAGTATTAATAAAATAAATGAAGTTGGTAATAACCAAAATGAAATATTATTCATTCTAGGAAAAGCCATATCAGGTGCACCAATCATAATAGGCACAAACCAGTTTCCAAATCCACCAATCATTGCTGGCATCACCATAAAGAAAATCATAATTAAACCATGACCAGTAACTAAAACATTGTATAAATGATAATTGCCACCTAAAATTCCATCACCAGGATGCATCAGTTCCATTCTCATCAAAACTGAAAATGCTGTACCAATAACACCTGCAATAATTGCAAATATTAAGTACATCGTTCCAATATCTTTATGGTTAGTTGAATAAGCCCAACGCTTCCAACCAGTTGGTGTATGATGATCGTCGTGTGATGCAGTTTGTGTATACATATTATTTACTCGCTAGTTTTTTAAATTGATCTTCTTCTATAATTTCTTTTGCAAATTTAATTTTTGCACCCACTAACCACTCTGCATAATCTGCTTCGGAGACAACTCTTACAGTTATAGGCATAAATGCATGTTTAATTCCACAAAGCTCAGAACATTGTCCATAGTAAGTTCCAACTTTTTCAGCTTTAAACCAAGTCTCATTTATTCTTCCTGGAACTGCATCTCTTTTAACTCCAAAAGATGGTAGTGCCCATGCGTGAAGTACGTCATTTGCTGTTATTAAAACTTTAACTACTTTGTTAACAGGAACCACAACTTCATGATCTACAGTTAGTAGTCTTGGCTGATTTTCTTTAAGATCTTTAGTTTCAATCATGTATGACTCAAAAATAATATTTTCATCCGGATATTCATAACCCCAGTACCACTGATACCCTATCGCTTTAACAGTAACATCTGCTTTTGGAATTGTGTCTTGTTTATATAAAATTTTAAATGATGGAACTGCCAAAACAATTAAAATCAAACATGGAATTAAAGTCCATAAAATTTCAACAGTAACATTATGTGTTGTTGTCGATGGATTAGGATTTCTTGAAGCTCTAAACCTAATAGACACGTAAATCATCAAAAATAATACAAAGACACTGATTGCAATTATAATAGGTAGTAACAAATTATCATGAAAATTAACTATCTCTCTCATTGACTGGGATGCAGCGTCTTGAAAACCTAATTGCCAGTCTTTAGGTTGGTTAGCAAGTGCGTTTGATGAATAAAAAATAGTTAGAAATATGTATAAAAATTTTTTCATTTTTTTACCCTATATAGATCGTCTTTTGAAAAAATAAACTTTACTTTTCGCGACAAAATATCAATTTATTGCGTAATTTATGATCGATATAGCGGAAATTATAGCTGTTTCTGATCTAAGTATGTTTTCATTAATTTTAATTGGTTGAACACCCTCAAATTTAAGAATCTGTTCTCTTTCCAATTCAGAAAAATCTCCCTCTGGTCCAATTATTACACAAGTTGGTTTAGGCGTTATTTGATTTGTATCAATTTTATTATTTTTTGAGTTTAAATCTGTGAATATTAAATCCATGTTTTTATTTTTCAAAAAAGATTCCAAAGATTGAGTGTCTTCGATTAAAGGAACGTTAATTCGATTAGATTGCTCGGTTGCTTCAATAATGACTTTTTCAACTCTCTCTTTATTAATCTTACGAACAATAGTTCGATCAAATATTATGGGTAAAAACTTTGTAACACCTAACTCTGTAGCTTTTTGAATCATAAAATTAAAATAGTTTGATTTAATGGGTGAAAAAGCAAGCCATAATTCTTTGGAGTTTTCTTTTTGTCTTAATTGATTGGTGATATTAAATTCAACAATACTTTTTGAAATACTTAAAATTTTTGCTTCCCATTCTCCACTGCTATTAAACAAAGAAAAAACTTCATTTTCTTTAACTCTCATTACTTTGCTCACATAATGAGATTGTGATTTATCAAGTTTAGCTGTTAAATTAAGTGATAAACTTTCACTATAAAATAATCTAATATTACTCATTAAGATAAGTTTAATTATGAAAAATATTAAAGCAATAATTTTTGATGCTTATGGCACATTATTTGATGTCAACTCAGCGGCAGAAAAATACAAAGAAAAAATTGGTGATAAGTGGGAAGGTTTTGCAAATTATTGGAGAACAACTCAACTAGAATATACTTGGCTTAGAAGTTTGATGAAAAGACATAAAGATTTTTGGCAAGTGACTGAGGATAGTTTGGATAAGTCAATGCAAGCTTATAAAATTGACCTCTCGATGAGAAATGAGTTGTTAGATCTTTATAAAATTCTTTCACCATTTTCTGAAGTTACAGAAGTTTTAAAATCACTTAAAGAAAAAAAATATAAACTAGCTATTCTCTCAAACGGCACACCCACCCTTCTCAATCAATTAGTTGAAAGTAATAATTTAGAAAATATTTTTGATGATATTTTTTCAATCGAACAAGTAGGAATTTATAAACCAGACTCAAAAGTTTACGATATGCCAATTAACAAATATCAAATTAAAAAAAGTGAAATTGCTTTTTTAAGTGCAAACACTTGGGATGTATCAGGAGGAGGAAATTATGGTTACAATTCTATTTGGGTAAACAGAAATAATAATATTTTTGATAACCTTGATTACCAACCAAAGTTAGAAATCAAAAACTTAAAAGATCTGTTACCCAATATAAAATCTAATTAAAATTAAGCCTTATCTCCATAATCAGTCATATGTTTTGGAATTCTTTTATTCTTTCCATACATAAAATGATTTTCCATTTTTTCTCTATATTTACTTGCTGGAACAGTTAATCCAACTGATTCTGCAACTTCCCTAATCAGCATTGAATTAGCTCCACAGCAAACACCAAGATAATTTATCCCTAAATCATTTGCCTCTTTTGCAAATTGACCTATTTCATATCTATTACAAAAATGTGGGTCTAAAGCTGTTGGGAATGTTCTTCCATGTGGAGAAGGACAGCCGCAATCAGCTCTGTCAGGCAAATTAAAAAAAGTTGGAAACTTTTCATTAGTTCTATATGGAATTGGTAAAGCACCTACATGACATTTGACTGCTTTTCTAATCTCCTTTAAGTATGGCAACATTGTTGCTGGTCCTCTAAAACAATTTAAGCCCACAACATCAGCACCTCTTTGTTCTAGCTCTTTACATGTGTCAACTACAGACTTTCCATCTCTCATTTTATTTTCACCCATTGGAGAAATTGTTAGCACAGTTGGTAGATTAGCTTTCTTCATTACTTCAAGAGCTTTAAAAGCTTCTTCAGCATAATAAAAAGTTTCACCAATTAACATGTCCGCACCTTCATCAACTGCCCAACCAATCATTTCAGAAAACATGCCTTCAACTACTTTTTGTGCTTGTTTGTCGTCTTCCTTCCAAATATTTGAGTTAGAAATATTTCCAGCCATTAAATTTGGCTGAGATCCTTTAGGAGTATCCAAAGCAACCTTTTTTGCAATTTTTAAAGCAGAACGATTTAGTGGTTCAAGTAATTCCTCTTTACCTATAACTCGCATCTTTTCTCTATGTCCATTGTAAGTAAAGGCTTCAACAATATCAGATCCAGCATGTTGAAATTCTCTGTGCAAATTTTCAAGAACTTCTGGATGATCTAAAGATACCATTGGTACAAATTCTCCAGACGCCATATATCCACGTTTTTCTATTTCAAATAAAAAACCTTCAGCACAAATCACAGGCCCTTTATCTAGTCTTTCTTTTAGTGTATTTGTTTTCATTTTTTCTCCAATACAGAGTTAAGAGGCTAAAACTTTGATACAAATCAAACCAATATATTTTGAATTAGCTCTTCTCTCCTTTTTAGTGCTTTAGCAAAATGCTGGGTGCACAATACGATTCAAATACCCGATTTTAATTTGAGAAAATTTCAAAAAAAACCACCGGCTAAAGCGGTGGTTGAAGTGTCGCTTTAGCAGGATTTTTAAAGCGCTCTGCAATTTAACTTAAATCAACGCTATCCAATAGAACCACAAATAAACAATGTTGTCAAAAGAATAAGCTTTATCTTATTCTGTTTTCTTCAAAGTTTTTATTGAGTTTTAATGCAATGGTTCTTGTATTTCTTCTATTCCATTCAGAAAAAGATTTTAAAATAGGAATTACTGATAAGCCAAATTCTGTAAGTGAATACTCAACTTTTGGAGGTACTATTTGATGAACTTTTCTATTAACAATGCCATCAGTTTCCAACTCTTTAAGTTGCTTAGATAACATTTGTTGAGTGATAGTTTTTAATACTTTTTTTAACTCATTAAATCTTACCGTCTTTTTGTGAAACAGTGTAAATAAAATTCTTATTTTCCACTTACCGCCAAGAAAATATATAGCTCTTTCAGCTGGGCAATTAATTAATTCTTTCATATCTACTTAAATAACTATTTTATTTTAATTATCAAGGTATGTTTTTAAATACTAGTATGATTATTTTGCCTACTTGCATAATTTATAACAAATCATTAATTATGTTCCAAACTAATCGAAAGGGTAAAAATGACTAAAGGACAGAGTGCTGGTAATGGACCAATTGCAGTGGAAGTTGAAAAAGATAAATCTTATTATTGGTGTTCATGTGGACAATCAAAAAAACAACCATTTTGTGATGGATCACATAAAGGAACTGAGTTTACTCCATTGGCATACAAAGCAGAAGAAACAAAAAAAATGTTTTTCTGTGCATGTAAACAAACTAACAATGCACCATTCTGTGATGGTTCACACAATAAATAAATTATGACAAATATATTAGATTTAGTAGCAAGGTTTTTTATTTCACTTATTTTTTTATTAAGTGGAATAAATAAAATTGGAAACTATGAAGGAACTGTTGGTTGGATGGAGTCCTCAGGTATGCCTGGTATTTTTTTAATCCCAGCAATCATATTGGAAATCGGTGCTTCATTACTAATAATAGCAGGATATAAAGTTAAAATTTCAGCAGCTTTGCTAAGTGTATTTTGTATGGCCACTGCGATTATTTTTCATAGTGATTTAAGTGATCAAATGCACTTTATTTCATTTATGAAAAACATTGGTCTTGCTGGAGGATTTTTATTTCTTGTTGTTAATGGAGCTAAAGATTTTAGTCTTGATAAAAAGTTTCGAAATTAAATGTCAAATATAGAAGTAAGTAAAATTATAGAGCCTATTCCAGCATCAGATGGTGCTGGGGTAAAATTAAAAAGAAGTATTGGTGTTGAGCCAAATTATTTTGATCCATTTTTAATGTTAGATGAGTTTGGATCAGAAAATAGTGAGGATTACATCGCAGGTTTTCCACCCCACCCTCACAGAGGAATTGAAACAGTTACTTATATGCTAGCCGGAGATTTTGAACATAAAGATAGTACTGGTGGAGAAGGTAGAATGACTGCTGGAGATGTTCAGTGGATGAAAACAGGAAGTGGAATAATTCATTCTGAAATGCCAGCAATGAAAGAAGGTAAGCTTCATGGTTTTCAATTATGGGTAAATATGCCTGCTAAATTGAAGATGAGTAAGCCAGAATATATTTATATTGATGCAGATAAAATGAGCGTTCATAAAGATGAAGATAAACAAGTTAAAGTCATAGCTGGTAAATTTGAAAATGCTGAAGGCCCTATTAAAGGTCATAATGTTGAACCAGTTTATTTTGACGTTAAATTAAATAAAGATAAAGAGTTTAAATTTAAATTACCATCAACTCATAATACTTTTATTTATTTAATTAATGGTGAAATTGAAATTGGTAAAAATAAACATGACAATGTTAAAGATAGTACCTTACTACTATTAACTAGAGGTGAGGATTTAACTGTGAAAGCTAAATCAGATGCTAAGTTTTTAGTGATTTCAGGCAAACCAATTAATGAAGAAATTGCAAGAGGCGGACCCTTTGTAATGAATACTAAAGCTGAAATATTGCAAGCAGTACAAGATTATCATAATGATACATTCGTAAAATAAATTATGAAAGCTGTAAAAATTAAAAAAAATGGTGGGCCTGAAGTTTTAGAGCTTAAAGATATTACCCTAGATAAGCCAGGCACAGACCAGGTAACAATAGAACAAAAAGCTATTGGTCTTAATTATATAGATACTTACCACAGATCAGGTTTATATCCTTTAAAAATGCCAAGCGGTTTGGGTTTGGAGGGTGCAGGTGTTATTACTGAAGTTGGAGACAATGTAAAAGATTATAAAATTGGTGATAAAGTTTCTTACGCTGGTATTCCATTAGGATCTTATTCAACACACAGAAATTACCCAACAAAAAATCTTGTAAAAGTACCAAAGGGTATTGATCTTGAGGTTGCAGCAACTTTGATGACAAAAGGTTTAACTACATTTTATTTATTGCATAAAACATTTCCCGTAAATTCAGGACAAACAATTCTTTATCATGCGGCAGCTGGAGGAGTTGGTCAAATATTTGGTCAGTGGGCAAAAAGTTTAGGCTGCACAGTTATAGGTACTGTTGGTTCAGATGAAAAAATAAATATAGCAAAAGAAAATGGCTACGATCATGTAATCAATTATAATAAAGAAGATTTTGCTAAAAAAGTTTTAGAGATTACAGATGGTAAAGGTGTTCCAGTAGTTTATGACGGTGTAGGTAAAGACACTTTAGATGGATCCATTGAATGTTTGGCAACAAGAGGAATGATGGTTTCATTTGGAAATGCATCAGGACCATTATCAGATATAAATGTTCCTAAAATGCTTCAGCCAAAAGGTTTATATCTTGTGAGACCCGCTATGCAGCAATATTTATCTACTTTAGAAGAGCTAGATGAAGCATCCAAAGTAATGTTTGAAAAAATTAGTTCTGGGAAAGTAAAAATAAAAATATTTAAAAAATATAAATTAGATGAAGTAGTTCAGGCTCATCAGGATTTAGAGGGAAGAAAAATTTTAGGACCAGCAGTTCTAATTCCTAATTAACATCCACATCCATATCTGACATATGCAGTTTAAGTGCATTTGTGGAAATATGAATTTCTCTAATAAAAAATAAAATTGAAATAATCATGGACAAACAACAAGAACCAAAAATTAATCTAGCAATAAATATCTCATTTAAATAGAGACCTAATACAGTCATCATATTGAACAAAAATCCAAAAGCAGCAAACATGATTGTCCATCTAAGAAGAGTAATTCGACCACTTAAATTTATGAACTGTTTTTTCCATTCATGAGGCACATGATTTTCGTATACATGTTCGTCATGAAGCTCTCTAATTAGCTTACTAAGAGAGTGAAATCTATTACTATAGATGCTCATTAGCAAAGGAATGGCTGGAAACATTAGGGCTGTGACTGTGTAATCTATATTCATGCGAATCAGTTTGATTATGAATCTAGCCTTTGTTATTTACAAGTAAAATATTATGAACCAATTAAAACTTTTTGTTGATTTAACAAGATTAAAAAAACCTATTGGCTATATGCTTTTATTTTGGCCATGTGCATGGGGATTAACTCTTGCCTACGATTTTTCAAGCAATCTTGAAAATTATTTTTTTTATCTATTATTATTTTTTTTAGGATCAATACTAATGAGATCCGCAGGCTGTATTGTTAATGATATTTTAGATAAAGAATTTGATAAAAAAGTATTTCGAACAAAAAATCGCCCTATTGCTTCTGGTAAAATTTCAATTAAAGTTGCCATTATTTATGCTGCGATTTTGTGTTTATTAGCATTGTTTGTGCTCCTAAATTTCAATCAGTTTACAATCATTCTTGCATTAAGTTCAATGCCTTTAGCTTTCACTTACCCTTTGATGAAAAGATTTACTTATTGGCCTCAATTATTTTTAGGCATTACATTTAATTATGGTCTAATACTTGGTTGGACAGCCATTAAAAGTGAGATAGATATTGTTCCAATTGTATTCTACCTTGGAGCCATATTTTGGACACTGGGATATGACACGATTTATGGATATCAGGATATTAAAGACGATGAAATCATAGGTTTAAAATCAACTTCCATAAAGTTTAAAGGAAACGAAAAAAATTTTTTATTTATATGCTACTCTTTATTATTAATTCTTTTCTTGGTCGGGGGATATTTTATGGAATTTAATAATATTTACTATTTTCTGACAATTATTCCTTTTTTACATTTATTTTTTTATCAAATAAAAATTTTTGAATCAAAAGATCCTAAAAGTTGTCTAAAAATTTTTAAAAGCAATAATATGTTTGGTTTAATAATCTTTTTAAATATTTTAATTATCAAAAATATATAATGAAAAAAATAGAGATTTATAAGAGGCTATATAAAGATTATACAAAAAAATACTTAGATAAAATTATTCTTTCAGCTTTACTATCTATATTAGTTGCTGGAAGTACATCTGCAATTGCTTGGCTATTAGATCCCGCAATAAAAAAACTTTTTATTGAAAAAGATCAGTCCTTAATAGTTATTATACCATTATTTATCATTGTTGCTTTTACTACTAAAGGTTTGTCTCTCTATTTTGCAAAAGCAACTATGATAAGTGTTGGAGAAGAAATTAAAAAAAAACTTCAATTTGATATGATCAATACTTTAATAAAAACTGATACCCAGATTATTGATAAAAAACATTCAGGTAAATTTATCTCAAATTTAACTTACGACGTAACACACATTACTAATTTACTTAGTAATGCAATATTAACTCTCTTTAAAGATTCTCTAACTTTAATTGGTCTGCTAACAGTTATGTTTTTACAAAACTGGAAACTTGCTCTTATATCAATAGTAATGATTCCTCTAGCTAGCATTACAGCAAAAACACTTGGGAAAAGAGTTGGTAAAGTTACCACTGAAGCTCAAGAAAAATCTGGTCATTTAACAACCTATCTTGTTGAATTATTTAAAAATCATAAATTGATTAAAATTTTTCAAAAAGAAAATTTAGAAGTTAATAAAGCTGATGAATATTTAGCTGAATTGAAAGATAAAAATAAAAAAATTCAAACAGTGTTTGTAAGATTATCTCCTATCATGGAAACTCTAACAGGCATTATGATTGCTGTTTTAATTTTTTATTCTGGAAAACTTATGGCTAAAGGAGAGGTTGATATAAATAACTTTTTTTCTTTTTTAGCAGCTATGATGTTGGCTTATCAGCCGGTAAGATCACTATCAACACTCAATATGATAATCAATTCGGGTTTATCTGCTGCATCAAGAATATTACCAGTCATAGATCAAAAAAATAAAATTAAAAACTCAGAGTTTGCAAAACCTCTGGAAATAAAAAATGCGGGTATTAATTTTAATAATGTAAACTTTTCATACGAGGAGAATGAAGGACCAACATTGCAATCAATAAATTTAAAATTTGAGGGTGGAAAAATGACATCTTTAGTTGGTCACAGCGGTTCTGGTAAATCAACTATTTTAAATTTAATTCCTAGATTTTATGATGCAAAATCTGGTGATATTATTATTGATGATCAATCTATATACGGTAGCACAATAGAGTCCTTAAGGAGTGAAATTTCAATGGTTAGTCAGGAAACAACTTTATTTGATGACACGATCAAGAATAACATAAAATACGGAAGACAAGAAGCGACTGATGAAGAAGTATTTAAAGTAGCCAAATTATCATACTGTGATGAATTCATAAATAGTCTTCCAAACAAGTTTGATACTTTAATAGGAGAGAATGGTGTCAGGCTTTCTGGTGGAGAAAAACAAAGACTTTCGATAGCCAGAGCAATGATGAAACAAAGTTCAATAATTTTACTAGATGAGGCAACGTCATCTTTAGATTCGGAAACAGAGTCTAAAATTCAAGATGCTTTAAAGATTTTAACTAAGAATAAAACTACAATTGTTATTGCTCACAGATTATCAACTATACTTAGTTCAAATAATATTTATGTAATTGATAAAGGAAAAATAATTGATAATGGAAATCATGAAACTTTGATTGGAAAATCAGACTTATATAAAAATTTCTATGAAAAACAGATACAAAAATAAATATGTTTTTTCTGTATCAAATTATTTTATCATTGCTTATTTTAATATCTCCAGTCTTAATAATATTTAGAATTTACAAAGGTAAAGAAGATAAGATCAGGTTTATAGAAAAATTTAGTATTTCTTCAAAAAAAAGATCTGAAGGAAAACTTATATGGTTTCATGGAGCAAGTGTTGGGGAAATATTAAGCATTATTCCATTAATTGAGAATTATGAAAAAGACAAATCAATAAATCAAATATTACTCACATCAAGTACTTTAAGCTCATCTAAAGTATTAAAGAAATTTAAATTTAAAAAGACTATTCATCAGTTTTACCCTATAGACCATTTTTTTTTTACAGAAAAATTTTTAAAATATTGGAAACCAAATTTAGCTATTTTTATTGATTCTGAAATTTGGCCCAACATGTTTAATAAGTTAGAACAAAAAAAAATATCTTTAATTTTACTAAATGCAAGAATAACAAAAAAAACTTTTTTAAGGTGGTCAATTCTTAAAAATTTTTCTCAGAAAGTTTTTGGTAAAATTTCAATTACATATCCTCAAAACCAAGAAACAAAATATTTTTTAAAAAAATTAAAAGTAAAAAAAATAAAGACTATTGGTAATCTAAAATTTGCTGAACATGATATTAAAACAACAACTAAGCTAAATCCTAATTTTAAAAATAGAAAAATTTGGATTGCATCTAGTACTCATTCTGATGAAGAAATTTTTTGTGCAAAAACACATCTGCGACTTAAAAAGAAAGTAAAAAATCTATTAACAATTTTAATTCCAAGACATGTACATAGAGCTAAAAAAATAAAATCTGAATTGGAGAATTTGAAACTGAATGTTATTAACCATAGCTCAAATAAAAAAGACTTAAAAAATGCTGATATTTATATTGTAGATACATTTGGTGAAACTAAAAAATTTCATAAAATCGGTTGCTCAGTTTTTATAGGTGGATCTATTATAAGCAGGGGTGGTCAAAATCCATTGGAGGCTGCTAGATATGGTGCAAGAATATTACATGGTCCAAATATTGATAATTTCAAAGATATTTACAAAACTCTTTCAAATTTAAAAATTTCCAAAAAAATTACTAATTCAAATGAGTTAGCTTCGCAAATCATTTTTAAGAGAAATAAAAACCAAGGAGATAAAATTAAAAAAATAGGAGTAAAGATTTTAAAAGAAACTATAAATGATTTGGATAAACTAATTAAAAATGAATTTAAAAAAACCTAAGTTTTGGGACTTTAAAAAACCTAGTATACTTGCATATTTATTACTTCCGATTTCGTATTTATTTAAATTAATTAGATTATTTAAAATAGAATCAAACATAAAAAAATCAAAGATTAAAACCATTTGTGTTGGCAACATTTATCTGGGTGGAACAGGCAAAACTTCTTTAAGTATCAAAATTAATGAAATTTTAACTGAAAAAAAAATTAAATCATGTTTTGTTAAAAAATTTTACTCAACTCAATTTGATGAACAAAAACTATTAGAAAGTAGAGGAAAACTTTTCACTTCCTCTAAAAGAATTGACGCGATTAATATTGCAGAAAATGAAGGTTATGATGTGGCAATATTAGATGATGGACTTCAAGATAGTTCTATAAATTATGATTTAAGATTTGTATGTTTTAATAATATTAATTGGATCGGTAATGGTTTCACCATACCAGCTGGCCCATTGAGAGAAAGCATAAATAACTTAAAAAATTATAAACATATTTTTTTAAATGGAAATTTAGAAAACTTAGACAATATTAAGAAACATATATATAAAATAAATCCAAATATAAATCTCTATATAGGAAAGTACATTCCTTTAGATATTGAAAAATTTAATAAAGATAAAAATTATTTAGTATTTTCTGGAATAGGCAATCATCAAACTTTCATATCAATGTTAAGAGAATATAAATTTAATGTTGTTAAAGATATTGAGTTTCCAGACCATTATAAGTATAACAATTTTGATATTAATAAGATCCAAAAACTATCAGATAATTTAAATTGTCAAATTATAACAACTGAAAAAGATTATTTAAGATTAGATAAGGAAAAAATTCATAATATCAATTTTATTAAATCAGAATTAAAAATTTTAGATGAGGAAAAACTGATTTCCACTATATTAAACAAAAATGAAAATAATTAAGTATTTCTTACAGTTTCTATTTATAATTATTTTATTTTCTCTATTTAAAATATTGGGATTAAACATGTCATCTGCTCTAGGTGGTAAATTATTCGAAAAAATTGGTCCATTATTTCGATCAAAAAAATTAATTCATTCTAATCTTAAAAAAGCTTTCCCTAATATTGAATCAGATGACTTAGATAAAACAACAAAAAAAATGTGGAATAATTATGGAAGAGTATTTGCTGAATACATGTTTATTAAGCATTTTAGAGAAGATGCATCAAATAAAAATATTAAAATTGAAGGTCAAGAAATACTTGAAGATATTAAAAGAAAAAATAAATCAGTTGTTTTTATTTCAGGACATCTTAGTAATTTTGAACTAATGGCTATGCATATTGAAAAATCAGGAATCAAATTATCTGCAATATACAGACCACTAAATAATTTTTTTTTAAACAAGATAATGGAGAGAATAAGAAAAAAATATATTTGCAAATATCAAATTAAAAAAGGTATAGGAGGGATGAAAAAACTTATACACTTAAAAAAATTAGACTATTCGTCAGCTCTAATGATTGACCAAAGGGTTTCACAAGGAATAGAGTCAGATTTTTTTGGTCAAAAAGCACTAACAACTACTATTCCAGCACAATTGGTTAAAAAATTTAATATTCCAGTGGTTCCTATATTTATTGAGAGGATAAACAATACTAATTTTAAGATAATTATAAAAAATCCAATCATATTTGATAAAGAGGAAACAACCCAAAATATTACTGACAGATTAAATTTAGTACTTGAAAAAATGATAGTCTATAAACCAGAACAATGGATTTGGTCTCATAATCGCTGGAAATAGTATTTATTTTTTATCTAATTGCTCTTTTTTTTGAAAAGCTTCTTTGTAAGAAAAATAGGCTTCCTGTAATTCTACATTCCAATAATTCAAATTTTCAATACCTATTCTCTTTCCGGAGACAGCGCACTCAACATAATCGCCATTTTGTATAATTTGAAAATTATTAGGTAAATATTTCAATTTTGCTAATTTTTTTGTCATTTTTAGTTTATATACTTCTATATGAAAGTTGGAGTAATAGGAAGTGGTGGAAGAGAACACGCAATCTGCTTAGGCTTAAAAAACTCAAGTAAAATAGAAAAAATTTATTGTTTCCCTGGCAATGCTGGGACATCTGAGGTAGCTGAAAATGTAATTTTAAATTTAGATGATTTTGAAAATATCAAAAATTTTATATTAGATAATCAAATCGATTTAATTGTTATTGGTCCAGAAAAACCATTAGTAGATGGGCTTGTGGACTTCTTAGAGCAATTTAATATAAAAGTATTTGGTCCAAATAAAATAGCATCACAACTTGAAGGATCAAAAATATTTACAAAACAACTTTGTCAAAAATATAATATACCAACAGCTAAGTTTGGGATATTTCAAAATAAACAAGATGCAAAAAAATTTTTAGAAAAAACAGAGTATCCAATTGTAATAAAAGCAGATAATTTAGCATCAGGAAAAGGTGTTTATATTTGTAATGATGACAAAGAAGCGAAAATTGCAGTCAACGAAATTTTTGATGGAAAATTTGGTCTAGCTAAAAATTTATTAATTGAAGAATTTCTTAATGGTGAAGAAATGAGCTACTTTATAGTAAGTGATGGTCTAATTTATAAAAATTTTGGGACAGCACAAGATCATAAAAGAGTATTAGAGGGAGATAGAGGTAAAAATACTGGTGGTATGGGCGCATATTCACCTTCAAGATTAATATCAGAAGATATTGAAAGTAAGATTATTAATAAAATTATCAAACCTACATTAAAGGGTTTAGCTGAACATGGTACTAGATACAAAGGATTTTTATATGCTGGATTGATGATAGTAAATAATGAACCTTTTTTAATTGAATACAACGTACGGATGGGTGATCCAGAATGTCAAACAATATTACCAAAATTAAAAACAGATTTATCTGAAGTTTTGTTAGCTTGTTGTAATGAAAGTCTTGATAAAGTAAATCTTGATTGGCAGAATAAAAAAAGTTTGTGTGTAGTAGTTTGCTCAAATGGATATCCAGATGAGTTCAAAAAAAATATCAAAATTGAAAATTTAAAATCTATCAATCTTCGGTCTCAAGATTATTTGTTTCATGCAGGTACTACCAAAAAAAATGATGAAGTTTATGCTACAGGTGGAAGAGTTTTAAGTTTTGTATCCCTTTCAGATAATTTTAATGAAGCTAAAATGAGTATTACAAAAAATCTAGATAAATTGAATTGGTCAGGTGGTTTTTTCAGGAAAGATATTGGGTACAAAGTTATTAAATAATGAGAATAATAGCTGGAACTTTTAGAGGTAAAAAAATTCTTGAACCAAAAGATGCTTTAACAAGACCACTTAAAGACCTTACAAAAGAATCTATTTTCAACATTCTTAATCACTCTAATAAATTTGAGATAAATTTAAAAAATTCAAATATTCTAGATTTATTTTCTGGAGTAGGTTCATTTGGAATTGAGTGTCTCTCTAGAGGTGCAAAACAAGTTGTTTTTGCAGAAAAATATAATGTTGTGTTACCTATATTAAAAAAAAATTTACAAAGTTTAAAATTAATTGAAAATTTTGAAATTATTGAAAAAGATATTTATGATATTAATTTTTTTAAAAGTTTAAATAAAAAATTTGATGTCATTTTTATGGATCCACCATATAAAAATAAAAATTTAGATCTCTTGCTTAATAACATTAAAAATGAAAATGTTTTAAACGAAAAAGGAGTCTTAGTTGTGCACAGACATAAAAATGAAAAAGACTTAATTCCAGGGAAATTAAAAGTTATTGAGGAAAAAAAATATGGCTTATCTAAAATAATTTTTTTAAGTATTTCTAATTAACAATTTTTTTGTTTCGACTTTTATCAATTCTACAGCAGGTTGATCATATGGATTTAAATTCATTGATTGACCAATTAAAATTGTTTCTAAAATAAAAAAACAAAACAACTCTCCCAAAGTTTTTTCATCTCTTTTTTTGATTTTAAAACTTCGGAATGGAATGTTTTTCTTTTTAAAGACATTTTCGGTTGCTTTTCTTTGTGCTAGTGTAATTTGAGATAAATTTTTATTTTTTAAATAATATTGGGATGACAATATAGTGTTATTTTTTATTTTTTGCGAATTTGGTTTGTCGACATAAAAAAAAGTAAAAAAATTATTTTTAAAACCATCTAAATATAATTGCATTGTACTGTGATTGTCTTTGGGCATATTTGAAACTACCGGCAATAAACCTTTTTTTTTCTTACCTAAACTTTCAGCAATTAATTGCTGATACCAATTAAATAAATTTTCAGATCTTGCATCGTAATTAATTATTACTGAATTAAATTTTTTCTTTTTTATAAAATATAATGTTGAACTAACATTTGAAATTAATGAATTAATAAATTTTTTATTTTTAATTAAATTATTCAACTGTCTAAAATTACTTGCTTTTAAACCCATTAATTCTGCTGGTAACATTCCAACTTCTGATAATACAGAATATCTTCCTCCAATATAATTATTATGATGAATGATGTCTGACTTTAATTTTTCAGCTAAACTAAATAGATAGCTATCTTTATTTTCTGTAATAAAAATATTTCTATCTTTTTTTTTTATTAAAATATTTGCATTAACTACCGTTTCAATAGTGTTGCCAGACTTAGAAACAATTAAGTTTGTATATTTTTTTTTCTCTTTAATTTGAACAGTTTGAAGATTGTCAGCGAATACAAAATTTTTTCTTATTTTATGTTTTAAAAAATCATAAATTGCTTGTGTGCCAAGTGAAGATCCTCCCATCCCAATCACTCGATAATCTATTTTTTTTTTATATTTATGTAAAAGTTTTTTGGTAAAATTATTTTTATAATTTTGACTTAAAGAATTTAAAACTTCATTTTTTGATTTTAATATAGATATAAGATTTTTTTTTACTAAAGTTGAATTCTTTTTAATCTTAAAATTAACAAAATTAATTCCTTTAGTTAACATCAATTCTTTTTAATTTTTTTTAAAATTGAACCTTCAAAAGATGAATTCTTTTTATTTAAATCTTCACTAATCTCCTCTTGTTTTGATTTCGAAATTAAAGATTTTATATCTTTAGTCTCTTTTTCTATTTTTTCTTCATTGGGTATTGGAAGCTCATTATAGTCAGGGGGCATTACAAGTGGTGATTTTTTTTCAACTAAAAACTCATCACTATTATTTTTTTTTGATTGCTAAACCCATTTTTTATAGTGCCGCATGATGAGAGAATTATAGCAATACTGATTGCAATATAAAATTTAAACAGCTTCATTACTTTTATTATTATCAATTAATTCAATCAAAATCATAAAAAATACACCTAAGCTGATAAAAATATCTGCTACATTAAAAATAAACCAATGAAATTCTCCTATATGAAAATCAATGAAGTCGGGAACAGCTTTATAAAAGACTCGATCATATAGATTTCCAATAGCTCCAGCAAATATCATCAATAAAGGATATTTTTTAATATTATTATTTTTAATTATCATAAAAAAAATGATCAAAACTATTATTGCAATAAACAAACTCAATAAATTATACAAACTATTTTGGTCAAATGATAATAGACCAAACGCTATACCTTCATTCCATACTAGAGTGATGTTTAAATATTTAGATTGGTATAATTCAGATGAATAATTAATTTTATCTAAATGCAATACATATATTTTTGAGAATCTATCTAAAATAAAAATTAAAAAAACAACAGCTGAATTAATATAAAAATTTTTAGTTAGGTATCTTGCTATCATTAAGAGTGTCTAGGGCAAAGTTCTTCACTTATTTTCCAACAAACAGGACATTTAGAACCTTTGGCTTTTATAGTATTTACTTCTACTTCAGTAATTGTTGAAAAAGAAATTGTTGCTTTAGATGTAATACATAGTTCAGAAAAATCTATATTTTTTGCAATATCCTTAAACTTATCATTTAAATCAATTTTTAATTCAGCTTCTAAACTAGATCCAATTTCTTTACTTGCTCTTTTTTCTTCAATACTAATATTGCAAATATTTCTTATTTTAATCAATTCTTGCCATTTATTATTTAAAGCTTCATTTTTAAATGAACTAGGAAAGTTTAAAAATCTTTCTAAATGAATACTTTTATTATTTTTAGAAATTAATCTAAAAATTTCTTCAGTTGTAAATGAAAGAATTGGTGCAAACCACTTTAGCAATGCATTTAAAATTATATTTAATAAAATTATTGTTGATTGTCTTTTTTGACTGTCAAACTCATCACAATATAGTGTGTCTTTTCTAATATCAAAATAGAGAGCTGACAAGTCAACTGTACAAAAATTTAGAAGTTCTTTATACAAATTGTGAAAGTCATAATTTTTAAAATAATTTTTAAATTTATTGTTTAATGAATAAATTTTATGAATCATGAATTGTTCTAGCTCAGGCAAGTCAGATAAATTTATTTTTTCTAAGTCAATTTTTTCAAAATTATCATTAAGATTACCAAGCAAATATCTAAATGTATTTCTAATTTTTCTATAAGAGTCTGCATGTTGATCAAGAATAGAATGATCAATTCTTAAATCCTCTGCATAATTTGAAGAGGCCACCCAAATTCTTAATATATCTGCTCCATACTTTTTTAAAATATCTTCAGGAGCAATAACATTGCCTAGAGATTTTGACATTTTTAATCCTTTACCATCTACAACAAAACCATGAGATAAAATTGACTCAAACGGTGCTTTTCCTCTAGTTCCACATGACTCTAATAGTGAAGAATGAAACCATCCTCTGTGTTGGTCAGATCCTTCTAGATACATTGATGCTGGCCATTTTAAATCTTCTCTTTTTTCTAAAACAAATGAATGAGTAGAGCCACTATCAAACCATACCTCAACAATATCGCTTAATTTTTCATAATCATCTGCTTTATATTTGTTTCCTAAAAATCTTTGAGGGTCATCAGAGAACCAACAATCTGATCCTTCTTTTTCATAAATATTTGCAATATTTTCGTTCACCTCATCATCAATAAGTATTTCTTTTGTTTTTTTGTTAACAAAAATTGGAAGAGGTACTCCCCAAACTCTTTGCCTTGAGACACACCAATCAGGTCTAGTTTCTATCATCGATTTCAATCTTTCTTTTCCTTTGCTTGGATAAAAAGTTGTTTCATCTAAAGCCTTTAAAGCTTTTTCTCTTAACTTGTGACTTTCCATTGAGATAAACCATTGTGGAGTTGCTCTATGAACGAGTGGTGCTTTTGATCTCCATGAGTGTGGATATGAATGAACTAATTCTCCGTTAAACAATAATTTTTTTTGTTCTTTAAGTTTTTCAATGACAATTGGATTTGCCTTGAAAATATGATTGCCCTCAAATAAATGAACATTTTTTGTATATTTTCCATCACCATCAACGGTCTCAATAGCTTTAATACCGTGATTTAAACATAAGTTAAAATCATCAGGACCATGACTTGGTGCACAATGAACTATGCCTGTTCCCTGTTCTGTTGTTACAAACCTTGCTTCAAGCATTGGGATGTCGAATTGATAGCCTAAATCAAAAAAAGGGTGATTGCAAATTGTGTCTTTTAATTCTTTTCCTTTAAATTTTTTAATCTCTTTAAAATCTTTGATTGAACAATCTTTAATTACAGATTCTATTAGTGCTTCTGCAATTACTATTTTTCTATTTTTGAAATCACCATCGTCATTTAACTGTATCAATACGTAATCAAGAGCCTCATTATAAGCTAAAGCTTTATTTGCTGGGATTGTCCATGGAGTTGTTGTCCATATAATAATTTCACTTCCTTCTAGCTCTTTAACATTAGATGATTTAACTGAGAAAGATGTATAAATTGTATCAGATTTATGGTCTTGATACTCAACTTCTGCATCTGCAAGAGCTGTCTTTTCAACAGTAGACCATAAGACTGGTTTAAATCCTCTGTACAAACTTCCTTCTTTTAAAAACTTTCCAAGCTCTCTGACAATCTGAGCCTCTGCATCAAAACTCATTGTGGAATAATAATTTTCCCAGTCACCAATAACACCCAATCGCTTAAACTGACCTTTGTGAACTTCAATCCATTTTTGTGCAAAAGATCTACATTCTTTTCTAAATTCAACTATTGGAACTTCATTTTTATTTTTCTTATTTTTTTTATATTGCTCCTCTATCTTCCATTCGATTGGTAATCCATGACAATCCCACCCCGGAACATAAATAGAGTCCTTTCCATCCATTTGATGAAACTTTACAATTATATCTTTTAAAATTTTATTAAGTGCCGTACCCATATGAATATTGCCATTTGCATATGGAGGCCCATCATGAAGAACAAATTTTTCTTTTCCATTACTTGATTTTCTAAGTTCTTTATAAAGTTCTATTTTTTTCCAATATTCTAAAATTTCAGGCTCTCTAATTGATAAATTTGCCTTCATAGAAAATGCTGTTTTGGGAAGATTTATTTGTGATTTACTCATTTTACTTTTTTTGCTGTTATTAAATCTGTTTTAATTTGAGATTTTAATTCATTTATATTTTTAAATTTTTTTTCTTTTCTTATAAATTTTAAAAAATTAACTGATAAGTGCTTATTGTATAGATTTCCAGAAAAATTAAATAAATGAACCTCCAATAGGATTTTTTTTTGGTTAAATGTTGGTCTGTATCCAAGATTTGCTATTCCTTTTAAAGATTTAAGATTATTCTTTCTTAGAACACTAACCGCGTAAACTCCGGGTTGAGCCAAAACATAGTCATCAATATCTATATTACAGGTTGGGAAACCAATTGTTTTTCCAACTTGTCTGCCTTTTTTAACAATTCCTTCAATAGTCCATTTTCTGTTCAGAAGTTTATTAGCCTTACTCAAAAATCCTTTTTCTAAAAAACCTCTTATCAAAGATGATGAAACTATCTTATTGTTAATCAATAGTGGTTTTGGTTTAATAACCTTGTAATTAAACCTAACTTCATTTTGAATTAAAAATTTTACATCTCCTTCTCTTTTATTTCCAAACTTAAAATTATTACTTACAAATATAAATCTAGCATCTAATTTTTGTGAAAGAATGTTTTTAACAAAACTAATTGATTTCGTTTTAGAAAAAATTTTATCAAATTTTTTTGTTATAACAAAATCAACATCATGGTTTTTTAATAAATTAAGTTTTTGATTTACACTAGATAATCTAAAATTTTTTAATGACTTATTAAAAAACATTTTTGGCATTGGGTCGAAATTAATCACACCAATTTTTGCATTATATTTTTTTTTATATTTTTGAGCTAATTTAATTAATTTTTGATGACCCAAATGTACCCCATCAAAGTTACCAATTAAAATTATAGATCCTTTATGACATTTATTAATATCAAAATTTTTATATAATTTTACCATGTTAAATCTGATTGTATAAAATTAACAATTGACTCGTATTGTTTTGATACTTCCTCTATCCCATTATCTATTATTTCATTTTTGTGAACTCCATTAGAAATTAATAGTGAGTCATAATTTAAAAGATTTGCCCCTTTAATATCAGTATTAAGGTTATCTCCAATTGATAAGATTTTTTTGTTTTTATTGTCTATTGATTGATTGTAAACCTCTGGATATGGCTTGCCAAAATAAACAACCTCTCCTCCCAATTTTTCAAATACCATAGCAACAGATCCCGCACATAATTCTCTTCTATTTCCTCTATCAACTATTAAATCAGGATTCGTACAAATCATCTTTTTATCAATGTGTTTTTCTAATAAATCTTTATAATAATTTAAATCTTGATCATAATCATCAAACAAACCAGTACATAAAAAATATTGGCATTGATCAATTTCTTTGGATTTGTTATTTCTAAAGTCATTAAATAAATCAAAATCTCTAGGTGGGCCAATATGATAAAATCTTTTTAAAGAATAAAATTTTTTAATAAAATTTAATGCTGCTTCACCTGAAGTAAAAACTTTATCTCTAAATTTCTTTTCCAATCCCATTTTTTCTAAAAATTCTTTAACTGGTTGAATGGGTCTTGGTGCATTTGTTAATAAAATAAAATTTTTATTAATTTCTAATAATTTTTTAAGAGTAAAAATTGCACCTTCATGAAGTTTAATCCCATTATGAATTACTCCCCACAGATCTATATAAAAAAGATCGTAATTATCAGCAATTGACTGCAAGCCTATGGAATCTAAATTTTTAGTCATATTTTAAGGTATAAACCATAAAATCGCTAATTTCCTATGATTTTTCATAACTTATTTTTCATATTATCTTGAAAAAGTTTGGTCAGTATCTATATGAAGCTCATATTTAATAAGGAGAATTTATGAAATTTAAACCGTTACACGATAGAGTATTAATTGAAGTTTTAGATAGCAGCGAAAAAACTGCTGGTGGAATAATTATCCCAGATACAGCCCAAGAAAAACCTCAAGAGGGCAAAGTAGTTGCTGTTGGTGGTGGAGCTAAAACTGAAGATGGAAAATTAATTCCAATGGATGTTAAAGTTGGTGACAAAGTTTTATTTGGCAAATGGTCAGGAACTGAAGTCAAAATTGATGGTAAAGAATACAGCATAATGAAAGAGTCAGACATTATGGGTATTTCAGGTAAATAATTTAATTTAAAGGAGAAAATGAAATGGCAAAAATAATTAAATTTGACGCTGAAGCTAGAGCGGCAATGATGAGAGGTGTCAACATTTTGGCTGATACTGTTAAAGTTACTTTAGGTCCAAAAGGCAGAAATGTTGTTATGGATAAGTCGTATGGTGCACCAAGAATTACTAAAGATGGTGTTTCTGTTGCTAAAGAAATTGATCTTGAAGATAAATTTGAAAACATGGGTGCGCAAATGGTTAAGGAAGTTGCTAGTAAAACTAATGAGGAAGCTGGTGATGGTACAACTACTGCAACAATTTTGGCTCAAGCTATTGTAAGAGAAGGTATTAAATATGTTACTGCTGGAATGAATCCTATGGATGTAAAAAGAGGAATTGATGCAGCTGTAGAAAATGTAAAAGAAAACTTAATTGCTTCTGCTAAAAAAGTAAAAGATAGTGATGAGATTGCCCAGGTTGGAACAATTTCTTCAAATGGTGATAAAGAAATTGGATCAATGATTGCAAAAGCTATGCAAAAAGTTGGTAACGAAGGTGTGATTACTGTTGAAGAAGCTAAAGGAATTGAAACTGAACTAGATGTTGTTGAGGGTATGCAATTTGATAGAGGTTACTTATCTCCATACTTTATTACTAACAGTGATAAAATGACTACTGAGTTGGAAAATCCCTTTATCTTATTACACGAAAGCAAATTAACTAACTTACAACCAATGGTTCCATTGTTAGAAGCTGTTGTACAATCAGGTAGACCTTTAATGATTATCTCAGAAGACGTTGAGGGAGAAGCATTAGCTACTTTAGTTGTAAACAAACTAAGAGGTGGATTAAAAGTTGTTGCTGTTAAAGCCCCAGGATTTGGTGATAGAAGAAAAGCTATGCTTGAAGATATTGCTATACTAACTGGTGGCCAAGTAATTTCCCAAGATCTTGGAATTAAACTTGAAAATGTAAAACTTGAAGACCTTGGATCTTGTAAAAAGATTAAAGTTGATAAAGATAACAGTACAATTGTTAGTGGTAGTGGTAAAAAATCAGATATCGCAGCAAGATGTGACTCAATTAAAAAACAAGTTGACGAAACAACATCTGACTACGATAGAGAAAAACTTCAAGAAAGACTTGCTAAATTAGCAGGTGGTGTTGCAGTTATAAAAGTTGGTGGTGCAACTGAAGTTGAAGTTAAAGAAAGAAAAGATAGAGTTGAAGATGCTTTAAATGCAACTAGAGCCGCTGTTGAAGAAGGTATTGTAACAGGTGGTGGTTGTGCTCTTCTATATGCTGCTCAAAATCTTGAGAAAGTAAAAGTAAAAGGTGATGATCAAAAAGCGGGAGTGGATCTTGTAAGAAAAGCATTAGAAGCTCCTATCAGACAGATTACTAAAAATGCTGGTGTAGATGGTTCAGTAGTAGTTGGTAAATTGTTAGAGCAGAAAAAAACATCATATGGTTATGATGCTCAAAGCGAAGAGTATTGTGATATGTTTGCAAAAGGTATCATTGACCCAGTTAAGGTTGTGAGAACTGCTCTTCAAGATGCTGCTTCTATCTCTGGATTATTAGTTACTACAGAAGCTATGATTGCTGACAAACCCGAGGAAAAAGATGCTGCTGGCGGAATGCCTGCTGGTATGCCTGGTGGAATGGGTGGCATGGGTGGCATGGGTGGCATGGGAATGTAATCCCACTCTTTTCTAAAAAAAATTTAAAGGCCATCTTTTTAGATGGCCTTTTTTTTTAATAAAATGATATAATTAAAGTATGTCAAAAAGATATAGTGGAAAATCATTCAAAGATTCTAGTGCTAGCAAAAAACCAAAATTAAGTCTTAAAGAAAAGAGAAAGCAAAAAAAAGAAAAGATTAAAAAATCTTAAGATTTAGCTCTTTTTTTACTGTGTTTTTTAAAGCTAAAGTTTTTAGGTCTACTATTTCGGCTCTTAAATTTTTTCTTTCCTTTTGAACCAAAGCTTTTTTTTTCTGAATCTGTGGATGTACTTTCTGCAGGTTTTCTTCCAAAATACTTTGGATTGTTTGTGAAACCAACTGGTTTTGAGTTATTTTTTTTTGTAAAACTTGATTTTCCTTTAAAGCCAAAACTTTTTTTCTCTCCATCTCTTGATGGTTTATCTCTAAAACTTGATTTTCCTTTAAAGCCAAAACTTTTTTTCTCTCCATCTCTTGATGGTTTATCTGATCTACTTTTGCCATAAGATTTTGATATGCCTCTAAAACTTGACGATCGATCTTGTCTTCCCTTTCCAAAAGATTTTTTTTCATCTCTAGCTTTTCTTTTTTTATTATTTGGTCCCTTGCCTCTTCTTTTATTTTTTGAGTCCCTTCTTAAACCACTGGGCGCTAGTTTGAAATTTGGATCAATTAATTTATTTATTGAATTCCACATTATTCTATCATCGGGTGTTAAAAATGTTAAAGCAGATCCTTCAGATCCTGCTCTAGCAGTTCTTCCTATTCTATGAACATAATCTTCTGGAACTTGAGGTAGATCATAATTTATAACATGTTGAATTAAAGGAATATCAAGACCTCTAGCCGCAACATCTGTTGCAATTAAAATTCTCTTTAATCCTTTTCTAAAAGAATTAATAACACGATCTCTTTTGCTTTGACGAAGATCACCATGAATTGCATCAGCTGAATGTCCTTCTTCTTTTAGTTTTTTAACCATCTTATCAGCACCTCTTTTAGTCTTAACAAAAACAAGTATGGAACCTTTTCTAGCTAAAAATTGATCAACTAATTCATCGTATTTATTTTCTTTAAAAACTTGAAGAGTTTCTTGTTTAATCTTTGCAATTGGAAGCGATGTGGCTCCAGTAGATATTCTTTCAGGTTTATTTAAATATCTTTCTGAAATTCTTAAAATATTATTAGGTAAAGTTGCAGAAAATAATAATGTTTGATGTTCCTTTGGTACAAATTTTAAAACCATTTCAATTTGTGGTGTAAAGCCCATATCCAGCATTCTGTCAGTTTCATCTAAAACCAAATACTTTGTGGCTGATAAATTTAGGCTTTTTCTTTTTAGATGATCATTAATTCTTCCTGGAGTTCCAACTATTATTCTGGATCTATTACCTAGTTGTCTCAGCTGTTTCTGCATCGACTCTCCACCAATAAGCAAAGCTGATTTGATATTTATTTTATCACTTATAATGCTTTTAATTGCCTCCATTACTTGGGTGGCTAATTCTCTGGTTGGACACATAACAAGTGCAAAAGCATTTTTGTCTAAAATCAACTTATTAATTAAGGGAATACTGAAAGCCAAAGTTTTGCCTGTTCCTGTTTGTGCTGTGCCTAAAATATCTTTACCTTCCAAAGCAACAGGTATTGCCATACCTTGAATAGGAGTTGGTTTTGTAAAATTCATTTTTTGTAATGAATTTTTTAATGCATCTTCTATTTTAAGTAATTTAAAATTTTCCATTTAATGATTTAGAAATTTTGATCTTGATTCTATGTTGCTGCTAATTTTATTGCGATATCTATATGTTTTTAAAACAATCACAAGAAATGAATTCTTTATTAAAGTCTATTTACCCAGTAATTACTGTCTTTTTTTAAGTTTTCAAATCAAAGAATTAATGTATAAGAGCCACAATTTATGAGCAATAACATCAGAAACATCACAATCATTGCACACGTTGACCATGGTAAAACAACCATGATCGATAATCTTATGAAGCAAAGTGGATCATTTAGAGAAAATGAAGTTGTGGATGAAAGACTGATGGACTCTGGAGAGCTGGAAAAAGAAAGAGGAATCACTATTCTAGCTAAACCTGCATCAATTAATTGGAAAGATTCTCGAGTAAATATAATAGATACACCTGGTCACAGAGATTTTGCTGCAGAAGTAGAGCGTGTATTAAGTATGGCAGATGGAGCCCTATTACTTATAGACTCCGCTGAAGGAGTAATGCCACAAACAAAATTTGTGTTAGCCAAAGCACTTAAACAAGGGTTAAAACCAATAGTTGTAATTAATAAATTAGATAAAGCGGATCAAAGAGCTAACGAAGTATTAGATGAAACTTTTGATTTATTTGTAAGCTTAGATGCTAATGAAGAACAGCTAGATTTTCCAGTTTTATATGCAAGTGGTAGATCTGGATGGGCAAGCAAAGAAGTTGATGGTCCTAGAGAAAATCTCCACCCATTGTTAGATTTAATAATTGAACATGTTAAACCAGCTGAGTTAGATAAAACTAAACCTTTTGCTATGTTGTCTACACTTTTATATGCAGATAGCTTTTTAGGAAGAAGTTTGGTTGGAAGAATATCCCAAGGAACTGCGAAAGCTAATCAACCTATCAAAGCAATAAATCTTAAAGGTGAAAAAGTAGATGAAGGTAAATTAACTAAAATTTTTAGATATGAAGGAACAAAAAAGGTTCCAATTGAAATAGGTGAAGCAGGAGACATTGTTGTAATTGCTGGATTAGAAAAAGCTAATGTAGCAGACACTATCTGTGATCCTGAATTAAACGAACCAATTCCAGCAACTCCAATAGACCCACCTACTATGTCTATAACGATAAGTGTTAATAGTTCACCTCTAGCAGGAACTGAGGGGAAAAAATTAACAAGCACACAAATTAGAGACAGATTGGTATCAGAAGCTCAAAATAATGTTGGTATTACTTTTTCTCAAAATGCAAATGTAGATTCTTTTGTAATTAGTGGTCGAGGAGAATTAATGCTTGAAATTTTACTTACACAAATGAGACGTGAAGGTTTCGAGATGACCGTAAGTCCTCCAAAAGTATTGTTTCAAAAAGACGAAGCAGGAAATAAATTAGAACCTATTGAAGAAATAACTGTTGATTTAGACGAAGAATTTTCATCAAAAATAATTGACTCGATGAATAGAAGAAAAGGTAAGCTTTTAGATTTAAAAGATACTGGTAAAGATAAGAAAAGATTAGTTTTCCATGCACCAACAAGAGGTTTAATGGGATACACAAGTAGGTTTTTAACTTTAACAAAAGGTACTGGAGTAATTAATAGAATTTTCCATGGATATGGAAAATTTGAAGGTGAAATGGATGGAAGAAAAAATGGTGCATTAATTTCAATGTCGACAGGAAAAGCAGTAGCATTTGCAATATTTAATCTTCAAGCAAGAGGTGAAATGTTTGTAACTCATAATGATCCAGTATATGAAGGTATGATTGTTGGTTTGACACCAAAACCTGGTGACATGATTATAAATGTTATGAAAGGCAAACAATTAACAAATATGAGAACCCAAGGAACAGATGAAAATGTTGTACTTACACCGGTAAGACAAATGTCAATTGCTGAACAATTAAGTATGTTAAATACTGATGAAGCCTTGGAAATTACACCTAAGTCACTTAGATTAAGAAAAGCTATTCTTAACCCTCATGAAAGAAAAAAAAGTGAAAAATCTGGCGCCGCGGCCTAATTAAATAATTTATTAACTAAAAATAATCCTAGAGCCACACAAGGTCCAATTCCAAACGCAAAAAGCAAAGTTCCAACGCCAACAGTACCACCTAAATACCAACCAACAGACATTACAGTTATTTCAAGAGTTCCTCTAACTAGCGCAATTGGTAAATTTGTTTTTTTTTGAAGACCTATCATCAAACCATCTCTTGGTCCTGCTCCTAAATTTGCAACTAAATAAATTCCACCACCAAGTCCGACTATAGCTACTGCAACAGCACCTAATAAAATTTGATCAATATAACTCTCGGGAGTTGCTACATGCCTAATACAAACATCAATCATTAATCCAATAATTAATGCATTTAAAATAGTGCCAATTCCAATTTTTTGTTTTAAAGGAATCCAAAGCAACAAAACAATAAAACTAATAAAAATTGTTATGACACCAACAGAAAAACCTAAATTTAAATATAAACCTTGAGCCAATACACTCCAAGGAGATGCGCCAGAAGCAGAAACAATTAACAAACCTTCACCCAAGCCGAACAAGGTTAATCCAAAACAAAGAAAAAAAAATGTAGATATCTTTGGTTTAAAATTAAGTGGTTTTTCTGAGCTCCAAGATACACTTGGAATATTTTTGATTTTTAAAAACATTGTTTAATAAATTACTTCTTTTAAATTCAAAGTCTATTAAAGTAATCATTTTATGAAAAAAATTTTATTCCTCATTTTACTCTTAACCTGTTCATTTAATAGTAACGCTCATATGGCTCACTATAACAAGTTTAATAAAATAGAGATGGAAATTTTAAGAGATGGAGAGGTTATTGGTTACAACTACTATTTTTTTAAAAAAGATTCAGACAATACAACTGTTACAAATCAATTAAAATTTACTGTAAAATTATTTGGAGCAACTATTTTTGAAGTGGAGAGTTATGGAGAGGAAAAATATATCAAAGATAAATTAATTTCTTTTAATTCTAAGACTCAACAAAACAAAAAAGATAAATACGTTCAGCTAAAATTAAATGAAGAAAGAAATGAATATGATGTCAAAGGATCATCTTACACAGGTAGTGCATCAGTAGAAAACGTGATTGGAAATTGGTGGAGTCATAAAATCCTTCAAACAAATTCTCAAATTAGTCCAATTTCTGGAAGTATTAAGGAACAAGTGGTGACTTTTATTGGAAAAGAAAAAATTGAGTTATATGGGAAAACATATGAAGTAGAACACTTTAAATTGACCTCAAAAGATATGTCTATTCCTGCCGATAAAAGATTAAACTTTGATATTTGGTTTGATAAAAAAAATGCTTTAATCCTTAAGGTTGCCTATTCTAGAATTGGAAACTGGGAATATAGAGTGAAAAAATTTGAATAAATTTATTTAGTAATTTTTTTATAAAGGTCATTGGCGCTTATCCAGCCAGCTTCAAGTCTTGGTCCAACAAACCAATCTGCACACACTCCTAAATTTAATGAGGAGTTCCAATAACTTTTTATATTTAAAGAATTTGAATTTGATGAGTATTTCCAACCATGATTTAAAGAAAATAATGCTTTAGTTTTTTTAATACCTGTAAGTTTAAAAAAATGATTAATAAGGGTATTAGAGTTTATATCTTTGTTTTCTCTATTTTTATTAATTTTCTTATTTGCCCAACTATGAGTACTTTGCAGAGTCCATAAATCTTGATGGCTTTTAAACCTTTTTTTACTGTTTTCTTTTGCGGCCCAACCTAAAATTTTGTCATCAAATAAATAACTGCTAACATTTTTGTTTGTTTTTTTTATTACAAGCATAACGGTAATATTGGCATCCATCTTAACTTTTTTTGTTATGAATGGAGCCTTTATAAATTTTTTTGATAACTTTGATGATTGAGCAAATGGACAAGTTAAAATTAGTTTTTCATAAACCCTTTTATTACCATCAGAAAAAGTAAGGACCCATTTTTTTTCTTTATAGTTAATTTTTTTCAATTCTGTTTGAAAATAACATTTAATATTTTTCAAAAGATATTTGCTAATATCATTGTTTCCTTTTTTACCTATTATCTTTAAATGGTTTTTATTTTCTTTTTTAACTTTGTTTAGAAATAAATGGTTGCCACTCCATTTTTTTAGTATTTTTTTTTTATTAAAATATTAATAAACTTTTTAAAAGCTAGACTTTTAGGTGAAATATACTGAGCTCCATGGTCAAATCCTTTGACTTTATCTAATCTTTTAAAAGACGATCTTCCACCTGGTCCTCTTGCTTTATCAAATAAATCAATAGAATGTTTTTTACTTAAAAGGTTAGCAATCGTTGCCCCAGAAATTCCTGAGCCAATTACACAATATCTGCTCATTTACCAGCGACGGTCATACCATCAATCATCATGGTAGGTGAATTAACTGAGTATTTAAATTCTAAATCATTAGCCAATATAATATTTTTAAACATTTCATCTAAATTTCCAGCAATCGTTATTTCATTTACTGGATATTTAAACTCTCCATTTTCAATTAAAAAACCATTAGCACCTACTGAATAATCACCTGTTACAAGATTTGTTCCATGACCTATAGTTTCAGTTACGTATAAAATTTTAGAATGACTTTTTAACAAATCATCATAATTAATATTTCCGTTTTCAAAATAAAGGTTAGTGCTTCCACCACTTCTTCCATTTGATTTTAAATTTAACTTTTTTCCATTATAGGTATCAACCAAATAATTATTTAAAATTCCATTGCTTACTAATTTTAATGTATCTGTTTTTACTCCTTCAGAATCAAAACATCTCGAGCCCATACCCTTTATTAGATCAGGCTTATCAATAACATTGATTTCATTTGAAAAAATTTGTTGGTTTAATTTATCTTTAAGAAACGATGTACCTCTTGCAATAGATGATGCTGAAATTGCACCTGCAAAAGAGCTTAGAAATCCTTTTGAAATTCTTTTATCAAAAATAACACTTAGCTTATCACTACCAATTTTTTTAGGATTAAGTTTTTTTATAGTTTGTTCAGCTGCAATTTTTCCAAGTTCTGAGGGATTAGAAATATCATTTAAGTGACATTTGCTTGTAAACTCATAATCTCTTTCCATGTTATTTTCGTTTTTTGCTACAGTAACACAAGATGCTGTAAATGAGGACGATTTGTATCCGTTACAAAAACCATCACTGTTTGCTAAAATAAAATTTGATTTATCTTCCGTAAAACTCGACTCTGTATTTATAATTTTCTTATCAATTGAGGCGGCTTCCTCTAATTCTTTTAAATAACCAATTTTTTTATCGTTCTCAACATGAGATTGGTCATATAAATTTAAATCTTTAATATTTTTTGCTAATAATTCTTTATCTGGTAAAGAATTAAATTCATCTTCAGGAGTTATTTTTGTAGTTTCATAACATTTTTCTATTAAAATTTTTAAATTTTCATCCAATAAATTAGATGAAGATATTGATGATTTTTTTTTACCAATATAAGTTTCTATTCCCATAGCCAAACTATCAGATCTATTTGACTCATCTAAAGTTTTGTTTCTGAAATTGACTGTTTCTGAAATTGAGTTTCCAATTGTTACACTTGCATCTGTAGCGCCCAGTTTTTTTGCAAGATCCAAACAGTATGAAGCTTTTGATTTTAAATATTCTTGATCCTTAATCATGTTTTAAAGTTTTGTCCCACCAACTGTCATTTTATCTATAAGTATTGAAGGTTGTGCTACTCCAACCGGAACTCCTTGACCTGCCTTACCACATGTTCCAATTCCTGGATCCATCATCATATCATTTCCAACCATTGATACTTCTTTTAAAATTGAAGGACCATCACCTATCAAAGTTGCACCTTTAATTGGTGAACCAATTTTTCCATTATTTATTTCATAAGCCTCCGTACAATTAAAAACAAATTTTCCTGATGTGATATCCACCTGCCCTCCACCAAAACTCACAGCAAAAATACCTTTATCAACTGATTTAATCATTTCATCTTGAGTATTTTTTCCACTTAACATCATTGTGTTTCTCATTCTCGGTAATACGATATGTTTATAACTTTCTCTTCTGCCACTACCTGTTGATCTAGTATTCATCAATCTTGCGTTTAATCTGTCCTGCATAAAATTTTTTAAAATCCCGTTTTCTATTAAAACTGTGCTTTCTGTTGGTGTTCCCTCATCATCAATAGTTAAACTTCCTCTTCGTTTATCTATGGTTCCATCATCAACAATCGTAACTCCTTCACTTGCAACTTTTTGGCCCATCAAGTCATGAAAGGCAGATGTTTTCTTTCTATTAAAATCCCCTTCTAATCCATGACCAATAGCTTCATGAATTAAAATTGCAGGCCATCCAGGTCCTAAAACTACTTTCATTTCACCTGCAGGAGCAGGTTTGCTATCAAGATTAACTGAGGCTATTCTTAGTGCTTCTTCACAGACATTTTTCCAATTATCATTTTTTAAATAATCATCGTAAGATTGTCTGCCGCCAATACCATAAACGCCTGTCTCTTTTCTTCCATTTTTTTCAAGCATAACAGAAACATTGAATCTGATTAGCGGACGAACATCAGTTAAAAACTCACCCCCAGAACGAATAATTTCAATAGATTTTTGTTCACCACTAAAACTTGCTGTTACTTGTTTTACTGTAGAGTTTTTTTTACGAAGATATTCATTTACGTTATTTAAAACTTCTAGTTTTCCATCTAATGTTTTTTGATCAATAGGGTTAATCGCATCATAAAATTTATTATTAGTTTTTGGAATTTCATGATTATAAGTTCCTTTTACTGACTTAAGAGTAGATTGAAGACTTTTTGCAGAATTTTTTAACGAGTCTTTTGATATTTCATTAGAATGGGAATAGGCAACAACCTCGTCAGAAATAGCTCTGAATCCGAAACCAAGATCAGAACTATAATTTGAGCTTTTAATTTTATTATCATCTAGTACGATTGACTTCTGATTTAGAGTCCTCAAAATATAATTCACCATCATCACAATTTTTTAAAGTATCAGATACTATTTCGTCTACATCTTTTCTAGTCAAGTCTGATTTGTCAAAAAAATTACTCATGGACAATACATAGTTGTTTGTATAAATTTTTCAATGTACCATTTTACGCATGTACAGTTTAATTCTTATATGTAAATAACTTTAAATAATGAAAGTTTACTATAATAACTCTTGTAGAATTTGTAAGTCTGAAATTAACTTATATAAAAAAGAAAATATTAAAGAGATTGATTGGGTTGATATAACAAACAATTCAAATGCAGAAATGGAGACTTCCAAAAGTGATAAAGATCTTTTAAGAAGATTGCATGTAAAAGATGGAAATAAAATAATTGGAGGGGCTGAAGCTTTCTTATTAGTTTGGAAAAAAATTCCAAAATATAAACTTTTGTATTTTTTCTTTAAACTTCCAATAATTTTTACAATTTTTAAAATTGGTTACGAAATTATTGCTTATTTTTTATATTTGAAAAACAAAAAACAGCTAAAGAACTAACTTGTATAAAATATCAAAAATTTACTCAACAAAGACATTGAGGCAATAAACATAATCATTACTATTGAATACATTAAAGTAATTATTTTATTCTTTTTTCTTCTAAGCCTAACAAAAGCTTTATCATCTAAATCAGAAATATCTCTTTTGCCAACTACATGATAATCATAACTCCAACGCCAAGTGGAATTTCCAAGTCTTGGATCTAAATTATTAAAATAAGTTATCCAAGCAAGAATGTATCTCAAAATTAAATATAAAATAATCAATGTGATTGTTCCAAAAAACATTCTGAATATTACTTAATTATTTATGAAAAATTAATTGTTATTTTTTGCTCTTTTTCTTGCGATTAACTGTGTGAGTGAGTCAACCATTGTATCTGAAGCTTTAAAAATTTCGTTGTTTTTGAACTCATGAGAAATATTTTTTTCAGGATTTGTTTTGTCTTCAATAACTATACCCTCATCTGGTGAGTTATTTTTGATATAAATTAATAATAACCAGTCTTCATCTGCGGACTCGTCCCATTTTATAAAAATTTCTCCAGTTTCAAATCTTCTATCAATACATCTAAATATTGACATGTGTCGTGTGATATGACGCTTGTTTAATTGAAACACTAAGCTACTTGCACTTCTATAAAAACTTTCAAGAGCAAACTCAATTTTTTGTCTTGCTATAGTGTATTCTTTCTCTTTTTGTAATAATGTCTCTCTATCTTCATCACCTTGGATTTTTACACCTAAAGCCTCCACTCTTTCTCTAATTTTTTGATCTCTAATAATTCGGTATTTTTCTTTTAATTTTTCTATTCTTTGCTGTAATCCAGCATAATCATCTCTTTTTTCTTTAAGTGATATTCTTTCAAGTTTTTCAAGTTCTTTAACTTCTCTAATTCTAAATTTATCAATTTGTTTTTCTAATCTTAATTGTTTTAAAAATTGTTTTTGTTTTTCAGCTTGCTCAATTCTTAACAATGCCTGTTCTTTTCTTAAAAAAAGCTTGATGTCTTTTGTTCTTTGTTTTTCTAGTTTAATTTCATCTTTTAATGCTTGTTCTTTTAATTTAGTTTTTAACTCTTCATCTTTTTGCTTTATATTTTCAAGTTTAATTTTTTCTAATCTTTCATTTTCTTGTTTTTCTAATTTTAATCTTCTTGCTTCATCTTTTTTTAGAGTTTTGTATTCAGATATTGTATTTGCAATTTTATCAAAGAATGCCTGTATATATTTTTCTAAGCTAAAATTTATTTTGAACTTAATTTCAGGTTTAAAAGAGTTTTGGAAATTAATTATCTTTAAAATAAAATTTTCTTTTTTTATTTTATGAGGTTTGAAAAGTTTTTTTTTGGTTTTTTTAATTTTTTTAACCGGACTTTTCTTTTTAGCTGGACTTTTCTTTTTAGCTGGACTTTTCTTTTTAGCTGGACTTTTCTTTTTAGCTGGATTTTTCTTTTTAGCTGGACTTTTCTTTTTAGCTGGACTTTTCTTTTTTTTTGATTTTTTCATGTTCAAGAAATGTATTTCTATCAATAATTTATTAATAAATATAGTCTCTTGTAACAGGTGTTGATGTATAATTTTTTGTTAATTGAAACTGATATACAACCTGGTCGCCCCACTTAAATGCCATTTCACAACCAGCTAAATAGAATTCCCACATCCTGAAAAACTTTTCATCAAACATTTTAATAATTTTTTCTTTATTTTTGATGCAATTTTCTTTCCAATGTCTAAGTGTATGAGAATAATGAAGCTTCAATACTTCTATATCGGCTACAATTAAGCCAGCTTTTTCAATAGGTGTGGTTACTTCACTTAAACTTGGAGTATATCCGCCAGGAAAAATATACTTTGTTATCCATGGATGTGGGTCTCTTGGTGGGTTTACTGATCCAATTGTATGAATTAAAGAAATTCCATCATCATTTAGTAAATTATTAATTTGTTTGAAAAACTTTTTATAAAATTTTCTACCCACATGTTCAAACATCCCAACACTTACAATTCTGTCAAATTTTTCATTAAGTTCTCTATAATCTATTAATTTAAACTTTAATTGATTTTCTAAGTTGAGTTCTTTACTTTTTTTTAAGCAATAATTAAATTGATTTTCAGACAAAGTTATACCTGTTACTTCACAATTAGCGCTTTTGGCAATATCTATTGCTAATGATCCCCAACCACAACCTATATCAAGTACTTTCTGGTTTGATTTAATATTAAGTTTTTTTATAATATGTTGAATCTTGTTATTTTGAGCTGCTTCTAAAGAATCATTTTCATCTTTAAAATACGCGCATGAATATTGTCTTTTTGGATCTAAAAATAAATCATAAAGCTCATCTGAAATATCGTAATGATGGGACACATTCATTTTTGATTTTTTAATAAAATTAAAATTTGTCAAGTACCTATAAGAACCTCTTAGTCTATTTATTAAATAACTAAAAAAATTTAGATCGTTTCTTCCAAAATTCATTAATGCTAAATCTAAAAAATCAGTGAGACTTCCATTTTCTATTATAATTTCTCCATTAGTATAAGCCTCTCCAAAATAAAGATCTGGATGTAATAATAATTTGTAATGAAGATTTTTATTTAAAATTTTTAACTTAATTGGTTTGTCATTTTTTGGTGTTCCAATAATATAATTTTTTGAATTTACATCTACTAGAATAAAACCATCTTTCTTAAATATAGAATTTAAAAATCTTGCTAGTTGCATTTAAGTTACCTTTTTTTATCGAAAATTTAATTTTTCTAAATTATTAGTCAGCTCCTTTTTATCTGTAGAATTTAAAATTGATAATGGTGGCAAAATATTCTTATAAATAGGATCTTTTTTTGAATAATAAGAATGAAGTGCTGATATTAAATTATATTTTTCAAATGTATTTCTAACATCACAAAGCTTTTGATTAACAGTTTGTTCTTTTCCATTAAAAAAATCATCATAAACCTTTCTTGCCATTGTAGATGAAATGTTACAGGTTGCTGTAATTATCCCTGAACATCCCAATTCTAGACCTTTTAATAGTTTTGACTCTGAGCCCGGCAAGACTGAAAAATTATCTAATTTTAAATTTTCAAATAAGTTGTATGAACTATCTTTAATTCCAATAATTTGTTTTGGAAATTTTTTTACTAATTTTCGTACACATTCTTCACTAAACATATATCCGCATAACTTTCCAAAATTGTAAAGTATAATTTTGCTTTCTGGAATTTTTTCTACAATTATAGAATAATAATTTATTACATCTTTGTCCTCATATTTATAAAAGGCTGGCGGCATAATTAAGAATTTTGTAAAACCTAAAGTGGTAGCAATTTTCATTAAATTTATAGTTTCTCCTAATGAATTAAAGCCTGTTCCCACTAAAAACTTATCTTTGTATTTATTTTTTGATAAATCATTCAACAACTCAATTTTCTCTGAGACTGATATGAGTTGTGCTTGCCCAGTGCTACCAAATATTGCCACTCCATGACAGCCTTCTTCAATTAAATTTTCAGCATGCTTGATTGTTTTTGCAATATTTAATGTTAAGTTATCATTTAATACTGACATGGATGCTGCATATATACCTTTTATTAAACTCATATATTTATAAAAACATATTATAATTTAAAAAAAAAATGAATAAAAAAGTCAATTTGATAATAGGATCTGGTGTTTTGGGTGCTTATTTGTCAGTTGGTCTTATAAAAAAAAAAGAAAGAGTAATTGTAACAACAAGATCTTTAAGAAAAAAAATACATAATTACAATTATCTTAAAATTCAAAAAAAAGTAAAATTTGAAAAACTTGATATCAAGAATAAAAATTTGATTAAGAAAATTATTAACAAATATAAACCAGAAAAAATTTTTTACTTTGCAGGACAGAGCTCAATACCCAAAAGTTTAAAAAGTCAAAAAGAAACTTTTCAATCACATTACGATGGTACAAAAAATTTTCTTGACGTATTAAAAGAAAAAAATTTAAAAATAAAATTTTTTAAAGCAAACTCTGGGTATATCTTTGCTCCCAATAAAGGACAAATTGATTTAAATTGTAAGTTTTCATCTAACAAAAATCCATATGTTAAAGCACAAAAGGAGACTTTTAAGTTGTTAAAAAAATATAGACAATTTGGATTAAACTTATCCAGTTTAGTATTTATGCAAGTTGAATCACCTCTTAGGCCTAATGATTTTTTAATTAAAAAAGTTTGTCTTGGAGCTAAAAATAAAGATAAAATTACAGTTGGGAATATAAATACTTTTAGAGATTATTCTTGGATAACAGAAGTTATAAAAGCAATAATATTATCAACAAAATTACCTTCTAAAGATTTTATAATATCCGCAGGTAGAAAAATTTCTGGAAAAGAAATTTTAACAGCTGCCTATAAATTAAATAAACTAGATTTTAGAAAATATTGTTCTGTCAGTAAAAAATTCTATAGAAAAAATGAAGATAAAATTTTAACAGGTTCAATTAAAAACTCATCATATCTTAAGAAGAATTTTAATTTTAGATTTAAAATTTTTGGAAATAGTTTAGTAAAAAAAATGTATAAAAGTTTATGAAAACAGGAATTTATTTAAGCTATGTGGGTTTAGGTGCAAATCTATTGCATCTATCTTACTGTCATCAAATTGCAAAAAAAAATGGCCCTGTAACAATTATTACGTTGTGCAAAAATTTAGAAGCAGCACTTACAGATGACCCTCTTATAGAAAATGTTTTTTACATTAACAAATACCATAAAAAATTAATAGATATTTTTAATCTTGCTAATGTTTTAAAAAGCTTTGATTTAGAAAATTTATTAATCTTTTATCCAAGTATACGATTACATCTATCGGCAAAATTGGCAGGAATTAAAAATATTAGGATTTATAGTTTTTTAAAAAAAAAAAATTTACATTTGGTAAAAGCAGCAAAAAAATTAACAGAAGATTTTCTTAAGATTAATAATTGTCCAACAGAAACTAGTTTTTTTGTAAATAAAGATAAATTATACAAAATAAAACAAGAATATAAAAATAAATTTAAAATAGTAATTGGAGCAGGTTCCTCAGGCCCTACAACCAGATGGGGAGCAAAAAACTTTTCTAAACTTATAAATCAACTCAATAAATCAGATGATTATTTTTTTTTCTACTTTGTGGTCCTAATGAAAGACAAATAGAAAATGAAATTATATCAAATCTAGATAAAGAAAATTTTACTACTTTAAGTGATAAAAATATTGAAAATTTGATACCCTATCTCTGTGCTTCAGATATGTATGTTGGAAATGACTCATTTGGTTCACACATTACTTCTCAATCTGGAAAAAAAAGTATTGTGATGCTTCTAGATGCACCTAGAGCATATACAGACTATAGTCAAAATTATTATCGAATGATACCAAATGGATTTACTATTGATGAAATTGCTCATGGAACTAACGCTGATCCAAACCTAATAACTGTAGAGGAAGTTATCAAAACTATAAATCGATTTAGAAATTAACTTAAATTATTCAACAATATGTCTTTTGCTTCATTTACTATTGATGAAAGTCTTGCAGTTTCAGGCGATATATCGGGATGTATTTTTTTTTGTATCCTAATATAAGCTTTATTGATCTCATTCTTAGTTAATGTTTTAGATGGATCTAGATTAAGTATTTTGTATGCCTCAGAAACTGACATAGATGAGTTATTAACTGCATTTTTATTTTTAAATGAAAATCTTTGAGAATTTCTTAAAGTTTGTATTAGCCTAAATAATGAGATTAATTGAAATAATGAGAGTCCTTTGAGTTTCAATAAAGCTAAACTTATGATTGTTAATGGTAAAGATAGTAAAAATTTTCCACCCACAGCAAATAAAATGGCTAAAATGACTAATCCCACAAACAAGAATAATCTTAAACCTTGGGATATTTTTTTTGAGGCAATATTAGCAAAAAATTTAAGTAAAAAATATAAGCTAATCAAAAATAACACTGTATAAATTATAATATTCATATATTTCCTCTAATAATGAAAATACCATATCTAAAAAAAAAGATAGAGTTAAAATCTTGTCATGATGTTACATGGGAAGATAATTACAGCTGGATACATCAGCAGAATATCTTAGAGGTTTTAAAAGATAAATCTAAACTAGATCCAGAGGTAAAAGAGTATCTGGATGAAGAAAATTCTTATGCAGAGCACCATTTAAAAGATACTAAAAATATTCAAAAAAAATTATTTGATGAAATTAAAGGAAGGATAAAATTAGATGATGAGTCTCTTCCATATAAAGATCATACTTACGAATATTGGACTAAAACAACAACCATTGGTAATTATTCAATTAAACTTAGAAAAAAAATTAATACAGATGATATTGAAGAAATTTGGAACGGTGATAAAGAAAAAAAGAAGTTAAATACTGAATATTTTGGTGTTGGTGATTTAGAGGTAAGCAACAATGATAGATACCTTGGCTACTCATTAGATATTAAAGGATCTGAATATTACACAATTTTCATAAGAGATATTGAGTCAAATAAAATTATCTCAAAAGAAATATCTGAAACATCAGGAGGTATTACTTTTAGCCTAGATGATAAATATGTTTTTTATTCAAAACTTGATGAAAATCATAGAGCAAGAAAAATTTATAGACATGAGATAGGAAACTTAAAAGATGAGGACAGATTAATCTTTGAAGAAAAAAGTGAGGCATTCACAGTAAGCATAGGCATAAGTTCGGATGAAAAGTTTTATTTTATTAATACTTCAGATCACAATACTTCTGAACAATATTATTTTAAAGTTGATGAAAAAAACCCAACACCTAAATTGATTATAAAACGAGAGAAAGGAGTTTTGTATTCCATCAATTCATGGGATGGTAAATTTTACAATCATACAAATAAAGATGCAGAAGATTTTAAAGTTGATATTTCAGATAGTCTTGATGTTCAAAATTGGAAAAATTTTATTAAATCTAAAGATGAAGTTTTAATTGGTGGTTGTACCTTTTTAAATAATTGGATTATTCGATCAGAAACCTCAAACGCACTAGATAAAATTTTTATCAAAAACATTTCTACTGGAAAAGAAGAGGAATTAATTATATCTGATGAAAAAATTTGTGTTCCTGGAATTTCTTTAACTCAAAGAGATAGAGACACTGATAATGTTTATCTTGGATATTCGTCACCCAGAACACCTTCAAGAGTATACCTTTACAATCTATTAACAAAATCTAAAAAACTTGTTAAGGAACAAGAAATTCCCTCAGGTCATAATTCAAATGATTATATTGTAGAGAGAATAGAATACAAATCACATGACGGAAGGTTAGTTCCCCTTACAATTACCAGACACAAAAAAACAAAAATTGATGGAACAGCAAATTTATTACTTTATGGATATGGTTCTTATGGCAGCTCGATGAGTCCAAACTTTTCTTCAACCAGACTAAGTTTAATTGACAGAGATATAATATGGGCAACTGCACATATTAGAGGTGGTATGGAAAAAGGAATGAAGTGGTGGAAAGAAGGAAAACTAACTAATAAAAAAAATACATTTAAAGACTATAACTTTGCTGCCAAATACTTAATTGATCACAAATACTCTTCAAAAGGAAAGATAATTGGAATGGGTGGATCTGCAGGAGGTTTATTAATGGGGGCAGTTGTCAACCAAGCCCCAGAATTATTTTTAGGAATTATTATGGCTGTCCCATTCGTTGACTCATTAACTACCAATTTAGATCACTCGCTTCCTTTAACTGTTGGAGAATTTGATGAATTTGGTAACGCTAAAGATAACAAAGAACATTTTGATTATATATTCTCTTACGCTCCATATAATAATATTAAGAAAATGGATTATCCTCACATATTAATCACTACCAGTTTAAGTGATAATAGAGTTTTATTTGATGAGCCCGCAAAATTTACTGCAAAATTACGTGACCATAAAACTGATAATAATTTACTTCTTTTAAAAACAGAAATGAATGCAGGTCATGGTGGAAAGTCTGGTAGGGATGGTGCTATTGAGGAAATTGCAATTGATTACGCATTCGCTCTAAAAATATCAAAAAAAATTTAGTGTTTTCTATCTTGAAATAACAAAACTAATTCCTAAATATAACATGTAAGTCGCCTAATGGGGCTTGCATAAAATAAACTTGCTTAACAAATAAGGAGAATATTATGACAAGTAAGGATCTATCTATATTTAACTCACTAAGACCTTTTTCAATTGGTTTTGACGACATGTTTGATCAATTTGAAAATATGCTTGATAATGGAAATTTGACTATGCAGTCAAATTATCCACCATACAACATTAGAAAAACTGGAAAAGATAACTATGCTATAGAAGTTGCTCTAGCTGGTTTTAACAAAAATGATGTAGAGGTCGAGTTCGAAGAAAATTTATTAATTGTAAGAACGAAACAAGTTAATAAGTCTGAAGAAAATAATGTAAATGGAGAAATAATTCATAAAGGTATCTCTCAAAGACAATTTGCAAGATCATTCACTATTGCTGATGATGTAAAGGTTAATGGTGCTGAACTTAAAGATGGTCTTTTAACAATATCTTGTGAAAGAATTATTCCAGAACATAAAAAGAAAAAACTTATAGAAATTAAATAAGTTGACCTTACTTGCGGGGATTAATTCCTCGCAAGTAGATATTTAGAAACAACCGTTAGACACAAATCCAATTACAATATTTTGATGATTAATTTCAAATCTTCTCTCGCAAGGAATTCCATATTTTTTTGTATTATAAATTAATTCAGAATTTCCTTTCGCATTTTTAAAATCTTCATCAGGTTTTCCTAAATCTATTTGCAAAGTGCTGACGGGTTTACTTATATACTTACTTAGTTTTTCATTCTCTTTTTCAACGATTCTATCTGTTTTTTCTTTGATAGTTTGACATCCTGCAATCATTAAAAACGTAATAGATGTAATTAAAAATATTTTAAATATTCTCATAATTTTATAGTAACGCTTCAATTATGGCATAAATATAAACTTCTGAGTTGAAATTTGTGCATAAACAACAGTTTTAAAGGGTATTTGTAAAAAGAATCAAATATCAAACTGATATTAGGAGGACAAATGCTTGAAAATTATTTCAATTATAAAAAACACAAAACAGATTTTAAAACAGAGGTAATAGCAGGAACCACAACGTTCTTAACTATGGCCTATATTATGTTTTTAAATCCATTTATCTTATCGGGAGAATTTGCCGGACCCGAAAAAGGTTTCTTTGATTTCGGCGCAGTATATACAGCTACAATATTAGCGACAGCCCTTGCATGTTTTATCATGGCTTTTTATGGAAAAACTTGGCCAATTGGTCTTGCTCCAGGAATGGGAATTAATGCTTTTGTTGCTTTTGGTGTTTGTGCTGGAATGGGATATACACCTCAAGAAGCTCTAGGCGCAGTATTAGTGGCTGGTGTATTGTTTTTAATTATATCTCTTACACCTATTAGAGCTTGGTTAATAAACTCAATTCCTAAAAGTCTAAAGTTAGGAATTGGTGCCGGTATTGGTTTATTCTTAGCAATTATTGGATTACAAATTATGGAGGTTGTAGTTGATGACCCTGTTACTCTTGTCAAACTTGGCGATTTAAGTAATCCATTAGTTTTATTAGGTTGCGCGACATTCATTTCAATTATTGTAATGGAAAAAATGAACATAAAAGGGAATATTATAATAGGAATTTTAGTATTCAGTATTATTTCATGGGCAGCAGGATTAGCTAATTTTAATGGTATAGCAAGTTCACCTCCACCAATGACTTATCTTTTTGAGTTCGATTTATCAGCAGCAATGACTGCAGGGATGTCTACAGTAATATTTACTTTATTATTTATTGATTTCTTTGATACGGCTGGAACACTAACTTCCGTTGCAAACGTTGCGGGTAAAGTAGATAAACAAGGTAAGGTTCAAGATATCAATAAGGCCATGTTATCAGACAGCGTTGGTACCGTTGCTGGAGCTATGATGGGAACAACAACTGTCACAAGTTATGTAGAATCTGGTGCTGGTGTAAAAGCTGGTGGTAAAACAGGAATGACATCTCTGGTAATTGGTTTGTTGTTTTTAGCATGTATATTTTTTGCTCCACTTGCGACTAGTTTACCAAAACAAATTGATGGGGCGGCTTTATTATTCGTTTCCGTCCTTTTTGTAAGAAACATTACTGATATTGAATGGGATGATATAGCAGAATCTGCTCCGGCTATTCTTGCAATGATTGCAATGCCACTTACCTACAGTATTAGTAACGGTATAGCTTTAGCATTTGTGTCTTATGCTTTAATTAAAATATTTACTGGTAAGTTTTCATCAACTTCTCCAGCGATATTTGTTATTGCGATATTGAGTGTTATAAGTTTCGCAGTTGCTTAAAATAAAATTTATAGGGCTAGTTTAAACTAGCCCTATGATTTAATTTCTTTTAATAATTTCTTCGATAGATAATTCTTCATAATGTTCAGTTGGTTGAACAATCCATGGGTCTGTATCCAATCTTACTGGACAAAAGTCTGGTTCAAAAGTTGAAGATTTCTTTTTCCATAAACAAGCTGTTTTAACTTCTTTAATATAATCTTTAGTTGGACTATAATTTTTTAACCATTCTATACTTTTATTTAAAGTTAAACCTGTGTCTGAAAGATCATCAACCAAAAGTACTTTGTTATAGTCCTTGTTCTCTGCTAAAGAGCTAATTTCCCTTGCAAACATTAATTGTCCTTGTTTATCCTCCATACCTTCTCCTGAATAACTTTGGATAACAATGTACGCTATTGGTAATTTTAAAATTCTTGAGAGGATATCTAATATTGGTGCAGCACCTCTCATTATTCCTACTAAAACTGTGGGCTTATATTTCTTGTGTATCTCAATTGCTAATTTCTCAACAATTTTGTTATACTCATCAAAAGTGATAATTAATTTATCTGCCATAAATTTTATTATCATAACTAAAATATTTTAAAAAGGGAGAAATCATGAAAAGCTATTGGATCAGTTTATACTTAAAAGTTGAAAATCAAGACAATTTAAAAAAATATGTAGAAGTTGTGACGCCAATAATTAAAAGCTTTGGGGGAGTGCCGCTTGTGAGAGGTGGAAAACACGAAACATTTGAAGGCGATGATTTTGTAAGAACAGTTGTATGGGAGTTTCCAAGCTATGAAAAAGCTATAGAATGCCACAATAGTAAAGAATATTTGGCTGGATGGGATATTGCTAAAGATACAACTGTTAGACATATGCAGGTAATAGAGGGATTTAGTACTGAATAGGTTCAGGATCTATACTTCTCCATAAATACCACGTTGCAACCGAACAGTAAGGTGAAAATCTTTTTTTTAATAAGCTAACAAATCTTTCTGGAGGCAAATAATTTTTATTATAATTTTTAGAGATTGCTCTAAGTAAACCAATATCTTGGATTGGCCAAATATTTGAACGATTATATGTGAATAATAAAATCATTTCTGCAGACCATCTGCCAATTTGTCTTAACTGTGAAAGATATAAAATCGCCTCCTCATCTGACATTTTAGATATTAGTCTTGGATTAAAAGTTTTATCTAAAATTTGTTTAGCCAAACTTTGAATTCCTTTTACTTTTTGTTTGCTTAACCCACAAGACTTTAATTGTATAAATGATAAATCACTTACTACTTTTGCATTAATTTTATTGTTACATTTTTTTTTAAATCTTAAGAAAACTGAATTAGCAGCGGCAACGCTAATTTGCTGACCAACAATACTTTTGCATAAAGAAAAGAAAATATCTTTTCTTGTCGTAAGAATTTTTTCAGTAGGAGATTTGTATTTTTTAATCAAAGCTCCCATTACTTTATCTTTGTTAGATAGATTTTTTTTTGCTCTTGACCAATATTTTGGTATTTTACTCATGCCTGACATTTGATGGTATTTCTTTTTTGTGATAAATTTCTCTTCTAAGAATAATCAAAGACGAGGCAATAACTAACAATGCACCTAATAATGTTCTTATTGTAGGAATCTCATCCCAAATTAAATATCCAAAGAATATTCCAAAAACTAATGCTAAATATTTTAATGGAGACACAAGAGACACTTCAGATAATTTGAAGGATTGACTGAGCCATAAATTTGCAAAACCTCCCAAAAATCCGATCATGCATAATAAAATTAAATCTTGAATATTGGGCATTACCCAACCAAATGGAATTGTAAATAAACTTACCAAGGTAATAACTATTGAAAAATTTAAAGCTATAAGCCAAACCGGTTCAGTTGTAGATAGTTGTCTAATTGTAATAGCGACGTAGGATAAACCTAGACAGAAAATAATTGGAAAAAAATAATATATGTTTAGATCATCAAAACCAGGTTCCGTTATAACGATGATTCCTATAAAACCAATTGATACGGCAAGCCATCTGTAAAATCCTACTTTTTCATTCAATAAGAATATTGAGAAGATAGTGGTAAATATAGGTGCAGCAAAAGAAATACTAACCACTGTAGCTAGTGGCAGTTTTCTTAATGCAATAAATATTGCAATTAAAGCTATCAACCCAAATATGCATCTTAAAAAATGTAATCTTGCTCTCTTAGTATAGTAAAAATTTATTATCCTATCTCTAGGCATAATAAAAAAATAAATAACTACACCAAAAAATCCCCTAAAGAACAGTACTTGGCCTAGAGGGTAATCCTCTGACCATTTGACTATTAAATCCATAAAAGAAAATGCACATACTGACATAAACATGTACAAAAAGCCTAATTGATTTTTAGTAAGCATCCGAATAATTTGTAGATTAATTTAAAGGATAAGCAATGGAAATAGCAATTTTAGCACTGGGATGTTTTTGGGGACCAGAAGTAAAATTTAGTAAACTTGACGGTGTTCTAAAGACTGAAGTAGGTTATTGCGGGGGCAACAGTAGCGAAACTGATTATAAAGAAGTTTGCACAGGATCAACAAATCATGCCGAAGTAGTAAAGTTAGAATTTGACCCTGAAATAATTTCTTATGAAAAAATTATTAAGTTTTTTTATGAAATACATGATCCTACAACACTCAACTCTCAAGGACCAGATTTTGGAACCCAATACAGAAGTGAAATTTTTTATTTAAATGAACAGCAAAAACAAATTGCAGAAAAAATTACTAATGAAGAAAATATTAAATTTTCAAAAAAGATTGTGACTAAAATTTCTTTAGTTAAAAATTATTGTCCAGCAGAAGAATATCATCAAAAATATTTAGAAAAGAGATAAAATGTCCTTGATAAACACAAATTGGCTAGAGAAAAATATTAACAAAGTAAAAATAATCGATTGTTCTTGGCATATGCCCCAAACTAAAAGGAATGGTTTTGATGAGTATCAAAAAGAGCATATTACAAATGCTATTTTTTTTGATTTAGACAAAAACTCAAAGCAGGATACAGATTTACCTCATATGTTAACTGACCTTAATTCATGGGAAAAAATCATGAGTGAATTGGGAATAAATAATAGTGATGAAATAGTAATTTATGATAATTCAGATGTAATTAGTTCTTGTAGATGTTGGTATAATTTAATTTACTTTGGTCATAATCCAAATTTGGTTCATGTATTAGATGGTGGATTTAAAAAATGGAAAATAGAAAATAGATCAGTAGATAATAATTCAATCTCTATTAAAGACTCAAACTATAAAGCTTTTGAAAAAAGAGATTTAGTGAAAAATAAAAAAGAAATAGATGAAAATATTTCTACTAATAAATTTAATGTTGTTGATGCGAGAAGCAAAGAAAGGTTTATAGGAAAAGTTGCTGAACCAAGGAAAGGATTGAGAAGTGGATCAATAAAAAATTCCTTCTGCTTACCTTTTGGAGAATTAATTAATGAGGATCATACATTTGTTAGTAAAGAAAAAATAATAGAAAAATTTAAGTCCATTAATTTTGACCCTAATAAAAATGTGGTATTTTCATGTGGTTCAGGTGTAACTGCGAGTGTATTGACACTAGCATATTCATTAATAAATGATAAATATATGCCCACAATATACGATGGCTCATGGTCTGAGTATGGAAAAAGTTAAAATATGAAAAGATCAACAAAAATTACATCCATAGTACTAATTTTCTTTTTTATCATTGCGGCCGTAATTATTGCTAGAACAATGATTGGTAATCATTTTCAAAAAAAATTTAGTAAAAGACCTCCTCCAGGAATAATCGTTAAAGTAGTTGAACAAAAATTATTTCAAAACACTATCGAAACATTTGGTACTGCTGTTCCTGTGCAAATTAAATCCTTTAATATTGAAAAATATGAAATATTAGAACCCATTAAATTTAATACAAAAGTTAAAACAGGAGATGTAATCGCAAAATTAAAGAATAGAAACATAACTACTCCTTTTGATGGAATTATTGGTAAACGAGATTTTTCAAACGATATAGATGTATCGCAAAGCTCAATTATATTAAATTTAGAGGATACATCAGTTCTATTTGTTGATGTCGATATACCAGAAACTTTTGCACCTTTTGTAAAAAAAGGTCAAACAGTAGATATAAAATTTTCTGGCAATGCTCTTAAAAAATATTCTGGAACTGTACAGTCTACTGCAAGTAGAATTGATACAAATAAAAGATCTCTACCAGTAAGAATTAAACTGAATAACCCTAACAATGAACTTTTATCTGGATCATTATTAGAAATCTCTATTAATTATAATGAAAGAAATTCGTTAAGTATTCTTGATACTAGCCTGATAATGGAAGGTGATAATGTTTATGTGTATAAGGTAGATAAAGAAAATACTGTAAAAAAAGTACCTGTAGAAATTGGCTTAAGAAAAAAAGGAATTGTAGAAATCAAATCTGGTCTTGAAGATGGTGATACGGTTGTTGCTGAAGGTTTAAAAAAAACAAGACCTAATGGCAAGATTAAACCAATTAAATATGGCTCAAAACAAAATTCATCAGGTTGGGGTAAAAAAGACAAATCAACTAAAGAGTAAAATAATAAGTGATAAGCGATTAAATGTATATAACTGAAGTTAGCATTAGAAGACCAGTTGTAGCTTGGGTACTATCTTTAATACTTATTGTGTTTGGTCTATTTGTTTATTCTGAGGTACCAGTAAGAGAATTGCCTAATGGTTTACAGCCACCTGTAGTACAAGTTAAAGTCGATTATAAATCTGCATCAGCTCCAATAATAGATCAGGAAATAACCCAAGTAATCGAAGATGTAATTGGAGGAGCTGAAGGAATCAAAAACATTGACTCTAAATCTGAAAATGGAAGAAGTAGTATCAACATAGAATTTGATACTGATATTGAGCTTGATGATGCTGCAAATGATATAAGAGAAAGAGTGGCTAGGGTAGTCGACAATCTTCCTTCTGAAGCGGATGCTCCACAAATATTAAAACAGGCAGCTGGTTTTACCACAACAATGTGGCTTTCTGTTTCATCTTCAACCTGGTCAGATTTAGAGCTTGGTGATTATGCAGATAGATATTTGGTCGACTCTTTTTCAAGTGTAAAAAATGTTGGAAGAATTCTATTAGGAGGACTTAGAGAGCTTAGTGTTAGAGTTTGGATTGACCCTATCAAATTAGCTGCAAATGATATGACTATTCAAGAGGTAGAAAATGCTCTTAGAAATGAAAATGTAAGTTTGCCTGCTGGGACTTTGGAAGCAGATAATATAGATTTAACAATTAATTTAGATAAATCTTATACTAATATTGATGAATTAAAATTTTTACCTATTAAAAGAACAAAAAATAAAATTGTAAGATTGTCAGATGTTGCAAATGTAGAATTAGGCCCTGTTTCTGAAAAAACATTATTTAAAGCACAAAGTAAAAATAATTTAAATCAAAAAACAGTTGGTATTGGAATTTATGCAAAAAGTGGTGCCTCAACAGTTGAACTTTCAAAAGAAATACAAAAAAAAATTATTGAAGTAAGAAAGACATTACCTGAAGGTTTAAAGTTAGAAGTTTCATTTAATAGAGCCACATATGTAAATGCAGCAATTAATGAAGTGTATAAAACTTTAGCAATAGCATTTATTTTGGTTGTGATAATAATTTATTTATTTTTGGGTAATATTAAAGCAGTGATCGTTCCTGCTGTTGCATTACCTGTAAGTTTAATTGCATCTTTTCTTGGAATTTATCTATTTGATCTTTCTATTAATATCTTTGTTTTACTGAGCTTTATACTTGCAATTGGAATCATAACTGATGACTCAGTCATCATGACTGATGCTATTTACAGAAAAATAGAAAATGGAGAAAATCCATTGGTTGCTGCTTACAACGGTTCAAAACAAATTACCTTTGCAATTGTTGCTACAACTTTAATTCTGCTTGCTGTTTTTATTCCATTAATATTTATTAAAGGAATATCTGGAACTTTATTTAGAGAAACTGCTATAGCTTTATCTTTTTCTATTGTCGTTTCCTCATTTGTTGCTTTGACTTTATCACCAATGCTTGCAAGTAAATTTTTGAAAAAAAAATCTAATAGTGGATTTTTTGTAAAAAAATTTAACGTTTTTTTTCAGAGTTTTTCTAACTTTTATAAAGAAACATTGAACTTCTGGATCAATAAAAAGAAAACCATAATAACTTTTATTTTTTTGATCATAGCTGGGTCTGTAGCCTTATTTATGTACACTACTAAAGAGCTTCTTCCAAAAGAAGATAGAGGTGTTTATTTGGTTATTGGTTTTACTGATGAAGGAAGTTCGTTTGATTATACGCAACAAAGAGCTCAAGATGTAGAAAAGAGATTGCTTCCATTGCTACAGGCTGAAGATAGTCCTTATAATAGATTCATAATGAGAGTTCCAGGCTTTGGAAGCTCTGCAAATTCATTTAATAGTTTTATTATTATTGCTTTACTGGATGATTGGAAAAAACGAGATAAAGATGCTTTGACAATCATGAGACAAGCTATAGGTAAGATAGTAACTGTACCTCAAACTCTAGCTTTTCCAATCTCACCTCAAGGGATAAGAGTTTCCAATTATAATAAACCAGTTCAAATGGTAATTTTAGGAGCTACTTATGAAGAATTAGAAGATATTCAAAAAGAAGTTATAAATAAGCTAAGAAGAAATAGGGGATTATCAAGAATTGAGTCAGATTATAATAGAAATAAACCTGAAGTAAAATTAGTTATCAATAAAAATAAAGCAAAAGATTTAGGAATATCCACTAGATCTATTGGTCAAACATTAGAAACTTTATATGGCGGTAAAAGAGTTACTACATTTAATAAATTAGGTAAAGAATATCCAATTATTCTTCAACAATATCTCTTTGATAGAAAAGATAAAGATAGTTTAAGCAAACTATTTGTAAGATCCAGCATAACTGGAGAATTGATCTCACTATCAAACTTAGTTGATTTAAAAGAAGAAGGGTCTGCAAAAGTACTAGCAAGATATGATAGACAAAGAGCAGTAACAATTTCTGCAAATGTAAATCCCGATTACTCATTATTTGAAGCAATTGAGTATCTGGAAAATATTATGGCCGAGGTTGCACCTAACAATCAAATTACTTGGAAAGGTGAGTCTGAGGAGGTTAAAGAAACAACAAATGAGCTCTATATAATCTTTGCTCTTGGACTATTGACTGCTTATTTAGTGATGGCAGCAACATTTAACTCTTTTATCCACCCATTTATCATTATGCTTACAGTCCCATTAGCTGTTTTTGGAGGACTGGTATTTATTTTATTTTTAAATAGTTCGATAAATATTTTTTCTCAAATCGCTTTGGTAATTTTAATTGGTATATCAACTAAAAATAGTATTCTTATTGTTGATTATGCAAATCAAATTAGAACCACTGGAAAAGAAATACAAGCCTCAGTCAAAGAAGCTTGTGAGTTAAGATTTAGACCAATTATGATGACATCTATAAGTACTATGATAGCAATGCTACCTTTGGTTATTGGAAACATTGGACCAGGCGCAGGTGAAGCCTCTAGATTGGCTGTTGGAGCAACAATACTTGGTGGAATGATAATATCAACATTCTTTACTCTTTATGTGACCCCAACGATGTACTTAACTCTTGCAAAAAATAGTAAAAGAATTGATGTTGTTGACATTGAGCTAAAAAAACAATTGTCTAAAAAATAATATATTTATTCTTATTAAATTTACTTTGACACTCTAGTAATTGTTTTTTGTAAATATGAGATTGTTTCTCTACTCTCTTAGCTAAATTAATTACTTTTTTATTATTTTTATAATTTTTATAATTTCCCCACCCTTCATGATAAGCTACATATTGCTTAAATGCATCAGTTTTAGAAATTTTCAAAATAATGCTAGATTTATTAGTGTACCAACCAATAAAATCAACACTATCCTTAAACCTAGTTCTAACAGCAAGCTTATTTCCTGTTTCTTTCTTATATTGTTCCCATGTACCATTAACAGCTTGAGAATATCCAAATGAACTTGAAGGCCTTTTGTAAGGAATGACTTTAAAAAGTTTTTGCCTAGGGGGTTTTGCAAGCCAGTCAAAATCTGACTCCATTTTAATTATAGCAATCTGCAAATAAACAGGTGTTCCCCATCTTTTTTCTGATTTATTTGCATGTTTAAACCACAAATATCTTTCATTAAATATTGAACAACTATTGGAAGTATTTGATGGTATCGAAGAACAAGCTGAAATAAAAAACAATAATATTAATAATGAATTAATTTTTAGAATTTTCATATTTTTGATAAAAAAAATTAATCATTAAAACAATTATTACCCCAAGTAAATTTCCAAATAAATCAGAAAATTCAAAACTTCTCATTGGAATAAATATATGTAATATTTCCAAAATTATAGAAAGTAATATCAGATATATATTTAAATAATTAAAGATGTTTGGATTTTTATATGTTAAAATGTTAAGTATAGTTATTAAGCTAAAAGCATATAAGTGGTTTGTAGAAACTAAAAAATCTACTGTTAATTGAGGTTGTAAATAACAATCATCATAAAGAAAGCAGCCTAACAAACTACCTGGAAATAAATACAAAACTATTAAAATAAAATTAGATAGAAAAAAAATAAATTTATATTTTGAAAAAAAAATAATCATAGAATTGTATGTTTATATTTAATAAATTAAATTAAAAGATTAACAAATGAGTTATTTAATTTTAGTAAGGCATGGTCAAAGTGTATGGAATCTTGAGAAGAAATTTACAGGATGGGTTGACGTCGATTTAACTGAAAATGGTAAATCAGAGGCTAAAAAAGCTGGTGTGCTAATAAAATCAAACAATATTAATATTAATATTTATTATTCATCTTTTCAATTGAGAGCAAAAAATACATTAAATTTAATAAAGGAAGTTTTAGATGATAAAAAACTTTCAAAAGAGGCCTGGCAATTGAATGAAAGACATTATGGGGCGCTCACAGGTTTAAACAAAGAAGAAATGAAAGTAAAACTTGGTGAAGAAAAAGTTCATCAATTTAGACGTTCGTGGGATTTGCGACCGGATCCATTAGATAAAAACAATCCTTACCATCCTCTAAATATTGATACCTACAAAAAAATACCAATTAATAAAATTCCTGACACAGAGTCTCTTAAAGATACTTATGAAAGAGTATTAGAGTTTTATAAACAAGAAATTGAAATTGAGATTTCTGATAATAATATTTTAATTTCTGCACATGGAAATTCGATTAGAGCATTATGTAAATACTTATTTAAATTAGATGAAAATCAAATATCAAAATTAGAGATCCCAACTGGAAATCCATTGTTAATAAATTTAGACAAAGAGAGGAAAATTACTGATTGTAAATACTTAGATAGTGAAAGGTCTAAAGATCTTGTAGTTTTTTAAAAGTTTCAAGATCTGTTAAATGATAAAACTCATTACTACTCTCAAATCCATATAATTCTTTTTTCTTAATTAGATCATTCCATGCATTTGTTATTGAAAAATTTTTAAATTTATAGTTAGAAAGAAATTTTTTATTTATTATTTGGCATCCTGTATAAATAAATTTTTTATTATTATTTTTTATAATTAAATTATCTTTAAGATCAAAATCACCATTCAAATTATTATCAAAACTTAATTCTTTTTTTACTAATAAAAGAATATTTTTTAATTTTTTAAAAAAAAACATCTTTTCCATCTCAATAATTTCTTTTGAATAATCTTTTTTCCATATTGTGTCTGGATTAAATATTAAAATATTATTCTCAATTGTGTGTTTCATCATATTGTTTATACCACCACCTGTATCAAGAATATTCTCTCCATCTTCAATAATTATAATTTTAGATTTAAATTTTTTATGATTTATAAAATTATGAATTTGATCTTTTAAATAAAAAGTATTTAAAATAATTTGTTGTATACCCAAACTTTCAATTAGATTAATGCAAGTTTCAAGAACTGAAATATTTTTAAATTTGATCAAAGGTTTAGGTGTATCTAGTGTTATGGGATTTAATCTTTTTCCAAATCCTGCACATAAAATAAATGCTGTATTAATTCTCATTTTACTTTGTTATAAATTTAGGGAAATTCGTTTCTAATAACAGCTTCAAATTAACTAAGTCTTTATTTTTACTTATCCTGTTATCAATCATCTTCCATGCATACGGGATAAGCTTTAAATATTTTCTTTTTTTATCTCTTTCTGCCAGTCTCATGAATATTCCAATAATTTTTAAATTTCGAAGAACAGATAAAATATCATAGTCATTCTTAAATTTATCTGCATTAATTTTTTTATTGGTCATTAAATAATAATTATAAACCTTTTCTTTAAGTGAATTAGATGTTTTATATCTAACATCATCTATTAAAGAAGCTAGATCATAGGCCTTGTTTCCAATAAGAGCATCTTGATTATCAATTAATCCGATTTGATTTTTGGAGTTTATGATTAAGTTTGAAACATGAAAATCTCTATGAACAAAAGTATCATTTTTGAAATGTAATTTTGATAATAATAGCTTAATTTCTTTATCAAATTTGGTGTTAAATATATTAACTTTTTTTTTATCTAATTTTTTTGGAACATACCAATGGTTAAATAACTTTGTCTCATCTAATAAGATTTTATTTTTATAATCTTTAATCAGATAAAATTCGTTTCTGAAATTTTTGATTTTTATATCTTTAACTAACTGAATCTTATTTAAAACATTAATTGCTTTTTTAAATATCGGATATTGATTTTTTTTATATTTTGAAAATATTTGATAAATTGTTTTTTTTCCCAAATCTTGTATTTCAATATAATTTTTTTTATAATTTTGACTTAATAGTTGAGGGGCAATTATATTATTTTTGATTAAGATTTTATTAATTGAGTCATAAATTAATAAATTTTTAGTTTTTTCTTTATTTGCAAATACAATAATTGAATTTTTTTTGGTGTTTCTATAAAATTTTCTAAAAGATGCGTCTCCTTTTATTTCCTTAAAATCTTTTGAAAATTTCATATTAAAAGTTTAATCTAAACCATCAATTTTAACAGATCTATTATTTAATTCATTTTCATAATTAAATATTAAATCTATTTTCTTTTTAAAGTTTTCTTTTTTTATCAATTCGGGCCACTCAATGAGTGTTATCGTATTTTGATTTTTATCAAATAGATCTAAATTTTTAACTTCAGACTCATCTTTTAATCTAAATAAATCATAGTGTTTAATCACTAAATTATCTGCCTCATACTCATTCAGTAAATTAAAAGTTGGACTTGTTACTTCAGAAATTATTAAATTTTTTTTTGTTTGAAATTGATTAATTAAATATTTTACAAAAGTAGTTTTTCCAACTCCCATTTCTCCGTACAAAAAAATTACTTCCCCACCTTTTAGATAGTTTGAAAAATCATTAGCTAATTCTTTGGTCGTCTCTTCTGAAGATATATCTATTATGCTATTTTTAATAGCGATAGGCATCTGGTTTGAAAGGACCCTCAGTCCCAACACTTATGTAATCTGCTTGTTCTTTGGATAGTTTAGTAAGCTTAGCACCAACTTTTTTCAGATGAAGAGTTGCAACTTTTTCATCTAAATGTTTTGGAAGTACGTAAACTTTATTTTTATAATCTTTATAGTTATTCCAAAGTTCAATCTGTGCAATTACTTGATTTGTAAATGACGCACTCATTACAAAACTTGGGTGTCCTGTTGCACATCCTAAATTAACTAACCTTCCCTCCGCTAAAAGAATAATTCTTTTTTTACTTGGTAATTCTATTTCATGAACCTGGGGTTTCACTTCGCTCCATTTATAATTTTTCAAAGCCTCAACCTGAATTTCATTATCAAAATGACCAATGTTGCACAAAATCGCCCTGTCTTTCATATCTCTCATGTGATCAGCTGTAACAATATCTTTATTTCCTGTAGCTGTAACGACTATATCTGCTCTACTAACAGCCTCTTCCATCAATACTACTTCATAACCCTCCATTGCTGCCTGTAGTGCGCAAATTGGGTCTGCCTCTGTAACTAGAACTCTTGCTCCGCTTTGTCTTAACGATGCTGCACTTCCTTTGCCTACGTCTCCAAAACCTGCAACGATCGCAATCTTTCCTGACATCATGACATCAGTTGCTCTTCTAATACCATCTACTAAACTTTCTCTGCAGCCATATAAGTTATCAAATTTAGATTTTGTGACAGAGTCATTCACATTAATTGCAGGGATCAAAAGAGATTCATCTTTTTCCATTTTATTTAAAGCTTTTATTCCAGTGGTAGTTTCTTCCGAAACTCCTTTTATATCTTTCATTAAATCTTTGTATTCATTGTGCATGATTGAAGTTAAATCACCACCATCATCTAATAGCATATTTGGTTTCCAATCAGACTTACCAACAATAGTTTGTTTGATGCACCAAAGGTATTCTTCTTCTGTTTCTCCTTTCCAGGCAAAAACAGGTATTCCAGCTTTTGCAATCGCAGCAGCTGCATGGTCTTGAGTTGAAAATATATTACATGATGACCATCTAACATCAGCTCCTAAATCAACCAATGTTTCTATTAAAACAGCTGTTTGAATTGTCATATGCAAACAACCGATAATTCTTGCACCTTTTAAGGGTTTGGTTTTAGAATATTCCTCTCTAAGAGCCATTAATCCTGGCATTTCACTTTCAGCTATCGAAATTTCTTTTCTACCAAATTCAGCTGACGATATGTCTTTAACTTTAAAATCTTCCATGGAAATGTTTTATACAGTTAACAATGAATTAATCAAGTTTAGATTAGACGCTTGGAAACCTTATTTCTACTATTGCACCATCTCTATCAAGTCGATTAGATGCTAAAATTTTGCCCTCATGAAGATCAACTAAATTTTTGACAATGTTTAATCCCAAACCTGAGTGCTCACCAAACTTATCTGGTCTATTACTATAAAATCTTTTAAATATTTTAGCTGTATCTTTCTCTTTAAATCCTTGTCCTTCATCAGTAACTTTGACTATAACAAACTTATCTAAAGTGGTTGCCACATTTACAAAAATATTTCCTCCTTCTTTGCAAAATGAAATTGAATTATCTAACAAATTAGCAATTATTTGCTCAATTCTATTTTCTATACCTTTGATAATATATTTTTTCTTATCATCATTTTCATAATTGATCTTAATATTTTTTTTAACTTTTTGAATGTTATTATAATCATCAACAACAGATTTAATTATTGGCTCTATATTGATTTCTTTCATTTTTTCTTTGCTGAGAGCAACTTCATCTTTTAACATTTGAGAATAATCTGTTATCAATCTTTCAATTCTTAAAACATCATGACTTAGAATATTTAGTAATTTTATTCTTTGTTCTGAATTATCTGTATCTTGAAGTATTTCAGAAGCACTTTTTAAAGATGCTAGTGGGTTTCTGATTTCATGTACTAAATCTGTTGAAAAATTTTCAGCATGAGCAACTCTTTTCTGAAGTTCATTTGTCATATCATCCAATGAGTTTGATAGAAGACCTAATTCATCATTACGACCCTTTAGACTTTCAATATTTGTTTTTGTCTGACTTTTTTCTTTAATAACTTTTGTATAACTTACTAGATTTTGAATAGGTTTAATAAAATATCTACTTAAAACAAAAGAAAAAATTAGAATGACAAAACCAACTGCAATTGCCGTTCTAATTACAAATGCTTTTCTTTCATTTGTTGCTGTTCTTATTTCAATAGCATTTTCTGTAATGGCAATAAATCCAACGTTTGATCCGTCTTTAATTACATTTCTGATTGTAATTAATTTAAATTGATTTAGGTCCTCCTGTGTAAATGTATAAGAATTTCCATACTCGTCAGAATTTAAATATTCATTTAAGATATTTTCAAAAGACAAGGATTTAGTTTCAACCAAACTTAAATTTTCATTTTCATCATTTTGATTTTCTTCATCATTGTTTAAGCTCTCAAATTCAATTTCATCTAATCTTGTTGAAAAAGACCTTGGGTCTAAATCCAATGTATCTGTATCTCCAATAAGATTTAAATTATTATCAAAAAAAATAACTCTATCTAGATTTTGAAATATAAATCTAGTCGAAAATAAAAACTTTCTAATATCATAAACGTCAAATTTTATATCCAGTCTTATAAGAGTATTAATTGTATTATTAATAACATTTATATGTTTTATAGATTTCTTTTTGATCAAATTTGGTTGAACATTACTTAAATAAATAAAAGTAAATAACCCAATAATGGTAAAAATTATAAAATTTATAAATAAAAATTTTTTTAATATAGATATTTTTTTTAGGTATTTACTAAACATCAGCTAACATTCCATCTATATCCACTACCATATCTAGTTTCAATAGCTGAAAAATCAGGATCAACTTTTTTAAATTTCTTACGAATTCTTTTAACATGACTGTCTATAGTTCTGTCCTCGATATCGGTGTCTTCTCTATAAGCAATATCCATTAATTGTGCTCTTTCTTTAATAATTCCAGGTCTTTTTGCTAGCTCTTTAACAATTAAAAATTCTGTTGTAGTTAATTTATCTGGTAATTGTTTATTGTTCCATTCACATTCAAGTTGAGATGGGTCCAATTTTAGTCTTCCATGTGTAATTAAACTTTTATTTTCTTCTAATGTGGTATTGGAGTCTTTTTTTCTCAATTGAACTCTAATTCTCTCAACAAGAACTTTAATTGAAAAACCTCCTGATTTTTTAACAAAGTCATCAGCTCCTAATTTTAATCCTAACAGTTCATCAATTTCATCATCTTTAGAGGTCAAAAAAATTACAGGAAGAGATGTTTTTTTTCTAAGTTTCTTGAGCAATTCTTCTCCATCCATTTTAGGCATCTTTATATCAACTACTGCTAAGTCAGGTGGAGTTCTAGTTAAACCAATTAAAGCACTTTCTCCATCTATATAAGTTTGAACTTTATAACCCTCTTTTTCTAAAGCTATACTTAAACTAGTTAGGATGTTTCTATCATCATCTATTAGAGCTATAGTTTGTTTATGCATTACCTATATAGAAATACTAAATTGTTCTAAATTGGGCAATCTAATAAAATTAATGAAGTAATCCCCAATTATCTCCAACATTTACATCAACAGTTAATGGTATGGAAAATGAGTGATAATCACTTTTTGTAACGCTAGTCATTTCTTCTTTGATTAATTTAACCATTGTTTTTTCATCTTTTATTGGTACCTCAAATATTAATTCATCATGAATTTGTAATAACATTTTCGATTTTATTTTTTTTTGTTCTAATAGTTTCTTATTCAACCTTATCATTGCTAAACGCATAATTTCTGATGCTGAGCCTTGTATGGGAGCATTAATTGCAGCTCGTTCTTGAAAATTTCTAACGTTAAAATTTTTATCATTAATTCCGTTAAAATGAGATCGTCTTCCAAAAATATTATTCACATAACCACTTTTTCTACAAAACTTAATTGTACTATCCATATAAACTTTTATCTCTGGAAATTTAGCAAAGTATGCATTTAGAAATTCTTCAGCTTCGTAATTTGAAACATTAATCTGCTTTGCTAAACCATACTGTGAAATTCCATAAATAATTCCAAAATTAATTGCTTTGGCTTTTCTTCGATGATCTTGATTTACTTGTTTAATACTTATGTTGAAAATCTGACTAGCTGTTAATGAATGAATATCTTCATTATTTTTGAAAGCTTTTTTTAGTTCTTTAACATCTGCAAGATCTGCTAAAATTCTCATTTCAATTTGGTTATAATCTGCTGAAATTAATAAATGGTCTTTTTTGGCGGTAAAAGCTTTTCTAATATCTTTACCATCTTCTGATTTGATTGGAATATTTTGTAAATTTGGATCACTAGATGCCAATCTGCCAGTCGTAGTAGCCGCTAATAAGAATGAAGTATGTACTCTTTTTGTATTTGGATTTATATGTTCGGGCAAAGAATTTGAGTAAGTATTTTTTAGTTTTGATACTTGTCTCCAATCTAAAATTAATTGTGGAAATTCATGTCCTTTAAAAGCTAAATCCTCTAAAACACTTGCACTTGTTGCAAAACTACCTTTTTTTGTTTTTTTTAAACCTGCAATCTTAAGATCGTTATAGATTATTTCTCCTAATTGTTTGGGTGATGCAATATTAAATTCTTTTTTTGACATTTTAAAAACCTCTTTTTCTAGATTTTTTATTTTTTTTTCAAATTTTAAAGAAAGTGATTTCAAAAATTTGCTATTTACTTCAATTCCCTCCATTTCCATGAAAGCAAGTATCTTGATCATTGGTTTTTCAAATATTTCATAAATATTTACTAATTTTTCTAATTTTAAATTTTTGATAAATTTTTTGTACAATCTAAAAGTAATATCAGCATCTTCAGCCGCATAATCTTTAGCTTTATCAACTTCTACTTCACTAAAATTAATTTCTTTCTTTCCGGTTCCTACAATTTCTTTAAAAGAAATTGTTTTGTGACCTAAATGAATTTCAGACAATGTATCCATGTTATGTCTGTTTTTTCCTGCATCCAAAACATAAGACATTAGCATTGTATCTTCCATTGAGGAAATTGTTATCCCTTGTTTGTATAAAACAATAAAATCAAACTTAATATTTTGACCTATTTTTTTAACACTAGGATCTTCCAGTAAAGATTTGAGTTTTTTAATAACAATATCTTTTTTAATACATTTTGATGATTTGTGTCCAATGGGGATATAACAAGCTTTACCAACTTTTGAACAAAGAGAAATGCCGATTAAATCTGCTTGATGCGGATCTAAAGAATTTGTTTCTGTATCTACAGCAACCTCGCCAACTTCTTCTGCTTCTTTTATCCATTCATCTATTTCATCAGGACTAGTAATTAGATGATAATTTTTATTATTTATTGATTGGTGCTTTTCTAAATTTTTTTTATCATCAAGAATACTAGATAATTTAGGTTCACCATATACTGAAATAACAGAACTTAATAATCGGTTAAATTCCATTTCTCTTAAAAAAGAATAAAGTTTGTCTTTGTCTATATCTTTCAATCTAAACTCACCTATGTCTTTATTAATTGGCACATCTTGCATCAATGTTACAAGTTTTTTACTGATCAATGCTTTATCTTTATTTTCTATTAATGTTTCTCTTCTTTTGTTTTGTTTTATTTCATCAGCTGACTTTAGAAGTTTTTCTAAAGTTCCATATTTATTAATTAATTCAGCCGCTGTTTTAACCCCTATCCCGGGAACACCTGGAACATTGTCACTACTATCTCCAGCAAGAGATTGAACGTCTATTACCTTAGAGGCATCTACTCCAAACTTAGTAAAAATGTCTTCTTCTGAAATAAATTTATTTTTCATAGGGTCAAAAATACGAACACCTTTTTTATAAAGCTGCATTAAGTCTTTATCTGATGAAACAATTGTGACCTTTGCACCTACCTTAAGTATTTTTTCAACATAAGTTGCTATTAAATCATCTGCCTCATAATTAAGAAGGTCTACTGAAGGAAGGTTAAAAGCTAAAACAGATTTTCTTATATATTTAAATTGAGGGGCTAAATCATCAGGTGCTTCAGATCGATTAGCCTTATAATCACTATAAATATCGTTCCTAAATGTTTTTCTAGCTGAGTCAAAAATTACAGCAAAATGAGTTGGTTTTTGTAAATTTTGTTCTGACTTAGAATCTTCAAGTAGTTTGAAGAGCATACTACAAAAACCACTAACTGCACCTGTTGGCAACCCATCACTTTTTCTAGTTAGTGGAGGTAACGCATAATAAGCTCTAAAAATATATCCTGAGCCATCTATAAGGTAAAAATGATCTGTTTTTTTAATTTTATCCATTAAAATATTGCCAAATATTACAGTGGTTATAAAATCTGTATATAAAAAATTTACTTTTCTTAACAACAATAATTATAGCTAGATTATTTTAATGTTTAATAGTATCTTTCACCTTATGGAGCTTACTAAAAATATATCACAAACTAGAGTAATTAAATCACTGCTTGCAATAATACTCGGGTCTTTAGCTTTAACTATATCAGCTAAAATTAAGATTCCTTTTTATCCAGTGCCAATGACAATGCAAACCTTTGTAGTTTTATTTTTGGGAGTAAGTCTTGGATATAAAATTGGATTAGCAAGTGTTGGGCTATATTTGCTTGAGGGAATTGCTGGATTGCCTGTTTTCTCCAACTCTCCCGAAAAAGGTGTTGGATTAATTTACTTTACTGGTCCTACAATGGGATATTTAATTGGTTTTTTAACTGCAAGCTATTTAACATCAAAGATAAATAGCAAAGACAATTTTTTACTAGTTTTAGCAAAACTTACGATTGCAACTTCAACTATCTATTTATTGGGGTTATTATGGCTTGGAACTCTTATAGGGTGGGATAAGCCCATTTTTGCTTTAGGAGCTAAACCTTTTTTATTAGCTGAAATTTTTAAAATTATACTCTTAGCTTTATTAACAAAAAAAATTTTAAAAATTAAAAGTTTTATCTAGGTGATCTTTTAGAAAGAATTCTTTGAAGAGTTCTTCTGTGCATTTTTAATCTTCTTGCAGTTTCAGAAACATTTCTATTACATAATTCAAATACTCTATGTATATGCTCCCATTTTACTCTGTCTGCAGACATCGGATTTTCTGGGGGGGCAGCTTTTTTTGCAGGGTCCGCAAGTAATGCCATTTCAACATCTTCAGCATCAGCTGGTTTTGCCAAATAATCTATTGCACCTTCTTTGATCGCGGCAACTGCGGTTGGAATATTTCCATAACCAGTTAGCATAATTATTCTACTTTCAGTATTTGTAGCTTGAATTTCTTTTACAACCTCTAGTCCGTTTCCATCTCCAAGTCTTAAGTCTACCACTGCAAAACCAGGTTTCTTAGTTTTAACAGATTCAACTCCTTTTTGTACACTTTCAGCTTGAGTAACCTCGAATCCTTTTTTTTCCATTGCTCTAGCCAATCTTTCTCTAAACGGGTTATCATCATCAACTATAAGTAGAGATTTGTTCCCAAAATCGTTAATATTTTTAAGGACTACTTGTTCTTTCATTAGCTTAATATGGTGATTAGCTAATATAATTCAAGACCTATTATTTGCTTTACATTATTAATCTATGGGCTTATCAGGAGGAAATTTTAAAGTTTTTTAGTAATAAAAAGCTTTTTTTTATTAAATTTTTTTTGGAGGCATTTTTGATGCAAAAATTTAAATCAGTTGAACAGATAATAAATCAGCTGAAACCTGAAAAACCGATTTATTGTATAAGAAAGAATTCTATTCGTTCTGCAGTAACATATTTTAAAAAAAACTTTCCTGGTAAAATTCTATATGCGGTAAAAACAAATCCACATCCTGCTGTAATCCAAACAATTATAGATGGTGGTGTAGATCAATTTGATGTCGCTTCTATAGAAGAAATTAAAAGTATTAGAAATTTTAGCCAAACAGTAAAATGTTCGTATATGCACACGGTAAAAAGTAGAGAAAGTATTAAAGAAGCTTATTTTAATTATGGAGTTAAAACATTCTCATTAGATACTAAAGATGAGTTGATAAAAATTATTGAAAGTACAAACAGTGCAAAAGATTTAGAATTATTTGTAAGAGTTGCAGTTTCTAACGAACATGCTGAAATAGATTTATCAAAAAAATTTGGTGCATTGAACTCAGAGGCAGCAGGACTATTAAGATTAGTTAAGCAGCATGCAAAAAAAATTGGGCTAAGTTTTCATGCTGGTTCACAATGCATGCATCCAATTTCATACTCAAAAGGTATTAATGAAATAGGAAATATAATTAAAAAAACAAAAATTTTACCAGATTACATTAATGTTGGTGGAGGATTTCCAACAATTTATCCTGACTTAATACCTCAATCTATGGACAGCTATTTTAATGAAATTAAAAAAGGATTAGAAAACTTAAAGCTTGAAAGATTACCTGAAATTATTTGTGAACCAGGAAGAGCCCTGGTTGCAGAAAGTGGTTCTACAATTGTAAGGGTTAATCTAAGAAAAAAACAAAAACTTTATATAAATGATGGTACTTATGGAACTCTATTTGATGCAGGAACTCCTAATATAGTATTTCCATCTAAAATGATTAAAGACAATACAAATAAAATAATATCAAAAAAATTAACTGCTTTTGATTTTTTTGGTCCAACATGTGATAGCATGGATTATATGAAAGGTCCTTTTCTTCTTCCTAATAATATCAAAGAAAATGATTACATTGAGCTTGGCCAACTAGGTGCTTATGGTTTAACATTTAGAACTCAGTTTAATGGTTATTATTCAGATGAAATATTTGAAGTTGAAGATAAATCAATCATGACAATGTATGACAAAGATATTAACAAAGCTACTTTAGTTGCTTAATGTCAGATCATAAAAACCCAGGTCATAATAGTAAAAAAGACTTTTTAAAAAATCCTGTTGAGCATATAGATATCACTTCGTTCGACTCTCGAAAAATAATCTCTTCAATGGAAAAAATGTCCTTTGTTTCAAGAGAAACAGCTAATGCCGCAAATATTTATAATGACATGCTTAAAGATAAAGATTGTACTATATTTTTAACTTTAGCTGGTTCTACATCAGCTGCTGGATGTATGAATATTTATAAAGATTTAGTTAAATATAATATGGTTGATGCAATTGTTGCAACTGGGGCCTCTATAGTAGATATGGATTTTTTTGAGGCACTTGGATTTAAACATTATCAAGGCTCACAATTTCAAGATGATACGGAACTTAGAAATAATTATATTGATAGAATATATGACACATACATTGATGAAGAAGAGCTTCAGATGTGTGATAAAATTATCTGTGATATTGCTGATACTTTAGAACCAAGAAGTTATACATCTAGAGAATTTATTTATGAAATGGGAAAATATTTAAAGAAAAATTCAAAAAAGAAAGACTCTTTAATTGAAACAGCCTTTGATTGTAATGTGCCAATTTTTTGTCCAGCTTTTACAGATTCAAGTGCTGGTTTTGGTTTGGTGATTCATCAAGAAAAAAATCCAAAACAACACATGACCATAGACTCTGTAAGAGAATTCAGAGAACTAACAGAAATTAAAATTAAATCTAAAGGGTCAGGTCTATTCATGATAGGCGGAGGTGTTCCAAAAAATTTTATACAGGATACCGTAATTTGTGCTGAATTATTAGGTAAAGAGGTTGATATGCATAAATATGCAGTTCAAATAACAGTAGCAGATAGTAGAGATGGTGCTTGTAGTAGTTCAACTTTAAAAGAGGCAAGTTCTTGGGGTAAAGTAGATATTACAAAAGAACAAATGGTATTTGCAGAAGCAACAAGCGTATTACCTTTAATTGCAAGTGACGCTTATCATAGAGGTGAGTGGAAAAATAGAGATAGAAAAAACTTTACAAAAATTTTTAAATAAAATTGAAATATCTTTCTAATAAAAATGGATTTTTAGGAATTGACAATAAAGTTGATTTCAAAGAAAAAGTTGTTGTAGTTCCATTTGGTCTTGAAAAAACAGTTAGTTACGGTGGAGGAACAAAAAATGGACCTAAAGAAATTATCAAAGCTTCACATCAAGTAGAACTGTATGATGAAGAACTAAGTTGTGAGCCATACAAAAAAATAGGTATTAAAACATTAAGACCTTTTAAGATAGACAAAAACATCAAAAAGGCACTCTCAAAAATGTCTAAAATTAATAAGGAAATTTTAGATAAAAAACTTTTTCCTATGACGTTTGGTGGAGAGCACTCAATAACACCTGGATGTATTGCTCCTTTTACTAAAAAATATAAAAATATTTGCTTACTGCACTTTGATGCTCATGCAGATTTGCGTGAAAGCTATAATGGAGAAAAGTTCTCACATGCCTCAGCTATAAAAAGATGTTTGGACTACCCAAATGTTTCGTTAATTTCTTTTGGTATTAGAAATATATCAGAAGGAGAAATTCCTTTTTTAAAAAAGAACTCATCAAGAATCAATATATTTTGGGCAAAAGATAAAAATAAATGGAATCTTAATAAATTTAAAAAATTAATTAAAAACAAAACAGTTTATCTGACTTTTGATGTTGATGGTTTAGACTCGAGTATAATGCCAGCAACTGGAACTCCTGAGCCAGGTGGATTGTTATGGGATGAAACTTTAAATATTATTAGAATAGCAGCAAAAAACTCAAAAATTGTTGGTGCAGATATAAATGAATTATCACCAATAAAAGGCTTTAACTCATATAACTTTCTTGTAGCAAAACTAGCTTACAAAATTTTATCTTATAAGTTTTTGTATTAAATTTAAATTGGTTTACTAATTTTAAGTAAAATTTTAAATGGTATAAGCATTACTAAGGATACAAATAATTTTACTGCTAGATCACCCAATGACAATGTTATCCAAGGTACTCCTGTTGCATAGAATGAAATCGAAAAAAATAGAAAAGTGTCCACTGTAGATCCAATAACAGATGAAGTTAAAGGGGCTATAAACCACTCTTTTTTTCTTAGACGGTCAAAAATTTGAATATCTAATAGTTGCGCTGTAAGAAAAGCAATTCCAGATCCAATGGCAATTCTTATAGAAATTAAATCAGCAAAATTAGTTGAAAATAAAAGTGTAAAAATAATTCCTATACAAAATCCAAAATATACAATCTTTCTAGCAACAAATTTACCATAAAATCTATTGGCTAAGTCTGTAATCAAAAAGGCTACTGGATAACTAAAAGCTCCATAAGTTAGAATTTCACTTAATCCATAATAATTAATTGGAAATTGGACAAGATAATTTGAAGATAAAACAACTACTCCCATCAAAACTGACAGGGTAATAAAAAGTTTGCTCATTAAGCAGTTTTAACTACAGGCTTTTTTTTAAATGGAGATTTAATTAAAATACTTTTTTTTAATTTCTTTAATCTTGGGGACAGATTTTTGTTTTTAACTGCCTTGAGAAATTCATCGAAACTACCTTTTTTATCAACAGATCTAACGCCAGAATTGCTTACTGTTAACTTTAGACTTCTCTTCATTAGTTCACTTGTAAATTTTACTTTTTTTAAATTTGGTAAAAATCTTCTTTTAGTCTTGTTATTGGCATGACTAACGTTGTGACCCTTCATTGGGATTTTACCGGTTAATTCACATTTTTTTGACATAATAATAGTGCTTATATAAGGGGAGATGTGGAAAGCGTCAAGTTTAATAGATTTAAGATAGAGATTTATTTCCTACAATTTCTGTATAATTTTTAACTCCATCTCTAATTAATAATTCTTTTAGGTCTTTTTTTATAATTCCTGCAATATTTGGTCCTTTAAAAACCATCCCTGTATATAGCTGCACATAATCTGCGCCAGCTGTTAACTTTTCATAAGCTGACTTACCAGAATCAACCCCACCAACACCTATAATTTTTATTTTTCCTTTTAATAATTTATAAAATCTATTTATCAAAATATTAGATTTTTCTTTAATTGGTTTTCCAGACAAGCCTCCTTTTTGATGTCTTTGTATGTCACTCAGTTTATCTCTTGTGGCTTCTGATGTGTTTGAAATGATGATTGCTTTTATTTCATATTCTAAAAGAATTTCAGAAATTAAGTTAACTTGATTTTCATTTATATCTGGTGAAATTTTAACAGCAATAGGAATATTTGATTTTAAATTTTTTTTTTCTAACATAATAGACTTAAGCAAATCTTGTAATTTATTACCTTCATGAAATGTTCTTAAATTTTCAGTGTTTGGTGATGAAATATTGATTGTTATATAGTCTGCGTCATCATAAAAAGTTTTTAATCCAATTAAATAATCATTCAGTCTATCGTTAGAGTCTTTATTGGGTCCAATGTTAATACCAAGTAAACCCATCTTGTTATTACGCTTAATACGATCTTTAACTATTTCGGCACCATGATTATTAAAGCCTAGCCTATTAATTAATGCTTCATCTTCAACTAATCTGAACACTCTAGGTTTAGGATTTCCATATTGTTTCAAAGGAGTAATCGTTCCAACCTCTACAAATCCAAATCCCAATTTAAATAATGAGTTGTATACCTCTGCATTTTTATCAAAACCAGCCGCCATTCCAATTGGGTTATCTAAATCTTTGTCAAAAATTTTTGTTTGAAAAATAGGATCATTTTTACTTTCATCAAATAAGTTAGGAATTAAATTAAATTTTAATGATTTTATTGCTAAAGTATGTGCTTTTTCAGGATCTACTTTAAATATTAGCGGTCTTAATTTAGAAAACATTATTTTAATTTATTTATTAACAACTCGGTTGTTTCTTTTACACCAAAAAAACTTATAAAAAATCCCATTCGAGGTCCATTTTCATCACCAAAAACTACCTCATATATTAATTTGAACCAATCTCTTAAGCTATCAGTATAACCATTTTCCTTTCCAGTGGCATAAATCAAAGTTTGAATATCTTCTGGGGACATTTCATCTGTACATTTTTCAAGAGTTTTCACTAATGCTTCAAGAGCTAGTTTTTCTGACTCATTTGGTATTTTATATTTTTTTTGTGATTTAATTACATCATTAAAATATTTAATTGCATAACCAACTAGGCCATCAAAAATTGGAAAATTTTTTTCAGTAATATCTGATTTATATTTTTTAACAAACTTCCATAACAAATCCTTGCTATCAGCATTACTTGTTTCAACTAAATTAAGTAACATTGAAAATGTCATAATCATTTCTTCTTTTGGAATGTTGCCATTGTGTACGTGCCATACAGGATTCATTAATAACTGTAGCTCATTTTGTTTTTTGGATTTTTCAATACAATCTAAATACTCATCAACGGCTTTAGGTACTATTTCTTTATATAACTTTTTTGCTCTTTTTGGATTTTGATACATGTACAAGGATAAGCTTTCTGGTGATGCATATTCCAACCATTGATCAATCGTTATCCCATTTCCTTTTGATTTAGAAATTTTTTCACCTTTTTCATCTAAAAATAACTCATATGCAAAACCAGATGGATTTTTCTTTCCTAATAAATTTATTATTTTTGTAGATAAAATTGCACTTTCAATCAAATCTTTTCCATACATCTCAAAGTCTACATCTAATGCGTACCATCTCATTGCCCAATCAACTTTCCATTGCAATTTACAATTCCCATCCAAGATACTTGACTCTAATTTTTTTCCTTTATTATCAAAAATAATATTTGATTTTTCTTTATTAATTTCGATAACAGGAATTTCTAAAACATGTCCAGTCTCAGGACAAATTGGTAAAAATGGACTGTAAGTTTGTTGACGCTCCTTACCTAAGGTTGGAATAATAATATTCATAATTCCTTCATAATTTTCTAAAATTATTTTAAGTGTTGGATTAAAGAATCCGCTTTTATAAAGTGATGTAGAGCTTTGGAAATTGTAATTAAATTTAAAACTATCTAAAAAATTTTTTAACATTTCATTATTATGCTCACCAAAACTTCCAAATTTTTCAAATGGATCAGGAACTTTAGTTAGCGGTTTATGGAGGTTATCTTTCAACAATTCTTGATTAGGGACATTGTCTGGCACCTTTCGTAAGCCATCCATATCATCAGAAAATGTTATTATTTCAGTTGGAAGATCTGATAGTTGCTTTAAAGCATTTACCATCATTGATGTTCTTGCAACCTCACCAAATGTTCCAATATGTGGAAGACCACTAGGTCCATAACCTGTTTGAAGGATAATCTTGCCTTTTTTTTCTATAAAAGACTTTCTTTCTCGAAGTAATTTTTTTGCTTCTACAAAAGGCCAAGCACTAGTTTTGTCTAAATTTTCTTTTTTAATCATGAATTATGCTTCTAAAAATCTTAAATCAGTGATTTTACTAATTCTTATAGAGTTGAAATTTATTTACCATAAAATAATGTTCTTTCAAAATGTCTAATTATAAAACTGTTTTTTTTACCCTGGGAATTTTACAAATAATTCTTGGTGTATTCATGTTCATACCTATTTTTGTACAATTTGCTTACTCTGAAATAGACTCCTCATTTTTTGGAGCATCAATTGTTACTATAATTTTTGGAACTTTATTTTTTTTATCAAATTTAGATCATGACAAGAAATTAAATTTACAGCAGGCCTTCTTGCTCACTGCTCTTTCTTGGTTAAGCATAGCAATTTTTGGGTCTCTTCCTTTTATATTTTCAACGATCGAACTATCAGTTACGGATGCTTTTTTTGAAAGCATGTCTGGTATAACAACCACTGGATCAACTATTATCTCTAATTTAGAATATACTCCAAAAGGAATTTTATTATGGAGAGCCATTCTACAATGGCTTGGAGGCATCGGTATTATTGTCATGGCTATAACTTTAATGCCAATAATGAACGTCGGTGGAATGCAGTTGTTTAAAATTTCTAGCAATGATTCTGGAGAAAAAATACTTCCAAAATCTAAAGAGATAGCTCTGAGATTAATCTATATATATTCAGGACTGACTATAATGTGTGCGTTGACTTATTGGGTATTTGGAATGAACAAATTTGATAGCTTAACACACTCAATGACTACAATAGCAACCGGTGGTTTTTCAAATTATAACCAATCAATTGGTTACTTTAATAGTATTCCAATAGAAATTTCATCAATGATATTTATTATCTTGGGAAGTTTGCCTTTTATTGCTTACATTAAATTTATAAGTGGAAATAGAAAAATTTTTTTAACAGATATTCAAATAAAAACTTTTTTAAAAATTATAATTGCAACTGTAATTATCTTATCAATTTATTTATTAATAAATAATAATGGTAATTTTAGTTTAAGATCAGTTTTTTTTAATACCATTTCAATATTAACTGGGACTGGTTATGTAAGCGCTGAATTTGATGGATGGGGTAGTTTTCCATTAACTTTATTTTTAGCCCTAATGTTTATAGGTGGTTGCGCAGGTTCAACCACATGTGGAATTAAAATCTTTAGAATTCAAATTTTATATTTATTTATATCAAATCAAATTAAAAAAATTATTTATCCAAAAGGATTGTTTATGATTAAATATGATCAAAGTTCTGTGGATGATAAATTCATTGCTTCAATAATTTCTTTTATTTATCTTTACTTTGTAATATTTTTTATACTAACTGCATTGTTATCTTTGACAGGTCTTGATTTTATCACTGCAATATCTGGAGCAGCTACTTCAATTTCAAATGTTGGGCCAGGATTAGGTCCCATAATTGGTCCTAATGGAGATTTTTCATCTTTACCTGATATTTCTAAATGGGTCTTAACTATTGGAATGATTTTAGGTAGACTAGAACTCTTTGCAATATTAGTATTATTCCTACCATCATTTTGGAGAAACTAAAAATGCTTGAAATAAAAAAACAATCTTTATCAGAAACTTTTTCAGTTTATCTAGACAGAAGAATGTTTAGAATATTATTGCTTGGAGCTATCTCTGGCTTTCCATGGGTTTTAATAGGAAGTAGTTTAAGTTTATGGCTTAAAGAAGAGGGTTTAAGTAGATCAACAATAGGTTGGGCAGGATTAATATTTGGTGTTTATGCTTTTAACTATTTATGGGCACCTCTAATAGATAGGCTACGGATTCCATATCTAACTAAAAAACTTGGCCACAGAAGAAGTTGGATATTATTAATGCAAGTTGCAATTTTAGTTTGTTTAATTGTTTGGAGTTTTATAAATCCAACTGAAAATTTAGCACTACTAATTACTGTTGGTTTAGTTATTGCTATAGCTTCAGCCACACAAGACATAACTGTAGATGCTTTAAGAATTGAACAAATTGATGAAAATGAGGGAAAATCTATGGCTGCTGGTGCTGCAATGGCAGTTGTTGGTTGGTGGAGTGGATATAAATTGGGAGGCGTAATAGCTTTATTTACTGCTGAGTACTTCCAAAATTTAGGAATTGTAAATTATTGGCAATCAACGTTTTTAATTTTGGGAATTATAGTAATTTTAATGAACATTGGTTTAATGTTTATTCATGAACAAGATTCAAATACTAGGAAAGTTAATCAAGAAGAAACGGATAAGTTAATCCAAAATAAGCTGGGTTCACAGAACATTATAACAAAAATTATAGCTTGGATAAGTGGAACTCTTGGGGGACCTGTAGTTAGTTTTTTTAAAAAAAATGGTTTTTCTATTGCAATAGGTATTTTAGGTTTTGTTTTTTTGTTTAAGATTGGTGAGGCATTTTTAGGTCGTATGTCGATTGTCTTTTATAAAGAAATGGGTTTTTCGAAGGGAGATATTGCAATTTACTCAAAAACTTTGGGATGGATAACTACAGTTATCTTTACATTGCTTGGTGGACTTTTTGTAATCAGATCTGGAGTTTTAAAAGCAATGTTTCTTGCAGGAATATTAATGGCTGCAACTAATTTACTGTTTACCGCATTAGCATGGAGTGGAAAATCAGAATTATTATTTGCGGTTGCTGTAATTTTTGATGATATAGCTGCAGCTTTTGCGACAGTTGCTTTTGTGGCTTTTATTTCGCTACTAGTAGATAGAACGTATACAGCAACTCAATATGCACTACTTGCTTCAATTGGAACTGCCGGGAGAACTACACTAGCTTCATCATCTGGAGCTTTGGTTGATTGGCTAAATGGAGATTGGGGTACATTCTTTATTTTAACTGCAATTATGGTGATTCCCTCTTTGATCTGCTTATGGTTTATTAAGGATAAACTTAAACTTCGTGAAAAATAATTTTTTTTATAAAAGTCAATTTTCAAATATTTATAAAAAATCTTCTAAACTTTCAGAAGTAACATCTCAAGTTTTATATGGAGAAAGATTCAAAATTTTATCAAAAAATAAAAATTGGATCAAAATAAAATCTTCATTTGATAATTATGTGGGCTACATTAAAAATGAAAATTACTCAAATAAACATAATCCAAGCCATAAAGTTTACAATTTAAAAGCTACTATTTTTAGTAAGCCAAATAAAATAACTAAAAAATTTTTGCCTTTTGGATCAAAAGTTTCAATAATTAAGAAAAATAAAAATTTTGTAGAATTTGAAAATAATAAATGGCTTAAAAAAAGTGATTTAAAAAAGATAAATCACAAAGAAAAAGATTTTGTAAAAATATTAAAATTATTTTTAAAAACTAAATATATATGGGGTGGTAAAACATATAAAGGAATAGACTGCTCAGCTTTATTACAATTGTTTTATTATTATAATATGTCCTTTTACCCTAGAGATACAAAAGACCAAATAAAATATACAAAAAAAAGTACTAAAAGAAAAATATTTAAAAAAGGAGATATTATTTTCTGGAAAGGTCATGTAGCAATATGTATTGATTCTAAAAAATTAATTCATGCCTATGGCCCTGAGAAAAAAGTTTTAATTATGTCAATCACAAAGACAATAGAACGAATTAAAATAACAGCAAATCTAACTGTAAAAAAAATATCCTCTATTAAATATTAATTTCTACCAAAGTCAGGTTTATTAATATCTTGTTTCAACTTAATAATTTTTGATCTTACTTTTTTAGTTTGGATTAATTTTTTTAAGATTGATTTGTTATTTTTAGAATTAATATCTTTTTTAAAAGAATTTAAGTTTTTGATAAATAAATCAATAGCTCTTGAGATATTTTGCTTATTATTAAAGAATATATCTCTCCACATAATTTCATTTGAAGCTGCTATTCTTGAAAAATCTCTTAAACCACCCGCACTATATTTGATCAAATCAAAATTTTGTATTTTTTCAAAATCTTGTGCTGATTTCACTAAATTATACGCAATTAAATGGGGAAGATGACTAGTTATAGAAAAAATTTTATCATGCTTTTCAGGTGTCATAACAACCACTTTTGAACCAATTTTCCTCCAAAAATTACCCAGCATCGATAAATGTTTTTTCTTGGTACTTTTTTCTTTTATTAGCACACACCATTTTTTTTCAAATATATCATGCTTACCATGTTCTGGCCCACTTACCTCAGAACCGGCAATTGGATGACTTTGAGTCCAACATACATCTTTTCTTAAAAATTTTTTAATAATCTTAGAAGACTCTAATTTTGATGAACCAACATCTGTAATAATAGTTTTTGTTAATAAAAATTTATTCATTTTAAGAATAAGATTTTTATATTCACTCATTGGTGTGCATAAAATAATTAAATCTGATTTTTTTACACCTTCCTCTAATCTTTTAACAATTATTCCAGGAAGTTTTAATCTTTTAATTTTTGCAATACAGGACTTTGATTTTTCATAAATATAAATTTTATTTGCTATTTTTTTTTTTGAATTCGTCTCAATAAAGATGATCCCAACAAACCACATCCAATAATTAAAATTTTTTTCATGTTAATTTAATATTTTTTTTACAGCATTCATAAATGCTAAATTTTCACTTTTAGACCCAATAGTTAATCTCAATTTATTTTTAATGCGATAACCTTCTTCAGTAGATCTTACAATAATTCCTTTTCTTTTCAATTGTTCATAAAAATATTTAGCTCTAAATTTACATTTTTCAAAATCTAATAACAAAAAATTTGCAGAGATAGAATTTGAAAAAATATTATACTTTTCAAGATAAAACTTGATCTTCTTAGCAAAATACAAGTTATGCCTTACTGAACGTTCAATAAATTTTTTATCTTTTAGTGATTCTGTTGCGGCTAATTGTGCAAGATGACTAACATTAAATGGGGCTTTAATAACATTTAAAGCATCAATTATTTTTTTTGGTCCATGGCCCCACCCCACTCTTAATGAGGCTAATCCAAATATTTTAGAAAATGTTCTTAGTACAAAAACATTATCTTTATTTTTAAATAAATCTAATCCTGATGAGTAATCTCTATTTTTCATATATTCTGCATAAGCATCATCCACTACTAATAAAATATTTTTATTTAATTTTTTTCTAAGTTCCAATATTTCTTTTTTTGTCAGATAAGTTCCTGTTGGATTGTTTGGGTTTGCTAGAAAAACAATTTTAGTTTTTTTATTTACTTTCTTAAGTATTTCAGCACTTGAAACTTTAAGTTTAACTTCTTTAGCAAAAATAACTTTGGCACCAACAATTTTCGTATAAATTCTATACATCAAGAAGCTGTATTGAGGGACCACAACCTCATCTTTTGGCTTTAAAAATAACTGACATATCATTTGAATAACTTCATCAGATCCTGCTCCACATATAATTTTATTAGAATTACATTTGTATTTTTTTGATATCTCTTTTCTCAAAATATCAGATTTACCATCTGGATATCTCTCTAGGTTTAATTTTTTATTTGATATTATCTTAATTGCTTTGGGACTCATTCCTAAAGCTGACTCATTGGCTGATAATTTTACTATTTTTTTTAATTTTTTAATTTTCGATTTACCAGGCTTATATGCTTCAATATTAAAATTTTTAAATTTTGGAGTGGTCATTTTTTTTAGTTTATGAGTTCTTTATAGATAAAATTATAAATTTTTACACAGAATAAGACACTTTTTAAAAAAATTGACATAATAAATAACTTCTTGTACAAAATTTATGCGCTGATTTAACTGAATTGCGAGCGCTTAAAAAAAACCGCTAAAATTGTTTTTTTTCTCTCAATTCAAATAATGTCACTTATTATGAATACTGAGAAAAACTTAAAAACTTTGATTGTTAAAAAACCACTTAAACTAGATTGTGGAAAAACTATCAATAATTTTCCAATTGCGTACGAAACATATGGTTCTTTAAATGAAAAAAAAGATAACGCTATTTTAGTTTTTCATGCACTAACGGGCGATCAATTTGTAACTGGCTTAAACCCAATTACAAATAAAGATGGTTGGTGGTCATATGCAGTAGGCCCTGGTAAAGCAATTGATACTAATAAATATTTTGTAATATGTTCAAATGTAATTGGTGGATGTTTGGGTTCATATGGACCAAGTCATAAAGATCCTGATACACAAAAAATTTTTGGTACAAATTTTCCAGTAATTACAATTAATGACATGGTTAATGCTCAATACAATTTGCTTGATCACTTAAATATAGATAAACTTTTTTCAATTACTGGTGGTTCAATGGGAGGTATGCAGGTTCTTCAATTTATTAGTAATTTTCCAGATAAAGCAAAAACTGTAATACCAATTGCATGTACGTCTAGTCACTCTGCTCAAAATATTGCATTCAACGAACTTGGTAGACAGGCAATTGCTGCTGATAATAATTGGAATGAAGGAAATTATAGTTCTAAAAAATTAATTCCTAATAAAGGTTTGGCTGTTGCAAGAATGGCTGCTCATATCACATATCTTTCAAAAAAAGGTCTTCAAGAAAAGTTTGGACGAAAATTACAAGAAAGAGAAGATCTTAAGTTTAGTTTTGATGCAGATTTTCAAATTGAAAGCTATCTTAGATATCAAGGATCAGTTTTTGTAGATAGATTTGATGCTAACAGTTATCTTTATATTACAAGAGCAATGGATTATTTTGATTTATATAAACAATTTAATGGTAATTTATCTGATGCTTTTAAAGAAACTAAAGCTAAATTTTTTGTAATATCATTTACTTCAGATTGGCTTTACCCAACTCAAGAAAATAAAGAAATTGTAATTGCTTTAAATGCTATTGGTGCTGATGTTGGTTTTGTCGAAATTGAATCAGACAAAGGACATGACTCATTCTTGCTTGATGTTCCAGAATTCTTAAGTGCACTTAAAAACTTTTTAGACAAATCATATACAAATAATTAATTATGAAAAATGAATTTAAAGTTATTGCTGATTTAATTGAAAAAGACACACGTGTTTTAGATGTTGGGTGTGCAGATGGTACTTTAATGAAATTTTTAAAAGATAATAAAAATATTGATATCAGAGGATTAGAATTATCTAAAGATAAAGTACAAGAATGTATTGCAAAAGGTCTAACAGTTATTGAAGGAAATGCTGAAAAAGATTTAAAACAATTTCCTGATAAATCTTTTGATTATGTTGTGTTAAGTCAAACGCTACAAGCATTTTTAAATCCTGAATTGGTTATTAGTGAATTATTAAGAGTTGGTAAAAAAGCAATAGTTACCATTCCCAATTTTGGTTATTGGAAAGTAAGATTACATTTATTAACTAAAGGAACAATGCCAATAACTAAAGCTCTACCTGATGAATGGTATAACACACCTAATTTACATATGTGTACAATTAAAGATTTTGTACATTTTGTAAAATCTAGAAACTTTAAAATTTTTAAATCACTGGCTTTAAATGATCAAAATGTTTCATTAATCAATAATACAAACCTTGGTATTAAAAACTTATTTGCTGATTTGGGTATTTTTTTAATAGAAAAATAATATGATTGTAGAAATAATTCCCTGCCTACAAGATAATTATAGTTATCTAATTATTGATGAAAATAATAATGCTTGTGTTATTGACCCTAGTGAAGCTAAACCAGTAATAGATTTGGTGGAGAGAAAAAAAATAAACTTAAAATATATTTTAAATACACATCATCATTATGATCATATTGGTGGAAATGAAGAGTTAAAAAAAAAATACAATTCAATAGTAGTTGGGTACAAAGATGACGCTGAAAGAATTCCTGGAATAAATGTTTTAGTAGAAAATAATCAAGTTTGGAAAAATGATAATTTTGAAGCAAAAATTATTCATATTCCTGGTCATACTACAGGCCATATTAGTTTTCATTTTTTTAATGAAAAACTAATCTTTACTGGAGATACATTATTTTCACTTGGTTGTGGAAAAATTTTTGAGGGTACTTATCAAGAAATGTTTGAGTCTTTAAACAAAATTAAAAGTTTGCCTGCAGATACTAAAATTTACTGTGGACACGAATATACACTTCAAAATTCTAAATTTTGCATTAAACATGATCCTGAAAATACTAATCTTCAAAACAAAATATTAGAAATTGCAAAAAAACATGAAAAAGCCCAACCCACAATTCCATCTACTCTAAAAGACGAAATAGAATGCAATATATTTCTCAGGGCAAAAAATGTTGAATCCTTTTCAAAATTGAGAGATTTAAAGGATAATTTTTAGTTAATTCGACTTGACTAAAACCTTGCTACAACTATATTGCGGTAACTTAAATTTAAATTCATACAATGTCATACGCAGTAATAAAAACAGGTGGAAAACAGTACAAAGTTAAAGCTGGAGAAATCTTAAAAATTGAAAAACTACCAGATTCAAAACCTGAATCTAAAATAGAATTTAATGAAATTCTTGCATATGGTGATAATAAATCTATAGAAATAGGTACCCCACATGTTGTGGGTGCTAAAGTAGAGGCAGATTTAATTGAAAATGGTAAAGATAGAACTATTTTAATCTTCAAAAAAAGAAGAAGACAAAATTCAAGAAGAAAAAATGGTCATAGACAACAACACACAATGATTAGAATTAATAAAATTTTTTCTAAAGATGGTAAAGTTTTATCTGAAGCAGAAAAAATGGTTAAACCAACTAAAAAAATTGACGCTGAAGTTAAGACAAAAGCTGAAGTAACAAGTAAATAAGCAAGGTAGATTATGGCAACAAAAAAAGCAGGTGGATCATCGAGAAACGGACGAGATAGTGCCGGTCGAAGACTTGGCGTTAAGAAGTATGGTGGTGAAGTAGTAATTCCTGGAAACATAATTGTTAGACAAAGAGGAACAAAAATTTTTCCTGGTGAAAACGTGGGAATGGGCAAAGATCACTCAATTTTTTCAGTTGTAAAAGGTAAAGTTGTATTCAAAAAAGGCAAGTCAGATAGAACAACGGTTTCAGTAAAACCCAATTAATAGTACAACTTAAATAGATGTTGTATTATGAAATTCCTAGATCAAGTTAAAATTTATATTAAAGCTGGAAACGGTGGTGATGGTTCACCAAGCTTCAGAAGAGAAAAGTATGTTGAGTATGGAGGTCCTGATGGTGGAGATGGCGGTAAAGGTGGATCAATAATTTTAAAAGCAGAAGAAAATCTTAACACATTAATAGATTATAGATATCAACAACATCATAAAGCTCAACGAGGAGAAAATGGTGCTGGTCAAAACCGTACAGGTAAAGGTGGTGATGATTTATTTTTAAAAGTACCTTTAGGTACTCAAGTTTTTGAAGAAGATAATAAAACTTTGATATTTGATTTTAATAAAAAAGGAGAAGAGTTTATTGTTGGTATTGGTGGCAAAGGTGGACTTGGAAACACAAGGTTTAAAAGTTCAACTAACAGAGCACCCAGAAAATTTACCAAAGGAGCTATTGGTGAAGAATTTACAATATGGCTTCAATTAAAAACTATTGCCGATGTTGGAATAATTGGATTACCTAATGCTGGAAAATCAAGCTTGTTAGCTGCTATAACAAATGCAAACCCAAAAATTGCAAATTATAGGTTCACTACTCTTAATCCTAATCTTGGAGTTGCTTCTTACGATGATAAGGAAATAACAATTGCAGATATTCCGGGTCTTGTAGAGGGAGCTCATGAGGGTGTGGGTCTTGGAATTCAATTTTTAAAGCATATTGAAAGATGTAAATCATTATTACATTTAATAGATATTACTAATTTAGATTTAAACGAATCGTATGAACAGGTTAAAAACGAATTAAGAAATTATAGTACAAAACTAGTAGATAAAAAAGAACTTGTGGTACTTAATAAAATTGACTTAATTGATGAAGACACTGCTAAAGATGTAATAGATCATTTTTCTAAAGGTAAAAATTGTGAAATAATGACCATGACAACTTTAGAAAAGGACTCTGTATCTAAAATCAAAGCAAAACTATTGTCATATGTATCTTAAAAACTCTAAAATAATTGTAATTAAAATTGGATCTTCCCTTCTAGTTGATAATAACAAAAAAGTAAGAAAAGAATGGTTATCTAGCTTTGCAAAGGATATCAAAAAATTAAAAGATAAAAATCAGAAAATAGTAATTGTGAGTTCGGGTGCGATTGCACTTGGATGTAAGAAAATGAATATAAATAAGAAAACAATTAAACTTGATAAAAGTCAAGCTATAGCCTCTATTGGTCAAATCGAATTGATGAATTTATTTTCTCAAACATTCAAAAAATATAAACTAAATATCTCACAAATTTTGCTTACTCTAGAAGATACAGAGGAAAGAAGAAGATCATTAAATGCAAAAAGAACTTTTGAAAATTTATTTGACCTTGGGTTTATTCCAATTGTTAATGAAAATGACACTATAGCTACTACTGAAATAAAATATGGTGATAATGATAGATTGGCATCTAGAGTAGCTCAAATTACTGATGCTGACACATTAATTCTTCTTTCAGATGTAAATGGTCTTTACACAAAAAATCCAAAAATTTTCAAAGATGCTAAATTAGTAAAAAAAGTAAATGATATAAATAAAGATTTGAAAGAAATTAATATTAAGGGTGTAAATGAATATGGTAGTGGTGGAATGCAAACCAAAATAGAGGCGGCAAAAGTCTGTCAATTAGCAGGTTGTAATATGGTTATTGCAAATGGACTTCACTTAAATCCTATTTCTAGAATAACTGAAAAAAATAATTGTACATGGTTTAGCTCTAAAGTTTCAAAACTTGATGCTAGAAAAAAATGGATCATAAGTTCAATTGCACCAAAAGGTTCTATTATAATCGATGATGGTGCAAAAAAAGCTTTAAGATCTGGAAAAAGTTTACTAGCTGCTGGAATAAAAAAAATCACTGGAAAATTTAATAAAGGAGATCACATAAAAATTCTTGATAGAAAAAATATAGAATGTGCTAGGGGTTTAAGCTCGTTTACATCAGAAGAAATAACTAAAATAATGGGACATCATTCAAATCAAATAGAAAAATTATTGGGTTATGTTTCAAAATCAGAAGTCATTCATAAAGATGATATGGTAGAAGTTTAAAATGAGTAAATTAATGAATTTGATAGGTATTAAAAGTAGAAGAGCATCTGAAAAAAAGGTTGATATTGGTACCAAAAACAAAGTTTTAAATTTTTATGCTTTATTACTCGATAAAGAAAAAAAATCAATTTTAAGAGAAAACTTAAAAGATATTAAATTTGCTCAAAATAAAGGAATTAAAGAAAACTTAATTAACAGACTCAAAATTGATGAGACAAAACTAAGAAATATAAAAAACTCTATTAATAAAATTTCAAAACTAAAAGATCCTGTAAATATTACTTTAAAAAAATGGAGTAGACCAAATGGATTAAATATTAAAAGAGTAACAATACCAATTGGGGTCATTGGTGTTATTTTTGAAAGTAGACCCAATGTAACGTCTGATGTCGCAGGTTTGTGCTTTAAATCTGGTAATGCTGTAATTTTAAAAGGTGGATCAGAGGCCATAAACACCAATAGAATATTGGCTAAGTTATTTCGACAAGCTCTAAGAAAAAATAATGTTGATGAGAATTACATTCAATTTGTAGATTCTAAAGATAGAAAAATGGTCGACATAATGCTTTCGAAGATGAAAAAATATATTGATGTGATAATTCCTCGAGGAGGAAAAAACTTAGTAAAAAGAGTTCAAGAATTTTCGGTAGTTCCTATTATTGGACACTTAGAAGGACTTTGTCATACGTTTGTTGATAAAGATGCTGAATTAAATATGACATCAAACATCATTTATAATGCAAAATTAAGAAATACAGCTATTTGTGGTGCAACTGAAACCATTCTGCTTCATGAGAAGATAGTTAAAAAATTTTGTAATCCAATCTTAAAGAAACTTGAAGATGAGAATTGTAAAATATATGGGGATAATGTTTTAAGAAAATATTACAAAGGCAAAGTGTATCCAGCTAAAGAAAAAGATTGGTCTACAGAATATTTAGCTGCCACAGTATCAGTAAAAGTTGTCAAAAGCTCTGATGAAGCTATCAATCATATTAATAAATATGGGACTATGCATACCGACTCGATCATCACTAAAAATAAAAAAACAGCTATGAAATTTCTAAAAAATGTAAAAAGTTCTATCGCAATGCATAATACTTCAACTCAGTTTGCGGATGGAGGAGAATTTGGTTTTGGTGGTGAAGTAGGTATATCAACAAATACACTTCCCCCAAGAGGTCCTGTTGGTTTGGAACAACTAGTTTCATACAAATATGAGATTTCAAGTAAAGGAAAAATAAGAGAATAATTTGAATAAAAGAAAAATTAAAATTGGAATTTTAGGAGGATCGTTTGATCCAGCTCACAAAGGTCACTTAGCAATATCTAAAGAAGCCATAAAAAGATTCGATTTAAAAAAAATTATTTGGGCAGTCACTAAAAAAAATCCACTAAAAGCTGTAAGCAAAACACCAATATCAAAAAGAATTAAAGATTGTAAAAAGTTAATTGGATCAAATGATTTTATCAAAGTAAAGTTTTATGAGGATATTATAAACTCTAATAAAACTATTGATTTAGTTAACTACCTTAAAAAAAATAAGAATTTAGAAATTTTTTTTATAATGGGTGCAGATAATTTGATTAACTTTCACAAATGGTATAAATCTAAATCAATTACAGAAAAATGTAATATTGCAGTATTTGATCGGCACGGTTATAAAAAAAATTCTTTAAAATCAGAGACATTTAAGAAACTTAACAACAAAACTCTTACATTTGTTAAATTCAAAAAAGTCAACATTTCATCTTCTCAATTGAGGAGAATTTGATAGTCTAATTTCAATTAATGGATAAAATTTCAGATCTTAAATCAGTTGTTGTAAGCACACTGGATCTCAATAAAGCGCAAGATATTATAACTATTGACCTTAAAGATAAGAGTTCAATGGCAGATTATATGATCATTGCAAGCGGTACGTCCTCTAGACATATTCAATCTTTATCAGAACAAGTTTTAGAAAAATTAAAAGATAATGGTATAAAAAATTCAAAAATAGAAGGTAAAGATAGTAGTGAATGGAAACTAGTTGATGGGATAGATTTGATTGTGCATATTTTTCACCCTGAAAAAAGAAAGTTTTATGAACTTGAAAAAATTTGGTCAGAGTTAATTCCAAAAGAAAAGGTAATTATATGAAAAAAATTCAATTTTTTTTAATAGTTTTTTTTAATTTTTTTTTAATTTCGCAATCAATTAATTCTACTGAAATAGATATTTATAAAAAAATTGATCTATTCGGTGAAGTTCTTGAAAAAATAAATAGAGAATATGTTGATGAAACTAATCAATCTGATGGTATGGATGCAGCAATCAATGGCCTCCTTCAATCTCTTGATCCTTATTCGTCGTATATGACTCCAGAAATTTTTCAAGAAATGCAAACAGAAACTAGTGGAGAATTTGGTGGTCTTGGAATTGAAGTGAGTATGGAAGCAGGTGTTGTAAAAGTTATTTCTCCTATAGATGATACACCAGCATCAAAAGTAGGAATTAAAGCTGGTGATTATATTGTAAAAATTAACAATACTCAGGTACAAGGAAAATCTTTAAGTGAAGCTGTTGATCTAATGAGGGGCCCAGTTGGTTCTTCAATTGAACTAACAGTTAGGCGAAGAGGAGTAAAAAAAGCTCTTACATTCAATATCACCAGAGAAATAATTGAAGTGCAATCTGTTAAATCAGATCTTTTGGACAATAATATTGGATATATTAGGCTTACATCGTTTAATGACAATAGTAGCCAACAAATAAAAAAAAAAATTGAAAAACTAAAAAAAAACGAAAATTTAAACGCATTTATTTTAGATTTACGGAATAACCCTGGCGGCTTATTATCTCAAGCAATAAAAATTGCTGACTTTTTTCTTGAGAATGGTGAAATAGTCTCAACAAAAAGCAGAAAAAAATCTGAAAATAGAAAATGGTTTGCAAGAAAAGGCGATATAACTGATGGTAAAACATTATTAGTATTAATCAATTACGGCTCAGCATCTGCATCTGAAATTGTTGCTGGCGCTCTTAAAGATCATAAGAGAGCCATAATAATTGGGGAAAGCAGTTATGGTAAAGGGTCCGTACAATCGATAATTCCCTTAAAAAATAAAGGAGCTATAAGATTAACAGTGGCCAAATATTATCTTCCATCTGGTAAATCTATATCTGAAGTTGGTGTAAGACCTGATATTGAAGTTGATGAAGAAGGTGATGATTTTAGAATAAAAACTGAGACTGATAATCAATTAAATTACGCAATAAAATTACTCAACGGATAAAATGAAAAAAAACTTTAGCGAACTACCGCTAAGAACAGGGGTAGGAATTGTTGTGTTAAATAATGATAATAAAGTTTTTGTTGCAAGAAGAATAGATAATGCCAAAAATTTTTGGCAAATGCCTCAAGGGGGTGTTGATGAAGGTGAAGACTTTTTAAAAGCTGCTTTTAGAGAACTAGAGGAAGAAACTAGTATTAAAAGTGTTGAATTAATCAAAGAACTAGATGGTACAATCACTTACGAACTTCCTGATCGATTATTAGGAATAATTTGGAAAGGTAAATACAAGGGTCAAAAACAAAAATGGTTTTTAATGAAATTTACTGGAGAAGAAGAAGAAATTAATATCAAAACTAAAAATCCAGAATTTTTAGATTGGAAATGGGTCGATCTTGATCAAATTACAGAATTTGTAGTAGATTTTAAACTACACGTTTATAAAGAACTTAAAGAAAAAATTAAAAAGATTATCAATTAAGAGATCTTAGTACTTCAATTTTTTGATCAACCAAATATTTAGATTGGTCATTTATTTCAGGGTTGCTAGCTTCTTCTTCCGCTATTTTAAGTAAATCTTGTTGTTTAGACTTATCTAAATCTGTGAGATTAAATATTGAGCTAGTAAGTATTGATAAATTGTTATTTTTAAATTCAGCAATACCATCTTCAACATAGTAATTTTCATCCCCAGATTTTGATAAAATTTTAATAATTCCTGGTTTTAAAAATGAAATGATTGAAATATGATCTTTGAGTATTCCCATCTCTCCTTCAAAAGCAGGTACAACAACTTCAGATACATCTTCCTTAACTAGAAAAGATTTTTCTGGATTTACTATTTCAACCTTAAACTCTTCACTCATTAAGCGGCAGCTTCCTTAACCATTTTTTCAGCTTTTTCTATTGCCTCTTCTATAGTTCCAACCATATAAAAAGCTGCTTCTGGAAGATGATCATAGTCACCTTTACAAATTGCAGCAAAACCTTTTATTGTTGAATCTAAATCAACTAATTTACCTGGAGATCCAGTAAATACTTCTGCAACAAAGAACGGCTGAGATAAAAATCTCTGGATTTTTCTTGCTCTGGCTACAACCAACTTATCTTCCTCAGATAATTCATCCATACCCAAAATAGCTATGATATCTTGTAAAGATTTATATGTTTGTAAGATTTTTTGAACTTCTCTAGCAACTCTATAGTGTTCATCACCAACAATTCTAGGGTCCAAAATTCTTGAAGTAGAATCAAGTGGGTCAACTGCAGGATAAATACCTATTTCTGCAATTTGTCTTGAAAGAACGGTAGTAGCATCCAAGTGAGCAAATGACGTTGCTGGTGCAGGGTCAGTTAAATCATCCGCAGGTACATAAATAGCCTGTACTGATGTAATTGATCCTTTATTAGTAGTAGTAATTCTTTCTTGAAGGTTACCCATGTCAGTTGCAAGTGTAGGCTGATAACCAACAGCTGATGGTATTCTTCCCAATAGAGCTGATACCTCAGAACCTGCTTGAGTAAATCTGAAAATATTATCTACGAAGAAAAGAACGTCTTGACCTTCTTGATCTCTAAAATACTCAGCTACAGTTAATCCTGTAAGAGCAACTCTAGCTCTAGCTCCTGGAGGTTCATTCATTTGTCCATAAACTAATGCAGCTTTAGATCCAGCTCCATCTTTCTTGATTACACCTGAGTCTATCATCTCGTGATATAAATCGTTTCCTTCTCTTGTTCTTTCTCCAACACCAGCAAAAACTGAGAAACCACCATGTGCTTTTGCAACGTTGTTAATTAATTCCATAATCAAAACTGTTTTTCCAACTCCAGCTCCACCGAATAGACCAATTTTTCCACCTTTTGCATATGGTGCTAATAAATCAACTACCTTAATTCCTGTAACTAATATTTCTGTTTCTGTTGACTGATCACTAAATTCAGGAGCTGCTCTGTGGATCGGCCACTTTTCTTTTGTTTTGACTTCACCTTTTTCATCGATAGGTTCACCAATAACGTTTATAATTCTTCCTAAGGTTTCTGGTCCAACGGGAACTTGGATAGGCGCTTTAGTGTTTATGACCTCATCACCTCTCTTTAATCCTTCGGTAGCGTCCATTGCAATTGTTCTAACAGTAGATTCTCCTAAATGTTGAGCAACCTCTAAAACTAGTCTATTGTCTCCATTTTTACACTCTAATGCTGATAAAATCTCTGGAAGATCTTCATCAAATTTTACGTCTACTACTGCTCCAATGATCTGCACGATTTTTCCTTTGCTCATAATTATAAACTCTCTGCTCCTGATATGATTTCTATTAGTTCTTTAGTAATTGCTGCCTGACGACTTCTATTATACTCAATAGTAAGCTTGTCAACCATTTCACCTGCGTTTCGGGTTGCATTATCCATTGCACTCATTCTTGAGCCCTGTTCACTAGCTGAATTCTCTAACATTGCCTTAAATATTTGTGTTGAAATATTTTTTGGCAATAAATTGCTTAAAATCTCATCTTCATCTGGTTCAAACTCGTAACTATCTTCAGACTTATCATCCTCTGAATTTTCAACATTTAAAGGAATTATTTGTTGTGCTTGAGGAATTTGAGTAATTACATTTTTAAATTGGTTATAAAAAATAGTACAAACATCAAACTCTTCAGCTCCAAATTTTTCAATTACCATTTTACCAACTTTTTCAGCATCAAAGTAATTAGCATTTTTAGACTCTTTAAATGAAATATTCGCAATTATCTTGTCACCATAAGCTCTTTTAAGTTGGTCGTTACCTTTAGAACCTACAGTAATGATCTTTAAATCTTTTCCTTCTTCTACAAGTTTTGCAAAATAGCTCTTAGCTTTTTTAATTATATTTGAATTAAAACCTCCACACAAACCTCTATCAGAAGTCATCACAACACATAAATGAACTTTATCATTACCTGATCCAGATAATAATTTTGGAGCATTTTCTTTGTCAGAAATCCCACTAGAAAGATTTAGGATTATATTATTCATTTTTTCTGAATAAGGTCTTCCCTTCTCAGCACTCTCTTGGGCTCTTCTAAGTTTTGCTGCCGCTACCATCTTCATAGCTTTTGTAATCTTCTGTGTAGACTTTACACTAGCTATTCTTTTTTTAAGGTCGTCTAAACTTGCCATAATAAATTAAGATTTAAAGTTTTCCTTTAATTGAGTTATTACTTCAATTAGTAATTTTTCTTTATCATCTTCAAGTTTACCTGAGCTTTGAATTGAATCAATTATTTCAGGTTTGTCAGACTTACATTTTTCAATGATTTTATTTTCAAATTCAGCAATATCTTTTAATTCAATATCATCCAAATATCCCTTTACTCCACAGAAGACGGAAATAACTTGTTCAGCTACTGTCATTGGTGAATATTGTTTTTGTTTAAGAAGTTCAGTTAATTTTGAGCCTCTATTTAAAAGTTGCTGTGTTGATGCATCTAAGTCTGAACCAAATTGAGCAAAAGCAGCCATCTCTCTGTACTGTGCTAATTCTAATTTCATAGATCCAGAAACTTTTTTCATGGCTTTAGTTTGTGCTGAAGAACCAACTCTAGAAACTGATAGTCCTACGTTAATAGCAGGTCTGATCCCTTGGTTAAAAAGTTCAGTTTCCAAGAAAATTTGACCATCAGTAATTGAAATTACGTTAGTGGGAATAAACGCTGATACGTCACCACCTTGTGTTTCAATAATTGGAAGTGCTGTTAAAGAACCCCCACCATGCTCATCACTTAATTTTGCTGCTCTTTCTAATAATCTACTATGTAGATAGAATACATCACCAGGGTAAGCTTCACGTCCTGGAGGTCTTCTTAACAATAGAGACATTTGTCTATAAGCTACCGCTTGCTTAGACAAATCATCATAAATAATTAATCCGTGCATTCCATTATCTCTGAAATATTCTCCCATTGTGCAACCTGTGTAAGGTGCTAAAAACTGGAGTGGTGCTGAGTCAGATGCTGTTGCAGCAACGATTGTTGTGTATTCCATTGCTCCAGCTTCTTCCAATGTTTTTTGAATTTGTCTTACAGTTGATCTTTTTTGACCAATAGCAACATAAATACAATAAAGTTTTTGTTTCTCATCACCAGTTTCGTTAATTTTCTTTTGGTTAATGATAGCATCAATTGCAACTGCAGTTTTACCTGTTTGTCTGTCACCAATAATTAATTCACGCTGACCTCTTCCAACTGGAACTAGACTATCAATAGATTTAAGACCTGTTTGCATAGGCTCACTAACTGACTGTCTGGGAATTATTCCTGGAGCTTTTACTTCAACTCTACTTTTTTTAACACTTTTATCTAAAGGTCCTTTGCCATCAATTGGATTTCCTAACCCATCAACAACTCTACCTAATAATTCTTTTCCCACTGGAGTATCAACAATCTTTCCAGTTCTTTTTACTGTATCACCTTCTTTAATATTTCTATCATCTCCAAAAATTACAACCCCAACATTTTCACTCTCTAAGTTTAAAGCCATACCTTTAGAGCCATCTGCAAACTCAACCATCTCTCCAGCTTGAACGTTATCAAGACCATAAATTCTAGCAATACCATCTCCTACTGATAATACTTGCCCTACCTCAGTTACTTCTGCTTTATCACCAAAATTTTTAATTTGTTCTTTTAATATCTTTGTTACTTCTGAAGGATTTATTTCCATTTATGCCTCTATCATTCTGTTTTCGATTTGTTGTAATTTATTTTTAATTGAGGTGTCAACCATAGTGCTTTCAACCTGCACTATTAAACCTCCTATTAAACTTTCGTCATGTTTGTAGTTTAATTTTATTTTTGAGCTAAAATTTTTAGTAAGCTCATCTGTAATTTTTGATATTTCGTCACCAGATAATTCTTTTGCAGATTTTAATTCTGCTTTTAATTCTCCTCTTTTTTGAGAACACGTTTCAATAAAGCTCTTTAAAATTTGCTCTACATAAAAAAAACGCCTTTTAGTAATTAAAAAACTTAAGAAATTTTTTAATAAACTTTCAAATTTGTTATCATTAGAAATTTTATCTATAACTTTTAAAAGATCTTCTTGGCTAATAGTTGGATCTTTAATTAGATCTAAAAAATCTTCACTTGATGAAATCAAGTTTAAGATTGATGAGGACTGATCTTCTACTTGAGAAAGAACATTGCTATCACCCGCAAGCTCATACAAGGCTAAAGAATATCTTTCAGCTGAAGTTATTGAAAATCCCTTATTTTTACTCAACTTGGTACCTTTGTTATGTTGAAGATTATTTTAAAATCACGCTCTAATTAGCATATGACTATAACGTCTTCAAGTAACACATTCGTTTAAAAGTCCTTTTTTTAAGGGTTAATTGAAGTTTATTGGATCAACATCAACTGAAAGTTTTATTCCTGATGAAAATTTGTAATTTGGGATAATTTTAGCAATTGAATTCTGTAATTTTAGAGATTTTGAACCTCTAATTAACATTCTTATTCTAAATTTCTTTTTTAGTCTAAAAATAGGTGCACTTACTGGCCCCAAAACTCTTCCATTAATTTTTTTTTCTATAAAGTTTTTAAAATAAAAAGCTTCTTTTTCTAATTTTATTTCATTGTCTCCTGTTAGGATTAACGAAATAAATCTTTGAAATGGTGGAAGCCTATTTTGTCTTCTAATATCTAGTTCTCTATCAAGAAAGATGTCGGGATTACTATTTGTTAAATCTGAAATCATTTTAGTATTAGTATTATAAGTTTGAAAATACACGGTAGCAGGTTTACCTGTTCTTCCTGCTCGGCCAGAGAGCTGATGGTACAACTGTAAATTTTTTTCAGCTCCTCTCAGATCATGTCCTTGAGATGAAAGATCAATATCAACTACTACAATACAATTAAGGCTTGGAAAATGAAAACCTTTAGAGATCAGCTGTGTTCCGACTAAAATTTGAACTTCATTATTAATTATTTTTTCTAATTTATCACTAGAATCTTTTTTATTCATAGTATCACTAGAAAAAATTTCTATTTTTTTTGATGGAAAGTTTTTTTTAACCTCTTCAGATATTCTTTCCACACCAGGACCACTAAAAATAAACTCACAGTCACCATCTTTTACACAAGTTCTTTTCAAAGAAGATTTAAAACCACAATAATGGCACAATAAATTATTTTTATTTTTATGATAAACTAAATTAATTGAACAATTTGGACACGAATAACTATTAAAACATTTATTACAAAGTACATGTGGAGAAAAACCTCTTCTATTTAAAAAAAATAATACTTGGTCATTTTTATCAAGATGAAAATTTACTTTCTCAATTATTTTTTTTGAAAGCCAAGATTGTTTTTCTAATTTTGTTTCATTAAGATTGATTATTTCATAGTTTGGTAATGATGCGTCTTGGTAACGTTTTTCTAATTTAGAAATACTATATTTACCTTTTTTAATATTTTCATAAGTTTCGATTGATGGAACAGCTGTAATTAAGTTGATAGGAATATTTTCAAATGACGCTCTTGAAATAGCCATGTCTCTTGCATTATAGGTAACTCCTTCATCTTGTTTGTAAGATTGGTCATGCTCTTCATCAACAATAATTAAACCTAGTTTTTTAAAAGGTAAAAATAATGATGATCTAGCTCCAATGACAACTTTTATTTCCCCGTTTGTAATTCCACTCCAAATAATTTTTTTTTTTTTTTGTAATACCAGAATGCCAAACTGCTGGGGTAAAACCAAAGAATTCTATAAATTTTTTTTCAAATTGACCTGTTAAGCCAATCTCAGGTAATAAAATTAAGCCTTGAAAACCTTTTTTTATAATGTCTTTAAGGGCTTCAAAATATACCATGGTTTTTCCTGAGCCTGTTGTTCCTTGAAGAACATGAACCCTAAATTTTTGATTAGAAACATTCATTTTTCTAAGGGATTTTTTTTGTTCTTCAGAAAGCTTTATTGAATTTTTTTTGATACTTGTGTCAAAAATTTTGTAAGCATCTTGTTGAAATTTTTCTACAGCATTACTACTTAATAAAACTAGTTTTAAAGCCATTCCTTTAGGAATTATATTGTATTCTGAAAACCAGTTAAGAAATTTGATAGTTGTTTTTTTTAATGGAGAAACGTCTAATTTTTTTAAAACACTCTTTATCTTAAAATTTCTATTATTTTTTTTTTCAAATTCATCCCAAACTACTCCTGTGATTTTAGATTTACCAAAAGGTACAACTACATAATCTCCTACTTTTAAATTAATATCACTTTCGTAAGTAAAAGGATGGTTAAAGATATTTGGTAAAAGTATCGGTACTTTCATATCTTAATAATATGAAAATTTATTAAGAGTGTATTGCTCTTTTATCTACTGATAATGCTGCTTCTTTAACAGCTTCTGAAAATGTTGGGTGAGCGTGACATGTTCTTGCAATATCCTCCGAGCTTGCACCAAATTCCATAGCAATACCTATTTCTGCAATTAATTCACCAGCATGAGGGCCAATAATGTGTGCACCTAAAACTTTGTCTGTAGTTTTATCTGCTAAAATTTTAACAAACCCTTCTGCATCATCTATTGCTTTTGCTCTAGAGTTTGCCATGAATGAAAACTTACCAATTTTATATTTTGTATTTAATTCTTTTAATTGCTCTTCTGTCTTACCAATTGATGCAACTTCAGGTGTTGTATAAACAACGCCAGGAATTGTATCATAATTAACATGACCTGATTGACCTGCAATATTTTCTGCAACTGCAATTCCTTCATCTTCTGCTTTATGTGCAAGCATTGGTCCACTAATAACGTCACCTATCGCATAGATGTTATCAACGTTTGTTTTAAACATATTGTCTGTTTTAACTCTTTTTCTTTCATCTAATTCAACCCCAACAGCTTCTAAATTTAAACCATTAGTGTTTGCTTTTCGTCCAACAGAAATAAGAACTACATCACAATCAAAATTATTTTTATTTCCATCTTTATCAACTGTTGATACGATTGCACCCGTTTTATTATTTTGGATAGCTTCAACTTTATTTTGCATATTAAATTTGATGCCTTGTTTTTTTAAAATCTTCATAAATTCTGAGGAAATTTCTTTATCCATACCTGGAGTAATATGATCTAAAAACTCTACTACTTGAACTTCAGCTCCTAATCTTGACCAAACTGATCCCATCTCTAACCCAATGTAACCGCCACCAACAATAACCATTTTTTTTGGAACTTTATCTAATTTTAACGCACCTGTTGAAGATACAATAACTTTCTCATCAATTTCTATTCCTGGCAAGGACACTGGCACAGAACCTGTTGCTATCACTGTTTTTTCGGCTTTTATAATAGTCTCTTTATTTTGATCGTCTTTAACTATGATTTCATTTTTTGATTTAAAACTTCCAGTTCCTTTATAATAAGTGACCTTATTTTTTTTTAGTAAAAACTCGACACCCTTAGTAAGTATAGTTACCGCTTTATCTTTACTTTTCATCATTTTTTCTAGATTTAGCTTAACTTCTCCAACTTCAATTCCTTTACTAGATAAATTTTGAACTTTATGAAACTCTTCAGATAAATTTAATAGGCTTTTTGACGGAATACACCCAACATTTAAACACGTTCCCCCAAGTGATCCTCTTGATTCTATACATGCTGTTTTAAGTCCAAGTTGAGCGAGCCTTATAGCGCAAACATAACCACCAGGACCACCTCCGATTACTACTGCTTGAAATTTTTCCGACATTTAAATATCCAAAAACAACCTTCTAGGGTCTTCTAAATTTTCCTTAACCATTTTTAAAAACGAAACTGACTCTTTGCCATCAATTATTCTATGATCATATGACAAAGCTAAATACATTATTGGTCTAATTTTAATTTCTCCATCAACAACAACTGGTCTTTCAACAATATTATGCATTCCAAGTACACCTGATTGAGGAAGATTTAGAATTGGAGTTGATAACATTGATCCATATACACCCCCATTACTAATTGTAAAAGTTCCTCCTTGAAGATCTTCAATAGTCAATTTTCCATCTCTTGCTTTTTCTGAAATATCTTTAATATTTTTTTCTATATCAGCAAATGACAATTCATCAGCATCTCTTAACACAGGTACAACTAAACCTTTTTCAGTTCCGACAGCAAAACTTAAATTGTAATAATTTTTATAGATTATTTCATCACCATCAATTTCAGCATTGACTGCTGGGAAATTTTTCAACGCAACCACACATGCTTTAACAAAAAATGACATAAATCCCAATTTTATTCCATAACGATTTTGAAAATCTTGCTGATTATCTTTTCTCATTTCCATAATATTAGTCATATCAACTTCATTAAAGGTAGTTAACAAAGCTGCATTTTCTTGCGCTTGTTTTAGTCTCTTGGCTATTGTTTGTCTTAGTCTGGTCATTTTAATTCTTTCTTCTTGACCATACTGAACTTTTCTTTCTGAAGGTTGTGGATTAACTCCCATTAAACTTATTAAGTCACCTTTTAAAACCCTTCCATCTTTTCCTGAGCCTTGAACTGAATTAATATCTATTTTGTTTTCTACAACAATTTTTCTAACAGCTGGTGAAAGTGTTTGACTTTCTGTATTTGTTTTAGGTTCTGATTTTTTTATTTTGGCTTTTGGACTTTCTTCTTCTACGACCTCATCAGTTAAAACTAATGGCTCATCCTCAGCTTTTTCCTCTATTTTTTCCTCAAAAATTTTTGGTTCTTTTTTAGATGGCTCCAATTTTATTACGTTATCCTCTTTTTGAGTGGGTTCTACCTTTTTAATTTCTTCTTTTTTAGCTGATCCTGCTGATCCATTTTCTGAGACTGATCCTAGAAGAGCTCCAACTTCCACAACAGCACCGTCTTTAGAATTAATTTCAGTTAAAACACCAGTTACTGGTGATGGTACTTCTAAATTTACTTTATCAGTTTCAAGTTCTACAATTGGTTCATCTGCTTCAACAGCATCGCCAGCATTTTTTAGCCATTTTGCAACTGTTGCCTCAGTAATACTTTCGCCAAGAACAGGAACTACAATTTTTTCACTCATCTATAATTATTCAAAAACCTTATCAATTATTTCTTGTTGTTGAGAATTATGCCTTTTTGCATATCCTGTTGCTGGGGATGCATCGGGGCTTCTTCCTATATAAGAAATTTCATTATTATTAGCCTTAATAGTATCCAATGTCCATTGGATATAATCTCTAACTGAAAACCAAGCACCCATATTTTTAGGTTCTTCCTGGCACCAAAAAAATTTAGCATTTTTTGCATATGGTTTAAGTTCTTTAACAAGAGTTTTTGCAGGAAATGGATAAAGTTGTTCTATTCTGAATAAAATCACATCATCTTTTTTTAATTTCTCTCTTGCGTCTAATAAGTCAAAATAAACTTTACCTGAGCACATTATTACTTTTTTAATCTTTGAGCTTTCCTTCAATTTAATAAATCCTTTAGTCTGTGGATCAACTGCGTGATCCCAAAGTATTCTATGAAAAGAATTTGATTGACTAAAATCTTCTAGATTAGAAACACAATATTTATTTCTAAGTAAAGATTTTGGTGTCATCATTATTAATGGTTTTCTAAAGTCTCTACGCATTTGTCTTCTAAGAGCATGAAAATAGTTTGCGGGTGTTGTGCAATTCATTACTTGCATATTATCATTTGAACACATCTGTAAAAATCTTTCCAATCTAGCTGAAGAATGTTCTGGTCCTTGTCCTTCATAACCATGAGGCAATAACATTACTATTCCAGAAGCTCTTCTCCATTTTCTTTCTCCTGATGCGATAAATTGGTCAATTACAACTTGAGCACCATTAGCAAAATCTCCAAATTGTGCTTCCCAAAGTGTAAGGGTATTTGGTTCTACTAAACTATAGCCATACTCAAATCCTAAAACAGCTAGTTCAGATAAAAAGCTATCCACTACCTCGAATTGTTTTTGGTTTTTTGAAATATTATTTAGAGGCACATAACGAATATTGTTTTTTTGATTTCTTAATACAGAATGTCTTTGACTGAATGTTCCTCTTCCAGAATCTTGACCAACAAGTCTAACTGGATAACCTTCTTCTAATAACGATCCAAATGCTAATGCTTCTGCTGTTGACCAATCTATGTTGGATCCGCTTTTAACAGCTTCTTTTCTATTATTTAATATTTTAACAATTGTCTTATGTAAATTTAGTTCTTCTGATGAGGAATTTATTTTTTCTGAAATTGCTAAAAGTTTTTTAGTGTCTGCACCTGTTACTCCTCTTTTGTCTTTTCCTTTTTCGGGTTTGTATGCTGACCACGTCCCTTCGAACCAAGCAATTTTTGGTTTATAATCTTTTGCATTTTTAAACTGATCATCAAGCAAGTTTTTAAAAGTCTTAATTGAATTATCTAAACTTTCATTTGAAATTACATTTTCATCTACAAGTCTTTTTCCATAGACTTTTATTGTTGAGGGATGAGATCTAATTTTTTCATACATCAAAGGTTGTGTAAATGATGGTTCATCTCCTTCATTGTGACCAAACCTTCTATAACAAATTAGATCTACAACTACATCTCTATTGAATTTTAGTCTAAACTCTGTTGCTATTCTGGCCGCATAAACAACTGCTTCTGGATCGTCTCCATTTGCATGAATTATTGGAGCATCAACCATCTTTGCCACATCAGATGGGTATGGAGAAGATCTAGCAAATCTTGGGCTAGTCGTAAATCCTATCTGATTATTAACTATTATGTGAATTGTGCCACCTGTATTATGTCCAGGCAGTCCAGACATTGCAAAACATTCAGCTACAACACCTTGGCCTGCAAAAGCAGCATCACCATGAATTAAAATTGGTATTACTTTGTTTCTCTCTTTGTCCTTATGAAAATACTGTTTTGCTCTAGTTTGACCAAGCACAACTGGATTAACTGCTTCTAAGTGTGAAGGGTTATCAGTTAAACTTACATGAACTGAATTTCCATCAAACTCTCTATTAGATGAGGCACCCAAATGATATTTTACATCACCCGCACCTTCATCTGACGAAGTGCCAAATTCTCCAGCGAATTCATTAAATATTCTCTTATATGATTTTTGCAATACATTGGCTAAAACATTTAATCTACCTCTATGAGACATTCCAATCTTAACTTCTTTTACTTGTGATTGACCACTAATCTTAATAATTTGTTCTAAAGCAGGTATTAAGCTCTCTCCACCATCTAATCCAAATCTTTTGGTACCAACATATTTAGTATGAAGAAATTTTTCAAACCCCTCAGCTTGAATTAATTTATTTAAAATAGCTTCCTTACCATTTTTAGTAAAACTTAAATTATCCTCTGATTTTTCAATTCTATCCCTAAACCACTTTCTCTCTGTAGGATTTGAAATATGCATATATTCATACCCAACTGGTCCACAATAAGTTTTTTTTAAAAATTCTAAAATTTCTTTTATATTTGAATTTTGTTTATTTATTATACCACCTAAATAAATATTTTTTTTATGATCAGATTTTTTAAAACCAAATGACTCCGGATGAAGTTCATCTAAATAGTCTGATTTAATTAATTCTAATGGATCTAATTTAGCTATAAGATGACCTCTTTGCCTATAAGATCTTATCATAGAAACAGCTTTTATTGAATCTTCGTTTGATCCAGATGAATTTACATTCGTATCACCGACATTAGAAGCGGCACCATTGGAGTTATGGTCTTCTTGATCAATTTTTTTCTGAAGCTCATCAATATCTATTTTATTTTTTTTAGGACCCCAAGAAGGACCATTAATTTCTTTTGCAATAATATTTAATTCATCTCCAATACCCTCAAAATAATCTTTCCAACTATTTGGTAAATCTTCATCTTTGTTCACAAACTTAAGATACATCCGCTCAATAAATGCACTATTAGATTTATTTAAAAATGATGTTTTTTCATATTCGAGATTTTTTGGTGCTGACATCTATTTATTTAATATAATCCTCTAATATTATTTTTCAATTTGACAATTTATTAAATAAAGTTTTTCCGATTATTGAGGGTGATTTTGCTACTGTAATGCCAGATTCTTCCATTTTCTTAATTTTATCCTCAGCACCACCTTTTCCTCCTGAGATAATAGCTCCTGCATGACCCATTCTACGTCCTGGTGGAGCTGTAATTCCAGCAATAAAACCAACAATTGGTTTTTTAATTTTATGATTTTTTACAAATTCTGCAGCTTCTTCCTCTGCTGTGCCCCCAATTTCTCCTATCATTAAAATAGACTCTGTTTCTTCATCATTTAAAAACAAATCTAAACAATCAATAAAGTTTGTTCCATTAATTGGGTCGCCTCCAATACCAATACAAGTTGATTGGCCCAAACCATTCTCGGTCGTTTGTGCAACTGCTTCGTAAGTCAGAGTTCCTGATCTAGATACAATTCCAACTGACCCTCTTTTGTGAATATTTCCTGGCATGATTCCAATTTTGCATTCATCTGGTGTAATTATTCCTGGGCAATTTGGTCCAATCAATCTACTTTTAGAACCATTTAATTTTTGTCTAACTTTAAGCATATCCTGAACTGGAATACCCTCAGTAATGCAAACAATTAATTCAACAGATGCATCTATTGCCTCTATAATAGCTGCAGCAGCAAATTTAGCAGGCACATAAATCATTGATGCGTCCGCACCAACATTATTCTTTGCTTCAATAACACTATTAAAAACAGGTCTATCTAAATGCTTTTGACCACCTTTTTTAGGAGTTACTCCTCCAACTAAATTAGTTCCATATTTGATTGCTTGCTCAGAATGAAAGGTACCATGTGCACCTGTGAAACCTTGGCAAATTACTTTTGTATTTTTATTCACTAAAACAGACATATTATTTTATTGCCTCTACAATCTTTTTAGCTGCATCATCTAAATTTTCAGCAGATATCAATTTCAGTCCTGAATTATCTAATATTTCTTTTCCTTCTTTAAAATTTGTTCCTGCAAGTCGAACAACTAATGGGACACTAATATTTATTTCTTTAGCAGCATCGACTACCCCTTGAGCAAGTACATCACATCTCATTATTCCCCCAAAAATATTAACTAAAATTCCTTTAACATTTTTGTCAGATAAAATTATCTTTAAAGCTGCAGAAACTTTTTCTTTTGAGGCACCACCACCTACATCTAAAAAATTAGCTGGTTCTTTTCCATATAATTTAATTATGTCCATAGTTGCCATAGCGAGTCCTGCCCCATTAACCATACAACCAATACTTCCATCTAATTTAATGTAAGCTAAATCATGTTTGCTTGCTTCTATTTCTGTTGGATCTTCCTCATTTAAATCTCTTAATTCAACAATTTCAGGATGTCTAAATAAAGCATTAGAATCAAAATTTACTTTTGCATCTAAGCAAATTATTTTTTCTTCTTTGGTTAAAATTAGTGGATTTACTTCAACCATGTTTGCATCGGTATTTATAAACATTTGATAAATTGATTTTATTAGTGAAATTGCTTGTTTTTTTGCACTATCGTTTAAATTAAAGATTTTGACTATCTCCTCACATTCTTTATCTGAAATTTCATTATTTATATCAACTTTAGTTGTTATAATTTTTTCAGGTGAATTACTTGCTACTTCTTCAATATCCATACCACCTTGGTCACTAGATATAAAAGCTATTTTAGAACTAGCTCTATCAACCAAACAAGATAGATAAAACTCTTTGTCTATATTTGATGACTCTTCAACGTACAATCTTTTTACTTCTCTACCCTCAGGACCTGTTTGATGTGTTACCAGAGTTTTTCCCATCAGCTCTTTTGCTGCATCACTTAACTCTTCAATAGTATCTAAAATTTTTACTCCACCTGCTTTACCTCTTCCACCTGCATGGATTTGAGCTTTTAAAACATATTTTTTTGTATTTAATGATTTTGCTTTCTCTACTAATTCATCAACAGAAAGTGCAAAGACACCCTCTGGTACAGTTGCACCATATTTCTTTAAGATTTGTTTTGCTTGGTGTTCGTGAATATTCATTATTACTTAGAAAGATCAGGATCTATTTTAGATGCTGCTTCCCATAGAGCTTTAACCGCATCAATAGAATGTATAAATTCTTTTTTTTCTTTATCATCTAAATCAACTTGCTCAATTTTTTCCACTCCATCTTTTCCAATAGTTACTGGAACACCCGCATAAACATTGTTTACGCCATATTCTCCATTTAATTGAATAGCACACGGTAGTAATTTTTTTTCATCTTTTAAGTATGCTTCTGCCATCTGAACTCCTGATGCTGCAGGGGCATAAAATGCTGATCCTTTTTCAAGAAATTTCACTATCTCAGCACCACCATCTCTTGTTCTTTGATTTATTTCCTCCAACCTTTCTTGAGAAATTTTTCCTTCTTTTACTAAATCAAGTAAAGGTTTTCCTGAAACTTTTGTAAATCTAGGCATTGGAACCATGGTGTCTCCATGACCTCCCATTACCATTGCATCTATTTCTTTTACAGGAACACTTAACTCTTCGGATAAAAATAGTTTAAATCTTGAACTATCTAAAATTCCTGCCATTCCAACAACCTTGTTGGCTGGTAAGCCTGAAAATTTTTGAAATGCCATAACCATGACATCCAAAGGATTGGTAATACATATAACAAAGGCGTTAGGAGCATTTTGTTTAATTCCTTCTGCCACTTGTTTAATAATTTTTAAATTAATCCCTAATAAGTCATCTCTGCTCATACCTGGTTTTCTTGGTACGCCAGCGGTAATAATTATTACATCAGAGTCTTTAATATCTTTATAATCATCTGTGCCTGAAAATTTTACATTAAAACCATCAACCGATGAAGATTGTGCTATATCAAGCGCTTTTCCTTTTGCTATTCCGCTTGCGACATCAAACAAAACTACTTCATCTACCAACTCTTTTGTTCCAATTAGGTGTGCTAACGTTCCGCCTATTTGACCTGCGCCAATTAATGATATTTTAGTCATTTTTTTTCCTTATTTCATTGTTGGCATTACAAATTCCGCGTTTGAACGAATACCTGATGGCCATCTTGATGTTACTGTTTTTAATTTTGTATAAAATTTTATTCCTTCCATACCGTGCATTGCACTATCTCCAAATAAAGATCTTTTCCATCCTCCAAAACTATGAAACGCCATTGGAACAGGGATAGGAACATTAATACCAACCATACCTACTTGAATTTTACTTGCAAAAGTTCTGGCTGCATCTCCATCTCTAGTATAAATACTCACTCCGTTTCCATACTCATGATCATTAATTAATTTAGCTGCATCTTCAAAAGTTTTTACTCTAATAACTGATAGTACTGGACCAAATATTTCTTCTTTATAAACTCTCATGTCTTTTGAAACATGATCAAACAAACAACCGCCAATATAGAAACCATTTTCATATCCTTGAAGCTTTAGGTTTCTTCCATCTACAACTAGTTTTGCTCCCTCTTCAATACCAAGATCAACATAGCTTTTAACTTTTGTTAAATGCTCCTTAGTAACTAGAGGTCCCATTTCTGAAGTTTTATCCATGCCCGGACCAACTTTTAAAGCTTCTGCTTTTTTTGATAATCTCGAGACTAATTCATCACCTATATCACCTACAGCCACCGCAACAGATTGAGCCATACATCTTTCGCCAGCAGAACCATATGCTGCACCCATTAATCCATTTACAGCTCCATCTAAATCACAGTCAGGCATAACTACTAAATGGTTTTTAGCTCCACCTAGTGCCTGAACTCTTTTTTCATTTTTAGCTGAATTTTCATAAATATATTTAGCAATAGGTGTTGATCCTACAAAACTTACCGCTTTTACATCTTTGTTTTCTAAAATTGCATCAACTGACTCTTTATCTCCATTAATAACGTTAAATACACCATCTGGAAGTCCTGCTTCCGTAAGTAGTTGTGCTAATTTGATTGCACATGAAGGATCTTTTTCCGAAGGCTTGAGTATGAATGTATTTCCACATGCTATAGCTATTGGAAACATCCACATTGGAACCATTGCCGGAAAGTTAAAAGGTGTTATTCCAGCTACAACTCCTAACGGCTGTCTCATCGACCAGCTATCAACATTAGTTCCTACATTTTCTGAAAACTCACCTTTTAATAAATGAGGAATTCCACAAGCAAATTCAACTACCTCTAGTCCTCTTGTTAACGAACCTTGGGCATCATCATAAACTTTACCGTGCTCAGAAACTATTAATTTTGTTAGTTCATCCGAGTTTTTTTCAATTAATTCTTTAAATTTAAACATCACTCTTGCTCTTTGAAGAGGAGGTTTTAATGACCAAGTTTCAAAAGCTTTTTTTGCAACTTCGACTGCTTGATTTAAGTCTGATTTTGAAGCAAGCCTTACTTCTGACTCTTGTTCTCCAGTTGCAGGATTATAGACTTTACCCTTTTTATCTGATGAACCAGGAATAATTTTTCCACCAACGAAGTGCTCTATTAATTTCATGAATACGGTCTTTTAGATCAAAAAAGCTTGTTAGTCTATTTAAACATTAGCTGTAGCAATCATTTTTTTAATTTCTGCAATTGCTTTTGCTGGATTCAAGCCTTTTGGACAAGCATTTGTACAATTTAGAATAGTGTGACATCTATAAAGTTTTAATTCATCTGCAACTTTTTTTAATCTTTCTTTTCTCTCTTCATCTCTACTATCAATGATCCATCTATAAGCTTGAAGAAGAACTGCAGGACCTAAATATTTATCACCATTCCACCAGTAGCTTGGACAAGATGTTGAACAACATGCACACATAATACATTCATAGGCACCATCAAGTTTGGCTCTTTCTTCTTTTGATTGGATTATTTCAGTTGTTTCTTTCGTTGAATTATTTTTTAACCAAGGTTCAATTGATTGATATTGTTTGTAAAGCCCATCTAAGTCACCAATCAAATCTCTTTTAACTTTTAAGTGCGGTAAGGGATAAATATCTATATCACCATCAATTTCTGCATGAGGCGTGGTGCATGCAAGACCATTTTTACCCCCCATGTTCATAGCACAAGATCCACAAACTCCATGTGCGCAAGATCTTCGATAAGCTAATGTTGGATCAATTTCATTCTTAATTTTATTAAGAATATCCAAAACTTTTGATGGACAGTTATCCATATCCACTTCATAAGTATCTAACCTGGGGTTTTCTCCTGTAGAAGGGTCCCATCTATAAACGTTTACTTTTCTTAAATTTTTTGAACCAGTTTTATCTTGATAATATTTACCTTTAGTTACTTCAGAATTTTTAGGTAAATTTATTTGAACCATTAATACACTCTTTCTTGTGGTGGAAAATACTGCACTTCATTTGTTAGAGTAGTCTTGTGTACTTCTCTGTAACCAATTTTTGTATTCTTACCATCACACCAAGCGAGTGTATGTTGCATAAATTTTTCATCATCTCTTTTAGGATAATCTTCTCGAGCATGCGCTCCTCTACTTTCTTTTCTATTATACGCAGAATCTACTGTCACTACAGCTTGTCTAATTAAATTATCGAATTCTAAAGTTTCTACTAAATCCGTATTAAATACTAATGACTTGTCTTTTACTGATATAGAACCTAATCCATCGTAAGTTTTTCTTATTTCTTCGACACCTTCTTTGAGAGTTTTTTCTGTTCTAAAAACTGCACATTTAGATTGCATTGTTTTCTGCATTGCTAATCTTAATTCAGCTGTACCAGTATCTCCTTCTGCATTTCTAATTTTATCAAATCTATCAATACATTTTTGTGTTTCATTCTCACTAATTTCTTCATGTGGTGCCCCAGGTTTAACTAATTCAGAAGCTCTTTTTGCTGCTGCTCTTCCAAAAACAACTAAATCAATTAAAGAATTGGATCCTAATCTATTTGCTCCATGAACTGAAACACAGGCCGCTTCTCCAATAGCCATTAAGCCTGGTACTGTTTTTTCAGAACCATTCACTGTCAAAACTTCTCCTTTATAATTTGTTGGAATACCTCCCATATTATAATGAACAGTTGGCACAACTGGAATCGGTTCTTTAGTAACATCAACATTCGCAAATAATCTTGCAGCATCAGTTATACCTGGCAATCTGCTTTCAATAATTTCTTTATCTAAATGACTTAAGTTAAGATGAACGTGATCGTGATCTTTTCCAACTCCTCTTCCTTCATTAATTTCAATTGACATTGACCTACTTACTACGTCCCTTGAAGCTAGATCTTTTGCATTTGGAGCATATCTTTCCATAAATCTTTCGCCTTTGGAATTTGTTAGATAACCTCCTTCACCTCTAGCTCCTTCTGTTATTAAAGTACCATGACCATATATTCCTGTTGGATGAAATTGTACAAATTCCATATCTTGTAAAGGTAATCCAGCTCTAAGAACCATTGCATTACCATCACCAGTACAAGTGTGAGCTGAAGTTGCTGAGTAGTATACTTTTCCATAACCACCTGTTGCAATAATTACTGAATGTGCTCTAAATCTATGAATTGTTCCATCATTTAAATTCCATGCAATCAATCCCTTACACTCACCATCTTTCATCAATAAATCTAAAGCAAAATATTCTATAAAAAATTCTGTATTATGTTTTAAAGCTTGTCCATAAAGAGTGTGCAATATTGCATGGCCAGTTCTATCAGCTGCTGCACAAGTTCTTTGTACTATTCCATTTCCATAATTTTTAGTCATTCCACCAAATGGTCTTTGATAAATTTTCCCTTCTTCAGTTCTGCTAAATGGAACACCATATTTTTCTAGCTCAATTACTGCTTTTGGAGCTTCTTTACATAAGTATTCAATACTATCCTGATCACCCAACCAATCAGCACCTTTTACGGTATCGTACATATGCCATCTCCAATCATCTTCACCCATATTTCCTAGAGCGGCTGAAATTCCACCCTGGGCAGCTGAAGTATGACTTCTTGTTGGAAAAACTTTTGAAATACAAGCTGTTTTTAATCCAGCTTCACTTAATCCCACAGCAGCCCTTAGACCAGATCCACCTGCTCCAAGAACAACTACATCGTATTCATGATCAATAATTTTATAAGAGCTCATTAGTTTAGATTAAATAAAAATATAATTGTTAATAATGGAATAATTATAGCAGAAATAAATAATAGTCTGTTTGCGACATATTTGATTTTATCATCTGTTATATAATCTTCAAAAACCTCACTAATATTTAGTGCAGAAAAAAAATAAGCAAAAACAATAAATAAGCTAAATAAAAATTTAGAAACTGAATTAGAAAAAAATTCTACTAATTCAAAATGATTTTGGTCATAAATTTCTATAAAATTTACTACAAACCAAAACATTAAAGGTAACAAGATCACTGATGATATCTTTAAAAATATCCATTTTTTTGTAGCTAAATTCATATTAAATTTTTACCTATTAAATAAATCAAAATAGTTAATATAAATGATCCAAAGATAACCATAAGACCTGTGATACGAGTTGTTTGTAATTCAAAACCATAACCCATGTCCATGGCCAGGTGTCTAATTTCACTTAACATTTGAAAGCTAAAAGACCAAACTAAACCTATTGCAATAAATTTTCCAACTATAGAATTTAGGAATTGGTTTATTAAACTATAATTTGCATCACCTAACACTAAAAAAGAAACCCAAATACAAACCAAAGTAATTGCAGCAATATTAATAATTCCTGTTATTCGGTGAGAAATAGATACTAGTGATGAAATGTGCCATCTATAGATTTGTATATGTGGGGATAAAGGATTTTTATTTTCCATAAAAATCATTCTTAATTAATGTTTCTGCAATCTCAACTGCGTTTAAAGCTGCACCTCGTAAAAGATTATCTGATACAATCCACATATTTAAACCATTCCTTACAGTTTTGTCCTCTCTTATACGAGAAATAAAAGTTTCATCTTTTCCCTCAGCTTCAACAGGTGTTGAATAACCTTTGTCAGCTCTTTCATCAATTACTTTACATCCTTCAAAATTATCTAAAGCATTTCTAACTTTTTCCAATGAAAAAGGATTTTCAAATTCTATATTAACTGACTCGGAGTGAGAAACCAATACAGGTAATCTTACACAAGTGGCTGTTAAATCAATTTTGCTATCTAAAATTTTTTTTGTTTCATTTGTCATCTTAAGTTCTTCTTTTGTGTAGCCATCATCTGTAAATACATCTATGTGAGGAATTGCATTAAATGCAATCTGTTTTGTAAAGTTTTTAGACTCAACTTTATTGTTCTGTAAAACTTGTTTTGTTTGCTCTATCAATTCATCCATGGGAGCCTTGCCACCTCCTGAAACTGATTGATATGTTGAAACAACTATTCTTTTAATCTTAAATAAATCATGCAACGGCTTTAATGCTATGACAAGCTGAGCTGTCGAACAGTTTGGATTTGCAATAATATTTTTCTTTATGTTGTGTAAATGGTCTGAATTTACCTGAGGTACTATTAATGGGACATCTGGGTCCATTCTATAAAAACTTGAATTATCAATTACCAAAGAATGTTTTGCTGCAACTTCAGCAAAATTTTCTGAAATTTTTCCCCCTGCTGCAAAAAAAGTGATCTTTACTTTTGAAAAATCAAAAGTCTCTAAATCGATTACTTCGTGCTCTTTTCTATTGAAAATAATTTTAGATCCTGCACTTCTAGATGATGCTAATAAATATAAATTATCTATAGCTAGATCTTTTCTTTCTAGAACTTCTAATATTTTTCTGCCTACATTACCAGTGGCTCCAACGATAGCTATATTCATGATTTTGTTAAAGTTTATACTAAATGAAAGGTAAATCGCAAACGTTTCCAGTACAAATATTGCCGTTTATCTCAGCTTTCACACTTTGAGACACTTCCCAGTAAGGTTTTTTAATCATTGCGATGCCAATTACTTTTTCGAAATGTGGTGAATAACATGCTGATCTTAATTCTCCAATAATGTTATTATTTTCATCTTTTAAGTCTAATGATCCTGATAAGCTGACCTCTTTAGCTTCAAATTTAATTCCCATAAGTTTTTTTTTAATTCCATTTAGTTTAACTTTTTTAAGATTTTCTTTTCCTAAAAAATTTATTTCACTATCTAATGAAACGTATTGATCAAAACCACATTCGAAAGGATTATCATTATTGTCAAAATCATTACCATACGAAAGCAATCCACTTTCAATTCTTTCAATTAAATTTGGGCAACCTGGTTTAACATTAAATTCTTTTCCTGTCTCAAACAGGTGGTCATATAATCTCTGTCCCGATTGTGTATCTTGAACATACACCTCGTATCCCCCTTGTTTAGACCATCCGGATCTAGCAATTAAATGCTTTACTCCTTCAAAATCAAAATAACTAAAACCAAAAAATTTTAGTTCTTTAATTATTTTTCCAAATACTTTCTCCATTAAATCAAAAGATTTAGGACCTTGAACAGCAATAATATCAACAACTGGTTCAAAAATTTTGACATCAAATTTATATCCAGATGCTAAACCTTTTGCAAAAAAAATCACATCTGAGTCAGCAATTGATATCCACCATTTATCTTCTGCTAACTTTAAGACTACAGGATCATTAACTAAATTGCCTGAACCATCAATAATTGGACAATAATAACATCTGCCAATTTTTGATTTTGATAAATCTCTACACGTCATTAATTGGACAAGTTTTGCAGAATCTTTTCCTTGAATTTCAACTTGTCGTTCAGCTGCTACATCCCAAACTTGAACATCTTTTTTTAAATGCTCATAAGAATCTGCGATAGATCCAAACGCAGCAGGTAAAAGCATATGATTATAAACTGTATAAGCCGTTACACCCTGTTTTTCTATTCTGGAAGTATAAGGGGTACTTCTAAGTCTTCTAGATTTTGCTATTGAATAATTTTTCATTTTTGTAAAAATTCTAAAACTTTTTCTCGCATTTCAAAAGCTTTTTCAATCATAATCATGTGACCACACCCATCAATTATATGAGTAGTTGAGTTATCAACCATATTTGCAAATTTTTTTCCAATCTCAATGTTAACCATTTTGTCTAATGAACCAAAGACAAACATCGTAGGACAATCAATTGTTTTGACAGCATTAGAACCATTTACATAATTATTGCAGGCAACAAGATCTACTCCTAATATTTCACTAATATCTCTTGGAGATTGGATTATTCTTTTTATAGGGTTTCCACCTATAAATTTTTTTGAGCCTTCATAACACCACTTCATCATTAGTTTAACAGCATCTGTATCCCCATTTTCCGCTAAATCTATTAAGTCTTTATTTACAGGCATTTTATAAGATCCACCCATAAAAACTAATTTTTTCAATCTACTTCTGTATTTATTTGAGTATTCAAGCATCTCTAAACATCCTTGGGAATGACCAACCAAAATAACTTTCTCTAATTTTAATTTAACAAATACTTTTTCTAACCAGTCGGCAATCTCTTCAATTGTGTGAAGGCAAGGACCCTCTGAATTGCCATGTCCTGGAAGATCAATTGACAACACATTGTAGTTTTTGCTTGAAAAAAATTGCTCAACTAAAGACCAAACAATATGTGTAAGGCCACTACCATGAAGAAAAATAATGGTTTCTTTTTTATGATCTAATTCTTGTCCAGCATCTGATGCATGAACATTTTTATTTTCTAGTTCGAATATCAAATAATTTCCTAAAACTGTTTTCTTAATTCAAATTTCTGAATTTTTCCTGTTGATGTTTTTGGTAATTCACAGAAAATAACTTTTTTAGGCACTTTAAAACCTGCTAGTGTTTCTTTGCAAAAGTCTATTAATTCTTTTTCTGTAGCTGGTTTATCTTGAACCATTTCTATAAATGCACAAGGAACTTCTCCCCATTTTTCGTCGGGCTTTGCAACTACTGCGGCAATGGATACAGACGGATGTTTTGCAAGTGTATTTTCAATTTCAATAGATGAAATATTTTCACCTCCAGAAATAATAATATCTTTAGATCTATCCTGTATCTTAACATATCCATCTGGGTGCATTACTGCTAAATCACCAGTATGGAACCAGCCACCAGCCATTGCTTTATCAGTTGCGGTTTTATCTTTGAAGTACCCTTTCATTACTACATTTCCTCTGATCATAATTTCACCAATGGTTTTTCCATCTCGTGAAACTTCTTTCATTGTTTCAGGATCCATGACGGTAACTCCTTCAGTATTTGGATATCTAACACCTTGTCTTGCTTTAATTTCGTTCTGTTTATCTTCATCAAAACTATTCCACTCATCATTCCAAGAACATTGTGTGACGTGACCATAAGTTTCTGTTAAACCATAAACATGCATTACTTCAAAACCAAGATCTTTCATTTTCTTAAAAATTATACTAGGTGGAGGAGCTCCTGCTGTTAACACATAAACCTTGTTTTTAAGTTTTTTTTGATCGGCTTCTGGTGCTCCTGTAATCATGTTTAATATAATTGGGGCACCACCAAAATGAGTTACATTATACTTGTCTATTAGTTCAAAAATTTTTTTAACATCTATGTTCCTTAGACATACAGTTCTTCCATTCAACATTGGGATAGTCCAAGGATAACACCAACCATTACAATGAAACATTGGAACAATTGTTAGAAAATTTAACCTATTTGGCATATTCCAGGCAACTGAACTTCCAGTGGACATTAAATATGCGCCTCTATGATGATAAACAACACCCTTTGGATTTCCAGTTGTTCCTGAAGTGTAACTTAAGGATATAGCTTGCCATTCATCTTCCGGCATTTGCCAATCATAATTTTCGTCACCTGTGTTTAAAAAATCCTCATATTCTAAATCACCAATTTTATCTAACTTCGACTGATCAGCATGTTTATCATTTATATCAATGACGATAATTTTTTTATTAATCTTTTTTAAAGCTTTTTTCACTTCTACATGAAGCTGTCTATCTACAACTAATACTTTGGCTTCGCTGTGATCTAAAATATAAGCAATAGTGTTTGCATCCAATCTGATATTGATAGTGTTTAACACCCCACCAGTCATTGGAACTGAATAATGTGCCTCAAAAACTTCAGGAGTATTAAACGCTAAAAATGAAACTGTATCTCCTTTACTAATTCCAATTTTTGATAATGCGCTCGCAAATTTTACAGCTCTTTTATAAACTTCAATCCATGTATATTTTCTATCCTCATAAACTATTGCTTCATAATTAGGGTAAACATCTTTAGCTCGTTCTAAAAATGTTAATGGAGTAAGAGGAATATGGTTGGCTTTATTTTTATCTAAATTTTTATCGTAACTACTCATGATTAATTAAATTTAAAATTCATTATATTTGAACTTCCAGATATTGCGGATTTATAATGGAATTCAGCTCTTGGTAAAACTTTATCAAAATAAAATTTGGCTGTGTTTATTTTATCTTCATAAAATTCTTTGTTAGTTTCATAATCAGTAAAACTTACTTCTAATACCTTAATCCATGAATATGCTATTGATACATAGCCAAGCGTTTTTAAATAATCATTTGCAGCTGCACTAACGTCATCTTTTTCAATTTTAGTTTTATCATCAATCCAGCCTGTAAATTTATGCAAAATATCTAAGTAATAATTTAATTCCTTAGTATATGACTTAACTTTTTCATTTTTACTATCACACACACCTTTAACCATATCTAAAAATTTTTTAATGATATTTCCATTTTTGTTTGAAAGTTTTCTAAATACTAAATCAGCCGCTTGAACTGAATTTGTTCCTTCATAAATTGGTGTGATTCTATTATCTCTATATAGTTGTTCAATTCCTTGGTCTTTTGTGTATCCATATCCCCCATGAATTTGCATAGCATCATTGGTTATTTCCATTGCTAAGTCAGTAAATAATGATTTTACCACTGGGGTCATCAGTGAAACGTAATCGGAAGCTTCTTGTTTAATTTTATCATCTGGATGATAAAGACTAACCTCTGTTTGTTGTGAGAGCCAAAAACATAGGGCTCTTTCTCCCTCAATTATAGATTTCATATTTAATAATGATTTTCTGATATCTGCATGTTCAATTATAAAATCTGCTCCATTTGTTGATTTTGTATTATTAGTTTTGCCTTGTTTTCTCTCTTTGGCGTAAGCCAAGGAATTTTGGTATGCAATTTCTGAAATACCTAAGCCTTGAATACCAACAACAATTCTTTCTAAATTCATCATCGTAAACATAGCATTTAGTCCTTTGTCTTTTGATCCAATCATATAACCTGTTGCATCATCAAAATTTAAAACACATGTGGCTGATCCTTTGATACCCATTTTGCTTTCGATTGATCCTGTCGATATTCCATTTCTTTGTCCTACAGTCCCATCTTCATTTACAATAAATTTTGGAACTAAAAATAAACTTATACCTTTCGTCCCTGTTGGAGAATCTGTTGATCTTGCTAAAACCAAATGAATTATATTTTCAGTTAAATCATGATCACCTGATGTAATAAATATTTTTTGACCACTAATTTTATAAGTGCCATCAGATTGTTGAGCAGCTTTTGTTTTTAATAAACCCAAATCTGTTCCACAAACTGGTTCTGTTAAACACATCGTGCCACTCCATTTTCCTTCAACTATTTTTGGCAAATATTTTTCTTTAATTTCTTCGGGCGCATGATGATTGATACAGTTGTAAGCTCCAATACTTAGTTCGCTATATAATTTAAAAGATAGGCTTGCTGACGAAAGCATTTCATCAAAAAACGCACTAACTGTTTTGGGCATGCCTTGTCCACCATATTTTGGATCACATGATAATGATGTCCAGCCATCTTCAATATATTTTTTGTAAGCTTCTTTATAACCAGGAGGCGTTCTAACCACTCCATTTTCTAAAATAGCAGGATTTTCATCTCCTATCTTTGCAAGAGGTAAAATTAAATTTTGATTAATTTTTGCGGCTTCTTCTAAAATATCTTTAACTAGATCTGAACTGACTTCATTATATTTTTCCAGTTCATTATAGTTTTTATTGTCTCTTAATTTTTCAAAGAGAAACAACATGTCTTCAACAGGTGCAGTATAACTTGGCATTCGGAAACTTTAGAATAATTCTAGAATTATTGCAATTTTGAAATTATCGCATCACCCATTTCAGAAGTTGATGTCTCTTTCATACCTTCTGATAGAATATCTTTTGTTCTTAGACCGTCATTTAGAACTTCTTGAACTGCTTTTTCTAAAGCATCTGCTTCATTATCAAGATCTAATGAATATCTAAGGGCCATTGCAAAGCTTAATATTGATGCAATCGGATTGGCTATTCCTTTACCCGCAATATCTGGTGCTGATCCATGAATGGGTTCATACATAGCTCTCATTTCACCATCTTTATTTTTTGCTCCTAATGATGCAGATGGTAGAAGTCCTAAAGACCCTGTAAGCATTGAGGCTTGATCTGATAGCATATCACCAAATAGATTGTCCGTTACTATCACGTCAAACTGTTTTGGGTTTCTCAAAAGCTGCATTGCGCAATTATCAGCAAGCATATGACTTAATTCTACATCTTTGTACTCTTTATCGTGAAGTTCTTGAACCTCTTCTTTCCAAAGCTGTCCGGCTTCCATTACATTTGATTTTTCACAGGAAGTCACTTTGTTTGATCTTTTTTTAGCTAAATCAAAAGCAACTCTTGCTACTCTGGTAATTTCACTAGTTGTATATGTGTGGGTATTAATTCCTTTTCTTTCGCCATTATCAATTGGTTTAATACCTCTTGGTTCACCAAAATATATTCCACCTGTCAATTCTCTTACGATCATGATGTCCAGGCCTGATACAATTTCTGGCTTTAATGTTGATGCATCAACTAATTGTTCAAAACAAATAGCAGGTCTTAAATTAGCGAATAATTTTAATTCTTTTCGAAGTTTTAATAATGCTCTTTCTGGTTTTTTTGAAAATTCTAAATTATCCCACTTAGGACCTCCAACAGCTCCAAGCATAACCACTTCACTTTCTAAAGCTTTGTAAAATACTTCATCAGTTATAGGTGTCCCATGTTTATCATAAGAACAACCTCCAGCAAGATCCTCGTCTATTTCAAAATCTAATGATTTATTATCATTGAACCAATTAATAATTTTTTTTACTTCACCAATAACTTCAGGACCAATCCCATCACCTGGTAATAAAAGTATTTTTCTTTTTTTCACTTTAATCATTAAAAATCCATGGCTTTTTGTTTTTTAAATCTGTTTCAAAGTTTTTAATTTTGTCTGATTTTTTAAGAGATAGAGCAATATCGTCTAATCCCTCAAGCAAACACTTTTTCTTAAATGGATCTACATCAAACTTAATTTCATTATTTCCATAAACTATTTTTTCATCATTTAAATCAACTGAAATTTCTTCTTTTCTATTCGCATATTCTGATAGCTCTTTAATTTTTTCTTCTTCTAGGATGATAGGTAAAATTCCATTTTTAAAACAATTACTATAAAAAATATCTGCATAACTAGAACTAATTACACACGTTATTCCAAAGTCTAATAGTGCCCAAGGTGCATGCTCTCTAGAAGAGCCACATCCAAAATTTTTACCAGCAATTAAAATTTTTGAACCTTTAAAAGGACTTTGGTTTAAAACGAATTCATTAATTTCTTTACCCTGATCATCATATCGCATTTCAAAAAATAAATTTTTTCCAAGTCCCGTTCTTTTTATTGTTTTTAAAAATTGCTTTGGAATGATCATGTCTGTATCAATATTTACTATAGGCAAATATGCAGGTATGCTTTTTAATGTATTAAATTTTTGCATTAGTTTTGATACTTCCTCACATCATCTAGACTTCCAGATATTGCGGCTGCGGCTGCCATACCAGGACTAACTAAATGAGTTCTGCCACCTCTTCCTTGTCGTCCTTCAAAATTTCTATTCGACGTAGAAGCACATCTTTCCTCAGGTTTTAATTTATCAGCATTCATTGCTAAACACATTGAACAACCTGGTTCTCTCCATTCAAAACCAGAATTTACAAATATTTTATCCAAACCTTCTTGTTCAGCTTGTTCTTTTACTAAACCAGAACCTGGAACAACCATTGCATTCACATGTGATGATATTTTTTTATCTTTTAAAATTTTAGCTGCTTCTCTTAAGTCTTCTATTCTGCCATTTGTACAACTTCCAATAAATACTTTATCTATTTTAATGTCTTTAGCTGCCATATCTGGTTTTAGACCCATATATTTCAAAGCTCTTTCAATAGAGTTCTTTTTATCCTCATCCTTTTCTCTTTGGGGGCTAGGAACTTTACCATCTATAGTAATTACATCTTGAGGAGAAGTCCCCCAAGTAATCATTGGTAAAATTTCATCTGCATTTAAATTCAGCTCTTGATCAAAACTTGCATCTGCATCAGTTTTAAGAGTGTTCCAATAGTTTAAAGCTTTTTCCCAATTATCTCCTTTTGGAGACATGGGTTTTCCTTTTAAGTAATTAAATATTTTTTCATCCGGCGCTATTAAGCCTGCTCTTGCCCCACCTTCAATTGTCATATTGCAAATAGTCATTCTCTGTTCAACACTTAAAGATCTAATTAAATCACCAGCATACTCTATGACTGAACCCGTTCCACCAGCTGTTCCAATTTTTCCAATAATTTGAAGAATTACGTCTTTTGATGTTACACCTAGTGGTAATTGACCGTTAACATTTATTCTAAAATTTTTCGCTTTTTTTTGAACTAATGTTTGTGTTGCCAAAACATGTTCAACCTCAGATGTCCCAATACCAAATGCCAAGGAACCAAAGGCACCGTGGGTTGCAGTATGACTATCACCACAAACTATCACTGTTCCAGGTTGTGTAAAACCTTGTTCAGGTCCAATTATATGAACTATCCCTTGTCGTTTATCATCCATCCCAAAAAGTTGAACTCCAAATTCTTTACAATTAACTTCCAATGTATCAACTTGTATTTTTGACTCTAAATCAGCTATTCCTTTTGTTCTATCTGTCGTAGGTACATTGTGATCAGCTACAGCCAGAGTTAAATTAGGGTGTCTAACTTTTCTATTAGAATTTCTTAAACCTTCAAATGCTTGTGGGCTAGTAACTTCATGAACTAAATGTCTATCAACAAAAAGTAATGCGGTACCATCCTCTTGTTGATCAACTAAGTGATCGTTCCAAATTTTATCGTAAAGAGTAGTGGACATTGAAAAAAAAATTATTTTTTTTCTGAAGGGCTTTCTGATTTTTGTTCTTCTTTAGCAGCTTCAGTCGCTGGAGCTTCTTCTTTAGGAGCCTCTGCTACAGGTGCTAAGTTTTCTTCTGTTACAGTTTCTGGCTTCACATCAACATCAATTCCAATTTTTTTTCTTATTTTTTCTGCAATTCTTGCTGATTTACCTGTTCTGTCTCTTAGATAATATAATTTAGCTCTTCTTACTTTTCCTGATCTTATTACTTTTATTGAATCTATTAGCGTTCCATATAATGGGAATGTTCTTTCAACACCTTCTCCAAAAGAAATTTTTCTAACTGTAAAAGATGAATTTAAATCTCTACTTTTTTTAGCAATACAAACACCTTCAAAATATTGAATTCTCTCTTTTTTACCTTCTGTAATTCTTACACCAACTTTTACAACGTCTCCTGGATAAAAATCTGGAATTTTTTTCTCAGATAGTATTTTTTTAACGTTATGTTGGTTTATTTCTTCGATTGTTTTCATATCAATATTTATCAAATTAATTTTTCTTATATTTTTGCCATAAATCTGGTCTTCGGACGCGTGTTATAGCCTCAGATTGAGATAAACGCCAGTCTTTAATTTTACTGTGATCACCAGATAATAAGACCTCCGGAACAGCCTTTTCCTCCCAAATTTGAGGTTTTGTGTACTGTGGATACTCTAATAACCCATTTTCAAAACTTTCATCTGCTTTAGAATTTTCATTACCTAAAACACCAGGCAAAAGTCTTAATATGCTATCAATCATAACAAATGCTGCTGTTTCACCTCCTGATAAAATATAATCTCCAATACTTATTTCCTCTATATTTCTAGTAGATAGCACTCTTTCATCAACTCCTTCAAAATGCCCACAGATAAATGATACAGATTTCTCATTTGACAATTTTTGAGCACAATTTTGATCAAATTTTTTACCTCTAGGTGATAAGTAAATTATTCTCTCACCTTCAATTTTATTTTGATCTAAAGATTTTGCTAGGACATCTGCTTTTAAAAGCATTCCAGAGCCTCCGCCATACGGAGTGTCATCAACTGTTTTATGTTTATCTTCAGCCGCATCTCTAATGTTTATAATATTTAAATCCCATAATTTTTTAGACAAAGCTTTTCCATATAGGCCTTTTGATAAAGGCCCAGGAAAAACTTCTGGATAAAGTGTAAACACTTGAGCTTGCCACATAAATAATCTTTAAAATTATTTTTGTTCCTCTTTAGGAGCCTCTGCTGCTGGAGCTTCTTCTTTAGGGGCCTCTGCTGCTGGAGCTGCTTCTGCTGCTGGAGCTTCTTCTTTAGGGGCCTCTGCTGCTGGAGCTTCTTCTTTAGGGGCCTCTGCTGCTGGAGCTGCTTCTGCTGCTGGAGCTTCTTCTTTAGGAGCCTCTGCTGCTGGAGCTGCTGTCTTCGGTGCAGCTGCTGGAGCTTCTTCACCTTCTTTTTTTCTTTCTTTTTTTGGAACTGCTTTTTTAGGGTTATTACCATTTGCAGGCATTGGCATTAATTCATTTTCACCTAAAATTCTTGCAACTCTAGTTGTTGGTTGGGCACCTTGACCTAGCCAATATTTAATTCTTTCAGCTTCAAGAGCAACTCTTTCTTTTTTTTCTTTAGGCAAAAGAGGGTTAAAAAATCCCACTTTCTCAATAAATCTTCCATCTCTTGCAAATCGACTGTCTGCTACAACAACTTTGTAAACAGGTCTTTTCTTTGTTCCCCCTCTTGATAGTCTTAGTTTTAACATTTGTTCTCCTTTTTATTATTTTAATTGATTAAATAGCTCTGGCGGTATTCCTTTATCAGACATACCTTTCAGATTTCCTTTTGACATCTTCTTCATCATTTCAGACATCATTTTAAATTGCTTAAGCAATTTATTGATAGTGGCTGGATCTGTGCCAGAGCCATTAGCAATTCTTTTTTTTCGCGACCCATCAATAAGTTTTGGGTTCTCTCTTTCTTTTTTAGTCATCGACAAAATAATAGCTTCATTTTTAGTAATAATACTTTCGTCAATTCCTGCTGAATCCATTTGAGATTTCATTTTTGAAACTCCAGGCATAAAGGACATTATTCCTTCAATACCACCCATTTTTTTCATTTGTCTTAACTGGGTTAAATAATCTTGCATAGAAAATTGACCCTTTTTTAAATTTTCCTCTGCTTTTTTAATATTTTCTTCACCCAAATCTTGTGCAGCTTTTTCTACAAGAGAAACTATATCTCCCATACCAAGAATTCTGTTTGCTATTCTGTCAGGATGAAATACTTCAAGGTTATCAATTTTTTCACCTATACCTAAAAATTTAATTGGAACATTTGAAACATATTTCATACTAACAGCTGCTCCACCTCTTGCATCACCATCAGCTCTAGTCAAAATTATCCCTGAAAGATTCACTGTATTTTTAAATTCTTTTGCAACAGAGGCTGCAACTTGCCCTGTTAAAGAGTCTGCAACTAAAAACGTCTCTGTAGGATTAATTGCACTTTCTATTTGTTTAATTTCACTCATCATTTGTAAGTCAATTTGAGTTCTTCCTGCAGTATCAAATAAAATAATTTCAGCACCATTAAGATTTGCGGCACTAATGGCTCTTTGGCAAATATCAGTTGGTTGTTGACCCTCTATTATTGGAAGCGTTAAGATGTTGTTTTGCTCTCCTAGAGATCTAAGCTGTTCTTGTGCGGCCGGTCTATAAATATCAAGACTAACCATCATTACTTTTTTCTTTTTATTGGTTTCTAGATATTTTGCTAATTTTGCAGTAGTAGTTGTTTTTCCTGAACCTTGTAGTCCAACAAGCATCATGGGAACAGGTGGAACGGCACTAAGATTTATCTCGCTATTTGACTCGCCTAATAAATTGACTAATTCATCATATACAATTTTTACAACCATGTCCCCAGGGGAGGTTGATCTAATAATTTCTTTACCTAAAACTTTGGGTTTTACTTTTTCTATAAAATCTTTGGCTACTTCTAAAGTAACATCTGCTTCTAACAGAGCTTGCCTGATACCTCTTAATCCCTCATCTACTTGAGCTTCATCAAGTGAAGGGGCTTTTTTTAAAGAAGAAAAAATTTCTTCGAATTTACCTGTTAAATTTTCAAACATATTTATTACGCACAGCAGTAATCGCACTAGTGGGCGAAGCCTCGCTGACTAGTGTCGATCTCTTTGTTTCCAAAGACACCGCAAAGTTAATGTTTTTGCGGAAACGGGGACAACCTATAATAGAGGTTCAAAAAGTCAATAAATAAGTTAAATATCTATATATGGATATTAAAGCTTTTAAAATGGATGGTTTAGGCAATGATTTTGTAATTATTGATCAACGAAGTCAGAATTACAATCTAACCAAAGATCAGATTATCAAAATATGTGATCGAGGATTTATTGGATGTGATCAATTAATATTTATTCAAAAAAGTGATAAAAAAAATGCTGGATTAGAGTTCTATAATTCAGATGGAAGTATTTCTGGTGCTTGTGGAAATGGTACTAGGTGTGTAGCTGATCTTTTATCAAAAGAAAATAACGATAAAGAAATTGTACTTTGGACCTCATCTGGTGCATTAAAATCACAAATTTTAGGTAATAATTTAGTAGAAACTGAAATTGGAATTCCAAAAACTAATTGGAATGAAATTCCATTAAACAAAAATTTAGATACAAAAAACTTGAATATCAAAATTGTGAATAAAAATAACGTTGAGCATATAGGTGGAACTTCTGTTAATGTAGGAAATCCTCATGTTGTATTTTTTGTAGATGATATCGAAGATTATGATTTAAAAAAGATAGGACCTGAAATAGAAAATCATAATTATTTTCCGGAGAAATGTAATGTAACTCTTGCAAAAGTTATTAGTAAAAAATTAATTAAAGTTAAGGTTTGGGAAAGAGGTGCTGGACTTACAAAGGCCTGTGGAACAGCAGCATGTGCTACTGCTGTAGCAGCAAATATTAATGGACTAACAGATAAAACAACTGATATAGAATTCTCACTAGGTAAATTGTCTATTTCTATTGATGAAAACAATAGTATTCACATGAAAGGGCCTGTCTCAAATATTAAAAATATTGAGATTAATATTTAATGGGAATTTTTGATAAATTTAAATCTGGTTTTAAAAAAAGTGCATCTGCTTTTACATCTGGATTAAGAGATATAGTTATAAAAAAAGAAATAGATGACAAAACTTTGGATAAAATTGAAGAATATTTAATTCAGTCTGATGTTGGCGTCGTTGCTGCTTCTGAAATTAAAGAGATAATCTCAGAAAGTAAAATTGATCCAAAGAAAGATATTACCGAAGAAATAAGTACAATTTTAAAAGAATACATTATTTCTTTGATGAAACCTCTTGAAAATAATTCCTTTTTTAAAAAAAAAGATAAAATTAACGCTACATTAGTTTCAGGTGTTAATGGAGTTGGAAAAACAACTACCATTGGAAAAATTAGTAAAATATTAAAAGCAAATGGAAATGAAGTTATGCTTGCTGCGTCAGATACTTTTCGTGCTGCAGCAATTGAACAATTAGAAAATTGGGCAAATAAAGTAAATGTTGAAATCACTAAATCTTCACAGGGTGCAGATCCAGCGTCTGTAGCTTATAAAGCTATAGAAAGTGCAATTGCAAATAACTTTACTCACGTTTTAATTGATACCGCTGGAAGATTGCAGAATAAAAAAAATCTAATGGAAGAATATAAAAAAATTGCAAATGTAACAAAAAAAATTGATCCTGAAGCTCCTCACGATGTAATTTTAGTTTTAGATGCAACATCAGGTCAAAATGTAATTAATCAAGTTGAAGAATTTAACAAAATTATCCCCATCACTGGTCTGATTATGACAAAGTTGGATGGTACCGCTAAAGGAGGAATACTTTTAGCTGTTGCTAAAAAATACAAGCTTCCAATTATTGCTCTGGGCTTAGGGGAAAAAGAGGATGATCTACAAATTTTTGATGCAGAAAAATTTGCTGATGCTTTTACTCAGATTAATTGATTAAAGTACTTGATATTAAAGGTTTATAGAAACTGCACTTATAATTTTCTTTGAAATTATCATGCCCACAATTTTTAGCTATTGATGAGATAATAAAATCAAATTTTCCATTTTTTGGATAAAGTTCTAATTTTTTTTCACTAATATCAAATTTGAAATTAGCATTTAAACTTTTAATAGCACTTATCATTACTAATGTTCTGTTATCTTTTAAAAGATAATAAGCAAAATCGTCTGGAAATATTGGAAAGTCATATTCTTCAAGAAAATATTTTGCTCTTTTAGGAAACCATTCATAAGAAATTAGTGGAGATGAACTTTTTGTTTTATAATCATATATATAAAGATCTTTAGGGAAATCATTTATATAATTGCTATTTTCTCCCCTTGCCAATATCGCCTTCTCCCTCGTTTTAAAATATAGAGCAAAATTTTCATTATGTGAGTTCATTTGATCTATATGGAATAAATTATCTACTAGTGATTTATTTTCTTCTGCTCCAACAAAGTTTTTAAAAGAAAAAAAAATAATAAATATAAAAAATAATTTATTCACAACTTAATATTTAATAAAAGAATTTGTGCTATGTTTGTTTAGAATGTGGCTTAATTTAAACTTTTGATAAATTTTTCTAACTTAAATAAAAGCTTTTCATCATATTCCATCATATGATCGTCAAATTTAGTAAAATATGAATACTTTGGTTGATTAGCCATTTCATAAATTTTTTTGCCCATCCAAAAAGGAACTATTTGATCAGCTTCACCATGCATTACTAAAACTGGAATGTTAATATTTTTAATCTTGTTTTGATTGTCATATTTGTCCATTAACAATAGAGACACTGGAATATACGGATAAAAGTTTTTTGCAGCTTCAACCATTGAAGTAAAGGGTGTCTCAAGTACTATTCCAGCATAATTATTACTTTGCGCTATTTCAGTTGCAACGCCAGTTCCAAGAGACTCTCCATAAAGTATAATATCTTTTTCTTTTAAACCTAATTTTTTGAGCCACTGAATAGTACTTCTAGCATCTATATAAAGCCCTTTTTCACTAGGCTTTCCTTTGTTGCCACTAAAACCTCTCCAAGCTATTATTAAAAAGTTAATATCCATATCTTTAAAATGATTTAATTTGTGAATTCTATTTTCAAGTTTTCCAGCATTGCCATGAAAATAAACAATTGTCTTAAATTTTTTGATATCTTTTTTGTGAAACCAACCTAATAGATCTATATTATCTGAAGTTACAATCTTTACTTTTTCAACGTCTACTTCCAACTTGTCACCAAAGTAATTGTTCTCATCCGGATGATACATTAAGCTTCGCTGAAAAATAAAAAGAAGAATTAACACTGAGGCATAAACAACAATTATTCCAATAAATAATTCCAAAAAAAAATTCCTACGTTTTAGTTTCATAATTTTTTTTAGCCAAATAAACACCAAAGAACACTAAAACTGTGCCTAAATAATGAAAAGTTTCCAGTTTTTCATTAAAAAATATAAATCCATAAATTGCAGCATAAATTGTAAAAATATAGAGTGTAAAACCAGTTAAAGACGCACCCAAGCTTTTTTGAGCCTGAGTATAAAGAGTGAAAGCGATTATTCCTGGAGATATTGCTGCAAATATAACCCATAAAAAAAATTGTGAATTAAATAAAGTTCTTTGAACAGCTACTTCTTCAATTATGTAAAAAGGAAGCAAACTTACTGCTCCAAAAAATGCTACTAATGTAAATCTTTGAAAAATAGGCAATTTAGACTTCCAATAAAAAAGATAGACAGAATAAAGGGCCCAGCCAATAGCAGCAGCTAACATCCACAGGTCTCCAATTGTAAAGTTTAAATTTAATAATAAATTAAAATCACCTTTGATAATGATTGCAAAAACTCCCAATAAACATGAAACTAAACCAATAATTTTAATAAGATTAACTTTTTCATTAAAAAAAATTGCTGAAATTAGAATAATAAATATTGGTGAAGAAGTATAAATAATTCCCATATTAGTAACCGTAGTTGTTTCCCCTGCTAAAAAGGGAAAGGCTCCACAAACACCACACCCCATTGCACCTAAAAAGAAAAGTTTTTTAAATTCTTTTTTAATTATTTTTAAATTTTTTATTAAAAAAGATAATGTGAATGGTAGAAGCAATAAGACTACTACCGTCCATCTCCAAAATGCTAATGAAATTGGTGGCACATATTCAACACCACCTCTTGCGACAATCAAATTAGATGCCATAAAAATTGGCTGAATAAATAAAAGTGAAAAAGCTAAAAAATTATTTTTTTGGTTAGGCAAATTTTTTTAACTAATAATTATTTTTTATCAAAGAAAGCTTCGTACAACATCATAAAGATAGCAACACCCATCAAAATGTAAACTGGCAGAACATCAAAAAAACCAATCATGGACGATCGTGTTAGCGTTGTTGCTAATCCAATTAAAAAAGAACCTGCAAGCAAAGACCCAAGTAATGTTGTAAATTTTTGCATTTTATTTATTACATTCTTTTTCTAACCAATTGGCAACACCTAAAAACCTATGATCATCATAACGAGCACCCACTAATTGTACTCCTAGAGGCATATCACCATCCCCCTGAAGCAATGGAAGAGAAATACATGGTGTACCAAGATAAGACCAAACCTTATTGAATTCTGCAGTGCCTGTGCTTTTTAAGCTTTTTGGAGCAACACCTGGACTAGAAGGTGTCAGAACACCATGATAATCTTCAAACACTTCTTCATATGATTCATAGCTTCTTTTCATAAAATCAATAGCTTCAGCATAATCTTTTGCTGAATGTTTATTACCTTTTAAAATGGCATCTTGCATATATTTAGATAGTTTTTTTTTATATTTCTTAAAATATAGTCCAAAATTATTTGCCAAATCAGTTTCATGAATTATTTGATGATATTTGTGAATATCTTTAAAGTATGAAGGTGTATCAAAAACTTCAATATTGTTTTTAAATGATTTTATGAAATACTCAAATGCATCTCTTGATTTTTTATCAAGTAACTTCCAATAATCAGTTTTATAAAAAATAAATTTTGGTTCAAACAAAGGTCCTTTTTTTGTTTCATTTAGCATGTTCTCTGTTGAATAGTGGACTGTTGCTTTATCGTGATTATCTTTCTTAATTAAAACTTTTGCAAGTAAAGCAACATCTTCAACTGATCTTCCAAATACTCCTATGTGATCTAATTTATCTGAAGTTTTTAAGACTCCATTTCTTGAAATCAATCCATATGTTGGTTTGTATCCAACAACACCACAATAAGATGCTGGTCTTATTACTGATCCTCCAGTTTGTGAACCAATAGATAGTGGTGCCATAAAAGATGCAACAGAAGCTGCTGATCCACTAGAAGAGCCTCCTGGAGTTCTTAAATGATCATGTGGGTTTGTAGTCTTTGAAGGACCAAGGTAAGCAAGTTCAGACGTTGCTGTTTTGCCCATAACAATTGCTCCCGCAGAAAGAAGTAAATCAACTATTTCAGCATTTTGAGAATAAGATTTACCTTTTCTAATTGGGGTTCCACACTCAGTGGGCATATCAACTGTTCCAATAATATCTTTTAGAGCAACTGGTATTCCATGCAATGGACCTGTTGGTTTTCCAGATCGTCTATATTCATCAGCCTCAGCTGCTTTTTCAAGCAAAAGTTTTTTATCTAAATGTACCCAAGCTTTTACATCTTTTTCAAATTTATTTATTCTTTCGATATATTTTTGACAAACTTCGACAGAAGTCAGTTGAGCATCATTTATTTTAGATACTATGTCTTCAACTTTTAATGAAAATATGTCTGTCATTTTTTATCTAATTCGCAAATAATGTTTCTGGTAACCATAGTGCAATTCCAGGAAACATGTACATTAAAAACATTGCAAATATTACAATACCTAGAAATGGCATAATTCCTCTGAATATGTCCATTAACTCAACATTAGTTTTTTGAACACCTTTTAAATAGTAAGCTGACATTGCCATTGGAGGAGTTAAAAAAGATGTTTGCAAATTCAGTGCAATTAACATTGCAAAGAAATATGGGTTAACATCAAACACTTCTAATAATGGTAAAAATATTGGAACAAAAATAATTAAAATTTCTGTCCATTCTAAAGGCCAACCTAAAAGAAAAATTATTATTTGAGTAATTATTAAAAATTGCCAAGTTGTTATATTAATTGAAGTGAAGAAGTGTTCAAATACTTCATGACCTCCTAGATAAGAAAAAACTGAAGAAAAAGTCCAAGAACCAATAAACAACCACATAATCATTGCAGTGGTTTTTGCTGTTAAAAATACAGATTCCTTAAAGTTTTGCCATTTTAAAGTTTTATAAAACCATGATAACAATATTGCTCCAAACGCTCCTGCTGCAGCCGCTTCTGCTGGCGTTGCTATTCCAGCTAAAATAGTTCCAAGTACTAACATGATTAGTCCAAAAAGCGGCACAAAAGAAACTAATACTTCTTTTAAAATTTCTGCTCGAGGCGGTATATCCTCTTCTTTAGGTTTCGGTGCAATTGAAGGATCCATCCATGCTCTAAAAACTGCATAGCCGATATATAGACTAGCTAAAAGTAATCCTGGAAAAATTGCAGCAGCAAATAATCTCAGTGGAGATAGTTGTGCAATTACAGAATATACAATTAACATAATACTTGGCGGTATCAAAATTCCTAAACATCCCCCGGCACAAATCACACCTGATGCAAATTTTTTATCATAACCTGCTTTCACCATCGCAGGCCAAGCAAGCAAACCCATTAGTGTTACGACCGCCCCTATAATTCCAGTGGCAGTAGAAAATAATGTACAAGTTATTAATGCAGCTACGGCCATTGACGCTGGAAGTCTATGTGCTGCTAATCTTATAGCAAAGAATAATTTTGAAACTATCCCTGCTCTTTCAACCAAATAACCCATAAATAAAAATAAAGGAACAGCAGTTAAGACATTGTTGTCCATAACTGTGTAGGTATTTTGAACAAATAATTGGAATATTCTATTATCAAATATATGCTCCATCATTGTTGGATCATAATAAGCGTAGTAGCCAAATCCAATTCCCATTGCCATTAACGTAAATGCTATTGGAAAACCTAAAAGCACAGCGAATAAAAATATTCCCATCATGAAGATTGCCACTTCAGGATTTGTAAGACCAAACAACATATTTACTTGTTCTCACTTTCAGCTTGTCTCATTAAAACTTTTTCTGTTTCTTCTGCAACAACCATTCTTACCGGCCATTTGCCTTCTCGAATACATATAATTGATCTAAATACTTCGCTGATCCCTTGTATTATAAGCAAAATACCTGCGGCTGGTATCATTGATTTAACCATATAAATTTGAATTTGAGCTGGACTACTCCAGCTAGTTTCTTTTATTTTCCATGCTAAAGCTGCATATTCAAACCCATAAAATGCTAAAGCTACCACACCAGGAAAAAAGAAAATAAAATAAAGTATTAAATCAATCCAAGCTTGTTTTCTCTCACTAAATAATCTGTAAATAACATCTCCTCTTACATGGGCCTCTTCAGCTAAACAGTAAGCACCCGACATCATAAGTATTGCGCCATACATTTGCATGCTAAAATCAAAATTCCATAATGTTGGTTTGTTAAAGCCATAAGCCATTGTTACTTCATAAACTGTTCCACCCATTAAAATAACAATGCACCATGAAAATGCTTTACCCATTGAAGTGCTTAAAGTGTCAGCAAATTTTATGAAAGCTCTCATTTCAATATTTAGAATTCCTTAATTTTTTAAAAATGTAAAAGAAAAAAAGGGGGATACAATTCCCCCTTTTTTAAATAATTTAAAAGTTAATTAAATTTTAACTTTTCCGATTGGACCAAACTCATTTTCATAAGCTAATTTGTAGTTCGGTTGATTCATCAACAGATACTTCATTGTTCTTTTAGCGTATGCTTTTTGAGAGTCGATAATTTTCTTGAAGAAAGGATCCTTCGCAGAAAACTCACCAACTATTTTATCCCAGCCTTTTAATTGTTCAGCTAAGATAGCATCAGATGTTTGGTAAACGTTAACCTTATGCTCATTCATCAATTTAGCTAAGTCAGTTGAATATCTAACTAAAGCCTTGAAGTAGTTATCTGAGTTTGCAGCATAAGCAGCATTTTTCAAGATAGCTTGATGAGCAGGTGAAAGGCTATTGTATCTTTTCTTGTTCACTGGTATCTCAAACATTTCTTGGGATTGGTGAAAACTACCTAAGTGATAGTGTTTAGATACATCTTGCATTCCAAACTGTGAGTCAGATGTTGGGTTATTAAACTCAGCAGCATCGATCAAACCTGTTTTCATCGCTGGCTGAATTTCACCACCAGGTAATTGTCTTACGACCATTCCCATAGCAGTTAAAACGTTAGTCGCTAAACCAACCGTTCTATATTTCATCCCTTTAACATCAGACACTTTAGTTACATTCTTTTTGAACCAACCAAAAGGTTGTGCTGGCATCGGCATATGAAAGAATCCAACATAATCAAATCCTACTGAAGCTACTGCTTCTTCATATAGTTTTCTTCCTCCACCATATTCCATCCATCCCATAACTTCTTGAGATGACATTCCGTATGAAGGACCAGTTCCAAAAAGTGAAGCTGCAGCATTCTTACCGTACCAGTATGCAGTCACCCAGTGACCCATATCTACTACACCTGAACTTACTGCTTGTCCAACTTCTGAAGTTTTAACAATCGCTCCAACGGGTTGAAGGTCGATTTTTAAAGTTCCTCCAGACATTGCATCTACCATGTTGCAATAATCTTGCGCCATTTCAAAAAAAATGTTTGCGCCTGAAGGCCAAGCTGCTTGCATCTTTAAAGTTAGTGGAGCACCAAAAGCTACATTTGGCATTGCTACAGCTGTTGCTGCTGCCGCACCTGTGGCTGCTGCTGCTTTAAAGAACTTACGTCTTGAAGGTGTTTTTGAATCCTTCAATGATTTCTTATCTTTAATCATTAGTATCTCCTCTTATTAGTTAATTAACTTTTACAATTTAATTCTAATTGAAGATTGGAGTCTATAACTTAAATGACCCATACCCATTTTTGATACAATCTAAAGTGGTATTATTTGATCTATATCAATTTTTTAGCTAGTATATATAATTTTGTATTACTTGAAAAAATAACAATTTCTCTAAAAAACTTAGTTTACTTGATTTTTACAATTACCAGTATTGAAGAATTCATCAATATTATCTATTGCAAGATTAGCCATTGCGGTTCTGGTATCTTTAGTGGCACTTCCAAGATGTGGTAAAATAAAAGCAGTTTTAATTTTTAGGTAACCAGGATTTAAGTTTGGTTCTCCTTTATAAACATCTAAACCAGCTGCATAAATTTTTCTTCTATTTAAAGCATCAATTAAAGCTTCATCATCTACAATATCACCTCGTGCAACGTTTGTGATTACTGCACCTTTAGGAAAATATTCAACTGTTTCCTTGTTAATTAAATTAACAGTTTCTTTTGTAGCAGGACAACAAATTGACAAAACATCTGATACTGAAAAAAGACTTTTTAAACTATCATGATAAATAGCACCCTGTTCTTTTTCTTCACTTAATTTAGAACGATTATGATAATGAATTATCATTCCAAGTGACTTTGCAATTTTTGCAATTTTTTGTCCAATTCTTCCCATTCCCAAAATACCGAGTCTAGTACCTGTTAACTGCTTCCCAATTAAATAATCTGCAGACCATTTCCAATTACTTTCTTTGGCAGCTTCAATTCCCTCTGCTGCTCTTCTACATGCTCCTAAAATAAGAAGAATCCCTATTTCAGCAGTTGCGTCTGACAAAACTTCAGGAGTGTTGGTAACCGCTATTCCTCTTTTTTTGGCAGCTTCTAAATCTATATTTCCAAATCCAACAGCAAAATTTGATATTACTTTAACAGTATCGGGTAGTTTATTGATTGTTTCTTCATCCATCTTATCAGTCAAAGATGTCAACACAGCGTCACAACCCTCACTTAATTCAATTAATTTTGACTGTGAATACAGTTCGTCATTTGAATTTATTTTTGCGTCAAAAGTATTTCGAGCTTTATCTTCACAATCTTTGAGTAGTCTTCTTGTAATCAATATCTTCTTCATAATTAATTCCTTTGCAGTGCTTGTGGTTTTGGGCCTCCTGTATACCAATCTAAAACTTCAATTGTGTGTACAATTGGAACTTTTGTACCATGAGAAATTTGGGTAATACAACCAATATTTCCAGTTGAAATAAAATCAGGTTTTAAAGTCTCTATATTATTGACTTTTTTATTAAGTAATTGTTTCGCTATTTTTGACTGTAAAATATTGTAAGTACCTGCTGAACCACAACAAATGTGACCCTCAGGGATTTCAAGAATTTCGTTATTTGTTTTTTCTAAGAGGGAAATTGGTTGTGAATGAATTTTTTGACCATGTTGCATTGAACAAGCTGAGTGATAAGCAACTTTATATTTTTTGTTTTTTTCTTTGATATCCAATTTCAAACTTTCAAAAATATATTCAGAAATATCTTTAGTTAAATCAGAAATAATCTTTGCCTTTTTACTTAATTCCTCATCATCTCTAAAAATAAAACCATAATCTTTCATTGTAGTACCACAACCTGATGTATTTGATAAAATTGCATCTAAATTACCTTTTTGGTGCTCCTCATACCAAGTGTTAATATTATTTTTAAAATCTTGATGAGCATCATCTTTTTTTCCCAAATGATGATTTAAAGATCCACAACATCGGATTTTTTTTGGAACTACAACCTCAACTCCATGCCTGTTTAATAATCGAATAGTTGCTTCATTTATTTGTGGAGAAATTTCTTTTTGAACACAGCCAGTTAATAGAGCGACTCTTGCAACTTTCTTTTTACTTACAACCTTGTAAATTTCTTTATTTGCTAATTTTTTTTTTGGAAAAGTTGTTGGCATTAAATCTATCATATCTCTAATTTTTAAAGGCATTAAAAATTTAAAAGGTTTAATTAATTTAACAAAAAAACTTGATAACCTAAATATTTTTGTATTTGGGAGAACCAAAGATAAAAAATATCTAATTAGTTTATCAAAGAAAGATCTTTCATAATTTTTTTCTATATACTTTTTTCCATGATCAATTATGTGCATGTAATTTACGCCAGCAGGACATGTTGTCATACAACTATAACATGACAAACATCTATCAATATGCTTAACAACTTTCTCTGTTGGTTTTCTGTTGTTTTCCAACATATCTTTAATTAAGTAAATTCTTCCACGTGGACCATCTAGCTCGTCCCCTAAAAGTTGATGAGTTGGACAAGTTGCATTGCACATTCCACAGTGCACACATTTTTTAAAAACTTTTTCTGTAGCCAAATTGTCAGAATTTTGTAATTGTTTTTCTGTAAAATTAGTCTGCATTAAACTCCCCTATACATTTTACCCGGATTTAAAATTCTTTTAGGATCAAAACTTATTTTTACTTTTTTTGATATCATTAAACGTATATCATCAACCATAAAAACTGGTTCTCCATAATCATAATCTGAAGATGTTTTAATAACTGTTAAGTATCCACCACAATCTCGTGCTATTTTCTTTAATTCTTTTATTTTTTGTTCCTTTTTTTTTTGTACTTCAATCCAAAATAACGACCCACACCAATCAACATAATACTTATGTTTATTCTCAAGATATTTAATAAGTTTTGAACCATGTGATGGTGGAATAACTAATCTTAGAACGTTATTTTTAGTTTTTTCAAATAACTCTAAATTATTCACTTTTTTCCAAAACGGTTCCGATTGATAAACATCTAAAATTGAAAAATCGAGTTCATTTAAATTAAGCTCTTTTTTTAATATTTTAACTTTTTCATCTATAGAAATTTTATCTCCTTCAACTCTAAAAGCTAAAAATGAAACACCAGATTTTAAATCATTAAACTTAAAAATATTATGTTTATTAGTTATAAAATCATTATTTTTTTCTTCAGGGATATATGTGGCGCCAGAAATTTCACTACTCGAGCCAGATAATTTATCAAATAATTCAAATATTTTATCAGGTTCATTAATATAAATAACTACAGTATTAGAAGCATCTTTTTTTGGTAAAACCTTAAGTGTAATTTCTGTTAAAGCAACTAATGTACCGAAAGAGCCGGTTATAAGTTTCGATAAATCATAACCTGTAACATTTTTTACAACTGTTCCACCTGATTTTATTATTTCTCCTTTTCCATTAATACCTCTAAAGCCTAAAATGTGATCTCTTACACTTCCAACTTTAAATCTTCGCGATCCTGCATAGTTACATGATAGATATCCAGCCACTGTTCCCTTGTTGGATTTGCCATCTTCAATATATCCAAAATCAATTGTTTCAAAAGCAAGTTCTTGATTGTATTCCTCTAATTTTTTTTCGATCTCAATGATTGGCGTACAAGCTTTAACTTTTATGTAAAGTTCTTCAGGTTTATAATCAACAATACCTGATAATTTTGATAATGAAGTTGTGTTGGCTGATTGCGTTTTATTTCCAATATAATTTTTTGAATTTGTTCCTACAATTTCTGTTGGTGAGTCTAATTTATAAAACTCCTTAATTAATTCTGAAACTTCTAATTCATTATTTGGATAATAAATATTATTAGAATCTTGGAAGATCTGGGAATTTATCTTTGTTTTTGTGGACATGAACCCTTCCTTGTTCTGCGCATTTTCTGAGTATTGGATATACCTTACCTGGATTTAATAAGTTCTTTTCATCTAGTGACTTTTTAATACTTAATTGTTGTTGAATATCTGTGTTATTAAACATTTCGCACATTAATTCTCTTTTTTCAACTCCAACACCATGCTCTCCAGTAATCACACCGCCAAGTTTAACACAAGTTTTTAATATTTCTGTTCCAAACTCTTCCGTCTTTTTTAATTGTTCTTTATCATTACCATCAAACATAATTAGTGGATGTAAATTTCCATCCCCCGCATGAAAACAATTTGCAACTGGTAAATTATATTTTTTAGATAATTTTTTAATCTCTAACAAAGCTTCTGCTAACTTACCTCTTGGAATTGACCCATCCATACAATAATAATCTGGCGCCATTGCTCCACACGCTGGAAAAGCGGCTTTTCTTCCTGCCCAAAATGATAATCTCTCTTTTTCATTTTTGCTCAATTTAAGACTGGAGCAATTATTTTTTTTACAAATAGTTTCAACTTTTTTAATCAGCTCGTTTACTTCTGACTCTGTCCCATCAAGCTCTACAATCAATAACAATTCTGCATCTCTAGGATAACCAGCCTTACTAAAGTTATCAGTAGCCTCAATTAAAGCTTTATCCATTATTTCCATTCCAGCTGGAACAATACCTTTTGAGATTATTTCTGAGGCTGCATCTCCACCTTCTTTTATTGTAGGAAAACCGATTAATGCTGCTTTAACTACTTGAGGTTTTTTCAAAATTTTAACAGTTACTTCAGTTAACACTCCTAACAATCCCTCTGATCCACAAATTAAACCCATTAAATCATAACCTTCCTGATCTAAAGATTTGCTTCCAAATCTACAAATTGTTCCATCCATCATTACCATTTCAGCACCAAGAATATTGTTGGTTGTTGTTCCATATTTTAATGAGTGAACACCTCCAGAGTTTTCTGCAACATTGCCTCCAATAGAACAAGCTAACTGGCTGGAAGGATCTGGAGCATAATAATAACCTTTGTGCTCGACAGCATGTGTTATGCCAAGATTTGTTACTCCGGGCTGAGTTACAACACATTTATTTTCATAATCAATTTCTATAATTTTATTAAATTTACCCAAACCTAAAAGTATTGCGTCTTGCAATGGCAAAGCACCTCCAGATAAACCAGTACCAGCTCCCCTTGGAACTACTTTTATATTTTCTTTATAACAATATTTTAGTATTTCACTTACCTCTTGAGTATTTTCTGGTAATACTACAGCTAAAGGTGTTTGAGTATAAACTGACAACGCATCAGTTTCATAAGGTCTCACCTCATCTGCTTCACTTAAAATATTATCAGAATTAATAATCTTCGATAATTTTTTAACAATTTCGTCTTTTCTAATTAAAATTGATTTATCAATTTTCGGCAGCACTATTTGAGACATAGTCTCAGCCTAGCATTTTTTTGATATTTTCCAATGCGTTAGATATGTTATCTTGAGAAGCTGCAAAGCTAAATCTCACGTAATCATTGCAAGTTTTGCCAAATGCAGTTCCCGGAACTATTGCAACTCCAGCTTCATGCATAGCTTTTTTGCAAAACTCAGCTCCATTCATTCCAGTACCAATTACTTTTGGAAAAGCATAAAACGCTCCACCTGGCAAACTACACTCAACACCTGGTAAGCTATTTAATCCTTCATGAATTAATTTTCTTCTTTGAGTAAACTTTTCCATCATATCATGTATAGAGTCATCTGGACCATCAAGAGCAGCAATTCCTGCAAATTGCGCAGCTGCGTTCACGCATGATACACTATTGATTAAAAGTTTGTTTACATGCTCAACTAAATTTTCTGGCCAAAAACTCCAACCCAATCTCCATCCCGTCATTGAATAAGCTTTACTCCAGCCTTCTAAAACAATTAATCTATCTCTAAGTTCTGGATAATTAAAAAAAGTTGGCATTTCTTTTCCATCAAAAATTTGTCTACTATAAATTTCATCACTTAAAATCGTTACATGTGGATGTTTCTTTAGTCCTTCAGCTAATTTATCAATTTCAGGTTTTTCTACAAAACTTCCTGTGGGATTATTTGGATTAATCAAAATTAACAATCTTGTTTTATCAGTTATTAATGACAAAATTTTATCAGCACTAAATTTTAAATCTTTATCTTCTGTTAAATCATAAGGAACTGCCGTTGATCCTGTATAATTAATCATAGACTCATAAATTGGAAAAGCAGGTGTAGGATGAATTATTTCAGCTCCAGGCTCACCAAAACATTGAATTGCATAATGCATAGTTGGCTTTCCACCGGGCATGATCAAAATTCTTTCAAAATCTACATCAGCATCGTATCTTCTTTTAATCCATCTTGTTACTGCTTGTCTACATTCGGGGATACCATTTGACATAACATATCCATGGTGACCATCATCTAAAGCTTTTTTTGCAGCTTCAACTACGTGTTTTGGTGTTTTAAAATCAGGCTGACCTAACCCTAAGTGTATCATAGGGTTTCCTTGTGCCTCTAATTTTTTAGCTTCAGCTAAAACACTAAATGCTGACTCTGTTCCTAAACGATTTAAACTAGCTGCTAGTTTCATAATTCAAATCTATCCTTTTCAATTTTTTTAATAATTAATTTTTTTTATATATAATTTTTATAAGTAATTAATTTTTATCTTCGATAAATAATTTTAGTTTTATTAAGTTCTTTTAAATTTTTACATCCCATTAGTACCATATTTCGATTTATTTCATCATGCATATTCTGCAACAGACGCTCAACTCCAGCTTGACCTCCAGCACCTAATGAAAATAAAAACATTTTTCCAAAACTACATGCTGTTGCACCTGCTGCTAAAGCCTTTAAAACATGTGTTCCTCTTCTAATTCCACCGTCTAAAATAATTTCGAGTTTATCACCCACAGCATCTGAAATCTCCTTTACTTGATCAAAAGGAGATCTTGATCCATCTAATTGTCTGCCCCCATGATTGGAAATCATTATAGCAGTACAACCAATGTCAATTGCTCTTTTCGCATCATCAACTGACATCACGCCTTTAAGAGCAAAAGGTTTGTTCCATTTTTTTGCACAATATTCGGCATCTTTCCAATTCATAGCTGGATCATATTGTTCATTAATATATTCAATCACTGATTTTGAAATATTTGTTCCTTTATCTGTTTTGTTCTTTACGTTGGCTAATTCAAATTTTCCGTGTGTAAAATAGTTGAATACCCACCCAGGATGCATTGCGAAACTTATTAAACTTTGAAGTGTAAGTTTTGGAGGTGTTGTAAATCCAGTTCTATGATCTCTCTCTCTGTTTCCAGCAACCAATGTGTCAACAGTCAAACACATACCATCATAATTAGATGATCTACATCTCTCTATCAGGTCATCTGTGATTGATTGATCTTTATGAACATAAAGTTGGAATAATTTAGGACCTTTTGAAATTTCAGCTATTTCTTCAATTGTATTATTAGCCATTGTAGACATGCTATAAAAAGTTCCAAATTTTTCAGCAGCTCTTGCTGAGGCTTTGTCACCATCATGATGATAAAGTCTTTGCATTGCGGTAGGAGATAAAAATATTGGCATATCAATTTTTTTACCAAAGACAGTTGTCGATAAATCTGGTTTTCCCACACTTGCCAGAATATTAGGAACTAAATCACATTCATTAAATGCTTCTGTATTTCTTTTAAGTGTAGTTTCATCATCTGCTCCACCATCAATATAATGAAAAATTGGTGAAGGTAATTTTTTTTTAGCTAATTTTCTAAAATCATTAAAATTATGACAATCTTTTAAATTCATTAATTAAATTAAAAATTTTTAAAAAAGTTAAACATATAACTATTTGCACCAGGGTTTTTATCTCCCAAACTAGCATTTGACAGATGGTTATATGAAAAACCTAATTCAGTATTTTTTGATAAATCGAAAGATAACTGAACTTCACTTTTAAATTCAAGCATATGCCCGAGATCTTTACCATTACCTTCGTGATATAAACCTGGTGTAAAACTTGGTGTAATGTTCAATAATCCTATTTTATACTGTGCCTGAACACCAGTATAAATATAACCAGCGTTATCTGATGTAATTAAAGCCCCTGTGATAGGTGAAAGGTTTCCTAAAAAAGTATCTCTGTTAAGATTTTCATTTTGATGCTGAAATCCAATGAGTGTGGACTTTTTACCATCATCACTGAAATCAAACATGCCTGAATAAACATTAAATTCAGTATTTTTCTCATTTTTTAATTCCTCTGCATTTACTGAAAATGCAAACAAAACAAAGAAAAGAACTGAACAAAATTTTTTTAAAACCATATCGATTGTGTTAATTTTTTTTAATTATAAAACTTTTAATGATTATTGCACCTCCAATGACAAATATCAATATTGGCAATAACCACAAAATATATGTGTTTTTATTAAGTTCTGGATCATACAAAATCCATTCGCCATATCTTTCTTTAAAAAAATCATAAATTTGAATTTCAGAAAAACCTTCTGCTAATTTTTTATCTACTAAAATTTTCATACTAATAGCAAATTCAGAGTCTGAGTCATAAACAGATTGACCTTGGCAAACTAAACACCTCAAATTTTTTGTTATTTTACTTTTTATATCATCATTACTAGCTTCTAAGTTATTGAAAGAAGAAATTAAATAAATGATAAAAAATAATTTAAATATTTTCATTTTATTATTGATTTAATTTCTTCAGTTAGTTTTTTGTCTAGAGGTCCAATATATCTCTTTATTATAACTTCATCTTTTATCAAAAAAGACTCGGGCACTCCATATGCACCCCATTCAATTGCAATAATACCCTCTTGATCAAAAATTATTTTTTCATAGGGATTTCCTAATTCAGATAAGAAATTTTCTGCATTGATCTTTTTATCCTTATAATTAATTCCAACCACTTTTAGTTTTTTAACTTCTTTTAAGTCCATTAATAAAACATGTTCTTTTCTACACGGCACACACCATGACGACCAAATATTTAATAAATAAAATTTTTCTGATTTAAAAAAATTTGATGAATTTATTGTTTCATCTGAATAAAATAAATCACCTTTAAATGATGGTATTTTATTACTAATCTTTGTTTGTGGGGTATAAATACTTGTATTCTGCAGCCCTTTGTAAAAAAATATAAAAATAATTATAAAAATTAAAGTTATAAATATTGGTAATAATTTATTTTTCATGTTCTCTTTTAAAAAAACTTAATAATCCACCAAAACTAATCAATATTACTGATATCCAAATCCACAACATAAATGGCTTAACTTGATATCTAACATTAAAGTAATTTTGATTTTGAACAATATTGATCACTATAAATTTATCTGACAACAATGTGGTTTTAATATCTGCTTCACTAGTCACTATGTTTGGCTGATTATATATTCTTAACTCAGGTGACAAATCTTCAATTGTTTCATTTATATTTTCAATACTAAAGTTTGCTATAATAGATTTATAATTTTTTTCTTGTTTTTGATTAATGCTTTTAAATACTATTTTTGTTTTTGAGGATGTAAATGTTTCTCCCACTTTTAGATTGGTAATTATTTCACTAGAAAATAAATTATTTAATAAAATGCTTAAAATTAATAAACTAAATCCAAAATGAGCAATGTTCTGCGAAATGTTACTATATTTTCTGATAAAAAAATCTCTTAAAGTTATAAAAAATAAATAGAGAGCACTTGATACTAAAATTGTATTTATAAGTAGATTGGTGCTAAATTTTTTGACAATTAAAAAAGATAATACAATTGAAATTGCAAAGAATAATACTAAATAGAATTTGTCTACTATATTTGATTTGATCCATTTTAATTTAGGTCCAATAGCCATAGCCATTAAGAATGGGATTAAAAATGGAATTATTAATTTGTGATAAAATGGTGGTCCTACAGATATTTTTTGAGATGATAGAACTTCAAGGAAGATTGGATAAATAGTTCCTATTAGAACCACAGACAAAAAATACATCATAAACCAATTGTTAATTATTATTGATGTTTCTTTACTTAACCAAAAAAAACTATTTGAATTATTTGGACTGCTTTTATGAAAAAAGAAAAAAATGAATAGAGAGATAAAAATTAAAGAAAATAAGAAAACCAAAATAAATAGGCCTCTCTCTGGGTCATTTGCAAAAGTGTGAACAGAATTAAGAATTCCAGATCTTACTAAAAAAGTTCCACACATACTTAATGTGAATGTAGAAATTGACAAAATGATTACCCAGGATGTTAAAACCTGTTTTTTTTCTAATACAATGATGCAATGCAAAAGAGTCATCAATGCCAACCAAGGCATTAAAGAAACATTTTCAACTGGATCCCAAAACCAAAAACCACCCCAACCTAGCTCATAATATGCCCAAATAGACCCTAGTAAAATTCCTAAAGTTAGAAATACCCATGAAGCAATAATCCATTTTTTTATATGTGAGGCCCATACCTTTGAAACTAGATTAAGATAAGTTGCAGCTAAAGCTGATGAAAATATAATTGATGATCCTACATATCCTAAATATAAAATTGGTGGATGAATTGCTAAAGCAGGATCTTGGAGTATAGGATTGAGGCCCATTCCTTCCTCAGGTGTTGGGAAAATAAAATTAAATGGATTTGATGTTTGAATTAAGAAAAGAAAAAATCCTATAATTATAATTTGCTGAAATATTAAAGTTAGAAGCTTATATTTAAGTGGTTGGTTTTTAGTTTTTAAAAAAAAGATTAAAATAAATAAAGTTAATACTAGCAGCCATAGCAGTAAACTTCCCTCATGGTTTCCCCATGTTCCAGCTATTTTATAAAAAAGTGGTTTTGTAGTATGAGAGTTGTTAAAGACTGTTTCATTGCTGAAATCAGATAATACAAAAGATATTACTAAACTTACAAAACTGATCACAACAAAAAAGAATTGTAGAAAAGTAAAAGATAATATCTTTGTATTAAGTGTTGAAGAATTTTGAAAATTTTTGATTGAAAAATAAACAAGTATTAAACTAATACCTAGCCCTAAAATTAATGCGTAGTATCCAATAGAGCTATAAAGCAATTTATTTATCCTCCAATGCTGCTTTTACTTCTGGTGGCATATAATTTTCATCGTGTTTTGCTAAAATTTTTGAAGCAGATAAAACATTTCGATCTTTTAAAAAACCTTCGGCAACCACTCCTTTTTCTTCTTCAAAAAGATTTGGTACTGCTCCAGTGAAAGTGACATTTATTTCATTTTTAAAATCAGTGATAATAAAATTAATTTCGTTAGAATTAATAGAAATTGAATTTTTTTTAACCATACCACCCACTCTAATTTTACTTTTATTTAGTTCTATAGAAGAATTAATTTCTGATGGAGACTGAAAATAAACAACATTTTCTTCAAGTGATTTTAAAACTAAAAAGACAGTTAATACTAAAGTTATAAAAATAATTACTACAAACAAAAATCTTAATTTAACTTTACGACCATACATGGTTTAAAAGTTAATTGTTTGTGGCGTTAGCTAATATTTCTTTATTAATTCTTTGTGATTTTGCAGAATTAGCTTTCTCAGTGTTAAGAGATCCAAATTTAGCAACAAATTTATTTTGCTCCTTAACAAATTGAATTTTTGTAACTAAATAAAGAGCTGTGAAACTCAAAAGAGTAAAGCTGAAAGCAGATAAAACGTAAACACCGTATCCGTTCATAAAAAGTAGTTCATTAATCATAATCTATCTAGGCCTTTATTTTTAATTTTTATCAGTTCTGTATTATATTTCATTAAGAAAATTAGCAATGAAAAAAGAGCAAATGCCGCAGTCATTATCAATAATGGAAAAAGCATCGATGAGTGAATTGAGCTTTTTGACAAAATATTAATTGACGCTGGTTGATGAAGTGTGTTCCACCAATCAACTGAATATTTTATAATTGGAACATTTATAATTCCTAAAATTGTAATAATAGTACTGATCTTAAAAACTTTTTCTTCATTTTCATAAATTCTCCAAGAAATTAAATACATTGCATAAAATAGAGCTAATATTAACATTGAGGTAATTCGTGCATCCCAGGCCCACCAAGTTCCCCACGTTGGCTTACCCCAAATGGAACCCGTAACTAATGCAATAATATTAAAAACAAAACCAGAGGGAGCTAAACTTTTAGCAATTAAAAATAAATTTTTGTTCTTAAAAATAAATCCACTAATTGATAAAAATGTTATAGAAGAAAAAATTCCTAAAGAAATCCAAGCAGCTGGAACATGTACATACATAATTCTGACAGCATCACTTTGTTTATAATCTTCTGGCGATAAAACTAGAGCTTCTGTCAATCCAACTGAAATCACAATTACAAATAAAAATAAAATATATTTTGGTGCCTTGGAAGTTATCTGAAAAATTTTATTTGGTTGAAAGAGTTTAAACATATTTTTATTAATGTTTATTATGAAAAGGATTTCCGATCAAGAATGCAGAGGGAGATAATAATTTTAAATTAACGATTAACATCCTTGATCAGAATATGAATTATATTGCCAAGCTTGTGTGGCCTAGATTTGAGCTAAATGTGTTTGAAAAATGATGTCTTTAGTTAGACATCTTGAAGTAACTTGAGCCCTTTTTTCCTGAAAAAATCTCTTCAATTAGAGGATGTTTAATAGGTTCATCTGAATCATCCATAAGAAGGTTTTGTTGGGAAACATATGCCTCATAAGTAATTTCATCATTTTCAGCTAGTAAATGATAAAAAGGTTGGTCTTTTCTCGGTCTAACGTTTTTTGGAATTGACTGATACCATTCTTCAGAATTATTAAATTCAAAATCTACATCATAAATTACACCTCTAAACTCAAAGTGTTTATGTTTTACAATATCTCCAATTGAGAATTTAGCTTTTTGAATTGGCATAGCTTTAGTATGGGTATTTAAAAATAAAAATCAATGCTAAAAATATAAATGTTTTGTGATGTGGCAAATATGTTAATATCTTTTTAGTGAATAAATCATTTTTAAAATTTGTTACAGATTTTGGACCATTAGCAATATTTTTTTTTTATTACTACAATAGTGGAAAAAATTTATCAGTTGCTATCCCTCCACTTATAGTTGCAACTTTAGTTGCATTAGCCATCGTTTGGTTTTTTGAAAAAAAAATACCAATGATGCCATTAATAAGTGGAATCTTGATTACATTTTTTGGAGGGCTAACTATTTATTTTAATGATCCGATATTTATTTATGTTAAGCCAACAATTATTAATATTTTATTCGCTTTGGCTTTATTTTTTGGAAAATATTTTACTAAGGAGCCTGTTTTGAAAAAAATTATGGGTAAATCAATACCTTTAACAGATATTGGATGGGAACTATTGAATAAAAGATGGATATTTTTTTTCTTTGGTCTAGCAATACTAAATGAATGTGTTTGGAGAACACAAACTGAGGAATTTTGGGTAAATTTTAAAGTATGGGGAATGTTGCCAATCACTATAATTTTTACTGGTTTTCAAATACCTTTAATTAATAAACACAAAATTGATGCCCAGTAATTTAAAGCTTGTAATCAATAACCCTCATAAACAGCCAGAAGAAAGACAATTTTTTGAAAGAGATGAGCTGAAGGTTATTTTAGATTTATATGCAAAAATGGTTTCTGAAGGATCGTGGAAAGATTATGGTCTAAGCATCTCTAGTAAACAAGTGAGCTTCAGTGTTTTTAGAAATGCAGCCGAAAATGCTTTGTACAAAATTTGTAAAAATTTTAAGCCTAAAAATAAAAATCTAAAATATTTAATAACAGATACTAGTGGAAAAATATTAAAAAACTCTTTTGACCTTAAGATTTTACTAAAAAATACTAATTGGAAAAAGTTACAGAAATAAAATTATCTTCTTTGACCAAATAGTCTAAGTAACATTATAAATAAATTTATAAAGTCTAGATAAAGAGTAAGAGCACCCATCACAGCTTTTTTACCCATGATTTCACCAGTGTCACTTACAGCGTACATATTTTTGATCTTTTGAGTATCGTAAGCTGTTAAACCAACAAAAATTAAAACACCCAAGATTGATATTACAAAATACATCATTGAAGATTTCATGAATATGTTAACTATCGAAGCAATTATTATTCCAATTAAACCCATCATTAAAAATGAACCTAATTTTGTTAAATCTCTTTTAGTTGTGTAGCCATAAATGCTCATTGCTCCAAACGTTGCTGAACATATAAAGAAAACCCTAGTAACACTCATACCAGTGTAAACTAATAAAATTGAGGATAATGATAAACCCATTAATCCAGCAAAAACCCAAAAAGTTGTTTGAGCTTTTGATGCACTCATTTTATTAATGCCAAAACTCATATAAAAAACGATACCTAGAGGTGCCAACATAACTAGCCATTTTAATCCTGACATATAAATTGCGTTACCTATCTGTGTAAGTCCTACAATTGAACCTGCATCATTAGTAACTACTGACATTTTAAATGTAAGTAATGCAACTATTCCTGTTAATAAAATTCCAGTTGCCATGTAATTATAAACTTTTAGCATGTAGGCTCTTAAGCCTTCATCCATTACAACTGTTGACTGTTGAGCTGCTTTAGCTCTATTTAAGATTCCGTTTTTATTAAATTCCATAATGATTAATATATAATAGCCTTTTACTAATTATTCAAGATGCCATAAAAGAATTAAAATATTTAGAATTAAGCAAAAACCATTATGAATTATAAAAAATTAGGTAATACTGATCTTGATGTAAGCACAATTTGTCTCGGTACTATGACTTGGGGTGAACAAAACACTCAAGAAGAGGGTTTTGAACAGATGAATTATGCACTTGATCAAGGTGTAAATTTTTGGGATACCGCAGAACTATATTCTGTTCCACCTAAAGAGGAAACATATGGTCACACAGAAGTTATAATTGGTAATTGGTTTAAAAAATCAAAAAAAAGAGACAAAGTTATTTTAGCATCAAAAGTTGCAGGTCCTATGAGGGCATATTTAAGAGGTGGTGGAAATAATTATGGCATAGATAAAATTAGTCAAGCTGTAGAAGACAGCTTGAAAAGATTGCAAACTGATTACATTGATCTTTATCAATTACATTGGCCAGAAAGAAATACAAATATGTTTGGACGTCTTGGCTATGAACATAAAGACAATGGTGAATGGAATAAATTTGAAGATGTTCTTGGGAATCTTAAAAGATTTGTAGATGCGGGAAAAATAAGAGAAATTGGTTTATCCAATGAAACTCCTTGGGGTGTTACAAAATATTTGGAGCTTTCAAAAGACAAAGGTTTGCCAAGAATGATGTCTGTTCAGAACCCTTATAGTTTGTTGAACAGAACTTATGAAGTTGGTTTGGCTGAAATTTCTGTAAGAGATAAAATAGGTCTTCTGGCTTACTCACCCTTAGCTAGTGGGTACTTGTCAGGAAAATATAGAAATAATCAATTACCCAAAAATTCTAGAATTGAAAGAGATCCTGATTTTTGGACAAGGTATGCCAAGCCCAATACTGAAAAAGCTGTTGAGGCATATTATAAAATTGCAGAAAAACATGGACTTGACCTAGCACAGATGTCCCTAAAGTTTTTAGAAATTCAACCATTTGTTACCTCTGTTATAATTGGGGCAACCACAATGGAGCAGTTGAAAACTAACATAGAAAGTGTAAATATAAATTTAACTGATGATGTCATCAAAGAAATTAATGAAGTTCAAACTATATATCCTAACCCATGTCCATAATTAAAAAAATTATACCCACATTATTAATAATCTTTATCACTTGGTGTGGTCAATTATCAGCAGAAGAAATAAAAAAAATTGGAAAATATAAAGATTGGCAAGCGATGACTGTAACAGATGGAAGTGGAAAAGTATGCTTTGCTCAATCATCACCTGTACTACAAGCTCCAAAATCAAATAAAAGAGATGCAAAATTATTTGTTGCCTTTAGACCTCTTGAAAAAATAATTAATGAAGTAAGTGTAACTGGAGGATATGAATTCAATAATAAAAATTCAGTAACCGCTACTTCGGGTAAAAATAAATTTAAATTTGATATTAAAGAACAAGGTTTTGCATGGATTGCTGATACTAAAGTTGAAGCTAAAATGATTAAAAAAATGAAAAAAGGGTCAAGAATTATGATTACTGGATATAATCAAAAAGGATCTCAAACAATCGATCACTATTCACTATTAGGATTTACTAAAGCTTACAACACAGTAAAAAAAGCTTGTAGTTAATTTAATGAAATCAAAAAAGAAAATAGTTCTCGCCTACTCTGGAGGCCTTGATACTTCTATAATATTGAAATGGCTTCAAGAAAATTATGATGCAGAAGTAATTTGTTATACTGCAGATGTTGGTCAAGAAATCGATAGAAAAAAAATTATTACTAATGCAAAGAAATTTGGTGTCAAAAATATAATCATTAAAGATTTAAAAGATATTTTTGTTAAAGATTATGTTTACCCAATGATTAGAGGTCACGCAATCTATGAAGGTGTTTATTTATTGGGTACATCAATAGCAAGACCACTTATTGCAAAAGATCAAATTAGGGTGGCTAAAAAATTCAAAGCATACGCGGTTTCTCATGGAGCAACTGGTAAAGGAAATGACCAGGTTAGATTTGAATTGGGATATCATTATTTTGGACCCAATATAAAAATTATTGCTCCTTGGAGAATTTGGAAATTAAAATCAAGAACAGATCTTATAAATTATGCGAAGAAACATGGGATAGCTATTCCAAAAGATAAAAAAGGAGCTCCACCTTTTTCAATTGATGATAATTTATTTCATACATCAACGGAGGGTAAGGTTTTAGAGAACCCAAAAAATTCAGCACCGGAATTTATTTTTCAAAGATCAGTTTCGCCTGAAAAAGCTCCTAATAAACCAAGCTTTGTAACTATCAATTTTAGAAATGGAGACCCATTTGGAATTAGTGGAAAAAAACTTTCTCCAGCAAAATTATTAGAAAAACTCAATCAACTTGCTGGTAAAAATGGAATTGGAAGAGTTGATTTAGTAGAAAATAGATTTATTGGAATAAAATCTAGAGGAGTATACGAAACTCCTGGCGGCACATTATTAATTCACGCACATAGAGCAATAGAATCAGTAACACTTGATAAAGAAACTATGCATAAAAAAGATCAAATAATGCCAAGATATGCTGAATTAATTTACAACGGCTATTGGTATTCAAAAGAAAGATTTAAACTTCAAAAAATTGTAGATCTTAAAAAGAATAAAGTTAACGGCTCTGTAAAACTAAAACTTTATAAAGGAAATATAATAATAGAATCTCGACAAACAAAAAGTTCTGCTTACTCAATGAAAAAGGTTTCGTTTGAAGAAAACAAAACATTCAATAAATCTAATGTTGAAAGATTTATTAATTTTCACAAGAAAAAACTTCGTTCTTAAATTAATGAAAATAAACGTTTTTGGAGACACCATTTGTGGTTGGTGTTTTATTGGACATAAAAATCTAAATAAAGCTTTAAAAAATTTTCCAAATATAAAATTTGATATTAGGCATATTCCATTTCAATTAAATCCAGATATGTCAGCTGAGGGTATTCTTAGAGACAAGTATTTAGAAATAAAATTTGGTGGAAAAGATTATGCAGCACCCATGTATGAAAATATGAAATTGAAAGCAAAAGAAACAGGGATAAATTTAAATTTAGATAAAATAAAAAAAACTCCAAACACTGTTCTTTCTCATTTACTTATTATTTTAAGTGAACAATTTAATTTACAAAATGAAGTTAAAGAAAAAATATATCAGTCTTATTTTATTGATGGGTTAGATATTGGAGATATAGATGTGTTAGTTGATATTGCTAAGGAAAACAATATTGCAGAAAATATTTTTAAAGAATTTATTAATGAAAAAAATATTCAAAATGTGACTTCAAAAATTTTAGTTGCTAAAGAGAAGAATATTAGTGGCGTTCCATTTTTTGAGATAGGAAAAGATTTTATTTCTGGTGCGCAAAGCTCAATTCAATTAGAAAACACCATTAAATCCAATTTAAACTAAGATTTAGGACAATTTGACATTTGTTATAATTATTAAAAATTATAACTTTGCTGAATGGAATCATTAAAAAACTGGATGATGGATGCAGCTAACATTTTATTTGATGATAGTAAGAACGATCTAAGATCTCTTCCTAAAACTGTCAGACTACAAATTCTTTTAGTTTTAAGTTTTATTTGGACAACAGTTTTTAGTTTATATATTTTTTCTTACACAACTTTTGCTTTTGGATGGGCGGGGCTTTATGTAGCGCACATTGGTTTAATATTTGCGGTCTATATGACTTTTAAAAATTTTCATAAAGCAGAAGAAAAATCTAGTAGTGTTTTTAAAACAAAAAATTTTGATCCATTTAAAATAATGGTCATTGTTTTTGTAATAGTATTTATTTTTGTATTTTCTAAAGGAATTGAAGTTTTGACTAGCCCTAATCCAAGTTCGTATTCTATTCCTTATGATGGTCCATCTAAATCAGTATTTGAAAAATGGCTACCATTCAGTAAAGACAAATGATGGAAAAAATAGCGAAAAATTTACAACTAGCGTTAATGAGTATTATTTTGATAAGCACGGTAATTGCTGTTGGTATAGAAATTAAACATATGATTTTAAATCAGTCTGTCACGTTAGCTGATTTATTATTAATGTTCCTTTATTTAGAAGTATTAGCAATGGTAAGAGTTTTTTGGGACCAACAATCAATAAGCATAACATTACCTCTTTTAATTGCGATTACTGCTCTTGCTCGATTTATTATATTGCAAGGTAAAGAAATGGATCCAACAGCATTAGTTTATGAGGCTGTTGCTATAGTTTTAATAGCAGCTGCAATTGTAATTCTAAGATTAAGACACAGTGATAAATTGGGTCTAAAGAAAAAAAAATCAAAATAATCCAATATGATATTTGAAGCCTCAAGGGCTAAGGCTGTTGAAAAATTAAACAATTTTGTCGAAAAAAATTTAAATGATTATTCAAAATTAAGAAATTTTGATTTAGGACCTGATAACAGATTAAATACTTCTTGTTTGTCGCCATATATAACTCATGGAGCAATCAATGAATTAGAGGTAATTGATAAGTCTCTTAAAAAGTATTCATTTGCAAAGAATGAAAAATTTATTCAAGAGGTTTTATGGCGAACTTATTGGAAAGGTTGGCTTGAACTAAGACCAAATGTTTGGTCAGATTATTTAATAGAATTAGATAAAATCAAAAGTGAATTTAAAAACAATCAAAATTATTTAGATGCTATTGAGGAAAAAACAAACATAGACTGCTTCAATCAATGGGTAGTTGAACTTAAAGAAAACAACTACCTCCATAACCATACTAGAATGTGGTTTGCTAGTATTTGGATATTTACACTAGAATTACCGTGGCAGCTAGGTGCAGAATTTTTTATGCAACATCTTTATGATGGTGATGCTGCATCGAATACACTTGGTTGGAGGTGGGTAGCTGGGGTTCAAACTCAAGGTAAACATTATCTAGCAAGTGAATGGAATATAAATAAATTTACTAATAATAGATTTAAAAACATAAAGCTTAATGAAAATGCTACACCAATATTTAATGATAAAACTTATTCTATTAATAAAAATGACTTTTTAAATTCAGAAATTTTAGAGGATCAAACTTTATTAATATTTGAAAATAATATGACCTTCGAATTTTCTGATTTTAAAAAACACAAATTTGAAAAAATTTTGTTAGTTTCAAATGAAACAAATAGAACTATTAAATTAAGTGAAAAAGTGTTGAAATTTAAAGCTAATCTTTTAGAGGATCAAAAAATAAGATTACAAGAAAAATCAATTAATTGCGAGATTATTAACATTAGTGATTTAAAGAATATTACTGAAGAAGTTTATGCTCTTTATCCAACTGTTGGTGAAAACTTAGATTTTATTCAGAACAATAATTTAAAAAATATCAAATTATTATATAGAAAGTTAGACCAATTTTCTTGGCAATATTGCAATAAAGGTTTTTTTAATTTTAAAAATTATATTCCAAAAATAATTGCTAATTTTAATTAAGCTAAAAAGGTTTTAATACCATCTAAAATATACTGCACACTTAATCCAACGAGAATAATAGCTACCACTCTTGAGATAACACCAATTATCTTTTTATTTATTAATTTAGAAAATTTTGAAGCTATAAAAAAAATTATAAAAGTTAAAAATAAAACAATTACTAGTGAAAACATTCCTACTGTTTGATTTGTAAAATTAGTTCCAATATCTGAAACAGAAACAATTACTGAGGTAATAGCAGCTGGTCCTGCAATAATAGGTGTTGCTAATGGAAAAATACTAACATTATCAGAATTAAGATCTATATCTTCTCCCTTTCTTTGTTGACGCTTGTCAAATAGCATCTCTATTGCAATTATTAATAAAATAATCCCCCCTCCTATTGTAAAAGCGGGGTACGAAATGTGTAAATAGCTTAATAGTGAGCTGCCAAGTAATGCAAAAAATAACAATATGATAGTTGCAATTACAGTTGCGCTAAATGCAACTTTAATTTTTTGTTTTGTCTCCATGTGTTGAGTGATACTTAAAAATAATGGAGTATTTCCTAATGGATCAATTACTATAAAATATAGGAAGAAAGTTTGAATAAATATCTCTAACATCAGGTTTATCTATCTCTTTAAAATAATATTACAATTAAATTAGAACCAACGTATCATTCCAATTACACCAGCAGTCGCATAAAAAAATTGCAATACAAGTATTCCCTTATGGTCTCCTTTATAGGCCCAGATACCAATTAAAATAGCTGATAACAATAACAAACAAAATCCTAAAAACTCTATTCCAATGTTTAAAGCTACAAACAACGAATATAGAATTGCTGTAATAACCCCCGCCCATTCAAAAAATTTGTTGCTCATAATTTTTTTATTTGTCTTCCATTTAAAAAATTAGATTTGTTTAAATATTTCAAATAATTTTTTTTTAATTTAGGCCAATCTTTATCAATAATTGCATACCAGGCTGTATCTCTATTTCTTTTTTTATATATGGTTGCTTGTCTAAAAATACCCTCAAATTTAAATCCTAATCTTAGTGCAGCTTTATTTGATTTTTTATTTAAATTATCACATTTCCACTCGTATCTTCTGTAACCAAGATTCTCAAAAATATTTTTCATCATAAGATACATAGCCTCAGTTGCTTCAACTGTTTTTTGTAAATTTTTAGCATAAGTAATCCATCCCACCTCTATAGTTCCAACACTGGGTTTAATTCTTAAATAACTAGCCAAACCACAAAATTTTTTTAATTTTTTTGAGTAAATTGAGTAAAAAAAAGGATTCCCAGAAAGTTTTTTTGAGGTTAAATATTTTTTAAAAGAAGAAAGAGTTTTATATGGGCCAGTTGGCATATAAATCCAATCAAGTCCTTTTTTATCTAATAAAAAATTATCAAATAAATCCTTTGAGTGTTTTTTAACATTTACTGGCTCCAAATAACAATATTTACCATTTAATCTTTTTTTTAATGGAAATCTAGATTTTTTAAATCTAACTGGAAATCCAATTTTAAAATTTTTCATAAAAGTTTTTTAAAATTACTATAAAGAATTTTAGAGTAATTATTCATATCAGACATATTATTTTTTGCAGCTTCATCAAATTTTTCTAAGGCGTCATCCCCTAATTGTTCTTCAAGGGCTGTTTTATACTCAGGCACACATCCCCATTCATTAACTGTGGTATCTTTAATTTCAATATGAAATTGAATTCCATAAGCATGGTTTTGGTATTTAAAAATTTGATATTTTGTTACAGGCGATGAAGCCAGTAAGGTTACATCCTTATTGTTTTCTATTCCTTGCACCTCATAAGAATGCCATTGTAAGCTTTTTATTTTTTCTGGAAATTTAGAAAATAATTTATCTTTATTTTTTTCTTTGGTGAAATTAATATCCATAATACCAATTTCTGCAGGATTTGATTTAACCACCTTGCCACCCACTACTTCACCTAATAACTGACAACCAAGACAAAAACCTAAATAAGGTTTTTTTAAATTAACAACAAATTCTTTAATTGCTTTTTTTTCTTCAATTAGCCATGGGTATTCTTGCTCCATAAAAGTATCCATTGGACCACCCATACAAAACATTCCATCAAATTTACTAAGGTCATTTGGAATTTTTTCACCTTCATCTAGCTCGATTGTGGTTAATTTAACTCCATCAGCCAACATTAGGTCTTTAATGTAGCCAGGGTCCTCTATTTTAATATGTTGTAAAACAATTATATTCACTAGGGTTTAGCTTAGCTTAGAGCACTTCTTAGAGCAATATTTTACTCTATCCCAATTTAGCTTCCATTTTTTACGCCATACAAAAGGTCTTTTACAAACAGGACATATTTTTGAGGGTAGATTTTCTTTTTTCAATTTAAATTTCTTTAAAATTTTCTTTCCATTTTTTTATTGCTTCTTCCCAACTTGGTATAACATTATCCTCATATCCATGAACAGAACCTGTTCCAATAAATCTAAAATTCTTCATTGCCAAAGCATGGTGTTTACCTCTTAAATAATCTATCATTTTACTCTTATTCTCCCAGGCTGTTAGGGTGTGATGGTATTTATTTACCTTTTTTGAGTCACAAAACAAATTTCCATTTGCTTTTCTTGCTGCAGAAAAACTTGGTATTGTATACCTTAAGAATTTTAATATTCCAAAAAAACCTCTTACTTTAATACCTGTTATTGAAATATACATTATGCAGTATTTAATTTTATGAATTTGTCTGCTTCAGATAAAATCATTTTTTTTCTTTCATCTTTCATTTTATCAAAAATTCTAACCATCATCGACAGTCTTGGGTTCTTTAAAAAAAATTTTCTATTTCTATCTATAAACCTCCAATAAAGACCATCCATCGTATTGCACCACTCCCCTTTTTTAAAATCCATCATTTTCATGAAATAAGCAGATCCACAAATGTATGGTTTAGTTGCAAAAATCCCTCCATCACTAAATAAGCCCATACCATAAACATTTGGAACCATCACCCAGTCGGATGAGTCGACAAACATTTCCATAAACCATTTATAAACATAAGTTGGTTTTATTTCACAAAGGTTCATTATATTTGAAAGAATCATCAATCTTTCAATGTGATGAGACCATCCATGATCAACGGCATTTTTAATTGCATGATCTAATGGTGGCAGGCCTGTAGTTCCTTCGTACCAAGATTTTTTCATTTTCCTGTTTTGCTTAAAAAAATTTCCTGTCTCCATTTCATCAGAATAATTTTGATAAATTCCTCTCATAAACTCTCTCCAACCAATTACCTGTCGGATATAACCTTCTAGTGAGTTCATTCGTATTTTATTTTTTTTATGAAAATCTAAAACTTTTTGAATGATTAATTCTGGTGTTATTAAACCCAAGTTAATATACGGGCTTAATGCACTGTGAAATAATATGTTATCTTTTTGATTAACAGCATCTTCATAATCACCAAATAAATTTGATTTTTCTTTTATAAAAAAATTTAAAAGTTTTATTACATCATCATTTTTAGTCGCTAACCAAAAATTATCAGTATTTCCAGGATGGTCTTTAAATAATTTTTCAATAATTGGTTTTAATTTTTTTGTATGGTTGGTTTCATTAATTTTTGGAAATTTTGGAATTAAAATATCTTTAGGTAATTTATTTCTATTATCTTCATCAAAGCTCCATTTACCACCAATTGGATTTCCATCTGCACCCATCAATATTCCTGATTTTCTTCTAGCCTCTTTATAGAATGTTGCCATGAAAGGTTTTTTTGATTTTCCTAAATAATTTTTAAATTCCTCTCTTGAATTTAAAAACATGGGCGTTTGAACAATATTCCAATTGATTTTTTCTTTTTTTAAAAATTGTGAAATTTTTTTCTCAAAAAATTTATCTTCAATCTCGAAACTTGTGATTTCATTTATCTTATTTTTAGTAATTATTTTTTTTAATTTCTTGAAATAGTCATCTTTAAAATCTTTGTCTTCAATTTTCAGATAATCTAATTTATATTTATTATTTTTTAAGCTATCTGCATAAGAGCGCATAGAAGATAAGAATAGCAATATTTTTTGCTTATGGTGTTTTTCATAAGTGCATAATCCATTATCTTCTGCCATAAAAAATACATGGTCCTTTTTGAAGCGGTCTAAGTATTTTAATGGAAATAATTGATTACCAAGTATAAAAAATAATTTCATAATTAAATATAACTAATTAAAAAATTTATGTCAGAAAAATATCTAATCTTTGGTGCGACAGGTTCTATTGGTTCGAGTCTAGCTGAACAATTAAAAAAATCAGGAAATGATATCCACTTAATAGCAAGAAATGAAAGTGAAGTAAGTGCAATTGCAGAAAAATTAAGTTGCACATTCACAGTTGCTGATGTTTTGGAAGATGGTTTTATTGAAAAAGTTAGAGCAGATGTTGTTGATATAAAAGGTATTGCTTATTGTATTGGGTCAATTGATCTTAAACCTCTTAGAATGGTCACAGAACAAGATTTTAATAGATGCATGAAATTAAATCTCTATTCTGCGGTAGAAACCATTAAAGGGTATCAAGAAAGTTTAAAAAAGAACAAAGGTTCTATAGTTTTATTTTCTACAGTCGCAGCTCAAAGAGGTTTTACTAATCATGCTATAATTGCTTCAGCTAAAGCAGCAGTTGAAGGTCTAACTGTTTCACTTGCAGCAGAATTTGCTCCCAATATAAGAGTTAACTGCGTTGCTCCAAGTTTAACAAAATCAAAAATTGCAGAACCTATGTTAAAAAACACTACAATTGCAGAAGGCATTGCAAAAGCTCATCCACTAAAAAGATTAGGTGAAGGAAAAGATTCTGCCTCTCTTGCTAAATTTTTAATTACAGAAGATAGCTCTTGGGTAACTGGACAAATAATTGCAGTTGATGGCGGAAGATCTAAATTATCTTAAATATTTTCTATAAACAATTATAACTGCAAAAACAATTATTAAAGCAGCCACACCTTGTTCACCTAAGCTATTTAATAAATTGATTAAATTTGTTGTTACTTGAGATCCAAAAAAAGCAACATTTGGTCCAAATAATATTTCTGCAATCACAGATACCCCAAGCAAAAGAACTCCTAGTTCAATAAATTTATTTAAGTAACTAGTAATTTTAGAAATCCAATTCATAATAATTTCCTTTCAAAAATCCCTAATCCCTCTCTTTTGGATTAGGGATTTTTATTAAATTATAAACTAAAGAGGAAGTTAATAACTTCAACTATTTATATAAGTTTAAAATGACAATAGCTGCTACTAATCCAACTATTCCCGCATCACCTAAACCTTGAACTAAGCCAATTATATTTTCAGCTACTCCACCTACAAATGGTACATTTCCACCTAGTAGAGAAACCACAATGGCTAAACCAAGCAAAGAAATAACAATATTAGTTAAGCTTGATATTGTTCCTGCTAATCCTTGTAGTGCTTTCATTTTTTGCTCCCTTTTTTAAGTTAACTATCGAATCAATGACAATAGTAATGAAACTTTAACGAAATTTAGCTTACTTGATAGCTTTTCTAATGCTCGTTTTATTGGTTTTTTGAATTTAATTTGTCCATTTCGGGTAATTAATGAAAATTATTTTTCTAATATTTTCTTTTTTGCTTTTTCAAATTCTTCTTGGGTTAAAACACCCTTTTGAAGCAATTCATTAAGTTTTGTAATTTCATCACTTAAATGATCACTACTAGACTGCATGTCTGTTGTTTCGTTTTCCTCTTGTTTTTCTGGTTTATTTTCTACTTTGGCTTTGAAGCCTTTCATAATAGCAGTTCCACCTAAATAAAAGACAAAACAGAGTATGGGTATTGCTAATCCAAAAAAAATTATTTTTTCCATAAATTAATCCTCATCCTCATCACGCCAACCTTTTTGATACATAAGATATCCCGCCAAAATTACAGAAAAAATTCCAGCTATCATACCAAAGTCAAAACCAACTTGTTTACCATATAAATACCAACCCAATTGTGTAGCTCCAATTGGAACTGCAGTTAACAATATCATTATCAATCCAATTCGATATTCATAGGGCGGTTTTTTCATTCAAAAACCTTATCAAATAAAAAAAGAAATTAATTAAGTTTTATCAATTTGAGACAATAAAACTTATTAACGAAAAAGTGTTTATTTTTGTGATCTTTTAAAACAGTCAATTGTATTTTTTAACAAACACGCAATTGTCATTGGTCCTACTCCACCTGGAACAGGTGTAAGTGCCTTTGCAACTTTTGAAACTTCATCAAACGCAACATCACCCACTAAACCATTATCTGTTTTATTAATTCCAACATCAATTACTATTGCATCTTTTTTAACCCAATTTCCTTTTACAAGTTCTGGAATACCAACAGCTGCTACAATAATGTCTGCTTCAAGACACTCTGCCTTTAAATCTTTTGTTCTTGAATGAGTAATAGTGACAGTGCAATTTTCTTTTAGTAAAAGTTGTGTCATTGGTTTACCATTTAAATTTGATCTTCCAACTACAACTGCTTTTTTACCACTTAAATTTGGTTCAATTTTTTTAATCATTAGATAACATCCAAGCGGAGTGCAAGGAACAGAGCTTTCATATCCAGATGATAAATTACCTACATTCATAGGGTGAAAACCATCTACATCTTTGGAAGGTGCAATCGCTTCAATTACTTTTTGCTTATCGATATGCTTTGGTAAAGGAAGTTGAACTAGAATTCCTGAAACTGTTTCATCTTTATTTAATTCTTCAATTTTTTCTAAAACAGTTTTTTCATCTACAGTATCAGGATACTTAATGACTTCAGATTTTAAACCTACTTCATTAGCTGATTTTTCCTTATTACGAACATAAATTTGGCTTGGAGCCATGTCTCCAATTAAAATCACTGTTAAACCAGGAACCTTATTAAATTTACTTTTTAATTCAGCTACTTCCTGTTTAAGTTCTTCTCTGAGTTCTGCTGCTGCTTTTTTACCATCTATTAAAATCATATCAATTCCTTAAAAAATCATTGGTGCAATGTAAAGCTTCATACACATTTCAATAAACCAAATCAATAAAAGAAGAATTATTGGTGATATATCGAGTGAGCCTAAATTGGGTAAAAAACGTCTAATTCTGTATAAAATTGGATCTGTTAAGCGATAGGTTAACTCTAAAATTGAATAAACAAATCTATTTTGAGTATTTAAAACATTAAAACTAACTAGCCAACTTATTACAACGTTAGCTATCACAACGTAAGAATAAAGTTTTAAGATTTGTAAAACTAGATAAAAAATAGCTATCATTTTTTCTCTACGTAAATCGATTGACTCGGGAAAGCAAAAGAAGCTTTGTTACTTTCTACAATTTGTTTAATCTCAATTGCAAGTCTCTCCTTAACAGACAGCATTTCATTCCAGCTATTAGTTTTCGTAAAACAACGAACGTACATATCTATCGAGCTATCTGAAAACTTATCAATTCTTACAGCAATACCTATATCGGTATTAAAATCTTCACTTTTTTTGATATATGACTCAATTTCATTTCTTATAGTTTTTAATTGATCTACTGTTGTGTCGTACTGAAGAGTTATTATCCAGCTAATCAACCAATTTGAAGTCTCGCTAACATTAACCACTGCATTTTCAGCAAATTGAAAATTTGGGATAATTGCCAGTGATTTATCAAATTTTCTTATTGTAGTTGATCTAAAACCAATTTTTTCAACTATACCCTCTATAATTCCATCAACTAAAATCCAATCACCAATTTTAAATCTTTTTTCAACCAAAACTAAAATTCCAGATATTAAATTTTTAAATAAATCTTGAGCACCTAAAGCAACTGCAACACCAAACAATCCAAGTCCTGCGATTATTGGACCAATTTTAATTCCCCATAATTCAAGAACAGCAGCTAACCCTAAAATAAAAATTAAAATTTTTAACGATTTTATAATCCAGCCTATTAATTCTCTAGTTAGTAATTTGTCTAGCCCACTCAAAATATAGGAAATTGGTTCAATGATTTGGTGAATAACCCAAAAGATTAAAATTGTAATTAATGTTCTATTAATGGTATCGACAATTTCTCGACCTTCGCTAGAAAATGTCATGTAATAACTCGCGATAAAAAAACCTAAAACTATTGGTAAAAATCTAGCAGGTCCTTCAAGAGCATTAACAAAAGTATCATCTAATTTATTTGTTGTTCGTTTAGAGATGATTTCTAATTTTCTAATAATCAATTTGCTTATTAGTCCTCTAAAAACTAAAAATATTAAAAAAATTCCAATTCCAATTAAAATTTGAAAAATATCAACTCCAAGAATTCCCTTACTCCAAACAGAGAGAAAAATGTCCGAAAAATTATTTATTATTTCCATAGCTAAATTTTATATAACAAAAACTCTTCTTCTCCAGAATTAAAAAGAAATATCTTTTTCCACTTAATTTCATTCAATATTGATGAGGTTTTTTCACCAATACACATTAAATTTGTATTCATCCATAGATTTTCAGATTGATTAATTTTTATAAAATTTAAGAAACTTTGAGCACTATTTTGTGAATAGATATAAACCATATCTGGGATATTAAGTTTCAAATCTGTGACAAATTTTTCATCAAACTTTTGATTGTGAGTTGTTTTATAATTAATAACTCTATCTATTTTATATCCTTCTTTTATTAATTGTTGATCAAGATCAGTTGAAACTAATTCTCCACTAACATAAATTAACCCTCCATGTTTTTGATTAAAGTTTTGTAAAACTAGCTCTTTAAGATTGTTTACGTTACCCTCAGCAGTTATTACATTTTGAAAACCAGAGTCTCTGGCTTTCTTTTCTGTCGCATTGCCAACACAAAAACAAAAAATTTTTTTATCAATTTGTTTTAAATTTAAAAATTTTACAGCATTAGCACTTGTAAAAATAATTCCCTCGTAATTTGAAAAATCTATCTGATCATAATTTATTTTATCTATACTCAATAAAGGGAGATGAGATACCTGGTGCCCTAATGATTTGAATTTTAAAATCATTTCTGAACAATCTTCTAATGGTCTTGTTAACAAAATATGCATATTATTGTTTATAAGAATTATTTGATTTTGTTTTTAATATTTCACCAACCTCATTACCAAGATTTTTTGCACTTTCAATTTTTGAAGATTTTTTTTCATAAAATCTTTGCAAACCATCTAGTGAAAAGAGCTCAGCTTCTACAGTAATCATATCGTCATTAATAAATGAATGAACACCAATAGCAGTTTCACAATCTCCCTCTAAAACCTTCAAAATATTTCTCTCAACATGTGCACGATAATGAGTTTCTTTGTGATTGATCTTTTCTAAAACAGAAATTATCTCACTATCTCCTTGACAACATTGAAGTGCAATAATTCCCTGTCCTGCACTTGGTACAATTTTTTGTGTTGAAAATATTTCAGATACTTCATTCTCTATCATTAAAGATTTAATTCCTGCATATGAAAGAATTATACCATCATACAAACCATCTTTTAATTTTTTAATTCTTGTATCTACATTTCCTCTAATAAGTTTACAATTAAGATCTGATCTAATATTTTTTATTTGGAATTCTCTTCGATATGATGAGGTTCCAATTATTGCATTATTTTTTAATTCATTAAGTTTTTTTTTATTTTGTGTAATTAAAATTTCTCTAGGATCATTTCTTTCTAAAAATGTATCTGTTCTCAAACCTTCTGTCTCAACTGCTGGCATATCTTTTAAAGCATGAACCGCTATATCAATTTTTTTTTCTTGAAGTTCCCTTTCAATATTTGAGGAAAATAAACCTTTGCCGCCAACTTCAGATAATCTCAGATTTTGAATCTGATCACCTTTTGTCGTAATCTCTTTAATAAAAATGTTTTCATCTTTAAGATTTGTTTTTTCAATAATCTGTTCTTTAGCATTTTGAGCATATATTAATGCCAACTTACTACCTCTAGATCCAATGATAATTTTTTTACTCATAAATAAATTTATTTCTTACTTGTATTGAGATTGTACAATTAATAAAAACTATTTGAATGAGTAAAAAACCCTTAATTCTTGGAATAGAATCTAGCTGCGATGAGACTGCAGCTTCATTAATAACTGAAAATGAACAAGGAAATCCAGTTGTTTTATCAAATATTATTTCAAGCCAAGTGGATGTTCATAAGAAGTTTGGGGGGGTGGTTCCTGAACTAGCAGCACGATCACACATGGAAAAAATAGATTGGATTGTTCAAAAAGCGATAGATGATAGTGGAAGAAAAATTGAAGAGATTGATGCTGTCGCTTCTACAGCTGGACCTGGTTTAATTGTTTGTTTATCAGTTGGCTTGAGTTTTGGAAAAGCATTTGCCTCAGCTTTAGAAAAACCTTTCATTGCTGTTAATCATTTAGAGGGTCATGCATTGAGCCCCAAACTTAATTCGTCTTTAAACTGCCCTTACTTGCTTTTATTAATTTCCGGAGGTCATTCACAATTTTTAAATGTTCAGGGACTTGGAAACTACAAAAGATTAGGCACAACAATTGATGATGCTTTAGGAGAAGCCTTTGATAAAACAGCAAAGCTTCTTGGTATTGAATTTCCTGGAGGTCCACAAATTGAAATTCTTGCAAAAAAAGGTGATCCAAATAAATATGACTTACCAAAACCAATTTTTAACAAAGGTGGATGTAATTTATCTTTCGCAGGACTTAAAACTGCAATTTTAAGAATATCTAAAAATATTAAAACAGAACAAGAAAGATTTGACCTTGCAGCATCTTTCCAAAAGACCGTTGAAGAAATATTGTATAAAAAAACTAAAATAGCGTTTGCTGATTTTGAAAAACAAAATAAAGTAAAAAAAAAAGTTTTTGTAGTAGCTGGTGGTGTTGCTGCCAATCAAAATATTAGATCGATGTTAACAAATCTTTGTATTGAAGAAAATTATCAAAGTATATTTCCACCGATTGAACTATGTGGTGATAATGCTGCTATGATTGCAATGGTTGGATTAGAAAAATTTAAATTAAAACAATTTAATGAATTGGATTATCCAGCAAAACCAAGATGGCCATTAGATGAAAATGCTGCTTTTCTAAAAGGAGCCGGTGTGAAATTGTAAGGATTTTATCTAAATTTAGGTCCAGACATCCAAATTGCTAAAGTGTGTCTCGTACCAGAGGTTATTTTATTTACTTTATGATTTGTAAAAGCTGGAAAAATAATTGCACTTCCGGGGGTATTAAATTCCTTACAGATAAACTCATTTCCTCTAAACAATACAAGTTCTCCCCCTTGATAATTTTCTTCTGATAAATTTAGCAAAGCTGTAAGCTTTATATCTCTAACTGGATCCCTTGGAACAGCATCTATATGCCAACTGTATTCTGTTCCTTCATCGTAAGAATTATAATTCAATTTCTTTAAAGATGTTAGTGGATGAAGATCAAAACTATAAAAGTTGTTATTTGCAGTTAAACAAAAATCTATAAAAGGATGAATGTATTTTTGAATTTTTCCTAAATTCACAAATTTTACATTAGAGGTTTTAAGTGAGTCAGCTGCAGCATCATCCTTTCCTTCTATAAAATTTTCTTTAATGATATTATTAATCTCTTTAACTTGCTCTTTATTAAATATATTCATGGATGAATAATTTGCTGCTCTCATAAAAATAAAGTTATCAATTTTTGTAATTCTTACAATAAATTAGTGAAAAGTAGTTTTTTATAAGATAGATGTTTTAAATGTATGCAGTATTGGTTAATTAAACCAACGCTCCTTGTATTTCGATAAAACCCTACTGACTCCCACCAACCCTCAACACTGATTTCATTATCTTTTCTCTCAAAAAGTATTGATTGACGCCATACAAATATATGGATGTGTTATACGTCGTGTAGTACGATTTAAATATTCTAAAACAAAATATTAATGACAAGAGTAGATTTCAATAATAGGAAAGTTGACTTTTTTTCAATTATTTCATTTGTTAGAAAAAATAATTTAAATCACTCGAGAGTTCTAGAACAAGCTTTTCAACAAGAAGTGTTGGTAGATGATAATAAAAATTTACTTTCAAATTTTATAAGTTCTATCAAAAATAAAAATGATATTAAATCCCAGTTATATCAAGATGTTTTTGCATCTTTTGTAATAGGAGATAAATTTGACAAAACTTTTTTTGAATTTGGTGCAACTAATGGCATTGATTTATCTAATTCATATATGCTTGAAACCCTACTAAATTGGAAGGGGGCACTTTCAGAGCCAAGCCCACAGTGGCACAGTGAATTAAAAAAAAATCGACCTAATGCTAATATTATAACTGATTGTATATGGTCTGAAAGTGACAAAGAATTAGATTTTTTTGTCTCCGATGTTGGTGTTCTTTCATCCCTAAACGATTTTAAAGAAAGTGACAAAATTTCTATGCCAGGAAATACAAGAGCGAGGTTAAAAAATGGTAAAATTGTATCTGTTAAAACAATTTCTTTGAATCAAGCTGTTGAAAAAGAATTCAAATTTAAACCACCATCTTACATATCTGTAGATACGGAAGGATCGGAGTATGAAATTTTAAAAGTTTTTGATTTTAAAAAGTTTCGACCAGTTGTATTTACGATAGAACATAATTTTACAGAACTACAGTTAAAAATTGACAAACTTATGAAAGCAAACGATTATTTGAGAGTCTTTAAAAAAATAACTGCATTTGATGCGTGGTATATTTCTAGAGAAGCTTTTGACTTATTAGATAAATAATAAATTAAAAATATGTTGTACTTTGTGTTGTACGTGTTTTGTAAAAATGGTGTATTATAAAAGTGCTATGTTCAAAAAAGTAAGTAAACACTGGAGAAACAATTAGATGCAGTATTGGTTAATGAAATCAGAGCCTGATGTATGGTCAATAGATCAGCAAAAAAAAGCTGGGAATAAGGGGGCTCCGTGGGATGGTGTAAGAAATTATCAGGCTGCAAAAAATTTAAAAAATATGAAAAAAGGTGATCTTTGTTTTTTTTATCATTCAAATATTGGTAAAGAGATTGTTGGAATAGTTGAGATTATTAAAGAATCTTACCTTGATAAAACAGATAAAAGTGGTCGCTTTGTTGCTGTTACTGTAAAATTTAAAAATAAACTTCCAACACCCATATCCCTGGAAAACATTAAAAAAAATAAAGAATTAAGCCATTTATCATTAATAAAACAAAGTAGACTATCCGTCATGCCGATTGACTCTAAGAGCTGGAAAATTATAAATAATATGAGTAAAGTCTAAATAAATAATTATTTCATGCCTAAAAAAAAAAGAAAAAAACTAAAGTAAGAAAAAAAACCTCAAAAAAGGTTAAGAAGAAAACTAAGGTAAGAAAAAAAACCTCAAAAAAGGTTAAGAAGAAAACTAAGGTAAGAAAAAAAACCTCAAAAAAGGTTAAGAAGAAAACTAAGGTAAGAAAAAAAACCTCAAAAAGACTTAAGAAGAAAACTAAAATTGCAAAAGATAATGGAAAACCTGAGCCAGAGCTTATTATTAAAACTAGACCTGAATGGATTAAAAGTAGTTTGGCTACAAAAAATAAATATGAAGATAAATACTCTCATTCTATTAAAAAAAATGATGATTTCTGGAGAAAAGAAGGAAAAAGGATTTCTTGGATCAAACCATACAAAAAAATTAAAGATATAAAGTACAGCAATAAAGAAGTTAAAATTAAATGGTTTCAAGATGGAACTTTAAATGCTTCTGCTAATTGTATTGATAGACATCTAAAAGATAAAAAAGATAAAACTGCAATAATTTGGGTTGGAGATGACCCAAAAGATAATCAAAAAATATCTTATAAACAACTTCATCAAAAAGTTTCAAAAGCAGCCAATGGTCTTAAAAAATTAGGAATTAAAAAAGGAGATCGTGTTACTATTTACTTAACTATGATACCTGAGCTTGCAATTTTGATGCTTGCATGCGTTAGAATTGGAGCTGTTCACTCAATTATTTTTGGTGGTTTTTCTGCAGACTCAATTTCTGGAAGAGTGAATGATTGTGAATCTGAATATATTATTACAGCAGATGAAGGTGTTAGAGGTGGAAAAACTATTCCACTAAAATACACAACAGATGAAGCGCTATTAAGTTGTCCTAATGTAAAAAAATGTATCGTTGTTAAAAGAACAGGAAATTATATTAACTGGGATAATGATAGAGATATTTGGTACCACGATTTAATCAAAGATGTGTCTAATCATTGTGAACCAGAAGAAATGAATGCTGAAGATCCTTTATTTATTCTTTATACATCTGGCTCAACTGGAAAACCAAAAGGAGTTCTTCATACAACAGGCGGATATATGGTGTATGCTTCGATGACACATCAATATATATTTAATTACAAACCAAAAGATATTTATTGGTGTACCGCTGATATTGGTTGGGTAACTGGCCATAGTTATATAATTTATGGACCTCTTGCTAATGGTGCAACCACAGTAATGTTTGAAGGTATTCCAAATTATCCTGACACTTCTAGATGGTGGCAAATTATAGATAAATATAAAGTTAATACTTTTTATACAGCTCCGACTGCTATTAGGGCATTGATGAGAGAAGGCGATGAACCTGTTAAAAAAACTTCAAGAAAATCGTTAAAACTGCTTGGAACTGTTGGCGAACCAATCAATCCTGAAGCTTGGATGTGGTATTACAAAACTGTAGGAAATTCAAAATGCCCAATTGTTGATACATGGTGGCAAACTGAAACAGGTGGAATTATGATTGCACCTCAAACTGGTGCTATGAATTTAAAGCCTGGTTCAGCAACTAAACCTTTCTACGGAATAAAACCAGTTCTAGTAGACAAAAAAGGTAAAGAAATTAAAGGACCTGGAGAAGGTAGATTATGTATTGCACAATCTTGGCCTGGTCAAATGAGAACGGTTTATGGTGATCATCAAAGATTTATAGATACATATTTTTCTCAATTTGATGGAAAATATTTCACTGGAGATGGATGTAAAAGAGATAAAGATGGATATTACTGGATCACAGGCAGAGTGGATGATGTGATTATTGTGTCTGGACATAATCTTGGAACAGCTGAAATCGAAAGTGCTTTTGTGGCTCATCCTAAAGTTGCCGAAGCAGCTGTAGTTGGATACCCACATGATATTAAAGGTAACGGACTTTATTGTTATGTAACTTTAAATGTAGGAGAAAGAGAAACAGGTGATCTTGAAAGAGATTTAAAGCTATGGGTTAGAAAACAGATAGGTCCCTTAGCAACACCAGATTTAATCCATTTTACTCCTGGTCTTCCAAAAACTAGATCGGGTAAAATAATGAGAAGAATTTTAAGAAAAATTGCAGCTAATGAACATGATCAATTAGGTGATACAACTACTTTGGCTGATCCAAGCGTTGTTGAAAGTTTAGTTAATGATAGAAAAAATATTTAAAATTCTATTAACTTCTCAAATTCCTGCCTAACAACATCCCATTTTAAAATCATGGAATTTAATACAATTTTTCGATCTAAAATTTTAAGTTCTTCAGCGATAGGAGCCCATTTATATAATGACAGTGCACTTGGATTAAATGGAAGATCTTTATAATAAATTTCCCAATTCATGTTTTGTATTCTTTCGTTAAAAGTTTTTTTTGCCTCGTCAATTATTTCTAATGGCATCTTATTTGAAGTTTCATCATCTAAAATTTTAAAAAAAATTTCTTTAGCTTGGTTTATATCTTGATAATTAAAATTTACTTTTAAATATGAAAAAGTAAAAAAAGTAAGATCTTGTAAAGCAACAGAGTAGATATTCCATTTAGCTAAGTTGACAGACGCCATAAACTCATCATTATCAAAATGAAGAACATATTTAGTTCCCATACGAGTTTTTAAATAGCTGTACAAAGTAACTTGGATAACCCATGCAGATTTAGTTTGAATGAAGTGTTCGAGCTCATCTAAGTTTTTAATTTTTTTTTTTGGAATAAAAGCTTTGAACAAAGCAAACAAATAAACTTTAAAATCTTTAAATGATAAATCTTTCCATGATAACTTATATTTTTGCATAAAATTCTTCTTTAGAATAATTATACTCTAAAAAGTAAGTAATTAAGCACTTAATATGAATAATTTTCATCTTTTAAAAATCTTTAGAATGGTTATGTTTCAAATTAGTTATAACTAAAAAGAGAGAGGTATAAATGTCAAACGCAACAAAACACTGGGAAGCAACTAGGTCATTGTTATTCGTAACATTGGCAATCTGGTTTGTATTCTCAATAGGCATCTTCCTTTTTGCAGCTGAAATGAATGAGGTTACTGGACCTTTCGGTTATCCATGGACATATTGGTTTACGTGTCAGGGATCTCTTGGAATATTCGTAATCTTGGTTTTCTGGTTTGCGAATAGACAAGAAAAGATCGATGAAGAATTCGGCTTTAATGAAAGAGGAGATGATTAATGATTAAAGGTAAATTTATAGACAATTTGCCAAAAGTTTACGGAATCTATACTGGAGGTTTTATAGGTTTCATAATCTTAATGGCAATTGGTGAGCAGATGGGTATGACTGCAAAAGCAATAGGTATTGGTTTTGTAGCATTTACGATATTCATCTATGCTTTAATTGGTTATCTATCACGTACAGCTCAAGCAGAAGCATATTACGTAGCAGGAAGGCAAGTTCCAACAGTATTCAACGGTATGGCGACAGCAGCAGACTGGATGTCTGGTGCTTCATTCGTTGCAATGGCTGGTGGTATTTACTTTAAAGGTTATGGATATATGGCACTACTTGTAGGTTGGACTGGTGGATATGTATTAGTTGCATCTTTATTAGCACCATACTTAAGAAAATTTGGCTGTTACACAGTTCCAGATTTCATAGGTACAAGATACGGTGGTAATTTAGCAAGATTACTTGCAGTAATAGTTTTAACTGTTGCTTCATTTACTTATGTGACTGCACAAATTAACGCTACAGGTACTATTGCATCTGTTGCTCTAGATATCGACTTTAAATACGCTGTATATATTGGACTTATAAGTATTTTGCTTTGTTCAATGTTGGGGGGTATGAGAGCGGTAACTTGGACACAGGTTGCACAATATATAGTGCTAATTATAGCTTACTTACTTCCAATTTTTTGGATCAGTAACAAAATGGATGCGGGTTTCTTCCCTCACTTTATGTTAGCTGATGAAGTAGCTAGAATTGGTGAATTAGAAGCACAGTTTGGGTTTGTTAAAAACTCTGCTGCTGATTTAGCATCGGTACCTAAAGGGTTAGCTGGAATAACTAAAGCTCACTCTGCAGTAAATGCTACACCTTGGGGATTTATTTCATTAGCATTAGCGATGATGATGGGAACAGCTTCATTACCGCACGTGATGATGAGATATTTTACTACTCCAAGCGTGAAAGCAGCTAGAAAATCAGTTGGTTGGTCGTTATTCTTTATCTTCCTACTGTATTCTTCTGCACCAATGTTAGCGACACTATCTAAACTATCGTTGATAGACCCGACTTTACCAACAGGTATTATCGGTAAAACATTTGCTGAAGTTCAAGCAATAGATTGGTACCAAAACTGGAACCAAGCAAACTTAATGTTCATCAGTGACTTTAACGGCAATGGAACTCTTGAATTAAATGAGTTTTTCATGGGCGGTAAAGCAGTTGTGTTAGCAACTCCAGAAATAGCTGGATTACCATATGTAATCTCAGGTCTGGTTGCTGCTGGAGGTATGGCTGCTGCCATGTCGACTGCTGATGGTTTAATTCTAGCAATTGCTAATGCGATTTCTCATGATGTTTATTACAAAATGATAGATCCAAAAGCAGAGACTGCAAAAAGACTACTTGTTGCAAGGATATTACTTGTAGTAATTGGTTTTGCTGGAGCAACTATTGCTGCAATGCAGATCCAAGGAATCTTAGGTTCGGTTATTTGGGCTTTTGACTTTGCGATGTCTGGATTGTTCTTTCCACTTGTACTTGGTGTATGGTGGAAGAGAGCTAACAGAGAAGGTGCTATTGCTGGTATGGCTTTAGGTCTTGCATCATCTATTTGGTACCTAGTTTGGGTACGAACTGGTGGAAGCGGATTCTTAGGTATTACTCAGTTAACGTTTGGTATCTTCGGAGCAGCTGTGAGTTTGGTTTCTATGGTTGTTGTAAGTTTAATGACTCAAGAGCCAGATAAAGCAACTCAAAAAATGGTTGATGAAGTTCGTATACCAAGCGGTAGAAGCATTACTGGTAAATAGAACAATCAAATCTTAATTATAGGGGCGATTAATTTCGCCCCTTTTAATTTACTCCTTTTTCCAATATAAATTTCTCAATGTCAGCAAACCTTCATCCTCTAGTTTACTTTATTGATTATCTACTTGGTGTTATCATGTGGACTTTAATAGGAAGAGTTGCGATGAATATTTTTCAAAAAGAAGACTCGGAATTCTTTTTTATGAAAATATTTGTAAAATACACAAATCCATTAATAAAATTATTTAAGCCAATTACTCCTAATTTTATTATAGCACCTCTAATTCCATTATACGTAGCTTGGTTCTTTTATATGATAAGATTTTACTTCATGCCCTGGATTTTAGGATACTCTGTAATGGGAATGTTATCCTTTCCGTTAGAAAGTGAAATTTCTCGACAAATTTATCAATTATTTAATTCAATTAAATTTTAAAAATTGATACTAGTAGATCTAGCAATCAATGAAAAAAATACAAATTTCACCTTCTATTTTATCGGCTGATTTTAGCCAACTAGGAGCGGAGATCAAAAGGCTAGAAGATGGTGGCGCTGATATGATCCACGTAGATGTAATGGATGGTCATTTTGTTCCAAATCTTACAATTGGTCCTCCAGTGATTAAGGCACTTAAAAAACATTGTTCACTTCAATTTGATGTACATTTAATGATATCTCCAGTTCACAAATATATTGAAGCTTATGCAAATGCAGGGGCTGATATTATTACTATTCATCCTGAAGCAACAAATAATTTAAAAGAGTCTATTTTAAAGATTAAAAGCTTAAATAAAAGAGTTGGTGTTTCTCTAAATCCAGAGTCTAAAATTGATTTGATAAAAAACCTTTTAGATCAAATAGACCTAGTTCTAATAATGAGTGTAAACCCAGGCTTTGGAGGTCAAAAATTTATGCCAGAAGTTTTGAACAAAATTAAAGAGCTAAAAAAAATTCAAACTGAAAAAAGTATAAATTTCGATATTGAAATAGATGGAGGAATTAACTTTGATAATTGTCAATTAGCTATCGAAGCTGGTGCCAACATTCTTGTTTCAGGCACGACTGTATTTAAAAGTAATAATGGAGATATTAAAAAAAATATTAATTTATTAAAACTAAAATAAGTTAATGATAAACATAAATTTATTAGATAATCTAATTAATCTTTATCTAAATACTAAAAAAAAATTTAGACATATTTATCAAAAATCAAATTTTTACGATAAAAAGATATCAAAAATTGATAATAAAAATTTTGAATATAAACCTAGTCCACATTTATTGTCATCAATAGTAAAATATCAAAAGAAAAAATATAAAATTGATGATTTTGCCTTAGATTCTATATGGAAATCTGACATCAATTCACAAGATTATCAAAAATTAAATAATTTTTTTTGGTTTTTTAGTTTAGATTTAAAGTCTTCAAAGAAAGAAACTCAATCAATAATCTTTAATTGGATTAATAAAAATAATAGATTTAATGAAAAAAGTTGGGATTTTGATCTTACGGCTAAAAGAATAATTTCTTGGTTATCCAATCATCAACTTACCTACGAAGACTGCAATGATGAGTTCAAATTGAAATTTAATTATAGTATTCAAAAACAAGCAAATTATCTTTTAAATGAATTTGATAATTTTAGTGAATTTGAAGATAAAATAGTCGGTTGTGCAGCAATTATACTCACTGGTCTTGCCTACAATGATCATAAAAATTATCTAGAAAACGGTTTAAATTTATTAAGAAAAATCATTAAATCATCAATTGATAATCAAGGATTTCCTAAGTCAAGAAGCATTAAACAACTAAGCTTATATTTAAAATATTTTATAATTATTAGAGAATGGTTTAAAGAATCTCAAAATGTGATTCCAGAATATATTGACGAAAATATCTATTATCTAGGACAAAGTTATTGTTTTGCTTGGCAAAATATACATCAGGATATCTTTTTTAATGGTAACTACCTCTCCAATAATGATGAGTTTGATCAATACCTAAAAAGATTTGGATATAAATTTGTAAATAAAAATAAAGAACATGGTGGGTATGCAATATTAAAAAAAAAGAATATTGCACTGGTAATGGATATAGGTTCAAGCCCGATTCAAAAATTTTCTAAAGATTATCAATCTGGGGCCTTATCATTTGAGATAATTTCTAAAGGAAAAAAATTAATTAATAATTCTGGTTATTTTGCAGATAAAAATAATAGGTTTAATAAATTCTCTAAAAGTTCTGCTTTGCAAAATACAATGATAATTGAAGATCACTCCTCTTGTGATTTTATAAAAAATGAGAAATCTGAATATTTAATTAGTAAAGGCTTAAAAGTTTTTAAAAAAAATATTGTATTTGAGGATAATTACTGGAAAATTTCAGCTTCACACGATGGTTATTCGAAAAAATTTAATGTAATTCATGAAAGAAAAATAGAATTCTATCCTGAGCAAGAAAAATTTATAGGTTTTGATAAAATATTAAAAAAAGATACGAAAAATGTCAAATTTGATATTAGATTTCATTTAGATCCTAATTCAAAAATAATGAAAACTCTGGATAATAAATCAATATTAATAGAGCTTGAAGATGAGGGTTGGAGATTTAGTTGTGAAAATTTTGATATAAATATTGATAATGGCATATATTTCGGTAATAAAAATTCTTATATAGAAAATCAAAATATATTTATATCAGGTATAAGCAATAAGTCAGACGAAATTATAAAATGGGAAATAAGTAAATTACAATGAATAAAATTAAAACTGCATTAATATCTGTTTCTGACAAAAAAAATATAAAATCTATTCTAGAATCGCTTAAAAAAAATAAAGTTAAAATAATTAGTTCTGGCGGCACTTATAAAGAAATCAAAAAATTAAAATTTAAATGTATAGAAGTTTCAGAATTTACAAATTTTCATGAAATCTTGGAAGGAAGAGTAAAAACACTTCATCCCAAAATACACGCTGGAATTTTAAATAAAAGAATTAGTAAAACTCATCAAAATGAAATGAAAAAAAATAATTTTGAAAATATAGACTTAGTAATCGTAAATTTCTATCCATTCGAAAATACTCTAAAAAAAACAAGTAATCACAATAAAATTATAGAAAATATAGATATTGGTGGTCCGTCAATGGTTAGATCAGCAGCCAAAAATTACAAGGATGTTACTGTTATAACCTCAACAAATCAATATGACGAATTAATCGAAGAATTAAAGAAAAACAAAGGATCAACAACTTTAAAATTTAGAGAAAAATTATCTAGAATTGCTTTTACAGAAACCGCTTACTACGACTCTGTAATTTCAAATTACTTTAATAATATTTCTGATACGTCTTTTCCAGATAAACGGACTTTTCACGCTAACTTAATTGAAATACCAAGATATGGCGAAAACCCACATCAAGAAAGTGCAATTTATTCAAAAAATTCAAATATGAATATAAAACAAATACATGGAAAACAGCTTAGTTATAATAATTATAACGATATATTTTCAGCTTTAACTATTTCAAAATCTTTGCCTAATAATAATGGAACAGTAATTATCAAACACGCAAATCCATGTGGAGTTTCAATAAAAAAAAATCATCTTCAAAGTTATGTTGCAGCTTTAAAATGTGATCCTATTAGTGCTTTTGGAGGTGTAGTTTCTTGTAATTATAAAGTTACCAAAACTATTGCGGAAGAATTAAACAAACTTTTTCTTGAAGTTGTTATTGCAAATAACTTTGATGCTGATGCACTTAAAATACTAAAGACAAAAAAAAACCTTAGGCTAATAGACGCTTCGAAATATATATTTAAAGAAGATTTAAAATTTATATCTAATAATGAGGAAATATTAGTTCAATCAGAAGATATTAAGAAATTTGATATTAAGGATTTCAAAGTTGTTTCAAAGAAAAAGCCTAATACAAAACAAATGAAAAACCTTCTATTTGCTTTTAACGTTTGTAGATATGTGAAATCAAATGCAATAGTTTTAGCAAGTAACGAAACAACGACTGGTATTGGCTCTGGTCAACCAAGCAGATTGGATAGCTGCAAGATAGCTATAGACAAAATGAAAAAGTTTTCTGATACTAATGATGAAATTGTTGCAGCATCTGATGCATTTTTTCCCTTTGTAGATGGTATAGAAAAATTAGTTCAATCAGGTGTGACAGCTGTAATTCAACCCTCTGGATCTATAAGAGACAAGGAAATAATTAAATTTGCAAACGAGACTGATACTGTTCTAATTTTTTCAAAAACTAGACATTTTAGACATTAATTATTTGATCTATCTTTGCTGCTAAGATGAAATCATTTTCAGATAATCCTTCTATCGCATGAGTGGTAATTTTAATTTCAGCGTAACCCCAACCAAAAGATATATCTGGGTGATGCCCTTCACTTTCAGAAATTTCTGCTACTTTATTAATAAATCCTTGGCTTTCTTTAAAATTTTTAAAATTAAATTTTTTATGTAAAAAAAAAATTTTTTTTTCTTCTAAAATCTCCCATCCATCTACTTTTTTTTGATATTTGTGAATTTCAGATATATCAAAAGGTAAGGCTCCACCTTCACATGGCAAACATTTTTTTTTTAAAAGGTCATCCATAAATATTTAAAGTATAAATTCATTAATTTTCATTTCTTTCTGATTTGACATTTTATCAATAATAAATTCCTTATTAAAATTTTTTAACCCAATATCTTTATAAGAAAAATCATTGATGATTTCAGCATAATTTAGCCATTGATTGATTACAAAAAAATCTGAAATTGATAAACCTGATATTGAATTAGTATGTTTTATGGTGTTAAGATTTTTTTTAATCTCTTCATTTTTTTCAATTTTTTCCCACTCTTTTGGATATACCATATACTTTTTACTTTTTTTATCCACTTCTTCAAAATCAGGAAATGATTTATAAAACTCAGAACATCCTCTTTTAATAATTGATTTATAATCTATATGTTTTTGTAGAATTGGAGTTATGTCATTTAAGATTTTCTTTGCTTCTTCTAAGCTAGTACAATAAATAATTCCTTTGTATAGGCCTGATATTTCATTTCTAAATTCTATCATACATTTTCTTTGATTATTTTTAGATAGTTTCATATTATCAAAAATAAAAAATAATCTGATAAGATCTAATACATTTTTTGGCTCAATCTGAATTTTAAAGCAACCAAAGCAAAATTCTGGTATTAAATTTGACTTATTAAAAATCTTATGTTTATTTTCACAGTTTAAATCAATAGGGTTTCTTCTATAAGATTGTGTTTCAATAAAATCAAAATTATTAATATCACTTTCTATTTTCTTTATAATTTCAAAAGATCTTTTCAAAACTAAACTTAAATTTTTTATTTTTAATAAGTCACTCAAAACATACTCATAGTGTAATTTTCTTAAATCATTATTAGCATTAATTATCGGATGATTATTTTCTGGTACATAATAAGTAAGTAAATGTATAATACTTTTTTTAGCAGTTAAATTTTTCTCATCAAACTTAAGTGTTTTAATATAATTTGTAATTGCTTCTTTATAATTACCAGAGCTTGCATAAACTAATCCAAGATTATTGTAAACATTAGGATATTTAGGATTTATTTCTATTACTTTTTCAAAATATTTAATTGCGTTTTGTTTATCTCCTTCTTGATAATAAATAATTCCAAGATTATTGTATGAATAAAAAAACAATGCATCAATTTCTATTGATTTTTTATAATTTTTTTTTGCTAATTGTTTTTTTTGTTGTCTTTCATATATCAAACCAAGATTATAATATGTCAAAGATATATTAGGGTTAACTTCTATTAATTGATTGTATAGATTTATAGCAACATCAAAATTATTTAATTTTTGATTATTAAGGGCTAAATTAAACAATTCCTTTTGATTTAATTGATTTTTTTTTACCATTATGGTTTTTCATGGAGCGGGCAAAGGGGGTCGAACCCTCGACCTTCTCGTTGGCAACGAGACGCTCTACCACTGAGCTATGCCCGCACTTAAAATTAATGCTGAAAATAGTGGTTTTTTATAAATTAAGCAATAGTAAAATTATAGGTAAGATAATTCTTTTAAATCTTTTTCAAAAGATTTTTCAATTTTTATCTTTAAATCTCTATTCAAAATCTTTTTCCAATCATTTTTTGGGCCAAGATGAAAAAAAGATATTTTTTTATTTTTATCTTCTCTTGAAGGTACTGCCTCTGAAAATCCTTTTTTAATTTCATTTTTTTTCAGAGTTTCAAAAGTTGTTGACTTTAAAGTCTTTTTTATTTTTTCTTTATCAATTTTTTGATTATTTTTTGTAATTGTATTTATATAATTAATAACTTCTAAAAAAACCACATATGTCTGATTTATTAAATCTTCATATTTTATAAACTTTATTGGTATTTTTTTTTGAATTTTCCATGACTTATAGTTAGTCTTCCAGGAACTTATAAATTGAAAATCACTAAAACCATTTTCTTCAAAACTTTGTACATTATAAATAAAATTTTTTTCGTTGGTTATCCAATCTATTGCTTGCTCGTCATTTAATTGGTAGTGATTTTTAATTGAGGTAATCACATTTCTTGGGTCTCTTATAACATATACCCCTCCTATTGAGTTTTGACTATTTGTAAAATCAAAATCATTGACTTTACCAAATACATTATGGGTTTTAAAAAATTTTATTTCTTTTTCGATATTTACTTTTTCTTGAGCTTTGATCCAAAATTTACAAGTGTCACCTGCATTTTTTTTATCATATTCAAAATCTTTGAAATATTTTTTAGTAGGAAACTGGTCAATTTTTTTTAATAATTTATCCTCAAACACTCCATTTTCTGAATAATAATATGTACTAATTAGTGCTCTAAGCCAAGTATTCCCACTCTTTGGGTATGAAGCTATCCAGAAAATCATATATTATTTATTTTAGTTAATGATTATATACAAATTTAAAAATGATATAATATATTGTTTGTTATAAAGATTAAAATGAATAAAAATAATTTACCAACCACCATACCTGTTTTTCCACTTAGTAACTTCATAATTTTTCCAAAAACAACTGTTCCATTAAATGTTTTTGAACCAAGATATATTGAAATGATAAATGATAGTATGAAATTAAATAAACTCATAGGCTTAATTCAACCCAAGAGCTCATCTGATAATCAAATATCATCTGTTTTACATAATATTGGTTGTCTTGGTAAAATAACTAGTTTTAAAGAATCAGACGATGGAAGATACATAATTGAATTAAAAGGTATAGCGAGATTTAAAATTGTTAAAGAAATAAAATCCACTAAGCTATATAGAGAATATGAAGTCAATTTTAATGATTTTGATCATGATCTAAGTGAAAAAAAAGAAGATCTTAATTTTTCCGATCTTGAGTTAATTTTTAAAGATTTGAAAACGTTGTTTGAAAAAAGAGGTTTTATTATCAATTGGAAAGAGCTCGAAAAACAAAGCTTAGACGAAATAATTAATGCTTTAGCAATGGCTTCTCCATTTACTCTTGAAGAAAAACAAGTTTTGTTAGAAGCTGAAAATTTAAATGTCAGAAAAAATAAAATAGCAGAAATATTAAGTACTTACACTTACGATATCTTTAACAACACAACTCTACAGTAAATTAAAATATAGCTCCTTTATCAGCAATTTTTGAAAATGCTTTATTAATATGAGGTTGCTTTAAAACAAATTGAATAGATTTACTTAAAAATTTACTTTTAGTTTTCTTTTCAAAATTAAATAATTTATGGATCATATCTATACTATATGAAAAAATTAAGTTTTTATGTTTTGCTTTATTTTGAAATTCAACATTTATAGATTTATCAAGTGGCAAACCTACATCTATTTTTTCTTTAATTATTTTTAAAAGAATTTTTAAATCTCTTATGGTCATATTAAATCCTTGACCAGCTAAAGGATGAATTGTGTGCAACGTATCACCAAAAGATAAGATATTTTTATGATAGTACGACCTTAAATTTAAAAATTTGAGTTTAAAATTATTTAACTTTTCTATGTTTTTTATTTTATATTTTTTATTTTTTTCTTTTATTAATTTTTCAATATTTTCATTTGTTTCTGCAATAGAATTAGGTATGGAGTAAACGATCGAAGTTTGAGTATCAGAAACTGGTAAAAAAGCTAATGGACCTCTACTGGTAAAAATTTGCACAGCAACATCATTTTGAATTTTTTCGTGGGTAATTAGTGTTGTGTATGCTTTACTATCATATTCTTTAAGCAATTTTTTACTAAAAAATTTTCTTGTAACAATATTGGAAGATTCACAATTTATTATAAAATCATATTCATTTATAAAAGTTAAATTTTTTAAAGATACTGATTTTGATTTGAAATATCTATTCTTAGATAAATTATTTTTTAATAATTGATAAAATTTGTGATTTTTTATAATAGAAAAAATTTGCTCATCATTTTTCTCAAAATGTATTAATTTTTCTTCTTTTAGATTATCAGAATAAATTTCAATTTCTTTTAATTTCCAAAGAAGCTTTTTTATACATATTACATTTTCATTTAAAAAATCAATATTACTTTTAGTAATACCTATAGTTCTAGTTTTGCTAATATCTAATTTTTTTTTATTAAATAAAATATCAACATAAATATTTTGATTAGTTAAAGCCTTAGCTAAAGTTAAGGCAGTTAAATTGTTACCAAGTATACAAATCGTCATAATATTTTTAATTTTAACAACAAAAATTAGATGATACAAAGTGATTAAATTGATTCATATTTATGAATATTAAAAAAACAGCTAATTTAGTGCTAAATTTTGCTATTAAAAGGATAGCAGAAATATTTGGCATTATTATTTTTGTGTCAGGAGTATTACTATTTGCGTCTTTGATATCTTATTCACCTGATGATCCTAATTTTATTTTTCCTGAAAATACTCAAATAAAAAATCTCTTAGGTTTTCAAGGAAGTTTTATTTCAGATTTATTTTTCCAAGCAGTTGGGTTGATTGCTTATTTGATTTCAATTACTTTTTTGATAACCGGTATTAATATTTTTAATTCAAAAGAATTCTTTCTATTCATTGAGAATATTTTTTTTGTAGTTTTGTATGCTATTTTTGGAACTCTCTTATTAGCTCATTATTATTCTGATACTTTTAATATTTATATAAATGGTAATGGTGGATTTGTAGGGAATTACTTAAAGCAAACTTTCCTCAGTTCTTTATTAATTTCAAATGAGAAAATATTTTATTATATATTGCTTTTGGTTACTTCAATTTTGTTCTTAATTAGTATCAACTTTAACGGAAAAAAATTTATTTTAATTATCAAAAAAATTTTTAATTTGTTTCAAAAAGATAATAAAATTTATACTGATAAAAGTGAAATAATTAACGAATATATACCTCAAGATGAAATAAAAAATCTTATTCAAGAAGATTTACCTTTTATAAAAAGTGAGAGAAAAATAGAAAACAAGGTTAAATTTCAATTACCAAGCCTTGAACTTTTAAAAACTCTATCAAAAAAAGATAGGGAAAATCTAAATAAATATGAAACAAATGACCCTGATTTTTTAGAGAAAATATTGATGGACTTTGGTGTTGATGGAAAAATTAAGAAAATAAGTCATGGTCCCGTTGTTACTCTTCATGAATTTGAACCAGCTGCTGGAGTTAAAGTTTCAAAAATAATTAATCTTTCTGATGATATTGCTAGAAATACCAGTTCAGAATCTGCGAGGATTGCTACTATACCAGGAAGCAATACAGTTGGTATTGAGCTTCCAAATGCTTTTAGAGAAAATGTTTATTTAAGTGAGATTTTAGATAATCCTGATTTTAAAAAAAGAGATATCAAATTACCTATTGCACTTGGTAAAAATATTTCTGGAAAACCAATAGTAAGTGACTTAACTTCAATGCCTCATCTTCTTATTGCTGGAACTACTGGATCTGGAAAATCTGTGTGCATCAATACTATTATCTTATCTTTACTTTATCGCCATACGCCTGAAAAATGTAAATTTATTTTAATTGACCCTAAAATGCTTGAACTATCAACATACGAAGGAGTTCCTCATTTACTTTGTCCTGTGATCACTGAAGCAAAGAAAGCTGCTTCGGTTCTTGGCTGGGTGGTAAAAGAAATGGAAAGTAGATATCGATTAATGACCAAAGAAGGTGTCAGAAATATTGATGGATATAATACAAAACACAAATTACCGATGCCTTACATAGTTGTAGTAGTTGATGAAATGTCTGATTTAATGCTAGTTGCAGGTAAAGAAATCGAAAACTATATTCAAAAATTATCACAGATGGCTCGAGCTGCCGGAATTCATATAATAATGGCAACGCAAAGGCCAAGCGTAGATGTCATTACGGGTACCATTAAAGCAAATTTTCCAACAAGAATATCTTTTCAAGTTACCTCAAAAATTGACAGCAGAACAATTCTTGGTGAACAAGGTGCAGAACAATTACTTGGAAAAGGAGATATGCTTTATATGTCATCTGCAAATAGAGTAGTAAGAATACATGCGCCATTTGTATCGGAAAATGAAATAGAAAAAATTAATAATTCACTTAGAGCTCAAGCTGAGCCAAATTATGTTGATGAAATTTTAAATTTTGCTGACGAAAAAGAGTCTAATGAAAACCAAAACCAAGGAGATAAAGACGCACTTTATCAATCAGCTTTGGAAATAATTAGATCTGAAGGAAAAGCGTCAACTTCATTTCTGCAGAGAAAACTTCAAATTGGATATAACAGAGCAGCAAGGATTATTGATATGATGGAAGCTGATGGGATTGTTAGTAAAGCAAACCACGTTGGTAAAAGAGATGTTCTTTAATGATTAAATATCTGTACATATTTATTATTTTTTTTTTAATATAAATTCAAACGCAAACAACAAAGAAAATATTATAAATAATCTTAAAAATACAAAAAATTTTAACTTTGATTTTGAACAAAATATTAATAAAAAAATTGAAAAAGGAAATTGTATCATAGAATACCCTAAAAAAATTTATTGTGAATATGTTGGAAAAAATGATAAAATTTTAGTTTCTAATGGTAAATCTTTAGTTATTAAAACAAAAGTTAGTTATTATCGTTATCCACTTAACAAAACACCACTAAATTTAATCTTAGATAAAAAATTTTTAATAGATAAAATTTACAATCTTAAAGAGAGAGTCATTGATAGTTCTTTAATAAATTATACAATCAAAGAAAATAATCATGAGATTAATGTTTTTTTTGATGATAGAACATTTAATCTTATTGGTTGGCAAACAAAAGATATTTTTCAAAACCTTACTATTACTTTTATTTCATCAATCAAAAGAAATGAAATTTTTGATAAAGATATATTTAAACTGCCTATTAAAAATTAAATTACCACTGTTTCTGTTTTAAAAATTTTCATACCTCTTGAAATATAATTATTTAATGCATTTCTGTGATCCAAAGAACATGTATGAAGCCAAACTCTATTAATATTCTCAAAAAAAGATATTTTAATTGCTTCACTTAATAAATAAGATCCAAGTTTTTTATTTTGAAATTCCTCTAGCAGCCCAAAATAAGCAATCTCTGTTTCTTTATTTTCTTTATGAGAAATTAATTCAAAAAAACCTGCAAGATCCTCTTTGTGTTTAAAAATATAAGTTTTTACATTTTTACTTGATACGTAATCAATCCATTGGGTTTCTGACCAAACTAACCTATCTATCCATTGATGTTTTTTGCCAACATTTTTATAAAAGAATTTATTTAGTTGAAAATTATTAGGATTTAATAACTCTAAAGAATAATCTTTAGAAATTTCTTTAATTTCTTTTAAATCTTTAAGAGAACTAATTTCTAAATAATTTCTTTTAACTTCCTGTGTCACTCAACCATTTTTCCAATTTTTTCTCCCCCAAACAAATGAAAATGTAAGTGAGGAACCTCTTGACCGCCATCATTGCTTACGTTTGATAAAGCCCTATAGCCTTTACCTATTTCTGTTGAAATACCAAGCTTTTTGGCAACTATATTAATGCCTTTTAACAAACCAACCATCTCATCTGGGGAAGCGTTTAAACTAAAATCATCTAAATCAATATATTTACCTTTTGGAATAACTAAGGCGTGAATTTTTTTTTGTGGATTAATATCATGAAAAGATAAAACAAAATCATCTTCATAAATTTTATTACAAGGAATCTCTCCTCTTAAAATCTTTGCAAAAATATTATTATTATCGTAGTTCATTTTTTTCTTTTTTCTAACTCTGACATTACTTCTTCAATTTTTATATCATTTGCTTCAAGATACATTAGCAAATGGAAAAGTACATCTGCTGCTTCATGGTTTGTGTTAGAATTTTCTTCTACAGCCTCAATCAATTCATCAACTTCTTCTAAAACTTTTGCTTTGCTTAAAGATTTGTCAGCAAGCAACTTATTGGTATATGAACCTTCAACGGGAGCAGTCTTTCTCTCTCTTGCAAGTTTTATTAAGTTTTCTAATGTGCTAAGCATATTAAATTCTAACAGGAATTCCTTTTGAATCCAAATACTCCTTAGCCTCTTTTACTGAATGTTTACCATAGTGAAATATCGATGCTGCTAAAACTGCACTAGCATTTCCTAATTTTATTCCATCTACTAAATGATCTAAATTACCGACTCCACCAGATGCAATTACTGGAATATTTACTTTAGAAGATATATTTGACATTAAAACAATATCATAACCAACTTGAGTACCATCTCTATCCATAGAAGTAACTAGGAGCTCTCCTGCCCCACTATCTTCCATTTTTTTTGCAAATTCTATTGCGTCAATTCCAGTATTGTTTCTTCCACCATGAGTAAAAATTTCCCATTTGTCTGCATTTTTTTTAGCATCAATTGCAGCTACTATGCATTGTGATCCAAATTTTTTGGAGCTTTCAACTATTACTTTTGGATTTTCAACTGCAGCAGTATTGATTGATACCTTATCTGCCCCAGAATTAAGTAACTTGTTAATATCCTCAACACTTCTAACTCCACCTCCGACAGTTAAAGGAACAAAGCATTTCTTAGATGTTTTCTTAACAACATCATAAATAGTTTCCCTGTTTTCATTTGAGGCAGTAATATCTAAAAAACAAATTTCATCTGCACCGCCATCAGAATAAATTTTTGCTTGCTCAACAGGATCACCTGCATCTTTTAAATCTATAAAGTTAATTCCTTTTACCACACGACCATTTTTAACATCCAAACAAGGTATTATTCTATTTTTAAGCATCTATTTCCTTCACTAATTCGTCTAATTGAATATCACCATCGTATATAGCTTTTCCAACAATTATACCTTCAATGTTGTTATTTTTTAACTCCTTAGCTTTTTTAATGTCACCAATTGAGGAAACTCCACCAGAAATTATTACAGGACAATTTGATGTATCCGCAACTTTTGATGTCTCTTCAAAATTGGGGCTTTGTTTCATTCCATCTCTATTAATATCGGTATAAATCAATCTACTTGCACCATAATTGTTCACTTCTTTCAAATAATCTAAAGTTAATTGATTAGAATTTTCCTTCCAACCTGAGATGGATAAATATCCATTTTTGGCATCTAAACCTAGTGCAATTTTATTTGGAAATTTTTCACAAGCTTCTTTTAGAAATTTTTTATTTTTAATGGCAGCACTTCCCAAAATAACTTTTTCAACACCAGCATTAATATATTTCTTAATACTATCAAAATTTCTTACACCTCCACCAATTTCAATTTTAAGATCAAATTTACTCACTATTTCTTCAATGATATCCAAATTAACTGTTTCGCCGGTTAAAGCTCCATCTAAATCAACTATGTGTAAATTTTTAAAACCATGATCCTTATATTTTTCAGCTTGTTCTACTGGAGATATTTCATATTCAGTTTTATTGTTGAAATCTCCTTTTACTAACCTCACACACTTTTTATCTTTAATATCTATTGCAGGAAGTATTTTCATTTATAAATTCATAAAATTATAAATTATTTTAAGTCCAATTTTATCACTTTTTTCAGGATGAAATTGAGTTCCAAAAATATTTTCTTTTTCAACTGAACAAACTATATTTGAAGAATAGTCTGTTGTTGCTGAAATTACTTTTTTATCTTTTGGTAAAAATTCATAACTATGAACAAAATACATGTGAGATTTATTTTCTATATCTTTAAAAATTTTACTATCTTTAACCAAATTTATTTGATTCCAGCCAATATGTGGAAGTTTGAATTTACCATCTTGATTATCTATCTTCGATACTTTACCTGAAATCCAACCAAGCCCTTTTGTCTCTGTTTCTTCAAAACCAATATCAGCAAACATTTGTAATCCTACACAAATGCCTAGAAGAGGTTTTTTATTAATTATTACAAATTCATTTAGTGTATCCACTAAACCATCAATATTATTTAAAGCATCAACACAACTCTTAAACGAACCCTGTCCTGGTAAAACAACTTTATCAGAGGATTTAATCTTATTTAAATCTGAAGTTACCTCGATATTTACTTTATCTTTAGCAACTTCTTTAAAAGAGTTTATTACTGAGCTTATGTTGCCCGAATTATAATCAACAATTGTGACGTTCATTAAACTTATAATGAGCCTTTAGTAGACGGTATACTTTTCTTACTTCTGGGGTCCATCTCTAATGCTTCCCTTAATGATCTTGCTAAAGCTTTATAGCAGGACTCAATAATGTGGTGACTATTATCTCCATAAATATTTTCAACATGCATAGTAATTCCAGCTGACTGAGAGAATGCTTGAAACCATTCTTTAAATAATTCTGTATCCATCTCTCCAAGCTTTTCAACTTTCAATTTTACTTTCCAAATTAGATAAGGTCTGTTTGAAACATCAATAGCAACCCTTGTTAAAGTTTCATCCATTGGGATAACTCTGTGTGCATATCTTTTAATGCCAACAAATTTTTTAGCCGCTATTTTTAAAGCTTCTCCAATTGCAATACCTGTATCTTCTGTTGTGTGGTGAAGATCAATATGAATATCTCCTTTTGCTTTGACTTTTAAATCAATCAAAGAATGCTTTGATAGCTGCTCAAGCATATGATCTAGGAAACCTATACCAGTGTCAATTTGGTACTTACCTTTACCATCAATATTTACTTCAACATTGATGCTGGTTTCTTTTGTTTTTCGAGATACTTTTCCTTTTCTAGCCATATATTTTTAATGGTATACATACATAATCGTACTATATCAATATTAGTCTGAACACTTGAAGTATCAAAAATAGTTACCATTTATTAATCATGACAACAATTGTATTAGTAAGAAAAAATAATGAAGTAGTTGTGGCTGGTGACGGCCAAGTTAGCATGGGAAATACTGTGGTAAAAAGCACTGCTTCAAAAATCAGAAAAATTGAAAAAAGAGATGTAGTCGCAGGATTTGCAGGTTCAACTGCGGATGCACTTACGTTGTTTGAAAGATTAGAGGCTAAAATTGAAAAACATGCTGGCAATCTATCAAGAGCTGCCGTTGAACTAGCAAAAGATTGGAGAACTGATAAATATTTAAGAAGACTAGAAGCTTTAATGGCAATTGGTGATAAAGATAATAGCTATATTATTTCAGGCACTGGTGATGTTTTAGAACCAGAAGGAGATGTAATTGGAATTGGATCTGGTGGAAATTATGCTTTAGCAGCTGGAAAAGTTTTAATGGAGACAGACAAAAGTGCAGAAGAAATTGCAAAAAAAGCTATCGAAGTTGCCTCTGAAATTTGTGTTTTTACAAATAACAATATTAAGGTTTTAAAAATTTAATGGATAATTCAAACGTAACACCTTTGGTTCCTAAAGATAAGAAAGAAAAAGGAAATACAAATCTTGTAAGTTCATTATCTCCAAGAGAAATAGTTTCAGAATTAGATAGATTTGTAGTTGGTCAAAATAAGGCTAAAAAAGCTGTTGCGGTAGCTTTAAGAAATAGATGGAGACGTCAAGCTCTCAAAGGTGAAATGAAAAATGAGGTTTTACCAAAAAATATTTTAATGATAGGACCGACAGGAGTAGGAAAAACAGAAATTTCACGAAGACTATCCAAACTTGCAGAAGCTCCATTTGTAAAAGTTGAAGCTACAAGGTTTACAGAAGTTGGTTATGTTGGAAGAGATGTAGAGCAAATAGTAAGAGACTTAATTGAAATTGCTATTGGCATGGAAAAAGTAAAAATGAGAAAAGAAGTTCATGCTCAAGCTCAAAAATCAGCTGAAGAAAAAGTTCTAGATGCTTTAGTTGGTAAGAAAGCAAGTCTTGCAACAAGAGAAAGTTTTAGAAAAAGACTTAGAAATGGTGATTTAGACGATAATGAAATAGAAATTGCCGTCAGTGATAGTGGATCAAACAATACATCATTTGAAATACCCGGAATGCCTGGTGCTAATGTTGGGATGATTAATATTGGTGAAATGCTTGGTAAATCTATGGGCAATAAAGAAAAGAAGAAAAAAATGACCGTTAAGGAATCTCATGAAATTCTAATTAATGACGAGTCTGATAAATTAATTGAACAAGATAAAATTATTAAAGCAGCAAAAATTTCTACAGAAAATAATGGAATAGTATTTTTAGATGAGATAGATAAAATTTCCGCAAGAACAGATAGAGTTGGTGGGGATGTATCTAGAGAAGGTGTTCAAAGAGACTTGCTTCCTCTAATAGAAGGTACAACAGTTAATACAAAACATGGTCCAATTAAAACTGATCATATCTTATTTATTGCATCGGGAGCTTTTCAACTAGCTAAACCCTCGGATTTGCTCCCAGAATTGCAAGGTAGACTGCCAATTAGAGTTGAGCTAGAAGCTTTAACTAGTGATGATTTTAAAAGAATTTTAAGAGAACCGGACTTTAGTTTAATCAAGCAATATGTTGCGCTTCTAAAAACTGAAAATGTAGAATTAGAATTTTCAGATGATGGAATAGATACAATCGCGAACATAGCTTCTGAGGTTAACGCGACTGTTGAAAATATTGGTGCCAGAAGACTACACACAATAATTGAGAAGATTTTGGATGAAATAAGCTTTACAGCAACTGATCGTTCTGGGGAAAAAATTATTATTAACAAAAATTATATAAATAAGAACCTAGATAATTTAGTGAAAGATACAGATTTATCTAAATTTATTCTTTAAGTGTTAAAAGTATCCTAATTCTGTCATCTCATTTTTGAAGCATTTTTCAATTTCTTGTGATAAATTGTTATCTAGTGTTTTTGACCAATCTCTTGAACTTCCTTTATCAAAAAAAGGAATTTGTTTACCATCATAACCTTTAATACTTTCCCTAAAACCTTTTTGTTTTTCTAAATTTTTTAAATTTTCAAAAGAAGTATTTTTTAAAACAATCTCTAACTTATTGGAGTCTATTTTAAAATTAATATTTCTTAACCTAAAGATAAATTGCAATATTTTTAAAAAAGTTTCTTCTCTTTTAGAGACTAAATCCTCATATTTAATTAATAAATACTTATTATAATTTGAAAATGACTTCCAACTTATAAAATTTTCTGACCAATTTCCCATGATAAACATATCATTAGCTTTACCTTTTGTCATAAATTTAACTGTTTCTTCTGGTGAAGTTCTTAGATGGCGCGCATATGAAAGTACGACGTTTCTTGGATCTCTTACAATGTAAATAACACCCAAGGTATTTTCTAAATTTGTGAAGGGATATTTGCTATTAAAATTAAATAACATACTGTGGGTTTTTACAAAACCAACAGAATCTTTTTTATTAAATGATTCTTGAGCTCTTATAGAGTTTTTTATAACTTCATTAAGATCTTTATAATTAACATCTAATTTATCATAAATATTCGAATTAGGAAATTGACTGATTTTTTTCATTATATCAAAATCAAACGAGCCATCATTTGTAAAAAGATAAGAGGATAACATTGTTCTTAACATTGTGTTTCCGCTTTTAGGATATGATGCTAGCCAGATAATCATTTTTTTCTTTTTAAATATATATAAAAAGCACCTTGACCACCATCTTCTATTTTGGCATCTTTTATTTCAATAATCTTTTTCATCAAATCATTATTATTTTCTATAAACTCAGGTATAGAATATTTTAATATACTTAAATCTTTTGAAACATAGGGATTTTTTTCATTATTAGAGTGAATACCTTTTCCGGTTACAACTACCAACTTATTTATTCCCTCGTCATATGATGTGGATATGAAATTTTCAATTAATTTATTTGCATTTTTAAGTGTATATCCATGAAGATCGATTGATCGTGATTTTATAAAAGTTTTAGATTTATACTCTTTGTCTTTATCTGATAATGGCTCATTACTAGATAGGAAATTTTCCCAGGTTTTTTTATCTTTTTCTGAAATATCGTCAGTCAACTATGTTAAAATATTAACTAGTTGCCAATTAGGATTCATTGAAGTTATGTCTCTTGAAAAAATCCAAGTGTCATAAATCTTTTTAATCTTTTCTGGGTCGCCGGATACAATTTTTTTATCTTTATCTTTAATACAGGTTATAACTTCAGCTATAAAATCTACTGTAACATTTAACGTTTTATCTACTTTTTTATGCTCTTTGATTTCTGCAGAGTTAATTCCAATAAAAGTTATTTCGGCGTGGTGCCCCCTTGCATTTCTCTGTTTTAATGCTTCATTGAACTGGTTATAAATTTCTTTATTTAATAAAGATCTACTATTAGTAATTTTATTATCATTATCACTAAAATCAGTAATAATTGTTTCATACGCAATTTTTGCACCCTTTAAAAATTCTTTTTGATCGTTTTTGTCAAAAGTTTCTTTAATCTTGGTAGGTTGTTGATTTACAGCTTCTTTTAAAATCTTGTCAAATTGAGCTGATGCTTTGCCTTCAAACCCAGTTCTTTTTCCCAATATACCTCTCAACCTTAGAAATATAAATCCCGCTATCATTGCTAAAAGAATTATATCGATGTATTCAAAACTGTAATTCATGATTATATAGTAATTACTAAGTTGATTTATTTCAACTGGCAATTTAGATTACGGACAAATGAACTCAATTTTATTATTAATAATTTTAATACCCATTATCGAAATTTATCTTTTAATTAAAATAGGAGCTCAAATAGGAGCAATTTCTACAATTTTACTTATTTTTACTACCGCTATAGTTGGTGTTTACTATGCTAAATTCGAAGGCTTAAATACTCTTAAATCAGGATTTATTCAACTGAGTAGAAATGAATCCCCAACTTATGAAATGATTTCAGGGGCCACAATTGCTTTTGGGGCATTACTTTTAATTGTCCCTGGATTTGCAACTGATATTCTGGGGTTTTTAATAATTTTTCCAATCACAAGAAAAATTTTTTTTAAAAAAATTTTAAAAAATTTTAAAACTAAAAAATCTGAAAAAAATGATTTCATTGATGGTGAATTTGAAGATATAGAAAGTGACGATGACAGAAAAATATAAAATATTAGGTAAATATATTAAAGATTTATCTGGAGAAACTAAAGATGTGGAAACATATTTATTTGTTAAAGATAACATTTCTAGATATCAATTGGATATTGACATTACATCTAAGCCTTTAAGAAATAAAATGATAGAAGTTAATACAAAACTTAAATTTGAAGATAAAGAAGAAAGTAAAAAAAAAGCATATTTTGAAATTATTTTTTCAACCATCATTAAAATTAATGAAGATGTTAAAGACAAGAAAATACTTGAAAAAATAATTTTATGTGATGTTCAAACTAAAATTTATTCTGATCTTGAAAAATCACTCTTAGATCTTTTGCATAATTCAGGTTATCCAGGAGTTAAATTCGAAAAAAAAATAGACTTTGAAAAACTTTACAATCAAAGATTTAATTAAAATAATTTTTCTTTAAATTTAAATTTAAATATTCTTTATGTTTTTTAATTTCAACTTCAGTTGGTATAATAATTTTTTTATAATAAGTTACATTTAAATCATTTCTATTTTTTATTTCTTGATCTTGACTTTGAAAATTTAAAGTTGGTTCTTTTTGATCAATTAAATTTACATAGACTTTAGCTAATAAATCACAGTCTATTAGTGCTGTATGTTGTGTTCTTTTGGAATTATCAATTCTATATCTTTTACACAAAGCATCGAGACTTACAGGTGATCCCGGAAACTTATCTCTAGCTAAAATTAAAGTATCAATTATTTCATTATTTAGTTTATTTTTTCCTAAAATAGCCAATTCATTATTTAAGTGGCCCAAATCAAATTCAGCATTATGAATTATAAGCCTTTTATCTTTAATAAAATCTAAAAATTGTTCTCCAACTTCTTTAAATTTTTTTTGTTCTGCCAAAAAATCATCTGTATATCCATGTACCTCTAATGCTTTTTCAGATACTTTTCTTTCAGGATTTAGATAACAATGAAACTTATTTTTAGTTGGAACTAAATTATCTAGTTCTATACATCCAATCTCAACAATTCTATGACCTTCTTTTATTGATATGCCAGTTGTCTCTGTGTCTAAAACTACTTCTTTCATTTATATAATTACTTTTAAAATATCTTTAATGCTATTCATAACAGATTTTTTTGTAAAATCATTTTTAATGATAAATTGTGATTTTTTCTTTTTAAAACTATTTGATAACTGAATGTTTTTGAATTTTTTAAGAAGTTTCTGATTAAAATTTTTTCTTTGTTTCAATCTTTTCAGAACATCTTTTTTTTTAGATTCTACATATACCAAAATATCATTTTTATGATTAATTTTATTTTCTAATAGAAGTGGAATATCTAAAATAATTATTTTCTTGTTTTTATTTTTTTTCAAGAAAACATTCATTTTTTTTCGAACTTCTAAATGTACAATCTTAACAATCTTACTTAAATTTTTTTTATTTGTTAAAATTGCACTTAATATTTCTTTTTTATCTATAGGGAATGAATTAATATATTTTGGTAATCTTTTATTTAGTTTATTAAAAATTTTTTTATTTGTTTGATATAATTTTTCAACCTCACGATCAGCATTAAAAACTGGGTAACCAAAATTTTTTGCTATATAACTTTTTCCAGAACCTATACCACCCAAAATTCCAATTCTAATCATTAGTCTAAAAGCTTTAAAATTTCCTCATTTATATCCGGTTTGAATTCATGCCAAATGTTAAACGCTAAAAAAGCTTGATAAACAAACATTAATTTTCCATTTATTGTAGTATTACCCAAATTTTTTCCAATCTTCAAAAAACCTGTTTCTTTTGGATTATAAATAACATCATAAAATAATTTATTTTTATGAATTGATGAATAATTTAGATTTATCTCATCTTTTTTATTTAACCCTAAACTGGTTGCATTTATAATCATGTCAAAATTGGAAACTTCACCCCATTTTATTATATTTAAATCACTAAAAATATTTTTTAGATTTTCTGCTTTTTCTTTTGTCCTGTTGGAAAGAGTTATTGCAGATACATTCATTTTTTTTAACGCATAAATGATTGATGAAACCACACCACCTGCTCCTAAAATTAAAATTTTCTTATTTGTTAGATTAATGTTTGATTTATAAATACTCATTTCAAATCCACCTATATCTGTATTATGTCCAATTACCTTATTATTTTTTAAATAAATTGTATTTACAGATTGCGTTTTTTCAGCTTCTAATGTTAGTTCATTTAAAAAAGGAATGACTGAATTTTTAAATGGAACAGTAACGTTAACTCCAAATATTTTTTTTTCTCTTACTTGAAAAATTAAGTTTTCTAAATCACTTTCCTCTAATTTTTGTTTTTCATAAATAGCTTCTATATTATTTTTTTTTATCCAAAAATTATGAAGTTTCGGGGATAGGGTGTGATCGATTGGGTTTCCTATAACTAAAAATTTTTTCATTAAATCTTTTTTAAATATTCTTTAATTTTTTCAACTGGTAAACCCATTATTGTATTTTCATTGCCTTGTATTTTAGAAAATAAATTTCTTCCTTCTCCTTCAATTTGATAAACATTATAAGCAAATAAAGCATCATCACTTATTTTAGATAAATATTTCTTTAGAGTTTCATTTGAAAATTTTTTCATTGTTAAAACTGCTTTATCAGTGTGATTCCAAATCATTGCTCCATTTTTTGATATACACACGGAACTAATCAAATAATGAATTTTACCATTTAATTTTTTTAAATTAAGAAGTGCTTCTTCTCTGTTTTCTGGCTTTGAGATCAACTCACCTTCCAAATCGATTACACTATCGGCACCTAAAACTAATTGATCTGGTTCACTTAAGCTTATTTTATTTGCCTTTAATTCAGCTAAATTTTTTGAAATTATTTCTGGAGTTGCTTTTTCTTTAATTAATCTTTCTTTGACAGCGTCTTCATCTACATTAGATGGCTTAACTTCGTTTACTATATTATTATCATCTAGTATGTCTTTTCTAACTTTACTTTTTGAAGCAAGTATTATTTTATTTAACATTGTTTAAATATATTTCATGAATTTTTATTATAGAAGCAGCAGCTTCTTCTACAGACTTTCTGGTTACATCTATTGAAGGCCATTTATATTTCCGAAACGTTTTTTTTGCTTCATCAACCTCCTTTTTGATAATTTCTAAATTAGTATATTTTGTAGTTACGGTTTCTTTTAATGAGTTCATCCTATTTTTTCTTATTTCAACAAGTCTCTCGGGTTCCGTGCTTAATCCCACAACACATGTGAGTTGCGGATTTTCTCTAAGTTTTTTTGGCAAAGAATTTTCATTTACGAGTGGAATGTTAGATGTTTTAAATCCTCTGTTTGCTAAATAAATTGAAGTTGGTGTTTTACTGGTTCTGCTTACCCCAACTAATACTATATCCGATTTTTCAACATCTGAAATAAGGTTTCCATCATCATGACTCATTGTAAATTGTATAGCTTCTATTCTTTCATAATACTCATCATTCAGAGCATGTTGTCCACTGGGTTCATGTGATGCCTTTTGATTTAAGGTTTTAGAAAAATTTAAAATTAAATTTCCAAGAACACTGAAGCAGGGAATGTCTTTTTTATTACTTTCGTTAGCCAAGTATTTAGCTAAATTATTTTCTACTATTGTATATAATATCACAGAATTTTGGTTTTTTTTTGCATCATCTATAATTTTAAGAATTTGATTTTCCGTTCTAGTGAAGGAATATGAATGAACTTTATACTCAATATTTACAAATTGCGCTTTTAAAGCTAAAAAAATTCTATCTAAAGTTTCGCCCGTTGAGTCAGATATAAGATAAATTTGGTATGTATTACTCATGAATAAATTGTTAATAAATTTGTATTATTTTAATAAAATTACTCAATTCAAATATTAATCAAAAATTGTTGTAAAATAGGCATTTTATTCACATAAATAAACAATATTAAAAAATTATACATAAAATTAAATAAAGTTAGGAAAAGCTTCAATTTTAACAATTTATATCAATTATAAATGTTATTAAATAGTCAATAAAATGTTAATAAACAACTATCATAGATATTCACACTACATAATACTAATACAATAATTAAATATATTATTTTAATATGACTCCCCTTCATCAAGTAATAAAAGAAAAAAACACTAAAATAAATCCTGTTTGGATAATGAGACAAGCAGGTAGATATTTACCTGAGTTTATGACGATTAGAAAACTAAACCCTAATTTTATAAATTTATGTTTAAATGAAGAATTATCATCTGAAATTACACTTCAACCACTAAAAAGATTTAATTTAGATGCCGCTATAATTTTCTCGGATATTTTAATGTTGCCATATGGTCTCAATCAAGAAGTTAAATTTGTAAAAGGTTTTGGACCAAAGCTTGGAAAAGTTAATATCAATGAAATGTCAAAATTAGATGAAGTTGATTTTGTCCAAAAAATTAATCCAGTATATAAAGCAATTAGAAAAGTAAGTGAAAACAGTTTATTAAAAAATAAAAACACAATAGGATTTGTTGGCGCTCCCTGGACTTTGCTTGTATATATTATCAATCAACAGTCTCCTAAAAAAAATTTAAAGAAAGATTTCTTTAAGGATGATTTTTTAATAAATAGAACTTTATTAATTTTAGAGAAATTTTTAAAATTACATATTAAAAATCAAATTGATAATGGTGCAGATGTAATACAAATATTTGATAGTTGGGCGGGTTTATTAGAAGAAAAAGATTTGCCTAATTATGTTTATTCACCCACTTTGAATTTAGTCAATTATGTTAAATCTTTAAATACACCCGTTATTTGTTTCCCTAGAGAAATTAAAAACTATAAAAAATTTTGTAACATTGTTAATCCAGATGCGGTAAGTATTGACTATAATATTGATCCAAAAAAAATCTTAAACGATATAAATATTCCTATTCAAGGTGGACTAGATCCCAAAATATTACTTACAGATAAAGAAACGATTAAAAAAAAAGCAACTAGATACCTGGATATTTTTAAAGATCATCCATATATTTTTAATTTAGGACATGGGGTTTTGCCTGAGACAGATCCCAATATGTTTGAATACATGGTTAACACAGTAAAAAATTATTAATGAAGAAAGCCGTAATTCTTTTTAATCTAGGAGGTCCGGACAAACTAGAAAATGTTGAGCCTTTTTTATTTAATTTATTTAATGATCCTGCAATATTAAATCTACCATCACTTTTTAGATATCCTTTAGCAAAATTGATTTCTAATAGAAGAACACCAACAGCTAAAAAAATATACCAGGAGTTAGGAGGGTCATCGCCTATTCTAAAATTAACAAAAGAACAATCCAAAGCTCTTGAATTAAAGCTTAATAATGATGATCAAACCTCGGAATATAAATGTTTTATTGTGATGAGATGTTGGCATCCAAGAGCTAATGAAGTTGTGAATCACGTAAGAAGTTTTAACGCAGATGAAATTATATTAATGCCTTTATACCCACAATATTCTGCAGCGACATCAGGATCATCAATAAAAGAATGGAAAGATATTTGCAAAAAAAACAATCTCAATATAAAAACTAGTACAATTTGTTGTTATCCTACAGATGAAAATTTTGTTTTGGCACATAAAGAGGAAATAATAAAAAAAACAAATAAATTAGAAAAATTTAAGTTAATATTTTCTGCACATGGTTTGCCTGAAAAAAATATTAAAAAGGGCGACCCTTATCAATGGCAAGTTGAACAATGTGTTGATAAAATTGTTAAATCACTAAATATTAAAGATTTAGATTGGATATTAAGTTATCAAAGTCGTGTTGGACCTTTAAAATGGATTGGCCCATCAACGGATGATGTAATTGTAGAGAATTCAAAATTAGGAAAGCATATAGTATTGGTTCCCATAGCTTTTGTATCAGAGCACTCAGAGACTTTAGTTGAATTAGATATAGAGTATAAAGAGTTGGCGAATAAAAATGGATGTAAAAATTATACAAGAGTGCCAGCGTTAGGGACAAATTCAAATTATATAAAAGCAATGTCGGATTTGATTATTAAGAAGCAAGATTATAATTATGATGGAAAACTTTTTCCTCCAAAAACACAATGCCCCAATCAATTTGTTAAATGCCCATGCTTAAATTATGAATAGTTATTTATTATTTAAAAGTTTACATTTGATAGCCGTCGTCTCATGGATGGCTGGCTTATTGTATCTTCCAAGAATTTTTGTTTATCATGTTGAAAATAAACAAAAAAAAGAAGCTACCGATATTTTTGAAGCAATGGAAAGAAAACTTTTTTATTACATAATGCGTCCCGCAATGATTTTAACTTGGATTTTTGGTTTGGTTCTGATTTACTTAAATGGGATAGAAATATTTTCTCAGCTTTGGATGCAAATAAAAATTGTTCTAGTAATTTTGTTATCAGCTTATAATGATTACCTTAAAAAATGTCTCATATCTTTAAAAAACAATTCCAATACAAGATCTTCAAAATTCTTTAGAGTAATTAATGAAGTTCCTACAATTATGCTGATTTTAATAGTTTTTTTAGTCATTTTTAAGCCAATCTAGGGTTGAAATAACAATTATAGCATATATATTATATTCATCTTCATAGTCCTAAAAAATTCAAATCATGAACATCCAAGAGTTAAAATTAAAATCGTCTGAACAACTTATTACTCAAGCCGAAGAGCTCGGTATTGAGAATGCGAGCACACTAAGAAAACAGGAAATTCTTTTTGCTATTTTGAAAAAAGTTGCAGAAAAAGAGGAAATAACAGGAGCTGGCGTGCTGCAATTATTGCAAGATGGTTTTGGTTTTTTAAGAGCGATGGAATCAAACTATTTACCAGGACCCGATGATATTTATGTTAGTCCAAGTCAGATCCGAAAGTTTGGATTAAGAACTGGAGATACTGTTGAGGGGCCAGTGAGAGCACCCAAAGAAGGTGAAAGATATTTTGCTTTATTACAGGTCAGCAAAATTAATTTTGAGGAGCCAGAAAAAGCAAGGCACAAAATTGCATTTGATAATTTAACTCCACTTTATCCAGACCAACAAATGGTTATGGAAGTAGAAACAACAAAAGTTGAAAAAAAACCTGATCTAACTCCAAGATTAATTGATCTTGTAAGTCCTATTGGTAAAGGTCAAAGATCAATTATAATTTCACCACCTAAAGCTGGTAAGACAATGATTTTACAAAGTATTGCAAATTCAATTGCTAAAAATTATCCCAAAAGTTATTTGATGGTTCTGTTAATTGATGAAAGACCAGAAGAAGTTACCGACATGCAGAGAACCGTTAAAGGTGAAGTAATAAGTTCTACTTTTGACGAACCAGCTCAAAGACACGTTGCTGTTGCAGAAATGGTTATAGAAAAAGCAAAAAGATTAACTGAACATAAAAAAGATGTTGTTATTCTACTAGACTCAATTACCAGATTAGGAAGAGCATACAATGCTGTAATTCCCAGCTCTGGTAAGGTTTTAACTGGTGGTGTTGATGCTAATGCTCTTCAAAGACCAAAAAGGTTTTTTGGTGCAGCAAGAAATATTGAGGAAGGTGGTTCGTTAACAATTATTTCAACCGCTTTGATCGATACTGGTAGTAGAATGGACGAGGTAATCTTTGAAGAATTTAAAGGAACAGGAAATAGTGAAACAGTTTTAGATAGAAAAATTGCTGATAAAAGAATTTATCCAGCCATAGATATTACAAAGTCAGGAACAAGAAGAGAAGAATTGTTATTTGATAAAAACGATCTTCAAAAAATGAATGTTCTTAGAAGAATTATAGCTCCAATGGGAACGATGGATGCTATTGAATTTATTAATTCAAAATTAAAAGATACAAAAAATAACGCTGAGTTTTTTAACTCAATGAATAAACCAGCATAATCAAACTATTAATATTCAGTATCAATTGCAATAATTTGATTATGTTAGATTGCTACAATCTAATTTTTCGCTAATATCAAATTTAAATTCATGATTAGTGAAAATATAGATAAAAAAATTACAGACTTGTTTTTAAAAAAAAAATATGATGAAGTAATAAAAATTTCTAAAAAATACACCGCTCCATATAAAAGAAACCCTAGCTTAGCTAATCTAATCGGAATAAGCATATTATACAGTAAAAATTTAACAGAAAATGATGCAAAGTATGCTTTAGATTGCTTCGTTGAAACTTATGAAAATGACAAAATTGGACAACATGGACTTAACGGAATTTATCACTTAATATCAGTTTCAATTCAATTCCTTAAAGAATACAAATCTCTTCAAGCTTATACATCTCTTTCTAAAAAATATTATCTGGAAGCTGAAAAGAATTTTGAAGATAATGATAAATTTCTAACAGCCGGATATCTTTTATTTAAACATTTATTAGATCACAAAAAATTAAAAAAAATTATAAAACAAATATTGAATGGTAATAGTCAATCGAAAATATTAAGGGGCCGATGCCTTATGTTTGGTAATTATCTTTCTGACTGGTCCCAAAAGAATCATTACGAACAAACAATATTAAATTCTAAATATTTTCCAAAATTAATATCAAAAAAAATAAATAAAAAAAATTTTGATGATAATAAAATTAATTTAGGATTTGTTTCTGCTGATTTTAATTATAATCATTCTACAACTTTTTTTATCAAAAATACTATCAAACATATGAATAAGGATAAATTTAACATCTTTATTTTTTCTTTTGCAAAAAAAATAGATCAAGATAAAAGTCAAAATGAACTTAGAGAATTAGCTGATTACTGGTTTGATTTGGAAAATCAACAAAACCAGGATGTTGTAAATATTATACAAGAAAATAATATAAAAATCCTAGTAGATATGATGGGTTTTACATGTCCTGAAAGAATTGAAATTTTTAATTCGAGAGTTTCACCAATTCAAATTTCTTGGCTTGCTTATTGTAATACATTGGGATTTGAAACAATAGATTATATTATTGCTGATCAAAATTTAATTTTAAATAAAGAAGAAAAATTATATTCAGGAAAAATTTTAAAACTTCCAGAAATATGGAATGCTCACTCTGGTTTTGGCTTTAAAAGGCAATATAATAAATTACCGTCATCTGACTCTTCAGATTTTACATTTGGATCCTTTAATAATTTCCAAAAAATTTCGGAAGAAACTATTAATACATGGTCTAAAATATTAAAACAATCATCCAAATTTAAATTAATTTTAAAATCGTCAGATTTTTGTGACAACACATGTCTTTTTAATTATTTTAAAAAAGAGAAAGTTGAAAGACAGGTACATTTTTTAGAGAAAAAAAATTTTAAAAATAAAGAAGATCATTTAAATTTATATAAAAATATTGATTTAGCTCTTGATACTTTTCCTTACAATGGTGTAACAACAACGTTTGAAGCTTTGTGGATGAATGTGCCTGTTTTGGTTTTAAGGGGATACAATTTCAATTCAAGATGTGGGGAAAGCATCATGAAAAACTGTAATCTTGATTATTTTATTGCTTCAAATGATGATGAGTATGTTGAAAAAGCAATCTTTTTAACCAAAAATAAAAAAAAACTTCAAGAATACCGTCATTTTCTTTTTGAAAATATTTTATCTTCTCCTTTATTTAATACTCAAAAATTTTCAAAAAATTTTAGTGATGCACTTTTAAAACTCTAGTAAAATAATTACATCAATTATGACTATTTATGCTCTTTCTTCTGGCCCAGGGATATCTGGTATTGCGGTAGTAAGAATTTCAGGAAAAGAAACATCCAAAGTTGTTGAGTTAATAACTGGCAGGGGTGTTCCAAAGCCAAGAGTAGCAACTTTAAGAAAAATCAATAAAATCAACAGTTCTGAGCTGATAGATGAGGGTATAATATTATGGTTTCCGGGGCCTGAGAGCTACACAGGTGAAGATATGGCTGAAATACAGGTACATGGAAGCAAAGCAGTAGTCGATGCCTTACACTCTTCTATTTCAAATATTGAAAACTGCCGATTAGCAGAACCAGGAGAATTTACAAAACTTGCATTTCAAAACGGAAAGATAAATTTACTAAAGGCAGAGAGTATTGCAGATTTAATTTCTTCTGAAACTGAAATTCAAAGACAACAAGCTATCAAAATTATGAATGGAAAATCAGCAGATCAATTTAATATTTTAAGAGAAAAACTTTTAAAAATTTTATCACATGTTGAAGCTAAAATTGATTTTCCAGACGAAGATTTACCAAATGATATTTTAAATGAAATTAAAAGTAGTTCAGACGAAATAATAATTAAAATTAAAAAAATATTAAACGATCATAAAGTTGGAGAAAGAATTAGAGAAGGTTTTAAAATAGCGATTCTTGGACCAACTAATGCTGGAAAATCAAGTTTGATGAATCATTTATCAAATAGAGATGTTGCTATAGTTTCAGAGATTGCAGGAACAACAAGAGATGTAATAGAAACACATCTCAACATTGATGGTTATCCAGTAATTGTTTCTGATACTGCCGGTATAAGAGAGTCTAAAAATGAAATTGAAAAGAAAGGTATTAAATTATCTTTAAATATAGCAGAAGAAGCTGATCTCAAGCTGGTTGTTGTTGATGCAAAAAACCCTGATTTTACTGATGTTTTGAAGAGATTGTTAGATCATAATGCGATTTTAGTAATAAATAAATCAGATCTTTTAAAGGAAGATATTAATCCTGAGATAAAAAAATTAAATCATGTATTAATTTCTATTAAAGAAAATTTAAATGTTGATGAACTAATTTCAAAAATTAAAAATGATTTAAAAAATAAATTTATAACAAGTGATGACATTTTAATTACTAGGGAACGACATAGACAACATCTTGAGCAATGCTTAGAGCATCTTAAAAATTTTAATAAAAAAAATGAAGTTGAAGACTTTGATAAAGCTGCAGAAGATTTAAGATTAGCTACCAGGCATCTTGGTATGATTGTTGGAAAAGTCGACGTTGAGGAGATATTAGGTAGTATTTTTAACGATTTTTGTATAGGTAAATAATAACACATTTTCCTCGTTTTTAAGGCCTTTTTTACTTAAAAACGTTGATAATTGAAGCTTATTTAAGCAAAAATATACGCATCTTGTAAATATAATAATCAGTTATAAATTTAGCTTATGAAAAATGATTTTTCATTCGATGTTGTAGTAATAGGTGGTGGACATGCAGGATGTGAAGCAGCCGCAGCTTCTGCACGACTAGGAGTTAACACTGCCCTATTCACACACAAGATAGAAACAATCGGAGAGATGTCATGCAACCCAGCAATAGGCGGTTTGGGTAAAGGTCATTTAGTAAGAGAGATAGATGCCCTTGATGGAGTTATGGGTGAAGTAGCAGATAAATCAGGTATTCAATTTAGATTATTAAATAGAAGTAGAGGCCCAGCAGTAAGAGGACCAAGAACTCAATCAGATAGATCATTATACCGTAAATATATGCAAGAAAAACTTGCAAACTACTGTAATTTATACATTTTTTCTGATCCTGTAATAAAGTTTCTTTTTTACAAAAATACAATAACTGGCTTTTTAACTAAAGAAGGTAAAAAAGTTTTATGTTCTAAGCTAATACTAACAACGGGCACTTTTTTAAATGGTTTGATACATATAGGCGATGAAAGAACACCTGCTGGAAGGTATGATGAGAAACCTTCAACAGGTTTAAGTGAACAATTAGAAAAATATGATTTCAAAATAGGAAGATTAAAAACAGGAACTCCTCCCCGACTAGATTCAAGAACAATAAATTATGAAAATTTAGAAGAGCAGTTTGCAGATGATGATCCTTATTTTTTTTCTTTCCTAACTAAAAAAAATATTAACAAACAAGTTTCATGTTGTATGACTTATACAAATGAAAAGGTTCATAAAATAATTGAAAAAAATTTATCTAGGAGCGCTATGTACTCTGGTAGTATACAAGGTGTTGGACCTAGATACTGCCCATCTATTGAAGATAAGATAGTAAAATTTGCTGATAAGGGTCGACACCAGATATTTTTAGAGCCTGAAGGGCTAAATGACCATACTATTTACCCAAATGGCATCTCTACATCCCTCCCAGCTGAAATACAGCAAGAAATATGTAATAATATCAATGGTTTAGAAAATGTATCTATTATAAGACCGGGTTATGCTATAGAATATGACTATATAGATCCAAGAGAACTGTTTTTAACACTTGAGACCAAGAAGATTAGTAACCTTTACCTTGCTGGACAGATTAACGGAACAACAGGATATGAAGAAGCAGCAGCACAAGGTCTTATAGCTGGAATAAACGCCGCTTTATCTTTTAAGAAATTAGAACCTTTTATACTCGACAGATCTGATGCTTATATAGGAGTAATGATCGACGATTTAGTTACTAAAGGTGTTGCCGAACCATATCGAATGTTCACATCAAGAGCAGAATATCGGTTAAGCCTTAGATCTGACAATGCAGATCAAAGATTAACTGCTAAAGGAATTGAGATAGGATTAATTGGTGATTTAAGAAAAGCTTTTTATTTAGATAAATTCGATAAAATTAACCAAATCAATGTAAAAATGAGTCAATCAACTATATCACCCAATAAAGCTGATAAATTTGGCATAAAAATAGCAAAAGATGGGGTTTTGAGATCTTCTAATGAAATATTAACCCAAAAAGGAGTAGATATGGGTAAAATTAGAGAAATATGGTCGGATATTCCCTTTTTCAATAATGAAATAGATGAACAGGTTGAAATTAATGCTCATTATAGGGGTTATTTGAAAAAACAAAAAGCAGATATTTTAGCTTTCAAAAGAGATGAAAATCTTATAATTCCAGATAATATCAATTATGATTGTTTTTCAGGGTTGTCCAATGAGGTAAAAGCAAAATTTAAAGAGATTAAACCCAAAACTATGGGTCAAGCACTTAGAATTGATGGAATTACCCCTGCAGCTGTATATATTTTGTTGTCACATGTTAAAAGAAAGTCTATTAAGCATATAGCTTAATGGAACAAGAAATTATAGATTCATATAACAGACTCAATAGCTTAAATGTTTCACGTGAAACATTTTTAGACTTTGAAATATTCCTATCAATGATTATGGAAAAAAATAAAGAAATAAACATAATTAGTCATGAAAATGCAAAAAATGATGTTATTAGAGCACGTCATATAATAGATTCAGCACAAATCATTGATTTTATTAATTTTAATCAAAATACAACCACAGATTTAGGTTCAGGAGGTGGAATGCCTGGCATTGTTATAGCAATTATATTAAAAAACATGAAAAAAAACATTAAAATGCATTTATATGAAAAAAGTCATCATAAAAGTCTTTTTTTAAAAGAAGTGTCTAGAAAATTGCAATTAAACACAAAAATATTTCAAGAAAATATCTTTGATTTAAAAAAATTAGAAACAGGAACCATAATGTCTAGAGCATTTAAACCAATGCCAGTTATTTTGGATTTAGTTTATGAAAATTTTTCAAGATACACTAATTTAATTTTCTTTATGGGGAAGAACGGAAAAAGAGTTTTTGAAAATTCTTTAAAGAATTGGGATTTAGAATACACGGAAAAAAAAAGTTTAACAAACGAAGATTCATTTTTATTAAATATAAAAAAAATTAGAAAAAAAAATAAAAAAAATTAAATGCAAATTATTTCTGTCATAAATCAAAAGGGTGGGGTTGGAAAAACTACAACGGTAATAAATCTTGCAGCAGGGTTATCTCAGCAAAATAAAAAAATTTTAGTTATAGATTTAGATCCACAAGGAAATGCAACAACAGGTCTTGGATTATCTAATATGGAAAGTTCTAGTGACACAATTTATGGTGTATTAAATGGTACAAAAGAAATTTTTGACGTAATTAAAAAAACTGAGTTTAGTAATTTAGATATTATAAGTTCAAATGTCGATTTATCAGGATTAGAAGTTGAAACTGCAGATGATGGTAACAGAGCATTTTTATTGAAGCATAAATTAACCTCATATTTAAATGATTCTGGAGGTATATATGATTATATTCTAATTGATTGTCCACCATCACTTAGTTTGCTAACAGTTATGGCATTAGTATCCTCACAGTCGTTAGTTGTTCCCTTGCAGACAGAATTTTTTGCACTGGAAGGTTTAACGCAGCTTATGAAAACAATTGAGAGAATAAAAATTAACTTAAATCCAGAATTAAAAATTAGAGGAATACTTCTAACTATGTATGACAAAAGAAATAAACTGTCATCACAAGTTGAAAAGGAAGCAAGAGATTATTTTAATGAGAAAGTGTATTCAACAGTAATACCCAGAAACGTGAGATTGTCAGAAGCTCCATCCCATGGAATGCCAGTTTTAATTTATGATAAATCTTGTCCTGGAAGTAAATCATATTTTAGTTTTACTGATGAATTTATAAATCAAGAGACAACTATTGGAAGTGCTGCTTAATGGACTCAAATAAAATAAAAAAAGGTTTGGGTAGAGGTCTATCTTCTTTAATTGGAGAAACAAAAGTTGAAACACAAAAAAACCAATTACCTGTTAGCGATTTAATACCTAACAAGTATCAACCAAGAAAAATTTTTGACGAAGATAATTTAAAAGACCTTACAAACTCTATTAAAGAAAGAGGGATTTTACAACCGATTATTGTAAGAAAATCGAATGATGATAAATCTAAATTTGAAATAATAGCAGGAGAGAGAAGGTGGATTGCAGCACAAAGGGCAGGACTACATAATGTGCCAGTAGTAATAACAGAAGCAGATGATTTAAAATCATTGGAATTTGCTATCGTTGAAAATGTTCAAAGACATGATTTAAATCCTCTCGAGGAAGCCCAAGGTTATAAACGATTAATAGATGATTTTTCTTATGACCATGAAAAAGTATCAAAATTTATTGGAAAAAGTAGAAGCCATATTACAAATTGTTTGAGACTTCTTTTATTGCCAATAGAGGTAATCAAATTGATAGAGTCTCAAAAACTAAGTGCTGGACATGCAAAGATTTTAGTAGGTTTAGAAAATGCCTCATTTGTTGCTAATAAAATTGTGGAAAAGAAATTGTCAGTAAGACAAGCAGAAAGTTTTGTAAAAATATTTAAAACTAAAAAATTAAAGCGAACAAATTCTAATGATGCAAATATAAAAGATCTTGAAAATTCTGTTTCAAATAAAATTGGAATAAATGTTTCAATTCAAAATAAAAAAAATAATAAGGGTAAAATCTCATTTGAGTATAAAAGTTTAGATCAATTAAATAAGATAATAGAAATAATTAAATCTAATTATTAGATTTTGTAGAAGATTGTTCTAAAATAAAATCGGTAATTAAATTAATAGAGTTGTTTACATTTTTTTTTATCAAAAGCTCTATATCAATTAATTTATAGATTAAATCTTTAATACTTTCTGGTCTCCAGTATTTTATCTGTTGTTTTGTAATTTCTTTATCTTTCCAAAAAATAGGTGGTTTTGCTGAAGAAATGGTTAATTCAATATTTTTATTATTTTGAAATTCTTTAACAAGCTGAAGTATTCTCTTTGATTTATTCAAAAGAGATCTTGCGATTAACATACAGTCTTCATTATTAAAATTATTTTCATTTAAAATATTAATTATCTTTTTATTGTTTTTTGCTAAACAATTATCCACTAATTCCGAAACACTATGATTTTCGATGAGATTAGTAATTTTCATTATTTCTTCAGTTGTAATTTTTTTTCCATTTTGCGTATATAAATCTATCTTATTAAGCTCATTGTAGAGTGCCTCTCTATCCCCATTACATTTATTTATGATTAAGTTTATGCTCGATTGTGAGATCGAAATTTTTTTACTTTTTAAAAAATCGTATGCTAATTTCGATAAAGTTTGATCATTATCAGGATAAAAAGCAATACAAATTGTTTCTTTATTTTTTTCGAAAAAAGATCTCAGTTTTGATTTTTTTTCTAAATTATCTGCATTAATAATAATAGTTATGTCTTCGAGTTTTTCTGATTTTAAGCTTTCAATAATTTTTAAAATTTTATCAGTTGATCTTTTGATAATTATTAATTTTTTTTCATCAAAAAGTGATTTTGTTAACAAATTATCAATAAAGATATGTTCATTATCTAAAACTTCCTTTTCATCATAATTATGAATATTAATAGTATTCTTGACTATATTTTTAGTTATTTGATTTTTAAGACCTTCATTTTTACCGTAAAATAATAATAAATTATGTATTTCAGGATTAATCTTATTCACTTCATATGATTTAATTATCATTTAAATTAAATATTCTAATTAAAAATTTTTCTCTTATAGATGAAGCAAAGTTTCTTTTAATATTTCTTTCATATTTATTTTGTTCAAACGAATTAGAATTATTTTTGATATTAATACTTTCATTAAATTCTAATTTTTTTGTTTCCTTGTTTAGATTAATATTAATTGTTGTATTTACTAAAATTTTATAGTCTGTTGCAACTCCTGAAGAGTTTTTAGAAACAGTAATTTTTTGGTATTTGGAATTTATTAAAATATCGTACTTTTTATTTGAATCTGTTTTAGAATATAACTTAAGTTCATTTCTGAATAAGTTATTAAATTCATTATCGCCTACCATTTCAATTATATTAATTTGAAAATCTTGAGATTTTTGATTTTTATAAATTGAAGTATAGCCACAACTACATAAAAAAATTAAACAGAAAATTAAAATTATATTTCTCATAAACTTTAGATGATTATATTTATAAGCTTGTTTTTAATGTAAATCTTTTTTTTAATTTCTTTATCAACTAAATATTTGTTTAAATTTTTATCATCTTTAATTAATTTCATTATATCATCTTCTAATAAGTCTAATTTAGCATTAACCAAACCTCTTTTTTTTCCGTTGATTTGAACAACAACTATACTTGCTTCTTCTTTGATATACTTTTCGTCATAATTTGGCCAATTAATTTCAACTTTGTCTTCTTTGATACTTTCAAAACATTCGTTAGATAAGTGTGGTAAAATTGGCATCATCGTTATTAAAATTTTCTCATAATTTACTAATATTGTTTTTTTTTGATATCCTTTAATTATTTCCTTACTTAAAAAAGAATGCATCTCATGCAAATTAGCAACTATTATATTATAGTTAAAGTTTTCCAGATTATTACTAATTTTTTTTATAAATTTGTTTGTAAATTTTATTAATTCATCACTTTTATCTATTGTGTGATCTTTATCAATTTCTTCTAAAATCTTTTCGTGGAGTGACCATAATTTTTGAATAAACTTAAATGAAGCAATAATTCCTTCCTCAGACCACTGAACATCTTTTTCAGGTGGACTATCTGATAAAATAAATAGCCTAACAGAGTCAGCTCCATAATTATTAATAATATTCTCTGGATCAATTGTATTTTTTTTTGATTTTGACATCGACTCTGATGGTCCAACTTTTACAATTTTTGATGTGTCATTTTTTAAGTATTTTTTTCCATCTTTATTAATTAATTCATCTGGGCTGATCCAGTTGTTATTTTCATCTTTATAAGTTTCGTGACAAACCATACCTTGGGTAAATAATCCTTTGAAAGGTTCTTTTATGTCAAATTTTTCATTTTCAAATGAAAGGGCTTGCATAAAAAATCTTGAATATAATAAGTGTAATATAGCATGTTCAACACCACCAATATATTGATCTACAGGCATCCAATAATTTATGTCATCGTAAGAAAATCCATATGACGTATTATTTGGAGAACAGAATCTTAAAAAGTACCATGAGGAGTCAACAAATGTATCAAGAGTATCGGTTTCTCTTGTAAAATTTTTTCCATCAATTTTTATATTTTTCCAATCTGTTAATTTATCTAGAGGGTTTCCAGTTGACTCTAACTTATCAATATTAGGTAATTCTACGGGTAGCATTTCTTTTGGAAGTTTATGAGGTGTATTATTTTCATCATAAATTATTGGTATTGGGCATCCCCAATATCTTTGCCTTGATACACCCCAATCTTTAAGTCTAAAATTAATTTTCTTTTTTCCTAATTTTTTAATTTCTAGGTGCTCTATAGTTTTAATTATAGACTCACTAGGACATTTTAAACCGTTTAAAAAACTTGAATTAAAAATATAACCGGTTCCTGTATAGGCTTCTTTATCAACCTTAAAATCTCTTTGATCTTTATCTGGGGTCACTACTGTCTTTACATCTAAATTATATTTAATTGCAAAATCAAGATCTCGTTGATCATGTGCAGGACAACCAAAAACAGCTCCAAGTCCATAATCCATTAAAACAAAATTTGCGAAATAAACAGGAACCTTTGTTGTTTTATCCAATGGATTAATAGCTTCAAGATCGGTTTTAAATCCAATTTTTTCAGCATTTGCTAGGGCTTCTTCAGTAGTCCCATCTTTAGAGCATTTTTGTTTAAATTTTTTAAATTTTTCATCATTTTTGTAAAATTTAGATAATGGATGGTCAACTGATAAAGCTAAAAAGGAAAGGCCGAATAATGTATCGGGTCTAGTGGTAAAGCATTTAATTTCTTTAACATCCCTAGATGATGATATTTCAAAATTCACCTCACAGCCAAACGATTTGCCAATCCAATTTTTTTGCATCGTTTTAACCTTGTTTGGCCACCGATCCAATGTATCTAAACTTTCTAAAAGTTCATTCGAAAATTTAGTAATATTGAAAAACCATTGATTTAATTTTTTTTTCTCTACATGAGCTCCAGACCTCCAACCTTTGCCGTCAATAACCTGTTCATTTGCAAGAACTGTTTGATCTACAGGATCCCAATTGACATCTTGTTCTTTTCTATACACAAGACCTTTATCAAATAATTCTAAGAAAAATTCTTGTTGATGTTTATAATATTCAACAGAGCATGTAGATATTTCTCTATCCCAATCTACTGAAAGTCCTATTCTTTTCAATTGAGACTTCATATTTGAAATGTTAGACTCAGTCCATTCTTTGGGGTTTAAATTATTTTGTCTAGCAGCATTTTCAGCGGGCATTCCAAAAGAGTCCCATCCCATTGGATGAAGTACATTGTATCCCTGCAAAGTTTTAAATCTAGCGAGCACATCACCAATTGTATAATTTCTTACATGGCCCATATGAATTTTACCTGATGGATAAGGAAACATTTCGAGGCAATAAAATTTTTTTTTAGTTTTATCTAGTTTTGTAGAAAAAGTTTTTTCTTTTTCCCAAATTTTTTGCCATTTTTCTTCAACAGTTTTAAAATTATATCTTTCCACAAAATACTTAATTCAATTTATTTGAAATATTTTTTACTCTTTTTTTTTTGTTCTTTATACAATGAAGCTTTTTTGAGTATTTCTTTTTTAAGCTCTGAAACTATAACACCATCAGTTTCACTTAATTTACAGTCTAATAGTGCGCTTGAACATTTTCGATTGAAAACTTTAATTTTTAATGCATCAGACCTAATTTCATTTGTCATAAATCTAATTGAAATTTTAAGACTTTCATTGGGCCTGTTATTTTCAGAATACCAGTCTGTAATAATTATACCCCCACTATAATTTACCGATGATAATGGCATAAAATCTATTGTGTCTAAGGCTGCTCTCCAAAGTTCATTAGAACTTGCGAAATCAAAAACTCCACCTCGAGCAGCTCCAAAAGTCATATCATTTAATTTAAACCCTCTTCCTTCTTTAAGATTTTGCTGCACTCTTTTTTCTGGATCTGAAGGAAATTTTCTTGCATCACCACCCGGCAATTTTCCATTACAACTGTTGAAAAATAGCAACAAAATGCTTAAAAAGCCCAGTATTTTCAATGATTTTAATATTTTCATTATTATATTTTGAATTTCTTATACAATAATTTGTTGTATTTTGCTAAAATATTAAGGAATTAGCCTAGTGTAACAAATATATCACACATCTCAATTATATTTGATAAATACAGTAATTTATCAAAAAAAATGGCAATTCGTTTGTATAAAAGCAGTGTTTATTATTAATAATTAACAACTAATTAAAGGAGTAATTAATATGAACAATTTTAAAAAAATAGGTATGACTGCATTAGCAGCTTCACTTGTTTCTGTATCAGCTAATGCTGGTGCGATCAGTGTAAGTGGTGGTGCATCATTAGGTGTAACAGGTTGGACTGGTGAAGGTTTAAACGCTGGTACATCTTTTTCAATGGGTAACCAATTAACTTTCTCTGGTTCAGGTGAATTAGATAACGGTTTAAATGTTTCTGTATCTTTCGTTTTAGATCAAGGTGATGATGCAGGTACTGCCGATGCAACTAATAAAGTTGGTTCAAGCGCTCCGTTTGACAGTCACTCAATAACTGTAAGTTCAGATTCAATGGGATCACTTACATTTAGTGGTGAAGGTGGCGGAAATGCTACAAGTGCTATTTCAGGAACTGCTGCAGGTGGTTTATGGGATGCGTTTGACCAATTATCTAACGATGCAGGAATTACATTCGTAGATCTACAAACAACTATTTCTTCTGGAAATAATGCATTTGTATACACTTCTCCAGAGTTAATGGAAGGTCTAACTGGTGTAGTTTCTTACCAACCACAAGGTGGTAACTCTGAAGCAGGAACTGGTTATGGTGTTAACTATTCAGGTGTTGAAGGTTTAACTTTAAACTATGCAACAACTGAAATTGATGGAACTTCTGCTGCAACTAGAGGTGATAACTCAGCTATGAAAGCTAGTTACGCTTATGGTCCAGTAACAGTTACATACTCACAATCAGAAAATGATTTAGGTTCAACTGGTGTTGACAATGAGTCAACTTCATACGCTTTATCATACACTGTGTCAGATGAACTTTCTGTAACTTACGGTACAGAGACTCACGAGCAAAGTGACCAATCAGTTGATGCTGAAATCGATGCGATTTCATTTGCATACACAGCTGGTAGTATGACTCTTTCAGGAAGCATGAAAGATGGTGAAAACCTAGACTACTCAACTTCATCTGCTGCAGATGTGGAACAGTGGACTTTAGGTGCATCATTTGCATTCTAATTTAGTTAATAACTAAGATTTAAAAGGGCCCCTTTTTGGGGCCTTTTTTTTATTGAAAAAAAGTTATACCAGCAAATTCACAACTGCTTAACAGCTTAAGTCTTTTAATATTTTTGCCTGTAACACCGCCTAAAGCAACAACTCTTTTTTTTGTTAAATTTGAAAAATATTTGAACTTGTTAATTCCTAGATAGTTTTTATTCTTTTTAAACAAAGAAGATAAGAAAATTTTATCAACTTTTTGAAGTTCTTTAATTCTAATTTCTTTAAGATTATGAGCTGATCCAATTAACTTAAAATTTTTTTTATGTGTAAAACTTAGATGATCAAAATTTTTATTAAATGATGGTATATATGCCCCATCTAATCCTAGTTTTATAGCTAATTTGATATTATTAGATAAATAAAATTTTAAGCCTCTTCTTTTGCAATAATTTTTAAATGTTAAAATTTTAAAGGAATCGATTTTTTCTAAATTATAATTTCTATAAATGATAATTGTTTGTTTATTTTGCTTTTCGATATTATTTGTATCAAAATTATTTATAAAGTAATATTTTGAATTTAAATTATAATGCATTTTACAGTCCAAAATTTAATTAACATCGAAAATAAAATTAAGTTAAATTTGAGTAATCTTGATATTCTTAATTTACCAAAGATTATAGCTGTATCCAAGACTTTTAAAATTGATAAAATTTTACCATTAATTGATCATGGGCATGCTGATTTTGGAGAAAATAAAATTCAAGAAGCTGTTGATAAGTGGACTGAAATTAAGTCAAATAATTCAAATATTAAACTTCATATGATAGGTAAATTACAAAGCAATAAAGTAAAATATGCGGTTAAATTATTTGATTATATCCATTCTATTGACAGTCAAAAACTTGCAAAAAAAATTGCCGATGAGCAAAAGAAAATTAATAAAAAAATAAAAATTTTTATTCAGGTAAATATTGGTAATGAGGAACAAAAATCTGGTATTAATAAAACTGAACTTGGCGATTTAGTTTTATATTGTAAAAAGATTAACTTAGATGTTGTTGGTTTAATGTGTATACCACCAGCTGATGAAGATTCTTCTGCCTATTTTAAAGAAATTAAATCATTAAACAATACTTTCGATTTTACCGAACTTAGTATGGGCATGTCCTCTGATTTTATAGAAGCTTCAAAAAATTCTGCCACTTATTTACGGATTGGGTCAAGTATTTTTGGTGAAAGACTTTAAGATATTTTTATTTTTGTATTTTTTCTAATTAGTTTTAACATAATTAAAAAATCTTTTTTCTTTAATGCAACACATCCCGCTGTAGGTTTAAAATTTTTAGTTAAATGTATAAATATACAACTCCCTAGGCCAACTTTAGGATTTTTTCTATTATAACTTATAGGAATGAATAAATCGTACTTGTCATCATTTCTTCTAAGTTTTTCATGTTTAATTTTGTTATTAATTTTGATCAGGCGATTATATTTTTTTGGATAACTAATATCATTACACCAACCCATATTTGTCTTAATCTCTATAGTTTCCAAAAAGGTTTTAGGTTTTTTTATTCTATCTTTTCTAAAAAATAATTTTTCAATTTTAAACGTACCTAGAGGGGTTTTGTAATCACCTTCTTTTTTTCTTCTCGTCACACCATTTTTTCCAATACAACACTTAAAATAAAATTCGTCTACTTGAAGTGTGTGTTTATTTTTTAAAAGAATTGTCATATTCTAATGATATATGAATAATCAAAATTTAATAGTTTTTCGATTTAATCTTTTATACCAAATACTTAAAGAGTTAGAAGAAGACATACATTTTAAAATTATAGAGATTTCAGATGAAAAAACTTTAACAAATGAAATTAAAAATTTAAACAATTATTTAATAATCACAAAAAAACAAATTTTAAAATTTAACAATCAATTTGTTTTAAATCAGTTACCAATTAAGCTTTTTAAGATGATTGAAAAATTAAATATTGAGTTTTTAAAACATCAATTTGTTGAGCAATCACAATTTATAATTAATAATTATATTATAGACATTAATGCTAGGGAAATATCTTCAAAAAATGTCAAACTAAAACTTACTGAAAAAGAAGTAAACACCATAATCTATCTTTCAAAAGAAAATAAACCTATAAGTATTAATGAATTACAATCTAAAGTTTGGGATTATCATTCTGATTTAGAAACACATACAGTTGAAACTCACATTTATAGACTTAGAAAAAAAATTTCTCAAAAGTTTTTAGATGATAACTTTATAATTAGTAAAAATAATGGTTATCAAATTAAATAAAAAAAACCCTATTATTAAAGACTTGTACTCCAAAAAGTTTAAACCAAAGGTAGTTAAACCTAAAAAGGGAAAGGGTAGTTTTAAAAGAAAGAAAATTTAGTTCTAAAGTCTTGCACCAATTTGTTGTATTACTTTAGATGACATCTCAGTACCTTTTTCTAAACTCTCTTTAATTGACAATTTATTAACGTATCCGTGTAGAAACCCAGCGGCAAAAAGATCACCAGCACCAGTAAGATCCAAAATCTTTAGATTTTGTTTTATACCTGTCTCTATTACTTCTTCACCTTTAATAGCAATGGCTCCTTTTTCACCTCTTGTAACAATTACTAATTTTTTAAGTTGCTTTGAAAAATTAATTACTTCATTAAAATCTTTTGCTTCAATTAGTGAGGTAATTTCTTGTTCATTTGCAAAAGTAATATCTAATTTATTTTTTACTAATTCTAAGAAATGAGGCTTATGTCTATCTACACAAAATTGATCTGAAAGAGACATGGCTACTTTATTCGCGATATTAATTGCTTTATCAAATGCTTTCTTGGGTTCCCCCTCATCCCATAAGTAACCTTCCAAAAATATTATCTCACTTTTTTGTATTGCATCAGGACAGACATCATTTTCATTAATTTTTCCTGCCGTTCCTAAAAAAGTACACATTGTTCTTTCCGAGTTTGGCGTAACCAATATTAAACATGTTCCAGTCGGTAATTCTTCTTTTTTTTTAGAATAAAAGAACTCTACATTTTCTTTTTTTAATCCTTCTTCATATTTACTACCAAATTCATCATTAGAAACCTTTCCTATAAAACTCACTTTATCTCCAAGTTGTGATATACCAACTATAGAGTTCGCAACAGATCCTCCAGAAACAGTTTTTTCAATTTTAAGATTTTTAATTAAATTTTTGAATTCACTTTCATCAAAAAATAATTTCATTGTGCTTTTTTGAAGATTATTTTGAGTAATAAAATTGTCATCAACTTTACAAATGACATCTACTATTGCATTTCCTATTCCTAAAATTTTCATATTAAGCTTTTTTTGTAATAACAGGTTTTTTTCTTTTTGGGTAGCAAGTAGTGCATATTTCACAAGTTAAACCATAACAATCTCTTGCCTTACAATATTCTCTGCCATAAAAAATTATTTGCAAATGAAGCTTGGACCAAGTTTTTTTAGGAAATATCCTTTTTAAATCCCTTTCAGTTTGAACTACATTTTTTCCATTTGTTAAACCCCACCTTTGTGCAAGTCTATGAATATGGGTATCAACTGCAAATGCTGGATATCCAAAACCCTGGGACATTACTACACTAGCTGTTTTGTGGCCAACACCAGGTAGTTTTTCCAGTTCATCAAATGTTTTAGGTACTTTGCCATTGTGTTTTTTCAAGATCTGTTTTGACATTAAATAGATACTTTTTGCTTTTATTCTGAAAATTCCAATTTTTTTAATTAATTTTTCAATTTTTTTTCTTCCTAATTTAACAAAATGCTCAGGTTTAAAATACTTTGGATAAATTTTTTTTGTAACATTATTTACATTTACATCTGTGCATTGTGCAGAAAGTAGGACTGAGATTAAAAGGGTAAAAGTATTTTTGCTTTTAAGAGGAACTGGGGTCTTAGGGTAAATTTTATTTAATATCTTAAGGATTATTTTTGATTTTTGTTTATCAACCATTTTTTACTCAATTTTCATTTTTATAAACGGCAGCTATAGAAAAATATTTTTTTTTATCTATTTCATTTTCTCCCTTAATATATCTTTTAAAATTAAAAATTTTTAAAAAATATAAAATATTAAAAAAATAACAGAGTAACCCATTATTCATTTTAAAAATATTTCTTGCTCTATAATTATTGCATTCACTGATGTAATAAATATTTTCTAATTTTAAATTGTTTAAATTTGCTAGATTTTTTAAATCGTTTTCATTATAACCAAGTCTTACATGTCCCGTCACTTCTTCTTTGGAAGGTTCTATAGACCAGCCAAATTTTTTAGCAAAGTTAATGTAGCTATCGTAGTAAGGAGTGGTAATTAATATATAGCCGCCTTTTTTTGTTGATCTTACTAGCTTCTCAAAAAAACCTTTATCATCAAATAAATGTTCAATAACCTCAGAAGACCAAACGAAATCATATTTATTAAAATACCAATCTTTTCTTAAATCTTGAGAGAAAGTATTAAAATTATTAAAATTTGAAAATTTATTTTTTTTCATTTTGTCATAATCAAAATCTATTCCTACGTATTTTGAATTTTTTACTGTACTATTTATATAACCAAAAAAATTTCCACCTCCGCAACCAACATCTAAAATATCAACACTATTTTTATTTTTATTTTTATTTATAAAATCTGATCCAAATGTAAATCTATCATTACTGTCTTGAGCTCTTGTTAAACTTAAATAAAATTTTGGTATATATCTCAGTAATATTTTTTCAATTTTTCTAAACATCAAAACTTAAAAGATCTCTCATAGAATATAATCCTGGTCTTTTTTTCATTAACCATTTAGAGGCAGTTAAAGCTCCATCAGAATAAAGTGCTCTATCAAAAGCCTCATGATTTAATGTTATTATTTCTTTTCCACTTGAGAATTTTACTTCGTGTTCTCCAATAATTTCCCCTTTTCTTAAAGAATTAAAATTAATTTTCTTCCCATAAGGAAAAGATTTTTTATTTAAAAATTTTTTACCAATTAAATTATACAAATTCTTATTTTTTCCATCTGCAATACCTTTACCTAACATTAAAGCTGTACCTGATGGATAATCTTTTTTATGTCGATGATGTACTTCAAAAATCTTGCTTAAATATTCATCATTCAATGACTTTGAAGTAATTTCAGTTAAATACATTAATAAATTTACACCTAAGCTCATATTACCAGCTTTTAAAATAGGTATTTTTTTTGAATATTTCTTAATTAAGTTTTCCTGGCTTCTATTAAAACCAGTTGTACCTATAACTACCCTTTTTTTTAGTCTTGTTGCTATTTTTAATATTTCAAGAGTGCAGGTTGGAACAGTAAAATCTATAATAATGTCAATTTTTTTAAAAGCTTTATCAGAATTTAACTCTGGTTTAATTCCGCCTAGACTTTTATTTATTAATTTATTCTCTGTAAGTGTAACTAGTTTAAAATTTTTATTTTTTTTTGATGACTTAATTAGTTGCTGGCCCATTCGTCCAAGACATCCAGAAATAGCTAAATTAATTTTTTTCATATATTTATAACTTTACCTTAATTTATTTTTAAACTCTTCATTTAATTTATTTACAACTATAGCCCAAGAATTATTTTTATGAGTAAAATCAGATCTTTCTTTTTTTAGATAATCAGGTTTATTTATAACCTTGTCTTTTAAAACATTAATCAATGAGTCAAACTTCGGCTCAACGACATGTAAATTATTAGTTTTTTTCTCAACACCTTCAATTTGATATCCCATACAATTATCAAAATAATCATCAGTAGCTCCTCCTTTTGTCACTAAAATTTGTGTCCCACATGCAGCTGCTTCTAAGGGTGGTAAATTGAAACCTTCTGCAAAATAAGGTGATACATAGCAATCTGAAATTGAATACAGTTCTCTTATCTCACTTTGAGTTAAATTTTCTGAAATAATTGTAATATCTTTCATCATATCATCGTTAATGGCTTTAAATTTTTTATTTAGCTCAGAATTCAATAATTTTTTAAAGAGATGGTTTGTACCTATTCCATATAAATTACTTTGATCTTTTAAAATTAACTTTAAATTTTTATTTTCTTTTTTTAAAATACCATAGGCAGCTATAAGTAGTTCAACACCTTTATTAGCAGTCATAGCTCCTATATTGGTCAATATGAAATCATCTGATTTAAATCCATATTTTTTTCTGACATCCTCTTTTCTTTCATCTGAAATAATATAAAAAGTATCTTGATCAATACCGTGATTTACAACAACAATTTGACTTTCACTAAAACCTGAGTTTATAAAACCTCCTTTAGTCCATTGGGTGGGTGTATGAATAAAAAGATTTTTATTTTTTTTTAATGCATCGAGCGTGTTGTTTTTATAGCAAGTCTCATCCACAAATTTATACTCACATATTCCATAAACAAATAATAATTTAGAATTAAATTTATCATCAAAGTCAAAAGGAAATGAAATTCTGTAAGTAATATCGTGTATTTGATCTTTGGTAGGCAAAGCAATTTTTTTAATTAAATTTTTTTTTTCTTCTATAAATCCACTTGAATTCATCTTTGTGTTCCATGTCTTTGATGAAAATGGTATATCTTTAAAATATAACTTATTAGACTTTAATAATTCTAAAATTTGCCATTGATTTACTAATGCAACAGAGTGATTAATTCCGCGCCACCCTTCTATAAGAATATTCATTTTGATAATTTATACGTTTTATAAAATTTTATATACTAATTTATAAAACCATCAATTCTTCCAAAAATCTTTTGCTTTTTGGAAGAATTTTTTAATGCTAGGATTTGATTTTTCATTCTCTATTTCCCTAAACTTTTCAAGTAATTCTTTTTGCTGTTTATTTAAAAAAACTGGAACTTCAGTATTTACTTGTACATAAAGATCACCATAATCTCCTCTTCTCATAAATGGCATCCCTTTACCTTTTAGTCTAAATTGTTTGCCATTTTGAGTACCGTCAGGAATTTTAATTTTTGCTTTACCACCATCAATAGTTGGAATTTCAATTGTTATTCCAAGTGCTGCGTCAGCTATTGAAATTGGAAATTCAAAAAATAAATTTTCGTCTGATCTTTTAAATAAATCATGTGAATTAACGTTTATAAATAGGTATAAATCACCTGTCGCTCCACCTCTACTTCCAGCCTCACCTTTGCCAGCTAATCTAATTCTTGTTCCGTCATCTACACCCTTAGGTATTGATACGGATATTTTCTTTGAAGTTTGCTTTTTACCTTGTCCGTTACAATCACCACAAGGGTTATTAATTTCTTCTCCATTTCCATTACATTGAGGACATGTTTGTTGAACAGTAAAGAAACCTTGATTAGATCTTATTTTACCATTTCCACCGCAATAAGTACATCTATCAGGTGAATAACCTGGTTTTGAACCATTTCCCTTACATGTATTACATTTTTCTGTTGTAGAAAATTTTATATCTTGTTTTTTACCTTGGTAGGCTTCTTCAAGTGTTATTGTTAGATCATACCTTAAATCAGATCCTCTGTTATTGGAACTTCTATTTCTCGATCTTCCACCGCCACCAAAATCACCAAAAAAATCTTCAAAAATATCTGAAAAATCTGCGCCACCAAAACCTCCAAAACCCCCACTTTGTCTTCCACCTCCATTTTCAAAGGCTGCATGACCAAAGTTATCGTAATTCTGTTTTTTTTCTTTGTCTGAGAGAATTCCGTAAGCTTCACTAGCTTCTTTAAATTTATCTTCTGCTGTTTTGTCACCAGGATTTTTATCAGGATGGTACTTAACAGCAAGTTTTCTATAGGCTGATTTTAATTCATCAGAAGATGCATTTTTACCAACACCCAAGACATCATAAAAATCCCTTTTAGCCATAAGTTATTTTAAGATGATACTTGTTGAAAATTTTAAGCGCTTTTTTCTTTGTCTTCTTCTTTATTTTCTTCTTTTACTTCCTCAAAATCTGCATCAACTACGTTATCGTCTTTTTTCCCTTCATCATTTTTTTTATTATCATCGGGTGAATCTGGTTTTTTTTCCTGAGATTTGTATATAGCTTCACCTAATTTCATTGAAGCCTGAACTAATGTTTCTGTTTTTTTCTTTATATCTTCATTATCAGATCCTTTTAAAGCTTCTTTTAAGCTAGACGATGCGTCTTCTATTGCTTTTTTTTCAGCATCAGTAATTTTAGATCCATGTTCTTTAAGATTTTTTTCAGTTGAATGGATTAATGTATCAGCTTGATTTCTTACGTCTACAGATTCTCTTTTCTTTTTATCTTCTTCTTTGTTAGCTTCAGCATCTTTAACCATTTTTTCAATCTCTTCCTCACTCAATCCTCCAGAAGCTTGGATTTGAATTTTTTGTTCTTTACCCGTTCCTTTGTCCTTAGCTGAAACACTAACAATTCCGTTTGCGTCAATGTCAAAAGCTACTTCGATTTGAGGAACCCCTCTTGGTGCAGGAGCAATACCAATTAACTCAAAATTACCTAACATTTTGTTATCAGCTGCCATTTCTCTTTCGCCCTGAAGTACTCTTATAGAAACCGCAGGTTGGTTATCCTCAGCTGTAGAAAATACTTGGCTCTTCTTTGTTGGTATTGTTGTATTTTTTTCAATTAGTTTAGTCGATACACCACCCAAAGTTTCAATACCTAGAGATAAAGGGGTAACATCTAAAAGAAGCACATCTTTTACATCACCTTGAAGTACTCCTGCTTGAATAGCTGCACCCATTGCTACAACTTCATCAGGGTTAACACTTTTATTTGTGTCTTTTCCAAAAAAATTTTTAACTTCAGCCAGAACTTTAGGCATTCTAGTCATCCCACCAACCATTACAATTTCATCAATCTCACTTGCTGAAATCCCCGCATCTTTAAGAGCTGTTTTGCATGGTGGTAAAGTTTTAGCTATTAAATCCTCAACAAGAGCTTCTAGTTTTGCCCTAGTCATTTTTAAATTAATATGTTTTGGACCTGTTTTATCAGCAGTGATAAAAGGTAAATTAATATCTGTTTGTTCTGCAGACGAAAGTTCTATTTTAGCTTTTTCTGCAGCCTCTTTTAGTCTTTGAAGTGCAAGTTTATCTGACGTTAAATCAATTCCATTATCTTTTTTAAATTCTGCAACTAGATAATCTACAATTGAATTATCAAAATCTTCACCACCTAAAAAGGTATCTCCATTTGTAGATTTAACTTCAAAAACACCGTCTCCTAACTCAAGAATAGATACATCAAAAGTTCCACCACCTAAATCATATACAGCAATTTTTTTATTTTGTTTTTTGTCTAAACCATACGCTAGAGAAGCTGCCGTTGGTTCATTGATAATTCTTAAAACTTCAAGACCTGCAATTTTTCCAGCATCTTTAGTTGCTTGTCTTTGAGCGTCATTAAAATATGCAGGAACTGTAATTACAGCTTTTGTAACTTCTTGACCTAAATATTTTTCAGCAGTTTCCTTCATTTTTTGAAGAATGAAAGCAGAAATTTGAGATGGCGAATATTTTTCTCCTTTTGCTTCAATCCAAGCATCACCTTTTTCCGAATTTACTATTTTAAAAGGTGCAGCTGCTATATCTTTTTTTACCGTAGGGTCTTCAAAATTTCTTCCAATTAATCTTTTAACTGCAAAAATTGTATTTTCAGGATTTGTTACAGCTTGTCGTTTAGCTGGCTGACCAACTAGTTTTTCACCATCATCTGTAAAAGCTACAACTGATGGAGTCGTTCTTGCGCCTTCAGTATTCTCCAATACTTTTGGTTGGCTACCTTCCATAATTGATACACATGAGTTCGTTGTACCAAGATCTATTCCAATAATTTTGCTCATAATTTAAATTCCTAACTTCATATATGTGTTAATATTAATTCTTCAAGCTCAACAAATGTAATTATTTGTTTAAATTTTCCTTATTTTCCTCACTTTTATCATCATTATTTTTTGACTTTTTAGACACACCAACTAAAGAGGGTCTAAGTAATCTGTCTTTTATCATGAAACCTTTTTGAACTTCTTGAACAATCGTTCCAGGTTCTTTTAGATCATCTTCTATTTCCATCATAGCTTGATGTAAATTTGGATCTAATTTTTTATTAAGACAATCAATTGGTTTAATATTATTTTTAGTAAAGATAGAGATTAAATCTTTATTAATTATATCAAAATGTTCCAAAGTTTTTTTTAAGGCCTCGGTACCTTTAAGACTTTCATCATTTTCTAAAATTAATTTTGATCTTGCAAGGTTATCAATTAAATTTAAAGCTTCTTTTGCAAACATAAAACCCCCGTAATCAAATGCATCATCTTTTTCTTTTTCAAACCTTCTTCTTTGGTTTTCCATTTCAGCAAAAGTTCTTGCAAGCTTATCTTCCAATTCTTTTATTTTATCCTCAGGCGATAATTCTATTTTTTCTTGTACATTTTTGCTTTCTTCTGGCTTATCGTCAGATTGTTTATTAGCCCTGATTTCTTTATTCGATGTTTCAGCAGTAGTATTTTCGTGATTTATGTTTTCCTCTTTTTCCATAACAGCATATATGGTAAGAAAACTCAGAATTGCTAGGTATTAATGGAAAAAATTTCAAAATTGCTTATTGGCACCAATAACAAGGGAAAATACAAGGAAATCAAAGATTTACTTCCAAAATACATTAAAACGCACTCAACAACTGAATTTAAGCTTAAGAGTCCAAGAGAAGATGGACGCACATTCGAAGAAAACTCAATCATAAAATCAAAATATTTTTCAAAAAAAACAAAATTAACATGTCTTGCAGATGACTCAGGACTTGAGATAGATATTTTAGATAAAAATCCAGGAATTTATTCAGCTAGATGGGGTGGAAAAAAGAGTGATTTTAAAAAAGCTATAATTAAAGTGTATAGGGAATTAACCAAAAGAGATAAAAATTGGAAACAAAAAAAAATAAAAGCAAGATTTATTTGTGCATTATCAATTTGTTATTTAGATAAAAAAATAATAACTGTTTTAGGTAAAGTTGAAGGGTATATCTCAACTATACCCAAAGGTAAAAATGGTTTTGGTTATGATCCAATATTTGTTCCTAAAAATAAAATAAAAACATTTGGAGAGATGAGCTCTTTACAAAAATATAAAATAGATCATCGTTATAATGCATTTAGAAAAATTAAAAAATTTTTATAAAATTTTTGTCTTCAATTTTGTAAAAATTTAATCTGTGATTGATTTTATTATTTTTGATATCAAAAATACCTATTTTACCTTTAAATGAATTTTTAACTTTAAAAAGTTTATTGGTGTTAGAAAAATTATTTTTTAAAGATAGGTAGTAAACAAGTCCTACCAAATCATAACTTAACAAAGATAAATGTGATGGATACTCTTTAAACTCTTTAAAAAATTTTTGTTTATAATTCTCAAAATTATTCCTGTTTATTGATGGAAAGTATAAAGGTTGAATATCTATTTCATTTAATAAGCTTTTATTAAACCACTGATTTAATGTTATGAAGTATTTTTGTTTAGGTGATACGTCAGTATATAATAATGATGTAGTTACACTTTTTAAACTTTCATCGAAATCTGCAATAATTATTGAATCAAAATTTAAACCACCTAATGTATATCTTTGTTCAAGTTTTTTGATTTTTTTTTCTTTGTTTGTTTGATTTGAGCTCTTTATTCTAAGAATTTCATCCTCTAAATTTTGTTTTCTAATTTTGTAATTTGTGATTTCTTCAATTTGTTTAGTTAACTTTGTAGGTTCAGTACTATAATCATAATTTTTGAATATTTTTATTTTTGAATTTTTAATCCCTTTTTTTACTTCGAATTCATAATCTTGTATTGGTGAAAGGAAAATAGTTTTTTTTAAATTATTCTGTTTTATAAATTTTTTTATAGTATTCAGCTGAGAGGTTGAATTAATTCCTGCAGAAATTACATTTTTTGGTAAGTCTATAGTTTTATTTGTTAAGGATAAAAAAGTAACATCCATTACTTCATCTAAATATTTTAAGTTTTTATGAAATATGGGGCCTACTACTACTTTTATACCCATCTCTTTTAATTCAAGAGCAGACTGGAGAGTTTTATTGGGAATTGATGCAGTGTCTTTCGGAACAACCTCAATCAAATCATTGTTAATATCTCTTATTGCTAGTCTAACAGCTTTAATAATTGATTGACCTAAATCTTTATTGGAGCCTGTCATTGGCACCAAAAGACCAATTTTTAATTTTTCAGATGCTGTTGCTAAATTTAATAATAATGGAAAGACCAAAATAGTTAAAAAAATAATTTTAATAAATTTATTCATTTTAATGATAGTATAATATTTTTTAAGCTTAATTATGATCATTAAATCAAAACCTATACTAAAAGATAATGAAAATGGTCTTTATTTGGTATCAACTCCAATTGGAAATTTAAAAGACATTACCTTTAGAGCTATTGAAATACTTAAAAAATCTTCTTATATCCTTTGTGAAGATACAAGAGTTTCAAAAAATTTATTAGACAAATATGACATAAAGTCAAAATTGATCTCAAATCATAAATTTAATGAAACAAAAAATTTAAATAAAATAATTGAACTTTTAAAATCTGGCGAAATAATTTCATTAATTTCTGATGCTGGAACACCCAGTATTTCTGATCCAGGTGCAATCTTAGTTAATGAGTGCATTAAAAATGATATCAAAATTATTCCTATACCAGGACCATCTGCTGTTGCTGCAGCAGTTTCAATAAGTGGTTTTTCAGAAAAATTTTTCTTTTATGGATTTTTACCTGATAAAAAACAAAATTTGTTAAATGAACTTAAGAAACTCTCAAAATTTGACAACTCTCTTGTTTTTTTTATTTCTCCAAAAAAAATTAATAAAGTAATACCTGATTTAAAAACTAATTTTAGTGGTAGAAAAATAGTATTTTGTAGAGAAATTTCAAAATTATATGAGGAGTTTATAAGACAAAATATAGACGATCTTAAACCATTTGTTAAAGAACCCAAAGGAGAGCTAACAGTGGTAATTTCTGAAAAAAAAAAAGATAAAAATACTTCACAAGTATTAAGTGAATCAGATAAGATTATTATAAATAAAATGATTAATAAATTAAGCATAAAAGAAATAACAAATTTTATTAATCATAATAGAGATATTTCAAAAAAAGAAATTTACAATTATTGTTTAAAATTAAAAAATGAAAAATAAATTAATAAAAATAATTTTTTTCTTTGTGCTCTTATCAGGATGTGTGGGAGTTTCATCAAAGGGAATTTTTGGAACAGGTGTATCTGTTGCATTAGATCCTAGGACAGTAGGGACTCAAATGGATGATTCTATAATGCAAAAAAATTTAGCAACTCGAATTTTGGTTAAGGATAAAAAATATCTTCTTTCTGTAAAATCTAAAGTTCTTGATGGAAGAATATTTTTAACTGGTAAAGTTGATAATCCAGAAGAAAAATTGTTATTAACCAAGTTAGCTTGGGAAACAAAAGGTACTAGATCTGTCCGAAATGATATAAAAATTAAAGAACAATTTAATTTTAAAAGATCTGCAAAAGATGTTTTAATTACCTCACAACTCCGAACAGCTTTAATCTTAAATAAAAATATAAAAGCAACTAATTATCAAATCGATACTTATAAGAAAAAAATTTATATCTATGGAATTGCATTAACTTCCAATGAAAAAGATTTAGTGATAAGTGAAGCTAAAGAAATATTAGATGTAAAAGATGTTATTGCTAGTATTTTACTTGTTGAAGATTTAAGAATTCAAAAAGATTGATTATTTTTTATAATCAATAATATCTGCAGAATAAGCTGCAATAGAAGCTAAATTAATTAGATCAGATGTAGAAGATCGTAAAGGAGCAATTTCAATTGGTAACCCAATTCCGATCAGCAAAGGCCCTATGACCTTAGTATCCCCTAATGTTTTCATCATTTTATATGATATTGCTGCACTATGTTGTCCTGGCATAATTAAAATATTTGCCTTTCCAACAATTTTTGAAAAAGGGTAAAGTTCCTCATATTCCGAATTAAGAGCCACATCTGGTTGCATGTCTCCATCAAACTCAAAATCTACTTTTTTTTCTTTTAAAAGATCAACAGCATTTCTTATATGTTTTGTTCGGCTCGTAAGAGGCTGACCAAATGTAGAATGAGAAACGAAAGCTACTTTGGGTTCAAAACCAAATAACCTAACCACCCTTGCTGTAGATATTGCAATTTCTGCCATTTGTTCTGATGTTGGATATTCATGAACACTTGTATCACCAACAAAAATAGTTTTCCCTTTGTGAACTACCATATTGAGACCAAACATAATTTCTCCAGCTCTTGCATCAACTACTTGTTTAATTTTATCAAGTGATGCTCCAAAACGTCTTGTGTTTCCAGTCACTGCTCCATCTGCATCACCACAAGCGACCATACTTGTCGCCCATATAACTCTGTCATTTCTTACCAGTCGATCACAATCTCTTTCTAAAAGACCCTGTTCTCTTTGTAATTTTTGAAATAAATGTTTTACATACTTATTTCTTTTCTTAGCATCTTTAGAATTAACAATCTCAATGTCAAAATTTTCGTTGTAACCAATATTTTTTATTTGTTCTTTTATTTTATCTTCTTTTCCAATAAGAATTGGAATACCCAATTTTGAATTTTTAAATGCTATTGCAGCTTTAAGTGTATTTTCATCTTCACCGTCTGCAAACACAATTTTCTTTTGATTTTTTTTAATATAAGAATTTATTCCTTGCATTATAGTTACCGTCGGATCAAGTCTTTGTTTCAATTGATCTCTATAAATATCAAGATCCTCAATATTTTTTCTTGCAACCCCAGTTTCCATTGCAGCTTTTGCTACAGCCGCTGGGATTATGCTGATTAATCTTGGATCAAATGTAGATGGTATAATATAATCTTTTCCATAGTGTGGTCTTTCACCCCCCATAGCTGCAACAACCTCATCAGGAACATCTTCTCTTGCGAGTTTTGCAATAGCTTGAGCTGCTGCAACTTTCATTTCCTCATTAATGGTCTTTGATCTAACATCTAATGCACCTCTAAAAATATAAGGAAAACCAATCAAATTATTTACTTGATTTGGATAATCCGATCTACCAGTTGCAATAATTGCATCGTCCCTTACATCATTAATTTCTTCAGGGTTAATTTCAGGATCTGGATTAGCGCAAGCAAAAATTATAGGTTTTTTTGCCATTTTTTTTACATGTTCTTTTTTAAGAGCTCCTTTTGCTGACAATCCAAGAAAAACATCAGCACCATTTATTGCTTCATCAAGTGTTCTTAATTTTGTTTCATTTGCGTATCTAGATTTCCATTGATCAATTCCACCATTCCTTCCTTTGTAGATAACTCCTTTTCTATCTAACATTATTATATTTTTACTTTTAACTCCGGAATTTTTAAAAAGTTCAGTACATGCTTGAGCAGATGCGCCTGCACCATTTACAACTACCTTTATTTCTTCAATTGATTTACCCGTAATATCTAGAGCATTAAATAAAGCTGCAGTTGTAATTATTGCAGTTCCATGTTGATCGTCATGAAAAACTGGAATATCTAATATTTCTTTTAATTTTTGCTCAATTATAAAACAATCTGGTGCAGCGATATCCTCTAGGTTTATTCCACCAAAACTAGGTGCAAAGTTTTTAATAGATTTAATAATTTCTTCTGCATCTGAACAATCAATTTCAAGATCAATAGAATCTATATCTGCAAATCTTTTAAATAATACTGCCTTACCTTCCATCACTGGTTTTGATGCAAGAGCTCCTAAATTACCCATTCCTAAAATTGCAGAGCCATTGCTAATTACGGCAACTAAGTTTCCTTTGCTTGTATAATCATAAGCAGCCTCAGGGTTTTCACTTATCATTTTGACAGGAGCAGCTACTCCCGGAGAATATGCTAAAGCAAGATCTCGCTTAGTTGTCATATTTTTTGATGAAATTATCTCAATCTTCCCAGGTTTTTTATCTTTATGAAAATCTAAAGCTTCTTTGTCAGTGTAATGATCAATCTTTGTTTTTTTCATTTTAGTTCAATTATTTTAATTCAATTCTATTTGTACTTTTTTTAAAAATTTTTATTATTTGTAATATTTGACCTATATACTCTTATAATAAATATACAATTAGGGTAAAATTAAGACTAATATGATTTATGAACTTACTTAAGTCAACAGGTACATTCGGCTTCTATACTATAATAAGTAGGTTGCTTGGTTATTTAAGAGATATTTTAATAGCAATATTTCTTGGGACAGGAATGCTAGCTGATGCTTTCTTTGTGGCATTTAGAATTCCAAATACTTTTAGAAGATTGTTTGCAGAGGGTACTTTTAATGCGGCATTTGTTCCAAGTTATTCATCAGAAATAACTAGAGGAAAAAAACAATCAAATAAATTTGCAAACGATATTTTTAATCTTCTTTTTTTAGGGTTGTTATTTTTAACAATAATTATTGAGATTTTCATGCCTGCATTTGTTTCAATTATTGCCCCAGGATTTGTTAGTGATTTAGAAAAAATGGAGGTAGCAATAAACTTAACAAGGATTTCTTTTCCTTTTTTAATTTTTATTTGTTTAGCATCATTTTTTTCTGCGATTCTTAATTCACATAATAAGTTTGCAGCTGCATCTGCGGCGCCAATAATTTTGAATATTGTTTTAATTTTAGTATTAATTTTTTCTAAATCTTTGGGTGATCAATTAGTTTATTATTTGTCTTATGGTGTTTCTTTAGCTGGTTTTTTACAATTAATATTTTTATATAAATATGTATCAAAATATTATTCGTTAAAATTTACTCTCAAGTTAAAGGTAAATAATAATGTTAAGTTTTTTTTTAAAAAACTTTTACCAAGTATTTTTTCTTCTGGAGTAACTCAAATTAATATTTTAATTGGAACAATAATTGCATCATTTCAAACAAGTGCAGTTTCTTATTTATATTATGCAGATAGGATTTATCAAATTAATCTAGCTATAGCTGGTATTGCGATTGGTGTTGTTATACTTCCACAGTTATCAAGACATATCCAATCTAGAAAAAAAAATAAGATTTTGCTTATACAAAATAAAGCTCTTGAACTAAGTTTATTTTTAAGTCTTCCAGCAACTATCGCTTTAATTATTGGGTCAGAACAAATTGTTTCAGCTTTATTTGGTTATGGGTCTTTTAATGAAAATTCAGTGAATAACTCAAGTTTAGCTTTATATTATTTTGCATTAGGTTTGCCTGCTTTTGCTTTTATAAAAGTTTTTTCAAGTTTTTTCTTTGCAAACCATGATACCAAAACTCCTTTTCACATTTCTTTGATTGCAGTAATGCTTAATATTTTTATTAGTGTTTATTATTTTAGTGAAATTGGTTTTATAATAATTCCAATAGCAACATCTATTTCATCTTGGTTTAATTCAATATTGTTATTTTTATTTTTAAAGAACAAAAAATTATTTTATTTCAATCAAATATTTTTTATTAGATTTATCAAAATAATTTTTGCTTCAATTCTCATGGGTTTATTTTTTAACTTTTTGTTAAATTTTTTTCAAAATCAATTAGTATTTAATCAATCAATTAAATCTTTATATTTGGTTTTATCTGTTATATTAGGATTATTGTTTTATTTAATTGTGTGTTATTTCATCAAAGCTTTTCAAATGAGTGATATTAAATTAAAGTATTAATTCTATGGGTAAAAAAATATTTTCTGGTGTTCAACCCACAGGTAATCTTCATTTAGGAAATTATTTGGGGGCCATAAAAAACTTTGTAGATTTAAATAATGATAAAGATAACGAATGCATTTTTTGTGTTGTTGATTTACACGCCATTACAGTTAAACAAGACCCTAAAGAATTAAAAAATAATATTAGAGAAACTGTTGCAACTTTTATAGCAAGTGGAATAGATCCAAAAAAAAGTATAATTTTTAATCAATCTAGAGTGACCGCTCATGCCGAAGGAGCATGGATATTAAGTTGCGTTGCTAGAATGGGATGGTTAAATAGAATGACCCAATTTAAAGAGAAAGCTGGTAAAGACAAAGAAAAAGCTAGTATCGGATTATATTCTTATCCAGTTCTAATGGCAGCTGATATTCTTTTATATGATGCTACCCATGTTCCTGTGGGTGATGATCAAAAGCAACATTTGGAACTATGTAGAGACATAGCTCAAAAATTTAATAATGATTTTGAGGTAGAAAATTTTCTTCAAGTTCCTGAACCATTAATACAAAAAGAGTTTTCAAGGATAATGAGTTTAAAAGATGGTTCAAAAAAAATGAGTAAATCAGAATTATCAGATTTAAGTAGAATAAATTTAACAGATGATAAAGATCAAATAATAAGTAAAATAAAAAAAGCAAAAACTGATCCATTACCTATGCCGCAAGATATAAATGAACTTGATGATAGGCTGGAGGCAAAAAATCTTTTAGGAATTTATTCAAGCTTGACTAATACCACATTACAAAATTCAGTAAAAAGTTTTGCAGGTAAAAATTTTTCAGAATTTAAAGAAAGTTTAGCAGCAGAGTTAGTAAGTAAAATTGAACCTATTTCAAAAGATATAAAAAAACTTTTAGAAGACAAAAAGTATCTTGATGAAATTCTTCTAGAAGGGGCTGAAAAAGCTAATATGATTGCTTCCAAAAAGATTGAAAGTATTAAAGAAATAGTGGGTTTTTAAAAAAAATTTATAATCAAGTTTTAATTTTTGAAATATAAACTATATATAATTTATGTTCGTTCAAACAGAAGCAACACCAAATCCAAATGCATTAAAATTTCTTCCTGGGAAGAATGTTTCAAATAGTGGTCCTTATGAGATTACAAATAAAGAAAATACTCATAATGAATTAGCAAGAAATATATTGTCTGTAAATGGTGTTGAGGGTATTTTTTTAGGACAAGATTTTATTTCAGTAAACAAGAATGAGAATATTAATTGGGAAGAGATAAAACATATCGTAATTTCCTTAATAAATGATTTTTATGCAGATGGTAAAGAGTTTGTAATTGGTGAAAATACAAAAGAGGAAGTGTCAGATTTAAGTGAAATTGAAGAAAAAATAGTAAAAATCCTAGAACAAAAAATTAGACCAGCAGTAGCTAGAGATGGTGGAGATATTAAGTTTAAAGAATTCAAAGATGGCATAGTAAAAGTACAACTACAGGGAAGCTGTTCAGGTTGCCCAAGCTCTACAATGACTTTAAAGCAAGGAGTTCAAAATCTTTTATGTCACTATCTACCCGAAGTAAAAGAAGTAATTGCTATATAGAATTAAAAAATGAGATTAAAAAAAATTAAAAATTTGAATTTGTTTAAAGAAAAAAGTTTGAACAATTTATTAAGAATGGTTTTAAGCAGTTTTTTAATGATTTCTTTTTTTTATATCACACCAATTTTTTTAAATTTTACACAAAAAAATTTTAATAACAAAGAATTCACCAACAATTCAAAACAAGTACTGGCTTATACACTTAATAATGGGCCTAAAAATCAAGATGAGGAAATAAATGAAGATGATTTATTGTTTGATATTTTTAGTCTAAATGATCTTGAGTCTGACACAGTGAGATTAAGTGCCTCAACTATAAAACAATTATTTGAAGATACTGGCTATAATTTACAAGATGTAAGAAAAAAGAAATTGGTTAAACCTGTGGCTCTTACTTTGCTACCTGAAGAAATCAAAATGATTGAAAATGTAAAAAAAAGAAAAGAACTTTTCATTCAAATCGTCCTGCCTCTGATAATTCAAGAAAACAACAATATTAGATTAGATCGAAAGATTCTTTTTAGTATAATTAACAAAAGTAATAATACTGTTTCAGAAAAAAATTGGCTTGAAAAAAAATACAAACAATATGGAGTGAATTCCAGAGATCTATTGGTATTGAAAATTAGGATGGATGAAATACCTACGTCCTTGGCAATAGCACAAGCTGCAAAGGAAACTGGCTGGGGAACTTCAAGATTTGCTCAAGAAGGTAACGCACTGTTTGGACAGTGGACGTGGTCAGGAGAGGGATTAAAACCTAAAGATGCTGAAAAAGGTAAAGGTCATAAAGTTATGAAATTTAATGTTCTTCAGGCATCAGTGAGAGCATATCAAAGAAATTTAAACACACATTCAACGTATAAAAATTTTAGAAAAGCTAGAGCGGAGTTAAGAGATTCTGGCAAACCATTAGATAGCATTGAGTTATCAAAATATTTAAACAAATATGCTGAAACAGGAAATCAATACGTTGAGGTTTTGCAAAAAATAATTAAGCAAAATAAATTAAAAGATTTTGATGATGCAAAATTATTACCTTCAAGTATTGATTTGGAAAGTCTAATTTAGTTACTTTGAATTGGAAACTGAACACCAAACCATCGCCATTTACCTTTATCATTTAAAGAACAATTAATTCTACCTCTTCTTGGAACAAATGGGCCTCTAAATTTTATAGTTAATGTATTATCGTTTAAAATTATTTTAGATCTTTCCCACTTATCTAATTCATTGGAATAACAATTAATATTTTTAATATTATCTTGTTTGTTAAAAAATTTAACTTTGAATTTAGGGGGATTATTTTCTACTGATAATTTTTTTTCAACAGGAAGTAATTGTTCATATTCAAGTGGAAATGAATCTATAATAGAATTAAATCTTTTTAATTCTCCATAATTTTCATTAATTGGAAATCTAGGTAGTTCAAATTTATCTTTATTTAAATCAATTACTCCAGAATGTTGACCAAAAGCATAATCAAAATTTTGAGAAATATAATCTCTCATAAATTTTGAATATTCGCCAAAAGGATAAGAAAATAAATTTGGTATATATCCTAAATTTTTTAGAAATATCTCATTTGCTTTTTCTATATCTGAGATAAAAAAATCATTATCTTCATCAATAAGATATTCATGAGAATGTGAGTGGTGCCCTATTACTGTAAATTTTTCAGCACCAACTTCCTTGATCTGTTTCCAATTCATGTATCCTTTTTTACCAATGGGCTCTGTTGAAACAAACAAAACAAAAGGTATTTTATTTTTTTTTAAATATGGCCACGCTTCAAGATAGAAAGATAGAAAAGCATCATCAATTGTTATAAGAATTTCTTTATTTGTTTTTGGTGTAGAAAAATTTTCCTCAAATTTTTTAGGATTGGAAAAAGTATAATTAGAGTTTTTAACTGTCTCCATCTGTTTCTTAAAAACATCCATTTGAACGTTTGTAGATGGATATTTGTGTTCATTAAAACGATGGTACATTAATGATAAAATACCTTCGTCACCAGAATAATATTTGATATTATTTTCATCTGAAATAGAATTCTTACTTATAAACAAAATAAAAATGAATAAACTTATTATAGATGTTGCTAATGAAAAAATTTTTCTAATGGTTATCACTAATTTAAGTATTTATAATATTACACATGAGAATACTAAAAATAATTATGAAAAATTAACAATAATTATTAATGATTTTCTCTTATCAAAAAATCTTAAAATCGCTGATATAAATGCAATTTACATCAATATGGGTCCAGGAAGCTTTGCTGGTATAAGAAATTCAATATCTGTTGTTAAAGCTTTTAATATAGTAAAAAATATTGACTATTACTGTTACAATTTGGATGATTTTAAAGATGAGAAAGATTTAAGTTATGAAAATATACCTGATTTATGTAAAAAACATGAAATTAAAAAAAATTTGATTAATCCTATTTATATAAGTTAAAATTAAATATGTCTGAAACTATTGAAGAAAAATGTTTGTCAAAGGGTGTAAAGTTAACTGATCAACGTAAAATAATTGCGCAAGTAATGTCTCAATCAACTGACCATCCTGATGTAGATGAATTATATAACAGAGTTTCTAAAATTGACCCAAAGATAAGCATTGCAACTGTTTACAGAACTGTAAAATTATTTGAAGAATCAGGAATATTAGCCAAGCATGAATTTAAAGGCGGTAAAGCAAGATACGAAGAATTAAATGAAGGACACCACGATCATTTAATAGATGTCAAATCAGGTGAAATTATTGAATTTGTGGATGAGGAAATTGAAAAACTTCAAAAAAAAGTAGCAGAAAAATATGGCTACAAGCTAGTAGACCATAAACTTGAATTATATGGGGTAAAGAAAAAATCCTAATCAATGAAACAAAAAATTTTTATTAAAACATTTGGTTGTCAAATGAATGAGTACGACTCAAATAGAATATATGACTCAGTAAAAAAAATTGGTTATGAAAAAACAGAAAATTATGATGATGCAAATTGTTATTTGCTAAATACATGTCATATACGAGATAAAGCAAAAGAAAAAGTTTACCATGAAATTGGAAGAGTTAAAAAGATTTTTAGATCAAAAAAAAAACCATTAGTAATTATAGCTGGATGCGTTGCACAGGCAGAAAATCAGGAAATGCTCAAAAGAGAACCTTACATTGACCTTGTTATTGGACCACAAGCATATCATAAAATTAATGATATAATTTTGAATCACACATACAAAAAAAAAGCTGAAGAAACAGAATTTGATGCAATTTCAAAATTCGAATATTTTAATAAAATTAAAAACAATTCTGGAAAAATTTCTTCATTTTTAACAATCCAAGAAGGTTGTGATAAGTTCTGCCATTTTTGTGTGGTACCGTACACAAGAGGCCCGGAATATTCTAGACCATTTAAACAAATTTTGGATGAGGCTAAATATTTGGCAGACTCAGGCACCCAAGAAATAATTTTGCTAGGACAAAATGTAAATGCTTATAATAATGAAAAATATAGATTATCAGATTTAATATTAGAAATCGAAAAATATTCTGACATTAAAAGAATTAGATATACAACATCCCATCCAAAAGATATGTCGCATGATTTAGTTGAAGTTTATAAACATTCAAAAAAACTTATGCCACTGGTTCATTTACCAGTTCAAAGTGGGTCTAATAAAATTTTAGATCTTATGAATAGAAAACACACTATTAATGAATATTATAAAATTTACGACCAGTTAAAGGAAATTAACTCTAATATACAATTTTCTAGTGATTTTATAATAGGTTATCCAGGTGAAGAAGAAGAGGATTTTAATTCTACAATTAAGCTTATTCAAAAGATTAAGTTTATAAATTCCTATTCTTTTATTTTTAGTCCAAGACCAGGTACAGTTGCTGCAGATTTAAAGCTGAATGATAAAAAAATTTCCATGGAAAGATTAGAAAAAATTCAAAGCCAGTTGTATGACAATCAGATGCATATGAATAAATCATTGGAGGATAAAACAATTAATGTTTTAGTTGAGAATTTAACAGATGATAAAACTCAAGTATTTGGTCGATCTGAATATATGACATCAGTTATTTTTAATGGTAAAAAAGAGGATATTGGAAAAATTGTGGCTGTAAAAATTAATAAAAGTAATCGAAGTACTTTGTTTGGTGAAAGAGATTTCAGCTCTAATCAAAAGGTAGCATAGAAATTGAGCAGTTTAATAAAAAAAAATACTGACGCATCATTAAAGTTTGTTTACTCGGACAATAATTCTCTAAGTGTTATTTTTCATGATAATGAGCTTTTAATAGGTGTGGTAGGTGAGTTTAATAAAAATTTAAAAGAATTAGAAAAAATTACAGAAACAAGCCTATATTCAAGAGGCAACTCAATTCTAATTAAGTCTAATCCTGAAAAAAACGAAATAGTTAAAAATGCCATAAAGTTTCTTGCCAATCAATTTATTAATAATGGCAGTATTGAAAACAAGGACATAGTCTCTTCAGTAGATAATTTTATGATTAATGAAAAAGTTAAAAATAATAATGTTACGGATATAATTAAGACTCCAAAAAAATCAATTATACCAAGATCAGAAAAACAAAAAGATTATGTTAGAGCTTTAAGACAAAGCGACATAATAATTTCAGCAGGTCCAGCAGGAACTGGTAAAACATTTTTAGCAGTAGCCGTAGGTCTTACGATGTTATTAGAAAAAAAAATTGAAAGAATAATTTTATCCAGACCAGCAGTAGAAGCAGGAGAAAGGTTAGGATTTTTACCTGGTGATATGAAGGAGAAAGTTGATCCTTATTTAAGACCTTTGTACGATTCTTTATACGACCTTTTCGATTTTGAAAAAATTCAAAGAATGATTGAAATTGGTGATATTGAAATAGCACCACTTGCTTTTATGAGAGGAAGAACTCTAAAAAATTCATTTGCAATTTTAGATGAATCCCAAAATGCAACCGATACTCAAATTAAAATGTTTTTAACTAGAATAGGAGAAAATTCTAAAATAGTTGTAAATGGAGATCCAACCCAAATTGATTTGCCAAATAAAAATATGTCAGGGTTAGTTAGATCAAAAGAATTATTGGGTCATTTAAATGAAATATCTGTTGTTGATTTTGATCATTCGGACGTAGTTAGGCACCCACTTGTCTCCAAAATAGTTAAAGCCTACTCAAAAAATGATTAGTATTGAAGTTTTCTCAGAGGAGAAAGCCTGGTCAAAAAAAATTAGAAAAAAAGAACTTTTTTTCAAAGAAATTTGCAAAGTGTTTCCAGCAAAATATCGATTTCTCAATAAGAAAATAACCCTTACTTTACTTCTTTCAAATAATAGATGTATCAAAAAATTAAATAAAAACTTTAGAAATAAAAATAAGTCTACAGATATTTTGTCATTTCCTTTATCTAAAAAAACATTGATATCTAAAAAAACTTATATTGGAGATATTATAATTAGTTATAACTTCATGAACAAACCCAGATCGCAAAATATTAAAAATTTCAAGGAAAAAGTAATAAAAACTTTTATACACGGATTTCTTCACCTACTAGGTTTTGATCATATTAAAGATAAAGATTATAAAAGAATGCTTGGCGAGGAAGAAAAAATATATAAATCAGTAATTTCAAAGATTAACTAGATTGATAAAAAAAGATTACATTGAAATAATTTTTTTAATTACTTTGGGTGCAGCCTCATCTTTAAGTTTGCCTCCCTACAATTACTTAATAATAAATTTTTTTACTTTTAGTGTTTTTTTTGTATTTTTATTTAAAAAATCTAAAATTACTCAAAGTAAAAAGTACTTCTTTTTTTATGGGTGGCTATTTGGATTTGGTTATTTTTTATCAAGCTTATATTGGATATCAATATCTTTAACATTTGATCAAAATTTTAAATTTTTAATTCCTATAACTATTATTTTAATACCTTCATTTCTGGGAATTTTTTATGGATTGGCTACTTTCTGTTTTATAATTTCAAAATCTAAAAAAATAGTAAGTTCTTTTTTTATTTTTTCATTATTTCTTGGAGTTTTTGAATTTATAAGAGGTTCAATTTTAACTGGTTTTCCTTGGAATTTGATAGCCTATAGTTTTGTTAATCATTTAGAAATATTAAGTATTACTTCGTTAATAGGAACCTATGGATTTAATTTATTTTGTATTTCACTGTTTGCTAGTCCTGCAATTTTTATATTGAGAGAAACAAAAAAAGATATTGGAGTGTGTGTTATTTTTTTAATTTTACCATTTCTATTTTATCAGCATGGATTTACCTATAAAGAAACATTTTACTCATCAGATATTACAAACTATGATTATAAAGTAAGAGTCATAGGTTCAAATATTAGTCTCGATAGATTTTATTCAAAAATTGATCCAGTCTCAGTCATAAATGAATTGATTGATATAAGTGAGCCGCAAAAAGATGATAAAACTATATTTATTTGGCCCGAAGGAATTCTTCCTAATGTTTCCCAAGAAGAATTAATTGAATACAAGTGGTTATTTGAAGAGACTTTTAGCAAAAATCATTTGTTATTTATTGGGATTAATAGTCAAAAATTGAAAAAAGAAAAAATTAATTATTTCAATTCCTTATCTATTTATGATCATAATTTAGAAATATTAAATTTTTATAATAAGGTTAATCTAGTGCCGTTTGGTGAATTTTTACCTTTTGAAAATATTTTAAAAAAAATTGGATTAAAGGTAATTACAAATAATTATCAATCTTTTTCAAAAGGAAATGATAGAAAAATCATAGAGATAAAAAAAGATGATTTTTCCTTAAAGATATTGCCATTAATTTGTTATGAAATAATTTATTCAGGCAAAACATTTAAAAACCCAAGCTTTGATTTAATAGTTAATATTTCTGAGGACGGATGGTTTGGTAAATCAATAGGTCCGAAACAACACTTTGCACATAGCATATTTAGAGCAGTTGAAAGTGGCAAATATATATTGCGTTCAGCAAATAATGGTATTGCAGCAATTGTTAATCCCTTAGGGATTGTTGAACAAAAGGTCAATTTTGGTAAATCAGGCTACGTTGACTTTAAAAAATCCAAAAAATTACCAACAACGTTATTTTCTAAATATGGAAATAAAATTTTTATAACATTAATTTTATTATATATTTTTATGATATTTTCATTTAATAGATCTAAAAAATGAGTAATTTAAAAAATTTTCTTTTCACAAGTGAGTCGGTATCTGAAGGTCACCCGGATAAAGTTTCAGATAGAATTTCAGATATGGTGGTTGATAGTTATCTTTCTGGAGATCCATTCTCAAGAGTTGCATGCGAAACACTTACAACAACCAATAAAGTAGTTTTGGCAGGGGAAGTTAGAGGTCCTGAAATAAAACAAGATGAATTAATTGAAAAAGTTAGAAATTGCATAAAAGATATTGGATATGACCAAGAAGGTTTTACTTGGAGGGAAGCAACAAAAATAGAAAGCCATCTTCATTCCCAATCTACTGATATTGCAATGGGTGTAGACTCCTCTGGAAATAAAGATGAAGGAGCTGGAGATCAAGGTATTATGTTTGGGTATGCTTGTAATGAAACTGATGTTTTAATGCCAGCACCTATCCATTACTCACATAAAATTTTAAGATTAATGGCAGAAGATAGAAAGTCGGGAAAGTTAAAAAATATAGAACCAGACAGTAAGAGCCAAGTTACTTTTGAATATGTAGATGGAAAGCCTACTAAAGTAAAATCTGTAGTAATATCTTCTCAGCATTCTGCAGATGTTAATCAATCACAAGTTAGAGATTTACTGAGACCTTATATGCTACAGTCCATTCCATCAAATTTTCTTGAAGGTTTCAATGAAGATGAGTTTTATGTAAATCCAACAGGAAATTTTGTTATTGGAGGTCCAGATGGAGATTGTGGATTAACAGGAAGAAAAATTATAGTTGATACCTATGGCGGTGCTGCACCTCATGGTGGTGGAGCTTTTTCTGGAAAAGATCCTACTAAAGTAGATAGATCAGCTGCTTATGCAGCAAGATATATTGCAAAAAATGTTGTTGCTTCTAAAATTGCAGATAAGTGTTTGATTCAATTAGCTTATGCAATTGGAGTGTCTAAACCACTATCAATTTATGTTGATTTATTTGATAATAATTTAGATAAAAATAAATTTGTTGTAGATAAAATAAATGAAAATTTTGACCTAAGTCCTCGAGGAATTAGAGAGATGCTAAATTTAAATAAACCGATATATGAAAAAACAGCTGCTTATGGCCACTTTGGAAGAACACCAGAGGATAACGGTTCATTTTCTTGGGAAAAAACTGATAAAACAAGCCATTTTTGTAAATAGTTTCTGTTGAATTAAAATAAAACTTTACTATATTGCCTTTACATTATTGAATTTACAGAATGGGCATCAGCCCATTTTTTTTTGGAGCAAACAAAAACATGTTAAATAAAAGAGCAGACAAACTAGAATTATTAAGAATTGCTGAAGCTGTTGCTTTAGAAAAATCTATTGATAAAGAACTAATTATTAGTTCCATGGAGACTGGAATTGCAAAAGCAGCTAAATCTAAATTTGGTCAGGAAAATGAAATAAAAGTTTCAATTAATAGAGATAATGGCGACATCGAAATTTTTAGAAAATTGATTGTTGCTGAAAATCCTGAAAACTCTAATACAGAAATTAAACTTGAAGATGCAATTAATCTAAATGAAACAAACAAAGATAAAGCGATTGGAGATGAAGTGTTGCAACCATTACCATCATTTGATTTTGGAAGAATTGCAGCTCAAACAGCAAAACAAGTAATTAGTTTTAACGTAAGAGAAGCTGAAAGAGAAAGACAATACAATGACTTTATTGATAAAAAAGATTCAATTTTAAGTGGTATTGTTAAACGATTAGAATTTGGAAACGTAATCGCTGATCTAGGACGAGCTGAAGCAATAATCCAAAAAAATGAAATGATCCCAAGAGAAAACATAAAAGCTGGAGATAGGATTAAAGCTTATTGTTATGATGTTAGAAGAGAGCCAAGAGGACAACAAATTTTTCTATCAAGAGCGCACCCAAAGTTTATGGAGAAGCTTTTCGTTCAAGAAGTTCCTGAAATTTATGATGGATTAATTGAAATTCAATCATCATCAAGAGATCCAGGTAGCAGAGCAAAAATTTGTGTTAAGGCAGTAGATACATCTCTTGATCCAGTGGGAGCTTGTGTGGGTATGAGAGGCTCAAGGGTTCAAGCTGTTGTAAATGAATTACAAGGTGAGAAAATTGACATTGTAAATTGGTCAGAAGATCCAGCAATTTTGGTTTCGAATGCTTTATCACCAGCTGAAGTTCAAAGAGTAAATGTTGACACCGAAAGAAAAAAATTAGACGTAATTTTAACTGAAGAAAATTTAAGTAAAGCTATTGGAAGAAGAGGTCAGAACGTAAGACTTGCAACTAAGTTATTAAATTATGAAATTAACATAATGACCGATGCCGAAGATTCTGAGAGAAGACAATCTGAATTTAAAGAAAAAACAGAAAACTTTGTAAAAAACTTAGAACTAGATGAAACATTGGGGCAGTTACTTGTTGCTGAAGGTTTTTCATCAATAGATGATATTAAAGATACCACAACAGAAAGCTTGATGAAAATTGAAGGTATCGAAGAAGATACAGCAAAAGCTTTGATAGAAAGAGCAAAAGAATTTCATCAAAAAGACCAAGAAGATATTTCTGAAAGAATAAAAGAATTAGGACTTAAAGAAGCTTTAATAAATCTAAAGGGATTGACACCAGGAATGTTAATGACTTTAGGTGAACAAAAAATTCAAACTTTGGAAGACTTTGCTGATTTAGCATCTGATGAGTTAACAGGTGGATATGATATTATAAAGGGAGAAAGAGTAAAAATTCAAGGATATCTTGAGGATTTTGCTTTATCAAAAGAAGAAGCTGATGAGTTGATTATGTCTGCAAGAAATATTGTCTACAAAGATTGAGTGATGAGTTATGGAAAAAAAAACAAAATTAACAATTTCTGGCACAGCCAAAAAATCGATCAAAAATATTGAGATTGCAAAAACTCAAGGAAAAAACTCTGTAGTAATTGAAAAACAATCAAGTAAATTTCCAAGCAGGGGTGGATCATCTAAACCTGGAAACTTCAAACCAAGAACTACATCAACATTTAACAGGGGTGCCCCTCCAAAACCATCATTTGCAACTAAATCACCCCCAATAACGAATGATTTTGAGCGAAGAAAACTTGCTGAGCAAAGAGCAACAAAAAGGCTTAAAGGAGATGACAATAAAGATAAGAAAACATCAAAAGCTGGAACCAAAAAAAGAGAATTAAAATTAACAGTTTCAAGAGCTCTAAGTGATGAAATTGAAGCAAGAGCGAGAAGTGAAGCTTCTGTTAAGAGAGCAAGACAAAAAGAAAATAAAAATTTAACTAAAGAGGAAGCTCAAGAAAATTTAAAACCTGTTAAACGAGATGTAAATATTCCAGAAGCTATTACGGTTAGAGAACTAGCTAATAGAATGGCCGAACAATCAAGTAGCGTTATTAAGTTTTTATTCGGAATGGGCGTTACTGTAACTATCAATCAAACATTAGCAGCTGATACTGCTGAGTACTTGGTAAAAGAGTTTGGACACAACCCAATAAGAGAAGAAAAAGTTGAAGAAATAATTCAAAAGATTAAAGCTACTAGAGTTGAAAATTTAAAGAATAGACCGCCAATCATAACTGTAATGGGGCACGTTGATCATGGTAAGACTTCAGTCTTAGATGTTTTAAGAAGTGCGAATGTTGTGTCAGGAGAATTTGGTGGAATTACCCAACACATTGGAGCCTATCAAATAGAAAGCCAATCTAATAAGTTAACATTCATTGATACACCCGGTCACGCAGCTTTCACAGAAATGAGAGCAAGAGGATCAAAACTAACTGATGTAGTAGTTTTAGTTGTTGCAGCTGATGATGGTGTTAAACCGCAAACAGTAGAATCTATAAAACATGCAAAAGCTGCAAATGTTCCAATTGTTGTAGCAATTAATAAATGTGATTTGCCAGATGCGGACCCACAAAAAATTAAGAACCAATTATTAGAACATGAACTGATTGCAGAAGATTTATCTGGAGACACTTTAATGGTTGAAATCTCAGCAACTACTAAAAAGAATTTAGATAAATTAGTTGAAGCGATAATTTTACAAGCTGAAATATTAGACTTAAAAACTGATTTTGAATCTAAGGCTACAGGTATTGTTCTTGAATCTAAAATTGATGTTGGAAGAGGACCTGTTGCAACAATTATAGTAACCACCGGAACCTTAAAAAAAGGTGATTTTTTTGTAAGTGGTCTGAGATGGGGAAAAGTTAGAGCGATAATTGACGATAAAGGAAAAAATATCAATGAAGCACCTCCGTCAGCACCAGTTGAGATTTTAGGAATTAATGGTGCAGCAAAATCAGGTGATGATTTTATTGTTGTTGATAATGAAAAAGAAGCAAAAACTTTAAGTGAAAATAGAGCACAAGAAAGTAAAGATGTAAAAAACCCATTAACTTTTGCAACTCAAGATTCAGCTTTTTCAGATACTTCAGCTGAAGAATTAAATTTAATAATTAAATCAGATGTTCATGGATCATCAGAGGCAATTAAAAATGCAATTAGTCAAATTACACATGACGAAGTTAAGCCAAAAATCATTCTAGCAGATATTGGAATGGTAACCGAAACAGATGTTACTTTAGCAAAAGCTTCAAATGCAGTTCTAATAGCGTTCAATGTTAAACCAAGCAAAGAAGCAAAAAAATTAGCAGAAAATGAAAAAATAAAAATTTCATCTTATAACATTATTTATGAAGTCTTAGATTTTATTAAGCAAAAAATGTCAGGCCTGTTATCACCTGATATTCAGGAGACAGTTACGGGTACAGCTCAAATTTTGGAAATATTTAAAGTTTCGGGAGCTGGAAAGGTAGCGGGATCTAAAATGATGGAGGGCGAAATCACTACTGCTTCAGATGTTAGAATAATTAGAGATGGAGCAATCATTTATACCGGTAAAGTTGGAACTCTATTTCGAGAAAAAAACCAGGTAAAACAAGTCAATAATGGCCAAGAGTGTGGAATTACTGTAAAAGATTACATGGATTTCCAAAAAAACGACACAATAGAAGCGTTTAGTATAACATCCACTGAGAGAATGATCTAATGAGCGATAGAATCGGAAAGCCAATATCCCAAAGACAGCTAAGAGTTGGAGAAATGATCAAACAGTCTTTAAGCATGATTTTTATAAAAAATGAGGCTAAGGTCCCGAATTTAGAAACTAATACAATAACGGTTACAGAGGTGAAAATGAGTCAGGACTTAAAAATAGCTAAAGCATATGTACTTCCACTTGGTGGTAAAAATGCTGAAGAAGCTATTAATATTTTAAAAAAATACTCATTCTTAATTAGAAAAATATTATCACAAAAGGTGGTTATGAAATTTTTACCAAAATTACTTTTTAGAAAAGATGAATCTTTTGAGTATGCGGAAAAAATAGAAAACTTAATAAAACAAACAAATAAATAGGAAAAAAGAGGCATGAACAAAAAGGCACAAGAATTAGCAATGCACGATAAAGATACTGGATCTTCAGAGATTCAGATTGCTTTGTTAACAGAGAAAATTGAAACTCTCTCTACACATATTAAACAATTCAAAAAAGATAAACATTCATCTGTTGGATTGTTGAGAGCGGTAAATAGAAGAAAGAAATTGTTAGAATACCTAAAAAATACAAAAATGGATTCTTACAAAAATGTACTGTCGAAATTGGGATTAAGAAAATAAAGATCAAGATAGATAGATAGAATGGAACGAAACGAACGAAACGAAATGGAAATGAAATGTTTAAAGTACACAAGAAAGAAATAGAAGTAGCAGGAAAGAAGATAAGTTTAGAAACAGGCAAAGTAGCAAGACAGGCAGACGGAGCAATCATCGCTTCATGTGGTGAAACAGTTATTTTAGCAACAGTGGTAGGAGCAAAGAAAGTAAATCCTGACATGGATTATTTCCCATTATCAGTAAACTACCAAGAAAAATATTATGCAGGTGGAAAAATTCCAGGTGGATTTTTTAAGAGAGAAGCAAGACCAACTGAAAGTGAACAATTAATATCAAGATTAATTGATAGACCTATCAGACCTTTGTTTCCTGGTGAATTTAAAAATGAAGTGCAGTTGTTACCAACAGTAATTTCATATGATAAAGAAAATCAACCAGACATCCTAGCAATCACCGCGTCATCAGCAGCATTAGCAATCTCAGGAATGCCATTTATGGGCCCTGTAGGAGCGTCTAGAGTTGGTTATGTTGACGGTAAGTACATTCTTAATCCATCAAAAGCTGAATTAGAAAACTCAAGTTTAGATTTGGTTGTAGCAGGTACTAAAGATGCTGTGCTTATGGTTGAATCTGAAACATCAGGCTTATCTGAAGAAATAATGTTAGCTGCGGTTAAATTTGGTCATGAAGGCTTTGTCCCAGTAATCGAAATGATTGAGGAGTTAGCTAAAGAATGTAGAAAGCCAGAATGGACTGTTGAGAAAAAAGATTTATCTGAAGTTAAGCAAAAACTTGAGAGTGAATTCACCGAAGGTCTAACCAAAGCTTTTGGGACAATAGATAAGCAAGATAGATCAAATCAAATTTCAGAAATATCTGAAAAAGCTAAGCAGCTTTTTGCTGATAATGAAAATTATTCTGATTTTAATGTTAATGATGAATTAAAAAATCTTGAAAAGAAAATTGTTAGAACTGATATTCTTAAAAACAAAAAAAGAATTGATGGCAGAGGCTTAGCTGATGTAAGAGCTATTGAGTGTGAAGTTGGTGTTTTACCAAGAACTCATGGTTCAGCATTATTTACTAGAGGGGAAACACAAGCAATTGTAGTTACTACTTTAGGTACTTCTGATGACGAACAAAGAATAGAAAGTCTAGATGGACAGTCTAGAGAAAGATTTATGCTTCATTACAATTTTCCTCCTTTTTCAGTTGGTGAAACAGGAAGAATTGGAACGGGAAGACGTGAAGTTGGTCATGGAAAATTAGCATGGAGAGCAATCAATTCTTCACTACCTTCAAAAGAGGCGTTTCCATACACTTTTAGAATAGTTTCAGAGATTACAGAATCTAATGGCTCTTCTTCAATGGCTACTGTTTGTGGGGCTTCTCTTGCATTAATGGATGCTGGTGTTCCAATTAAAGAGCCAGTTGCAGGTATTGCAATGGGTTTAATTAAAGAAGGTGATGATTTTAGTGTCCTGTCAGACATTTTAGGTGATGAAGATCACTTAGGAGATATGGATTTTAAAGTTGCTGGAACTAAAGATGGAATTACTTCACTTCAAATGGATATCAAAATTACTGGTATTACTTTTGAGATCATGGAGCAGGCTTTAAAGCAGGCTAAAGATGGAAGAGTTCATATCTTAGGTGAAATGAATAAAGCTTTAAGTGAATCAAGAGCAGATGTTGGACAACACACTCCAAAAATGGAACAGATTACAGTTGATAAAAAAGATATCGCTGCTGTGATTGGAAAAGGTGGTGCAACAATAAGAGAGATTGTTGAAAAATCAGGTGCAAAAGTTGATGTGAATGACGAAGGGGTTGTAACAGTTGCTGCTCCAGATGAAGAGTCTAGAAACATCGCTATGCAGTTTATTAAAGACATCACTGCAAAAGCTGAACTGAATAAAATTTATTCAGGTAAAGTTATGAAAATTATGGAATTTGGTGCATTTGTAAATTTCTTAGGAAAACAAGATGGACTTGTTCATATTTCAGAATTAGCAGATAAAAGAGTTGCTAAAGTTACTGACGTTGTCAAAGAAGGTGATGAAGTAAAAGTTAAAGTAATTGGTTTTGATAGAGGTAAAGTTAAACTTTCTATGAAACAAGCTGCTGAATAACAAGTAACTTAAGTTAAAAATTCTAAACCCCTGGAATGAAAGTTCTGGGGGTTTTTTTATGAGGTAACTGGTAACAGAACGTTCCTTTATCTTTTTATATTTTCCTCAATTATTTAATTGTATTTGATTTAAATCAATGAACAAAAAGTGATTATTTGTATTGTTTAAGAAAATGAAATTTTATGAGTAGATTAAAAAATTTCAAAGAAATAAACAAATTCAATTAAATTTTGAAATTAAAAAAATAGAGAATTTAATTTATCCTAAAGACATCAAATGTCTTGATAATTTACTTTTAGCAATATTAAAATTTGATGATAAATTAATTGGTGAAATTTATGATACAATAGCTTATTGCCCCACTTTTTTGAGACTGACTGGAAATACTAATATAGAAGAAATTGCAAGGGAACTATTAGAACTTAAGAATTATAATACTATTTATCCTACGATACCTAGAATTTTAATCCAAGCACCTAAAGACGAAAGACGAACATATGGCTGGCATCAAGAAATTTTTTATAACGTTCCTAATTCAAAATTTCTTCAATCTTGGTGCCCAATAATCAGAGATGTAACCGATGAAAATGGTGCATTGTCAGTCTGTTTAGAATCACACAAGAATGGTCTTGCCAAACAGACCTGGGATGAAACAAAAAACCGTCAAAGACAAATAATAGTGGTTGATGAAATTGTAAATAAATATAAACGGATAACACTACCAATGAAATTGGGGGATTTTTTATTGTTTGATCCTTATTTAATTCATCGTTCTGGATACAACTCAACAGAAGATGAAATTAGATTTTCTTTGGTTATAATGTGGAATAATTGTTCATATAAAAATTGGAAAATACCTAAACCTGATTTTACGCAAAGAACTATTACATTTAGAGAAAATTTTGATAAACTGATGCCTAATATAAAATGAACAAACACTGAGTAAACTTAATTAGCGTTTAAGCTGTAAATAGAAATTAGTGGAGTAGAACGCCCTAATATTTTTAACTAAATTTAACTATATTTTAAGTGATATTTTTAGGATCTGGCATCCCAACCTTGTTATATCCAGCATCTACATAGTGAATTTCACCTGTAACACCGTTTGCAAGGTCACTTAGTAGATATAATGCTGAATTTCCAACATCATGGATATCTACGTTTCTTTTTAGAAAAGAATGGTCTTCATTCCATTTATATAGGAATTTAGCATCTCCAATAGCAGAAGCTGCTAGTGTTTTAATAGGTCCTGCACTAATTGCATTTACTCTCATGCCTTTAGCACCTAAATCTCTTGCTAGATACTTAACACTAGATTCTAAAGCTGCCTTACATACACCCATTACATTGTAATTTGGAATAGCTTTGCTTGCTTCATAGCTTAAGGTAATTAGACTTCCACCTTCTTTCATTACTTTAGAAGCTTCTTTTGCAACTTCTGTAAATGAGAAACATGAAATTAACATACTTCTTAAAAAGTTTTCTCTAGTAGTGTTTAAATATTCTCCTGATAATTCTGATTTGTCCGAAAATGCAATTGCATGAACTACAAAGTCAATTTCACCCCATTGAGATTTAACTTCTTCAAATAATTTGGTTACATCTTCTTTTTTTTCAACATCACAACTAAATGTAGTTTTTGAATTTAATTTTTCTGCTAAAGGAATTACTCTTTTCTTTAAAGCATCACCTAAATAAGTAAATGCAAGTTCAGCACCTGCTTCAGCAAGTTTTTGTGAAATTCCCCAAGCGATAGATCTTTCATTGGCAACACCCATGATCAATCCTTTTTTACCTTTCATTAAACTCATAATTTAAACCTTTTCAAAAATTAAAGCAGCGTTGGTTCCACCAAAACCAAAACTGTTAGACATAACTGTGTTTAAAGTTACACCCGTCTCTGTTTTAGTTACAATTGGAAATTTTTTAGCCTCATCATCCATATCCACAATGTTTGCAGAGCCAGTAATAAAACTATTTTTCATCATGATTAAACAATAGATTGCCTCATGAACTGAAGCAGCACCTAGTGGATGACCAGATAGTGATTTAGTTGAACTTATCTTTGGAACATCAGCTCCAAAAGTTTCCCCAACACCTCTTAGCTCAGTAATATCGCCTACAGGAGTAGAAGTGCCATGAGTATTTATATAATCAATTTTATTTTTAGCTGTTGCAAGAGCCATTTTCATACATCTCACAGCTCCTTCACCAGATGGGGCTACCATATCGTAACCATCTGATGTTGCTCCATAACCTGTTAATTCCGCGTATATTTGAGCACCTCTAGCTTTAGCGTGTTCATATTCTTCAAGCACTAGCACTCCACCACCCCCAGCAATTACAAAACCATCTCTAGTTTTATCATAAGCTCGCGAAGCTTTTTCTGGTGTATCATTATATTTTGAAGATAAGGCTGTCATTGCATCAAACATAGCTGTCATTGCCCAGTGTAGTTCTTCACTTCCGCCTGCAAAAACAATATCTTGTTTACCCATTTGAATTAATTCACTAGCATGACCAATACAGTGACCACTAGTTGCGCAAGCTGAGCTCATTGTATAATTCACACCTTTTATTTTAAACGGTACAGCAAGAGTTGCTGATGCTGTACTTGCCATTGTTCTTGGAACAACAAATGGTCCCATAAGTTTTGGAGTTTTTGCTCTAGTTTTATCGACTGATAAAACTACATTTTCAATTGAAGGTCCGCCTGAACCCATTACAATTCCAGTTTTAATATTACTCACGTCTTTCTCTTCAAGACCAGAGTCTGCAATAGCTTCTTTCATTGCAATATAATTATAAGCTGAACCAGATCCCATAAATCTAATTGTTTTTCTATCAACGTGGTCAGCAAGATTTATATTTGGTTTGCCATGTATATGACTTCTTAAATTATGTTCTTTATATTCTTCACTAAATGAAATTCCTGATTTTGAATTTAATAATGATTGATGAACTTCCTCTTGATTATTACCTAAACAAGATACAATTCCTAAACCTGTAATAACAACTCTTCTCATTATTTAAATAATCCCACTTTTAAACTTTCCGCTGAATATATTTTTTTGTTATCTGCAAGTACAGCACCATTAGCAAGGCCAACAGTTGTTCCTCCTGGCGACATAATTTTTTTCATATCAATTTCATACCTTACATTTTTAACATTTTGTAAAACTTCACCTGTAAATTTTACTGTACCAACTCCAAGAGCCCTACCTTTTCCAGGGTTACCAAGCCACCCAAGATAAAAACCAACTAGCTGCCACATTGCATCAAGACCTAAACATCCTGGCATAACTGGATCTCCCTTAAAATGACAGTCGAAAAACCATAGATCCTCTTTAATATCTAATTCAGCCTTTAAAGAACCTTTATTATAAGCCCCATTATTATCATTGATTTCGGTAATTCTATCAAACATAAGCATTGGGGGAAGTGGTAATTTAGCGTTTCCAGGGCCAAAAAGCTCACCATTTCCACATATTATGAGATCATCGTAAGAATAAGAATTTTTTTTCATAAAATTTGAATACCCTTAATACTTGATTTAATGATAATATAATATAATAAATAGCATAATTTTAATAACAGTTTAGAATTATTATAAATAATTATGAAAAAAGACTACAATTTTATCAACAAATTAAGAGAAATTGGACTAAGACCCACAAAACAAAGAGTTAAAATTTGTGAATTGTTGTTTTTAAGGGATAAAACCTTCCATTTTACAATTAATGACCTTGTCAAAAGAATTTCAGATGAGATAAATGAAAAAATATCTCTAGCTACAGTTTATAATACGGTTCATGCTTTTCAAAAAAAAGGTCATTTAAAAGAAATAGCGATAAATTCAAATAAAACTTACTATGACACTAACACTTCAATTCACCATCATTTTTATGATGAGGATACTCACGAGCTAATCGATTGTGATGAGAATGATATTGATTCTATTAATTTGAAAAAAAATATTCCTGGAAAACAAATAAAATCTGTAGAAGTTTTGATTAAAGTTGCGAGTGATAATCAAAATCAAAATTAATTCAATTAAATCAAATATTTAAGTTCTACATTATAATTATTCTAAACTGTTGACTTTAAATTTAGAATCATTATATGTTTCTAATCATTAAATTAAGGAGAATAAAATGTCACTAAAAGGAACAAAGACAAAAGAAAATCTAGAAGCAGCATTTGCTGGCGAAAGCCAAGCAAACAGAAGATATCTTTATTTTGCTCAAAAAGCAGACATCGAAGGATACAATGATGTTGCATCAGTATTTAGATCAACAGCAGAAGGTGAAACAGGCCACGCGCATGGACACTTAGAATATCTAGAAGAAGTTGGTGATCCAGCTACTGGTTTACCAATAGGTGAAACTAAAGCTAATCTAGCTTCAGCAGTTCAAGGTGAAACACATGAGTATACAGACATGTACCCAGGTATGGCAAAGACAGCTAGAGAAGAAGGTTTTGAGGAAATCGCAGATTGGTTTGAAACTTTAGCAAAAGCTGAAAAATCTCATGCTGGTAAATTCCAAAAAACTTTAGAATCTATTAGTTAATAAATTTTTTTAGTGGGCATTAATGTGCCCACTAAATATTCAATAAAATTTCAAAAAAATTATGAGCAAAGAAGGTAGTTTAGACGCCCCTATTAGACATCCAATAGATTTTGAGCATCCTGATTTTTTAAATCCTGAAAAAATAGATGCTGAAATGAGAAGAGCGTTTGATATTTGTCATGGTTGCAGAAGATGTTTTAACTTATGTGACTCGTTTCCAAAGTTATTTGATATGATCGATGAGTTAGAAAATGAGGATGTCGAAAGTTTAAAAAGTCAACAATTTGAACCTGTTGTAGATGCTTGTACTTTGTGTGACATGTGTTTTATGACTAAATGTCCATACGTACCCCCTCATGATTTTGATTTAGATTTTCCTCATTTAATGTTGAGATATAGAACAGCTCAAAAAAAAATGGGAAAATTACCAGGTGTACCAACACAATTAGCCAAAATAGATAGAAATGCAAAAATTGGTGTCATGTTTTCAAAATTAGTTAATTGGGTATCTGATATTAAAAATAAATTTCTAAGAAAAATTTTAGAAATTGTTTCAGGGATTGATAAAAGAGTTCAATTACCAAAATATAATTCAGAAACATTTTCAAATTTCTTTAAAAAAAATAAAGATAAAATAAATTTTGAAACTTCAAACAAGGATAGGAAAGTTGTAATTTATACGACTTGTTTTGTTAATTTTAATAAAAAAAATACAGGAGTTGCGGCTTTAAAAGTTTTAAAAAAGAATGGAGTTGATGTTCAAGAGGCTTACCCAGGATGTTGTGGGATGCCTTTCTTAGAGCAAGCAGATCTTCCTAGGGTGGTTGAACAAGCAAAAAAAGTATCTAAAGATTTATTAGAGTGGGTTGACAAAGGTTATAAAGTAATAACTTTAACAGCTAGCTGTGGGCTAATGTTAAAGTTTGAATGGCCTCTTTTATTACCTAAAGATGAAAATATAAAAAGATTGTCGTCAAATGTGATGGATATCGATGAGTATGTTGTTGATATAGCAAATAACGAGGGGTTAGCCGAGGGATTACAAGAAATAGATGGTGGTGTAACTGTTCACAATGCGTGTCATGCACGAGCACAAAATATGGGTATTAAGTCAAGAGATATGCTGAAATTTATACCAAACGTTAAATTAGATGTTGTTGAAAGATGTGCTGGTCATGGAGGTACTTTTGGCGTGATGAAAGATACACATGATTTAGCAAATAAAGTTGGCAGACCAACTGCTAGACAAATTAAAAATAAGAATAATAAATACATGGCTTCAGACTGCCCACTTGCAGGAAAACATTTAAAGCAATTAGAAATTGACACCAATATTTCTAATGATGAGGCGTTACATCCTATCGAATTAATGGCAAAAAGTTATAGATTATGATTATGCCAAGAGAAAAAAGAGAAATTGTAAAAAAAGACATTATGCCTTTGGATGTCTATACAAAAAATAGAAAAGAACTTAGAAAAAGTATTGTTAGCTTTAAAAAAGACAGAAGAATAGCACTAGGTCCATATGCAACTTTTTATTTTGAAAGCTACGAAACAATGTTAGCTCAAGTTCAAGAGATGCTTTACATCGAAAAAGGTGGTGACGAACAGTTAAATGATGAACTTACTGCTTATAATCCCCTGATACCTAATGGAAACGAACTAACTGCTACACTAATGTTTGAAATTGACAATCCAGTTTCTAGAGCAGTATTCTTAAGTAAAGTTGGAGGTATAGAGGAAAAAATATTTATAAAAATTGATGGAGAGATAATTAAAGCAATTCCTGAGGAAGACGTTGATAGAACTTCTGCAGAAGGTAAAGCTTCATCAGTTCAATTCATACACTTTAAATTTAATGATGAGCAAATTCAAAAATTTAAATCGAATAGCTCAGGAGTTGAAATTGGAATAGATCACAAAGAATATTCTCATACAACAAAACTAAGTTCAGCAAATTTAAGCTCTTTATCAGCTGATTTTAGTTAATTAAGCCCCATATATCATTGGTTCTGATCCATCCTTTATAATTATCAGATTTGACTTTGCACCATTTTTCCTGACATTTATCAACAATTAAAAGTCTACCCTTTTCAATTCGAGCTACTGGTTTTGCAAAAGAAGATGGTTTTTTAAATAAAACTTTATTTTGAATTGTAATTACAGAATTATTTTTTTTCAATTGTGAAATATGTATCCAGCCACTGTTATTTTTTAAATCAATAATTCTTCTAAAATTATCTTTTTTATCTATTTCTTTTAACGGTAGATTTATTTTTTTGTAAACATATTTAATATCTGAATCAAAACTAGGTCCATATCGAACATTTACCTTACTTTTTTTTAAAGAAACAAAAGTTTCTTCAGCAACAGAGGATGTTGTTAAAATTGTTAAACAAAATAATGTATAAATAATTTTTTGTATTAATTGCATTTACATTTTTTTCTTTTGTTAAATTTTACTTTTCTAAAATTTAAATTCAAAAAATCTATAATTAAAATAAATCCATTCAAATTTTGTCCAACATTTAAAATTTTTTTTAAGATTTCGTTAGCTTGCATAGTACCAATGATTCCAGCAATAGTTCCAAGTATTCCCTCATGTTCACAGTTTAGTATGTCGTCAGAAATAGTTTCTTCCTGATAAAAACATCTTAAACAAGGATTTTTTTTATTATTGAAATCAAAAGTGAATATATGTCCATCAAATTTGCTTATAGCCCCAGTTACTAGAAATTTTTTATATTTTAAGCTTATATCATTAATTAAAAATTTTGTTTCAAAATTGTCTGTACCATCAACAATATAATCATAATTCTTAACAATTTTTGTAAATTTTTTTTTATTTAATTTTAAATTGTAAATATCAATTTTAGTTTTAGAATTGATATTATTTAATTTTTTTTTAGCCGCCTTAACTTTTGATTTTCCCAAATCTTTTTCATCATATAAGGTTTGTCGGTGAATATTTGAAAGACTAACTAAATCATGATCTACAATTCCAAGAAATCCAACACCTGACCTGGTTAGAAATTCGGCTACAGGGCATCCTAATCCACCCATACCAATTATTAAAACTTTTGAGTTTAAAATTTTTTTTTGGCCTAAAACACCAATATTTTTTAAAATGATTTGTCTTGAATATTTTTCAAGCTGATTTTTACTAAGTTTTAAACTCATTTTCCAGTTGAGCCAAATCCACCTTCTCCTCTAACTGTTTCAGGTAAAGTATCTGCTTCTTCTAGTTGCATCTTAATAACAGGAGTTAAAATCATTTGAGCTATTCTATCCTTATTATTTATTACAAAATTAGTATTGCCATGATTGTAAAGAATAACTCTAATTTCACCTCTATAATCGCTATCTATTGTACCTGGAGTATTTAAAACACTAATATTGTTTTTAGCAGCTAAACCAGATCTTGGTCTAATTTGAATTTCAAACTCACTAGGAAATGCAACAGAAATGCCAGTTGGAACTAAACAAGAATTTTGTGGTTTTAGTGTTATTGGCTCATTTATAAAAGCCATTAAATCCATACCTGATGCTCCGTTAGTTTTATAGGCAGGTAACTCAACAGATGAGTCTAATTTTTTTATAAGAACTTTTGTCATTAATTTAATTGATTAATTATTCTATCAACTATTTCATCAGATATTTCAGATTTCTTTTTATATGAAAGTTTTTCTTTATTTTTATCTTTATAGTAAATCGTTACTTCATTAAAATCAGAACTGAAGCCAATTTTTTTATTGGATACATCATTTGCAATTATCCAGTCACAATTTTTATTGTTTAGTTTTTTTTCTGCATTTTTTTCAACATTGTTTGTTTCAGCTGCAAAGCCTATAACAAGTTCTGGTCTCATTGAATTATGGTTTGAAATATAATTCAATATGTCTACATTTTTTTCTAAATTTAGATCTAATGACTCATGTTTTTTAATTTTATTTATAAATTTTTTATTAATCTTAAAATCAGCTACAGCTGCAGAAAAAACTGCCACATTAGTTGGTAAGTTTTTTTGAGTTTCTAATAACATTTCATCTGCTGTTTCAACTTCAACAAGTTTAATATCATCATCAACTTTTAAATTAGTTGGTCCTGAAATAAGAGTTGTATCAAAACCTTTTTTAGATAAAGATTTAGCAATTTCATAACCTTGTTTACCACTAGATTTATTTGTAATAAATCTTACAGGATCAATGTATTCGTTTGTTGGACCAGCTGTAACTAGTGCTTTTAATTTTTTATTTTTTTTAAGATTTAAAAAATAATTGTTTATTTCGTTTGAAATTTTATCAGGTTCAGACATTTTTCCTTCACCATATTCCCCACAAGCCATTTCACCAATTTCTGGGCCAATAAGTTTGTAACCATAATTTATTAGTTTTTGTAAATTTTGTTTTGTTGATTGATGTTCCCACATTCTTACATTCATTGCTGGTGCTAAATAAATCTCTTTATTTGATGCAAGTACAACGGTTGAAGCTAAATCATCTGTTGTGCCTTGAGCTAATTTTGAAATTGTATTTGCTGTTGCAGGCGCAATTAAAATTACATCTGCCCATCTTGATAAAGCGATATGATCCATCTCAGTTTCATTTTTGACATTAAATAAATCAGTATAAACTTTCCCTTGAGAGAGTGATGCAACAGAAAGAGGAGTTATAAATTCTTTAGCACTATTGGTTAAAATTGTTTTTATTTGTGCTCCGCTTTTTTTGAAAATTCTAATTGTTTCGAGACTTTTATAAGCAGAAATTCCACCACAAATTATATAAAGAATTTTTTTGTCTATCAGATTTTTCATTTGTCGAATTAAAATACCAATAACCCTATAATTACAAGAACTAATAAACCAATAATAGATTGGTTTCTAAAAGCAGTCATTTCAGATTTTTTATTATTTAAGGCAGTGTAAGAATTTGAGTTTTGTGGAATTTGACCACTAGCTAAAAATGTTAAAGCTTGATTAGCTTTATCCATAATCTCAGGAAATTCTGGCAATCTTTTGATAACCTCCGATGTATTGTTCAGAGTATCTGTGATCGCATTAATTGGATCTTTAGTTTCTCTCAACCAGCTTTCAAGTACAGGCTTGGATGTTGTCCATATATTTGTATTAGGGTTTAATTTTCTTGCAACTCCTTCAACTACAACCATAGTTTTTTGTAACATTAATAATTGAGGTTGGGTTTGCATATTAAATTTCTCAGTTACATCAAATAATTGTTTTAGTAATTTGCCACCAGAAATATCTTTAACTGCTTGACCAAATATAGGCTCTCCTATTGATCTTAAAGCTTGAGCCAAATCGTCAATTGGAACATTATTTGGAACTAATCCAGCTACCAAATGTACTTCGGCTACTTTCCTATAGTCTCTTTGTATAAATCCAAATAAAATCTCTGCTAAAAATCTTTTACTTATTTTGTCCAATCTACCCATTATACCAAAATCTATAGGGGCAATTTGACCATTGTTATCAATAAAAATATTTCCTTGATGCATATCTGCGTGGAAAAAACCATCTCTTACTGCGTGTCTTAAAAAATGCTGAATAATGTCTTCTGCAATTTTATTTGTATCTAGATTTTTATTTTTTAATTCTTCAGTTTCTCTTATTGATACGCCATCAATCCAATCGAGAGTCATTACATTTTCACTTGTAAAATTCCAATAAATTTGCGGCACTCTAAATCCTGCATCGTTTTTAGTATTTTCTGCATATTCATTTGCTGCAGCTGCTTCAAACCTTAAATCCATTTCAAGATTTGTTATCTCTTTCAATAAAAATACAACCTCAACCAGCTTTAATCTTTTTGTTTTTTTTACAAAAGACTCGATTATAAAAGCAAACAACATCATTGCGTCAATTTCTTCATTAAATATTTTCTTAATATCTGGTCTTAAAATTTTTATCGCCACATCTTTAATAGTTCCGTTGTCATTAATTTGAGCTTTGTGCACTTGTGCAATTGAGGCAGCTGCAACAGGTTCGCTAAAGTCTATTATTGAATTATATGTGTCCTGACCAAGATCTCTTTTAATTATTTCTTTCGCTTGGCTTATAGAGAAAGGTGGAAGACGGTCTTGTAAATTTTCAAGCTTGGTTGATAATTCTTCACCAATAATATCAGGTCTAGTTGCTAAAAATTGTCCAAGTTTTATAAATGTAGTACCCATAGACTCTAAAGAATTAGATAATCTTTCTCCCTCATTTAAACTTAGGTTTTGCTGATTTTTTTTAGAAAAAGAAATTGATAGCAATTGAAATAATATTGTTACTATAAAAGGTGGTTTTTGGAACTTTGAAGCAATACTTAGTATATCAGATTTAGCAATTTTTCTTCCTAACTTAAATAAAGTTATAAATTTTTTAATCATTAATATTTCCATCCACTATGAATTGAAACAATCCCTCCAGAAAAATTTCTGTAAGAGCATTTTTGAAAGTTATTATTCTTCATTAATTCAATTAATTCTTCCTGATTAATAAATTGTTCTATACTTTTAACTAAATACTCATATGGCTCTTTTTTACCAACCACAAATTGCCCAATGATTGGAATTAATTTTGAATAATTTTTATAAATAAAATCAAGATTTGAGTTCTGTATTTTTGAAAATTCTAAGCACAAGTACCTTCCACCTGGTTTTAAAACTCTATATGCCTCAGAAAGAGCTTTGTTTAAATCTTTTGTGTTCCTTAGTCCAAAACTAATAGTATAAAAATCAAATTTATTGTCTTCGAAGGGTAGTTGTTCTGCAGGAGAAATAACCCAGTTAATATTTTTATAACTAGATAGTTTTCGTTTACCTTGGCTTACCATTCCTTTGTTGGGATCCACACAGGTAATTCTACTATTTTTATCAGTGCTATCTAAATAGAGTTTGCCTATGTCACCAGTTCCACAAGCAACATCGATGAAATTTTTATTTAAAGAGGGGTTCATCATATTTATTAGGCTTTTTTTCCAAAATCTATGAACGCCAAGTGACATAAAGTCATTCATTAGGTCATATTTACTATAGACCTGATCAAATACACCTTCTACCAGTCCTTTTTTATTTTGAAGATATTGTTGCATAAAAAAAAATATATATTCAATATAGTGTGAAATGCCAGAATTACCAGAAGTAGAAATTGTAAGACAATCTCTTCATAAAAAAATCAAACAAAAAAAGGTTAAAAAAGTAATAATACGAAATAGAAATTTAAGATTAAAAATTCCACCGAACTTTGCTACTTATTTTCAAAACAAAAAAATAATTAAAGTGGGAAGATTCTCTAAATATTTAATCATTTATCTGCCAAAAGAAAATTATTGCTTAATTCATCTTGGCATGTCAGGAACAATACACGTAATAAATAATAAATTAGTTAACAAACCTACAAATACTAGTTTTTATAATTCTCCTTTTTTACCAAAAAAACATAATCATGTTGAGTTAATTTTTGAAAATTTTAGAATTGTTTATAATGATCCAAGAAGATTTGGTTTTTTCCAGTTAATAAAAAATAATCTAGACTTGAATAAAAGATTTTACCATTTAGGTCCTGAGCCTTTTGATAAGAGTTTTAATCTAACTTATGTTTACAATTTTTTTAAAGGAAAAAATAAAGATATAAAAAATTTTTTACTTGATCAAAAATTTGTTTCAGGAATAGGAAATATTTATGCTAGTGAAATTCTATTTTTAAGCAAAATAAATCCATTCAAAAAAGTAAAATTATTAAGTAAAAAAGAATGTCAAAAAATTATAAATAACAGTAGAAAAATTCTACTCAAAGCTATAAGCAAGGGTGGATCTAGTATAAGAAATTTTAAGGATATCTCAGGATTAAAAGGTGGTTTTCAGAATGAATTTAAGGTTTATCATCAAGAGGGAGAACGGTGTAAAAATTTAGGATGTTCTAATCTCATTAAAAAAAAAATAACCTCAAATAGATCAACTTTTTTTTGTGATTCTTGTCAAAAATAGCCAATTATTTTATTGACCACCATAAATTCTCAAGTTATACCCCTGCGGATATGGCAAACACAAAATCGGCAATTAAGAGAATTAGAAGAATATCTAAGCAAACGGCTGTTAATAAGGCTAGAAAAAGCAGATTTAGAAATGCTTTAAAAAAAATGAACCTTTTAATTGATGATAAAAAAAAAGATGAAGCTCTAAAATTCTTGCCTAAATTGAATTCAGAACTAATGAAAATTGCCAAGACCGGGATTATTAAGAAACAAAATGCGTCAAGAAACGTTTCTAGAATATCCAAAAAGATTTCTGCGATATAAATTTAAAGTTTTATAAGTTCGTATAGAAACAACTTCAAGTATTCACATCATCTATTAATAAAGTTTCAATATTTAACTATATCTAGATTTGGTAAATAAAAATAGTTTTTATGATTCAATCTATAAACGATTCAATCTGTGTTTGATTCAAAAAAAATATTTAGATAAAAAATAAATTAATTTTTTTTTATTAAT